>CAVPEB010000053.1:0-160171 GCA_963702765.1 uncultured Chloroflexia bacterium
GCACACGAACGCCCGAATGACGTCGCGATGATCTTGCCACGCGGGCAGCACACCACGTTTGCCGCACTGAGCGATGCGGTCTCTGCCGCGGCAACCCGCCTGCAGGCAGAAGGGATGCGGCAGGGCGATGCTGTTGTATTCAGCGTCCGCCCGTCGGTCGAGGCTATCATCCTCATCCTTGCGACGGTTCGTGCCGGCGGTATCCTCGTTGCCGCCGATCCCGGAATGGGTGCGGAGCTATTTGCTGCTCGCATGGCGGCAGTTCGACCCAGGTTTGTCATGGCTGAGAGTTTGCTTTATGCGCTCTCGGCCAGCCGTGTGGCGCGCAAGGTGTTACGGAGCAGGCACTTAGAGTTGCCTCAGGTGGGCAGGCTAACCGGATGCCGGTTCGTGCGCATTGGAGGGTGGATGCCTGGCACACCGCGGTCGATTGACGCCGCACACCTCATGCATCCATTGCCGCGCTGCTCTCCGCCCGTCCAGTTACAGGCAGACGACCCCGTCTTGATCATTTTCACATCGGGAACGACCACGGAACCACGGGCTGTCGTGCACAGTGTACGCTCCATCGCCGCCATGCTCGACACGTCACGCCTTATTTCTGACCTCGATAAAACATCAATCGTCATGACCGACCAACTGCACAGCACGCTACCTGCCCTGCTCGCAGGCGCTCAGGTCGTAGTTCCCAGGATAGGCGCGCGCGCTCCTGAAGTGCTGAATCTGCTGCATCGCAGCCGCGCCACGCACGCTTTCTTTGTGCCGTCCGATCTCCTTCGAATGGTGACTTATTGTGAGCAGCACGGCCGATCGCTGCCCGACTCACTCCGCCAGATCGTCCTGGGGTCGGGCCCGGTGGATCGTCCGCTTCTCGCGCGGCTGCTCCCATTCCTCCGAGGCGGCACGCGAGTCCGATCCGTCTATGGGCTCACTGAGATGGCACCCGTTGCCAGCGTGGACATGATGGAGAAGCTGGCATGGCAGGGTGAGGGAGACCTAGTCGGCGCGCCGCTGCCGGGATCGCGAGCCCGAATTGGCGAGGATGGCGAGCTTTATGTTGCGGGTGACCAACTCTGCGATCGTTATCTCGGCAGTGAATTGCTGACGGAAGTTGCAACCGGAGATCTGGCACGCCTTGACGATGACGGCCGAATTGTCCTTCTCGGGCGCGTAAAGGACATGATTATTCGCGGCCGCTTCAACATCTACCCGGCGCTTTACGAGGGCAAGATCGCGGAGATTCCCGGCGTCGCGCGGTGCGCCTTGATCGGAGTGTGGGACGAGCACCTCGGAGACGAGCGCGTCGTCCTGGTGCTTGAGCCGGCGGTAAAAGAGATGAATCCCATCCAGCTCAGGCGACGGGTCGAGCTGGCGCTACGAGCCGACGCTTTGGTCGATACTCTGGCGTTGCCCGACGAGATCCTCGTCATGCCTTTGCCTGAGTCAGGGCGGACCCACAAGATTGACCGGAACGCGCTGCGGAGGAAACTGGCGCAGTAACAAGGGAGCTACCGCACGGCGATTATACGCGCTGGCCAAAGGTGACATAAAAGGGCGCAACGCAGCGAAACCGGCTCGAGTCCACATTTCGTTGGGCCATGGCGAGCGTTTGCTCTATTTGCGGAGCGGAGGCGATTCCTCGGGCTGCCAGCATGCCGGAGAGCCCTTTCACCACGGCAAAGTAGTCCATGGCTAAGAGGCGGCCAATGCGGCCGCCGTGGGCCCCCATGGGTAGCGGGACCCGATAGGCCATCATCTGCACTAGCCCCGTGGCGCCGAGCAGCTCGCCTACCTTGCCCCATAATTGAGGTCCACCCCACGGCCGGCCAGCGCCGCGGCTAACCACGCGATGATCTGATCGATCGCAGGGCCGCCACCTTCCAGTGGGGTAGTCTCCACCGACTCCACCCAGCCCCCTGACGTGGTCACCCGTGCGAGCTCGCCGGCAACGAAGGGCCAGCGGTCGGCTGGAATGGCGGAAAAGAGGAGCCGCATGTGGACGAACTCAAAGGCGCGGTCGGCGAAGGGCAGGCCTTCCAGGATGTTGCCGCGTACGAACGTTTAGTTGGCCGGATGCAGGGAGGCGGCAGTACTGCCCATGGGCACCTCCTGCGTGGGTGGTGGGACCACATCCAGGCCAACGATGTTCGCCCCTGGGAACACCTGAGCCATCTCGCGGGCCTAGATGCCGGTGCCTACGTCCAGGATACTGCTGGGACTGCGCAGTGGAGTAGCGTAGTTGCCCTGGAGGGCATAGCGCAAGATGAAGTGCTGGAAGTCCAGGCGATTGCCTTCTTCCAGGTCTTTGGGCAGCAGATAGGGCACACCGCGCACGCGTTGGCGCCCGCCGAGCAGGAAGGTAGGCGCGCCCTCACCGAGGTCGACCCCCTGGGTCACCTTATCGCTTCGGGAGCGGCGAAACCAACCGAACAAACTCATTAGTCGCACCTCCTACGGCAAGCGCGCATGAGAGAGAACGCTAAAAACCTGCTGAATCGAGCTGATACCTGGCATTCATAATCACGATACCCGGAATGTCAAGTACAGCTCGAGCTCAGGACGTATGGGAACGTGCGGCACCTTCACTAGCCAAGGAGCTCTGGCTCAATTCTGGTCTCTTCGGCGCCAGTGCCGGTTCTGGCGACGTGGTAGGCGTATTTCCCGCTCGTCTCCGCGATGACTCTGTGAAGCGTGTCGTCGACGTAGTGAAGCGCCACTCCGTCGTCGGTGGCATACCCTGACGGCAGCATGCCTTCTGCGATGAGCTTTTGGAAGAGGGGACCGCCGGCGCTCTTCGCTATCGTAGTGGACGCCATTGGAGTACGGGAGAAATCCGAGGCCGTTGGTGACCGGTCGCAGCTCGACGCCAAAGGAATCGGTGGTGCCGCCAATATGCCAGCATACCGAGCCGGCGCTGACTCCCGCTAGCACAACGCCATGCTCCCAGGCTTCGCGCAAAATCACGTCGAGGCCGTGCACTCTCCAGACGGCGAGCAGATGTGCGCGCACATCAGGCAAATTCGGCATGGAGAAGAGCTGCAGGTGGCTCGGGGTCACAGCTTCGCCGATGCAGGCGGTGTAGAACGCTGCTGTCTGGGTAGCATCATCGCCGCCGGCGGTGCCGATGAAACAGATTCTGGGGCTTGGCTTGCCCGTGACCTGGAGCCCATAGCGCATGATGGGTACAAGGCGCAAAATGCCGTCCTGAATGGTCAGGCCGGCGCTGCCGGCAATAATGTGTTTTTCATGCGAAAAGTGTAACCTCTCGATCTCGCTCCTATCACCCACTCAAATTTTGTCCGACATGGTGAGTAGAGATGAACACTCTATTACTGCTTAGTTCCTTAAATACGGTAACAAAACAGATCGGCCACCAGCGGCAGTTTAGGCGATTTCGTGCAGCGTCCATATATCAGGCGGATTTAAGGAACTAAGCAATAGAGTGGTAATGAGCAAGATGCACTTAGCGCAATGGGAAACTTTGGCTGCCGCCTGGTCTAAATTACAAGCAGGCGGCTTCAGTCACTATGTGAGGGTGTGGCTCAATCATATTCTAATAGGCGTCACCATATTTTTTCGGGGAAAACATACGCTAACGAACGTCCAAAGCAAAGAACGTCTCATATAACTATGCTAAGCCTTTTCTGATCATGTCTTCTTGGTTCGCAGGGGACGCAGTTGTCCTGCTGGAGGGATCGGCTTCATATTCCACTGAAAATCACCATTCAGATTAATATATTCCCAACCGAGGGGAGAAAGGTGTTCCAGGTACTCTTCTTTGTAACGCTCCAGGGCAGCGCCTCGCAGGCGATTCCAGCGCCAACGTGCCCTCACGAAGTGAGTAGCGAGTAAGAGTCTGTTAGCTGCTTTCATGGTATGCCTCGACTTCCTGCGCAAAGGCTTCTGGACAATGACTAGGTACGATAACAACATCGGGCCAGGCTCGCGCAAAATCATGCAAGCGGCACATGGTGCTACGCGCAGCACGAGAATCATCTATGAACAGGTGCGTTAAGCGAGAGGGAGGACGACATTCACGAATTGAGCGCCGCTGCCAGCAGCCATCTGCGGCGAAGAGTATGCGTCCGCGCTCAGTATGCGCCAGTAGACCCAATTGTCCGCAAGCATGGCCGGGTAGCCGTAGAAGCAAGAGGGATCCATCACCGAACAGGTCATAGGTGGGTCCCAACGCTGGTAGTGAAGGTCCTTCGAAAGACGTTAGAAACTTGGCCCGCGCGCTAAAGTCGCTAGGAAGCAAGTCAGGAATAAAGGCTCGGCTGAGTGCATGGAGACCACGGCGAAACGCTATGTCCTCATAGGCGGGACGGGATGCGATGAATTCAGCCGCGGGGAAATCGAACAGCCCCGCAATATGATCGGCATGAAAATGCGAGATGAGTACTCGACGTATATCGCCTGGAGCAAGTTTCCAGCGTGCTAATTGTGCAACCACAGCAAGCTCGGGTTTCAAGCGCAACGGCGTGGCATATCGATAAAGCAAAAATGGCAGGCGCCTGGTGGCTTCAAGCATGCGTGGCGCGTAGCCTGTGTCCCACAAAAGCCAGCCCTGCTCTGGATGACACAGCAGGGCTGCCAGTGAATGGCAGGCGACCCGCCTGTGTCGGCCACCCTGAAGGATATGATGCTCCCAGGCAAGACAATAGCCAGTGTCAAGAATGTGGCATTGCAGAGTCGGGGAGGTCCTACTCATGTTTGCCCCTCCAGAGCTTCAAGCGTGCGTTCAGTGCCATCGGCAATGGAGACGCAAGGAGCGTAGCCAAGATCGCGCTTTGCAGCACTAATGTCGTACGTCTGGGTGCGGGCCAGGATTGCGGCAGTGTAGCGAGTCAGAAGAGGTTCCTGGCCCGTTAGCGCTGCCCTCAGTTCCATCAGTGAAGCGGCGGCCAGCGCTACAGATAGGGGTACCCGGCGCAGTTTGGTTGACAGATTGAGTCTGCTCAGTACACTGCGTACAATATCCCACAAGGGAACGTGTTCGTCATTCGTGATGGTGTATGTATTGCCAATCGCAGCCGACGCATCGAGAGCCAGCATCAGCGCCTGGACGACATTCTCTACATACGTTAAATCAACAAGGTTATTGCCATCACCGATCTGCGGCAGGCGCTTCTGACGCGCGGCAGCTATAAACCGTGGAAGGAGCGCCTGGTCGCCAGGCCCGAAAATCGCCTTGGGCCGCAGGATCACGGTTTGGAAGCCTGCCGCTGCTGCCGCATTGACGCGGTCTTCTCCGAGCTTTTTTGTCAAAGAGTAGGTAGATGTGAAGCGATGTGGGTAGGGCACATCTTCTAGGACGAGCCGCTGGTCGCGACCATCGAAGACAACGCTGGGCGAAGAGACATAGATCAAGCGCCTGGCACCGTGTGCTAAGCAACCAGCGAGTACGGCCTCTGTTCCGCCAACATTGATGTCGTGAAAGTCGACGAGCTTGCCCCATGGTGCCGAAAAGGCACCAGTATGGAAGACGACCTCGATACCTGCACATGCAGCATCGACGGCAGCCCTATCCCGCAAGTCGGCAGTAATTGGGATGGCTCCCCCGGCGATGAGTTCACGCGGCCCTGCTTTTGCAAAGTTACGGCCCAGGATATGCACGCTGTGGCCCTTCGCCAGTAGCGCCCGCGCGAGATGTTGCCCGAGAAATCCTGTTCCGCCAGTAACGAGGACCTCCATCTCTTCCTCCTATCTGAAAGCCGGGCACGATCAATGCTTTAAAAGTGGAGTACATATCAGAAAGTAATAGCCAGGGCACCCAGTGTGAGGCCTGCACCCGTACCCGCTAGAAGCACACGATCACCGCGCTTGATGCGTCCACTGTAAACTGCCTCAGCTAATGCAAGCGGCATTGAAGCCGAAACGCAATTGCCACGGAGTGGTAGGTTAACGATTACCTGTGTGCTGCTGAACCCCAGTCGTCGCGTGAGTAGTTCAATGCCGTGTCGGCTGGCCTGGTGGGGGACGAGAGCAGCTACTTGGCAGCGCTCCCAGCCAAGAGCAGAGACAAAGTGTGCCATAAAAGGCTCAGCAAGCAGAGAAGCCTGCCTGAACACAGCTGGGCCGTTCATATGAAACATATTCATCTCCTGAGTTGTCGCTGGGTCATTAGGATGATGAAGCACTCCTCCACCACGAATTTCGGTTAGGTCTGCGCCGCTACTATAGGTCTCAAAGTGAGCGTGCCAGAACGCACTCGCCTCTCCAGGCACACTGCGAGTTATTACTGCCGCGGCGGCTGCATCGCCAAAAAGCGCCACACTCCCCCGTTCATGAGGATTTAAATAGCGTGAGACAAGCTCACTGCTGCATATTAAAACGGTATTATAAGCACCTGAAGCAACAAGATGAGCGGTGCTCTGGAGAGCAAAGAGAAAACTCAGGCATGTAGCGTTGATATCAAAGCAGGCACTCTTCCCCTCTGGCGCGCGAAGCTCGCGCTGTAGCAAGGCAGCAGTACAAGGGATTGCTTGCTGTGGCGATGTTGAAGCCCAGATGATCATATCCAGATCTTCCAGGCTCAATTTAGCAGCTTCAAGAGCCATGTATGTCGCAGCCACTCCCATACTAACCACAGTTTCATCGGTAACATAGCGCCGCTCACACACACCAGTGGCACGCTCGATCCAATCCGCTGGAATACCCAACTGCGCTTCGAGCTCTGCATTCGTCACCTTTCTAGAAGGGAGATACCAACCGAGGCCCGCGAGTTTAACTGGAAGCATTTTCTGCCCTACCTTTTCCTTGGCTTTCTCTTTTGTAAATCGCAACCTTGCCTTACTCTAACTCAATTCTCCCTTACCAAAGCTACAATAACTGCCTTTGGAGTATCGTTTATTTCGAAATCTAATTTACTAGAGATCTCCCTAAAACTTTCGATGAAATCATTCAACAAGCTTGAAGCTAGTTATCTCTGTGCCTATAGTTCTTTTGCGTTTGATTTAAAATGCTATCTTTGTCCTACTTCTCCTCATTTCTCTTTAACTATATCATATGCATTCCACACCCTCCGGCCCCGTTAGTAAAACCACCAAAAGGAACAACAAGCGAGTCGGTCTGCCCAACCCGGTAAGACGTCCTGTTGGATAGGAGGAGCCACATGCCGGTTGAAACAGAAATGCTCTGTGAGGTATGGGAAGAGGAGCTGCCTGATCCTTGCACTTCGAGTGAACTCTACTGCCTGGAGCCTATTGGGATAGGATCTCCTATGGTGGAGAGCTTGACGAACTATATAAGCCGTGGGGGCAATACCTGCGTACATAGAGGGGTGATAGAATAGAAGGAGTCGTTGAACCGAGTGGAAAAAGCAGGGAGGAGAGCCGATGCGAACGAGAAAGGCATACGTTCAGGTAGTCAAACGGATCATGCGTCCTGAGTTGACGCATTGCTTGGAATGCCAAAGCCGATTACAGCGATGTGTGACCATTTCACAACGGACGGTTATCACGCTCAAGCAAGTGATCAAGGTGATCCATTGTGGATATCGTTGTCCCCTCTCTGCTTGTCCAGGACACACACTCCTCTATCGCAGTGCAGAAGCGGATGCGTTGGCCTTAGCAGGCTTTACCTTTGGACTGGATATCGTGATCTTGGTAGGACAGCTTCGACTCAGAGAGCACAAAACCGTCGATGCGCATCCATCACATGCTGACCGAGCACCTGGCACCTCTGGGACAAACCATCTCACGCCGAGAAAGGCTCTTTCTGTTTGAAGCCTCTCCCGCCCTGTGGCGTGCGGGGACGGAGGTGAGCCATGATGATGCATGGAAAGAGCAGGTGAAAAAGAACGAGGGCTTGGTCCTTTCCATTGATGGCATTCAGCCGGATAAAGGCAATGAAACGATCTCTCTGGTGCGCGATGTGTTGACCGGACGGATCTTGACCGCAGAAAATGTCACCGAGAGCACGAAAGAGCGCATGAAACAGATGTTAGCCCCGATCGTTGCGCTTGGCTTGCCCGTGATCGGGGTCATCAGCGATGCCCAATCCACGGCATTACAAGCCGTCGCCGATCTGTGGCCGGACTCGCCACATCACATCTGTCAGTTTCATGCCATTCGCGAAGCGGGACGGCTCATTTTTGTGCTGGATCAGCGCACCAAGACGGAGATGCGCATCCGCATGCAACAAAAGACGCATGAATAGCGTCAAAACCTTCACACACGTCTGCGGCAAGCGAAAGAGAAGCAAGATCAGAACGAGCAAGAGAGAGCGCAATTGGAGATATTGGAAGAGTATGCAGCCATGGTGGAGGGAGCAGATACCACGTCGAGAGTCTCGCTCCTTTCGACTATGGAGGACTGGCTATGCAAGAGGCGTTGACTCACATTCAAACGAGCCTGGAGCAGCTCGAAAAAAAGGGGAGGCAGTCACCCAAACATGTGCGGAGCGACGCGTGTCGGCTCAAGACGATTGTGAGCTTGCATGAGGAGAAGCACGAAGTGCTCTCGCAGATCAGGAACATGCGTGAATGGGTGATGGAGGTCGAGCATAGTTTCGATGGGTCCTGGGCCAGCCAAGCAGAAGAGATCAGCAATGCAGAAATGCGGTGGCGACTGGACGCATGGCTGGCTCGTCTCACCGCCCTCGTGGAAGCAGATGTGCGAACAGAAGACGAGCAACTTCGTTGAGGTCACTTGCGGAAGCGTGATGACGCATTTGAGCCCAGGATGAGTCCAATGCTACGATGTGCAGGGATTTCCTCGTACCACCAATGACCTGGAACGAACCATACGAGCCATCAAAATGCACTATCGTCGTATCAGTGGACGCAAGAACTGGAACAGCTATGTACTGCGCTATGGCAGGTGCGTCGCGTATCAAGAATGGTGGCATCAGCAACCTGATGGAGACGCTCTCTTGCAAGCTCGCTTACACGACGTGGCACCTGCGTCATGGCGACAAGTCCGACAAGAAACACGCACCTGCCAGCAAGAACAGCTCAACCGCTCTCGTTTTCGCCATCGGCCACTGGCCTATCTCGCTATTTTAGAGACACGTTGGCAACAAGCCTCATGTACGCGGGTATTGCCCTCATAGAGCTTAAAGACCTGCTTGATCGGAAGCGAGCCTGTTTGCCCTGGAAAGAAGAGAAAGCGGAGGCCATATCTGTGCCTTCTTCTTACTTGCAGCAGCAAGACCCTGCCCAAAGGGAGCATGCCATGCGAAAGCCGAGCCGAAGGAAAAAGGCTTCTCAAGGGCAAAGCGCCTCTGAGCTGAGCACAGCGCTCAGAGCGAATGAACGACGACGGGCACTCAATCGGGAGAAGCGCTATGAACGCTATGAGGCAGTGAAAGCCTTGCGCGCTCAAGGATTGAGCCACTATGCGATTGCTGATGCGCTTGGATTGAGCCGTCCAATGGTCCGGTACTTTCTCAATGCAGAACACTTTCCCGAAAGACGTGATCAGCCCAAAGACAGACATCAAAGCGTTGTTGCTCCCTATCTGCCCTTATTACGTGAGCGGTGGCTAGCTGGGTGTCACAATGGGCGCCAGTTATTCCGCGAGGCCAAAGACCATGGCTACCTTGGCTCTCGAGCTCAACTGGAGCGAGTGACGACCGAGTGGCGCAAGCAGCTCGCCCTTGCCCTTCCTTTCGGCACTGAAACACCAGTCGTCTCACCTCCACTCAAACGGGAGAGGATTTCGCCACAACAAGCCTCCTGGTATTTCGTGATGAGCAAAGACCATTTGACCGCAGAGCAGCGCCGACATACTGAGGAGTTCTGTCAGTCCAGTCCAGATTTGGCTCTAGCGTATGAACTGAGCCAGGACTTTCTGCATATCCTTACCCACCAGCAAGCCAACGAACTCAATAACTGGTTCCGACGGGCAAAGCAGAGCCACGTTGCTGAGCTCATAAGCTTGGCGAAGAGTATGCAACAGGATGCTTCTGCAATTTCTGCGGCCTGTTCGCTTCCTTGGAGCCAAGGTCAGGTCGAGGGGCAGATCAACCGTCTCAAATGTGTGAAAAGGCAGATGTATGGGCGAGCTCACTTTGAGCTGCTTCGACTTCGCTTCTTGCGGGCCAGTTGACCGTCTTTCTACGAAGAGAACTCCATCTGCTTGCTTGGTTCAGAAAGAAAGCTCTTTCTGAACTCTCCTGCTTTCGAGCAAATGAAACCTCTTCACCAAAAAGTTGGAAGTACCCCCTTTTCTTCCCACGCTTGTCGAAGCGTTGGAGCGGCATGAGCATCTCCACCTCTCTGAGGAGTGCCGGAGCCAACTGCTTTCCATGAGCGCAGCGACAGCGGATCGTCTCCTGCGTTCCCAGCGTAAGCTGGTTAAGCGCGGTCTCTCCACAACGCGATCCGGCACCCTGCTCAAGCAGCAGATCCCGGTCCGAACCTTCGCGGAGTGGGAGGAGACCCGCCCTGGCTTTTTGGAGGCGGAACGGGCGCGCCCACTGTGGTACCGACATCGAAGGTGGCTACCTGTACACGGCTCTCGCTCACCAATAGAGCCACCGGGTGGACAGAATGCCTTCCTCTCATGCATTGCAGCCGGGAGGCGGTGCTGGCTGCCCTCCAACGGGCACGCACGCTCTTCCCTTTTCCGATCCTGGGGATTGATACCGATAACGGTGGGGAGGCGGATCAATGAGGTCATGGTCGCCTATTGTGATCACGAACAGATCACCTTTACGCGAGGGCGGCCTTACCAAACAAGAGTTCAGTGCATTGTAGAACAGAAAAATGGTGTAATCGTGCGAAAGGCGCGTGGGTTATGACCGCCTGGTTGGAGAACACGCAAGCGCGGCAACTGACCGAGCTCTACCGGGCGCTGCGCCTGTATGTCTACTGTTTTCAACCCTCAATGAAACTGCTATCGAAAGAACGCGAGGGGAAAAAGATACGTTTCGTGTATGATCCAGCCAAGACCCCGCTCCAACGTCTCCTGCTGTCAGGAATACTTTCTGCGCAAAAGCAACAAGAACTGACCGAAGTGGCTGAGGTACTCGATCCCGTCGGCCTCTTACACCAACTTAAGCAGTTGCAGCAGGCTGTCTTCCGCTGCGCTGCCAGTTGCTCTCCTTTTGTCTCATCCCCTCTTGCCGATCCTCTCCATGTCTTTTCGGTAGAACAGTGTACAGCGGGAAAGCTTCCTACCGAGAGGAGCGCGCCCGCTCCGAATGCAGGGCTCGAGGCCTTGTGCCGTGAGCAGGAGCGGAGAAAACGCGTACTGGGCTGGCGGCGCACGCACAAAGACCCCTTTGAGGGGGAGTGGGAGCACATCCTGTCCTGGCTCCATGCCAATCCCGAACAAAGCGGTGGCGACATTTTCCGGGAGCTGCAGCCATTACAAATCCGCACGTTACAGCGTGGGATGCGCAAAATCCGGGCCTAACTGCTGGAAATCTTTGAGGAGCCGTGGCAGGAAGAAGTGATCCGTGGACCAACACCCACGCCAATCGTGCCAGCAGAGAGGACAGCCAGGAATGCCTGATGGCCAGTTGAACCAAACAGCCGGGTAAGATTTTTGGTGGAGCAATGCAGAACGATGCATTGAGCGTGTATCTGGTTCCAAAACTTTTGCCATTCTGCCGAGTCCAATCATCAAGCTGTCGGATGTCTCAGACTCTTGCTTCGTGAAGAGTCGTTTCGCTGAGCACGGCTCCGCTCAAATTGGTTCCGCGAAGGTCGGTCTCCTGCAACTGCGCTCCGCTGAAATCAGCACCTCTCAGATCGGCACCCCTCAGATTGGCTCCACTCAAGTCTGCTCCACTCAGATCTGCAAGGTAGAGATCTGCCCTGGTGAAATCTCCTCGACGCAGGTCTGAGCAGCTGAGATCTGCCCCACACAGAAGAACCTCTGGCAGTTTCGCTCCAGCCAGATTCGCTCTGACAAGCCTGGCATCACTCAGGTCAGCCCGGCTGAGATTGGCTCCGCGGAGGTCGGTACCTCTCAGGTCAGCCCGGCTGAGATTGGTTTCACTCAGGTTGGCTCCAGTGAGATCTGCCCCCATGAGTTGAGCTTCCCTGAGATCTGCTCCGCTCAGATTGACCTCTGAGAGGTTTGCTACGACGAGCTTCGCTCTCCGCAAGCATGTACCCTCCAGGTCCGCTTTCCTGAGGTCTGTGCCCATCAGGTTCCCCTCCTGCACATCCGCTCCACGCAACAGGATGCCTTGCAGCTTCGCATCCCTGAAATCGGCACCGTTCAGACTGGCTCTGCTTAGATTTGCTCCGCACACATTGGCCCAGTTGAACGCAGCCCGGTAGAGGTCAGCTTCGGTGAGTGTCGCCTGCCTGAGATCGGCTCCGCACAACGTCGCATTCGAGAGGACCGCACCGTTCAAGTTTGCTTGTCTGAGATCAGCACCGTTCAAGTCTGCCCCCCGCAGATCGGTTCGCTCGAGATCGGCCTTCTCGAGATTGGCTCCGTGCAAGTTCGCGTGATCCAGGAGCGCGCCGCTCAGACTCGCTTCTGCGAGATTGGCGAGGCTGAAGTCAGGTCGTATCTCTCTCTGCTTTGCTCGCCACGCATTCCAGGCCTCGACCCCCATCTTGAGCACTGTGAGGTGCTTCCGGTTTGCCATCAGGTTCTCCTTTCTGCTAGTCGTCCATCTATCGTTGTCATGAAAGAGTGGTCATAGACCATCCATTGAGAGGAACTTCTGCTCAGCGCGAATCGAGAAAGGCCCTCTTCTTTCATCACCTTGTTGCTCTCTGTCTTGTGCGCTCTTCCCGTTGGGCAACACATATAGCCACAATGATCTTCTTTGGCTCCAGGCCGCCGTACATAGTATTCTACACGTCATGAGGAAATGGAAGACGCAGCGTTCGTCATCCAATCATCCAGTTCACCTTCCTCAGCCATGCACGATGTAGATGGTCTGTGGGAAAACATCGCCGAGATCCGCATGAAAAAAGTTGTTCCGCTCATGTAGAGGTCGGTGCAAAATGAGCAGTTTCTTCAGTGGCCGACAGCGCCGAGCAGAAAAACCAGTGCAGCAGTGCAAAGCTCGTGACCAAAACAACTACCCATACCCAGAGGATAATGCGTATTCCGATTGTGCTATAGAATCCCAGAAAAGCCTCTCGTTTGTATTCAACTGTATTGTACATCCATCATGCATGGATCGCCCAAAGATAGAGAAAAGTGGCCAAAAGAAGCGACGGATCCATATACCTGTTCGGAAAAAAATTCCACACATGGGGATCATGGTACATCATCAAACAACGTCAGTTGTCCTGACGTTGCATCGATGAGACCACCATGCTTATACTCGTGAAGCGATTGATGATCAAAGAGATGTACCGCAAAGGCGTATCCATTGGTGCAATAACTCGCCGAACGGAGTGAGAGAGCAAATCGATCCGGAAAATGGTGACGACTTCGTTGGTTGACGCACCGAAGTCGCGGAAGAAGCAGGTGCGCAAGATTGTTCCCTACGTGCCCTTCCTGGTGAGCCGCATCTGCGTTTATTTTCTGAATGGATGTCCAAGATGCTATTACAATTCATGAAAAGTCATTCCGGGGAATCAAACGCATATTTGTGTGGATGATAGTGAATGTGCTAGAATATGTATGGAAGCAGTGAACAATCAGGTGTGCACAGCTATAACCAATCAGTTCATTGGTGTTTCCAACTTTTTCGATCGTATGGATTGGCTTTGCAAGCCATTTTACAGCAAGCGACGGGTGTTTTTGAGAGCAATCTCCTCATAACTGATTGGTCGCTGGTTCGAATCCAACTTGGCCCACCCGTCTCCTCAATCTTGTGGTACTCCATTACGCGATGTTGCTTGCAGGGAAGCAAATTACCGCACGATTAACGACTGTCGCGCGTATCTTCCTTTGCGAGGATACTCGGTCGACGACGGAGGTGTCCAATCCAGACGAAAATGTTCAACTTGCTAATAGTGAGTATGAGAACATTTCTGAGTTGGTACAGTTGCACAGTTCGTCGTGAACCGCGGACCAGTTCTGCATCGATACGGGCACGTTCCATCGCATCGTGCACCTTCTTATCATGGACTAGACGTAGCCCAGAAAAGGGAAAAGGAAACATCAGTATCTCCTATCTAAAACCCAGAAATGTCTCTGATCAGAGTTGTCGCCGAAAAAAGTGACTCATACGCTTTTCATCAATACAGCTAACAAGACGAGCTACCGGAACGTATGTGGGATCCATTCAAGGGTGGTTTTCGAGAAAGATAGGTGATTGTTCGAACTCCTTCAACCTGGTACCCAGTTTAAGCAGAAGCACTCCCATACTCTCGGCAACGCGCTTGATTGTGTTCGAATGATAATGTGGCAGTTGCGCCAGCAACCGCTGCTTTTCGGCCTCACGCAGAAGCTCTTGGTAATGTGCTTGCCGTACCTTCTCATCGAGGTACATTTTGGAATCCATTGGAATTTCTCCTCAATTATTGGATTTAGACTAAATTTTGGCTTCGTAAGATATGAAGATGTGCGAGACGTATTTGGTGAAAAGCATGTAATCCCTGTCTAACAGCCCCTTGACCCTAAATCAGTCTTAGTAATAAAAAACTATTTGTCCAGATTGCATCTTTGAGAGATTTAGTGAAAGCCAGACAGACAATAACCTCTTCACTGAGAGGTTGGAGATAATAGCTCCTACAAACTGGTGATAAAATGTTTCCCGCAACTTTGCGAGCCAAGGTCAAGCTCATTTACCCCAACCTCTCCTGCTTTTCCCTCCCATTCCACTACTTCTGCTGGCTAACAAATTTTCGGTGGGTTCATTGTGTGACCCTACCTGTGTTACGTCCTAGTTATTTACAAGGTTCGATCAGCAGCTTCTTTATGTATAGAAGTACGGATCGAGAATGCGAACCTCCGTGTTTTGCCAACACTGCCGAAACATGGTGCTCGATCGTCTTGGATGAAGTGAACAGTCTGTTGGCAATCTCAGCGTTGGATAAGCCCTCTGCCATCAGCCGCAGAACCTCCAGTTGGCGGGTCGTCAGACCAGCCTGATTTGTGCGGGTTGAAGGGCGACGACCGCGGGGAATTCCTCTGATGCCCATCAGCTGTAACCACCGCCGCACTATGGCCAGGGCAGGCTGAGCACCGAGCCGCTCTAAGAGTACGAGTGCTTCTCTCATCGCCTCAGCATCCCCGTCGGCGAGAGCTAGTGACTGCTCGTATGGGCAACCAATTTGTGCCCACAACGCAGCAGCGCCTCGCCAATTCCCGGCTATTTGACGCGCGAACGGCTTGGCAATTGACCCAGAGGGACTTGTCAGACACCCTGCTCGCCACATCCAGTGGCTCAGTTCACCCAACTTCCATGGATACTTATGCGTGAATGCCAGTTCGTAACCCATGCTGGCCTCAGCAAGGCACTGCTCCTGGTTTCCCCTGAGCCACGCTGATTCGGCTCGTGCTGCAGCTACAGGCATAATACGTTGCAGCTCTCCCGTAGCCAGCGCCAAAGTGCGGGCTTCATCCAGAAATGCCGCGCTCCCTGGATCGTCACGCCGAACCCGTACCTAGCCGAGGATCACCAGGGCTGGGATTTTAGCGGCAGTAGGGAGTCGATACCGTTCGAGCACGCGTGTTGCCTCCTGGGCCGCATCATCCCAGTTCCCTTGCTCAAACCTTACGCGTGCTTGCCAGGTCCCCATATACGTTGCCCAAGAATCGAGATCATGCTCGACACAATATGAGAGACCCTCTTGCAAGAAGCGCTCTGCCAGTGGGTATTCACGATTCATGACGGCACAACAGGCAAGATTGGTATACGCGCGGGCGACATGCTCCTCCAATCCCCGCTCCAAGGCGAGGTGTAGGCTTCGTTCCAGGTGGACACGTCCCAGCTCATCCTGGTTCGTAAGCAGAGCTGTTCCCACATTGGCAAATGCATGTACCAGTGTCTCGACATCCCCTATAGACTCGGCCAGCGCAATGGCAAGCTCTCCCCATCGTACTGCTTCAGCAGTGTTATCAGCAAGCATGGATAATTGTGACCGGTTGCTATAGGCCATGGCTAACCTTGAATCAGACGGCAGAGTTTCGAGTAGTTGCACCGCTTCTGATGCATACTTTTCTGCTTCGCTTGAATGGCCGAGAAACCAGCTGAGGCGGGAGAGCCAGCGGAGTGTGTGACCCACTTGCTCTGGTCTGTTGAGATGCCGCCAAATCCGTAGAGCCGCCTGGCGTGCCTGCACCGCTTCCTCTATCTGATTGGTGGGATAACATTCATAGGCTTGTCCATCGAGTAGTTCGGCTCGCCGCTCAAGAGGAAGCTGATCGACAACCCGTAGTGCTATCTCGTAATGGGCTGCTGCCTGCTTTGCCGCAAGTGGCGCAAAGCGTGTCACCAGCGTCTTATCATGAGCTCCAAGTGCGTGATGGACCATGCGGGCTGCTTGGGTATAGTCCTCTCCATGAGTGAGGACGGCCTGCAGTACCTGCACGTGCAGAGTCTGTTGGCGAAGAGGGGAAAGCGTGCTTTCGACAGCCTGGCGCGCGAGCTCGTGCCGAAAGGCAACCGTCGTGTGATCCAGTGACAATATGCCGCTGGTGATGCATTCCTCCACAGCCTCGGTAGCAGAACCCAGGACTTTTTCCAACAGCCAGCGCTCGGTTCGGGTAGGGACAATGGAAGCCAGTTCAAGCAAGGTACGTGCCGCAGGTGATAAACGAGTGATCCTGGCGAGAACCGCATCGCGTACCATCAAGGGAACGTCAGGAGTGTCGCTGGCCAGGACTTCGGTGACAAAGAAAGGATTTCCGCCAGTGATGGCATAAAGATGTTCAGCGGATCGATTCGCCTGGTTTGCCAGGCATATGACCGCCTGCTCAGAAAGGGGAGTGAGCCTCAGGCGTACTACTGCATTGCTTGGTAAATCGCCGATCACCGACCACAGGGGATGGTCGAGGCTGAGTTCGTTATCGCGGTATGTGACGAGAAACAAGACGGGAAGATGTGGTATACGCCGTCCCAGGAACTTGATCAAATCCAGCGTAGCTTCATCAGCCCAGTGCACATCTTCAAACACTACAATGATGGGGAGAGGACTCTTCCGGATCTCGTCAAGAAAAGCGGAGAACAAGGTTGGACGCTCTGTGCAGCGTCCCATGAGCGTAGATAGACTTCCCTCAACTTGTGCGGCTATATCGTAGAGCGGTCCAAGCGGGCGCGGAGTAAATAGAGCTTCGCAGGCACCCCAAAGCCGTCTGGTTGCGTTGCAATGCTGGCTTACAAACTGCTCCACTAGCGCCGTTTTGCCGATCCCTGCCTCCCCGCTGATTAGCACCGTTCGCCCATTGCCAGTAGTAGCCTTACGCAAGAGTACTGACAACTGATCAAGATAGTGGTCACGTTCGAGAAGGTTCACGATGCTTCCTCCGCATTAAGCGGGAATCTCCCAAAAGGAGATCCCTTGAAAAGAGAGAATAAACAAGATACGCTGTAAAAACGGCCCAATTCGCAGATGTTGTGAGTTAACTGGTACTAGCTAAACAGCATGCAGTTCACTGATAAACTCTTCAATTACTTGATGGCTATCTAACGTAGTGACAAGTGTCGAGACTCATCTACATGCTCATTTCTACAATCCGGGAAGTGTTTCCGATTGGAGTAGGCGTTGAAAAAAGCGATTCATGCTTTCATCTGTGATGCGACTAACAAGACGAGCTACCAGGATGTTCGCGCGATCCATACGAATATTTGGCTCAGAGGTGAGATATTCGCTAAAACCATGAGCTGCAAAAAGTCGGGCAATCATCTCGCGGTAGTAAAAGGGCGTGATGCCTAACCCCGAATAATCCCAATGCCAGGAGAGACCTAATCCTACTATCAGGTACTCTTCCAAGGATTCAAACTCAAGCGCAAAAGAAAGCAGACTATGTGCAATGCCCTGTTTACCCCAACCTGCACTGACCTCAACTGCGATCTCATAGGCGTTCCCGATATCTTTCCACCAGTGATCCAACGGTGCTAGGGTGACTTGACCGACAATCTCACCGCTAGCGGTGTATGCGAGCGTGAGTGCACAATCGGGGCGCTCTGCAATCCCAAGCAGAAGTTGATGCACTCTTTCTGGAACGCGTGCAAATGCATGCAATTCTCGATCAGCCTTCAAAGAAGTGACCAGAGACGGTGGGCAGAAGCTGTGCAGAATAAGTGATCCTGCTGCTGTCTCAAATTCACTTCTGCGTGGACAATCAGCACTCTTTTGTAAGAGTGTAGGTTCATGGAGCGTTAAAGGGTGCGAGGTCATGAGCCCTCCATGTAGCGAAAGCCGTACCAGCATTGTCTACGTTCCCATTCAGTACTGGTTATATCGTCAGTGCTATCAACTCCCCAACGAAGGGCTGCTAGAGCAAGTGCAATATATGCAATCAATATGATAATGACGTCCATTCAATTTCTCCTCGGTTTTTGTTCAAGGTATGTTCTTTGATTTGTTATTTCATCTACTTATTAATTCATTGTCGAGTTACCCAATTCAAAATCTTTCATTTTAGGAAGACATACCGAGATGTAAGCCATTCAAGTATCAAAAGTACCTCATCAAGTGAAACAAGCTATATCTCTACTGGTTGGTACTCCTATTTGCCAGGTTGGCTGCATATTTTATAGCGCGAAATTGCAGGATTTTTGCATTGGCTTCTGAGACACCCATCGTTGCTGCAGTTTCGCGAATAGAGAGGTTGAGCAGGAAACGACAACTTAGAACCTCTCGATACCGTTCAGGTAACGCCTGAAGAAGATTGCTTACCTGCTCTGCAGCAAATTCGTTTGCCCCCAGAATTACTTCTTCAGTAGGCCCTTCCCAGCCAACTTCCAATCGCACATCTAATGAACTGATTGACGCTCGATAGCGGGTACGCCAGTAGTCAGCAATAGTGGTGTGCGCAATCTTGAAGAGCCAGCTACGCGCACTCTGAGCGCTGTGCTCAGGATCGAGATAACGCAAGGCTTTTAGAAAAATCTGTGATGTCAGATCCTCAGCCTCTTCCCGGTTCCTCAACCTCTTAAAGACAAAATGATACACACTGACAAGATTGTCCTCATAAAACGCCTGGAACCCCTGCATGCCAGGTTCGTCTGATTGTTGCATTGCACATGTTAACATTTGTTTATATCTCTTATGAAATTGGCTAGAAACATTGAATGAGAGAAGTGTAACCGGAATGAGATGCGCAAAACATCGGGAGGATTTCGCATTTGGGGGAGGAATTTTTGGCTTTTTGGACCAAGCTGCTATGCGAAGAAATACCTATAGGGTGCTCAGGCCAGTTCGTGCCTAATGGCAAAGGCTGCGGCGGCTGCGCGATTTTCGCTGCTCGTTTTGTTGAAAATGTGAGTGAGGTGATGGGAAACCGTTTTTTCGCTAATATTTAACGCCTGAGCGATCTCGCCGCTGGTCAGTCCTCTGGCTACCAGACGCAACACCTCGACTTCCCGCGCAGTCAGCCCGGCAGGATACGTTGATGCAGTCGAGTGCGTAGACGATGAACTGGTGGCAGGTGCAACAATAGATGTACCTATCGCATTACCATGAGCGGTGAAAGCCTGCTCCGGTGTCATTCTACGTCCTGCATCCCACGCAACTGTAAAATCCTTCTCACTTAACTGAGTACGTGCGGTGGCCATTGAGCGCTTGTAGTCTGCGCGCTCAATGGGAGGGATGGATACACGAATGGTTTCTCGCAGAGCATCCGCTGCTCCCCAGAGTTGCACGGCCCATGTAAGTTGACCTTCTTCGGCAGCAATACCTGCCCGTCCTTCCAGACAGACGGCGATCAACCACATGTGGTTCAATTGTGTGGCAATCTCCCGGCTCTCGTCGTAGAGAACGCACGCTTCTATTCTCTCGCCTTGTGAAAGAGCAATCTGTGCAAGGATTGCCAACGACTCGGACAACGCTCTGCGTTGTCCTATCTCCCTATAGAGTTGGATACTCTTCTCTATCTGCGCACGGGCGCTAGAAAAATCGCCTTGTCTGAAAGCTAGCTGCGCAGATAGGGAATGTACATTCGCTATGCCTTCTTTCTCCCCCAATTCATTGTAGAGCGCAAGACCTTCATCTATTAGGGAACTCAGCACTTCCTGATCGCCCTGCGAAACAAAAAGGAGTTGTGCTAGACGCAAGAGAGAAGCGGCAATACCGCGTTTGTTGCCGAGCTTTCTGTGTATTGCCAGGCTTTCCATGTAGTGGGCACGCGCGCTGTCATACTTCTCTTCCTGAGTATCCAGCAAACCTAAGGTGGAGAGCGCCCAGGCGATACGCTCCTCGTCGCCCATCTCTCTCAAGAGGGTCAGTGCTTCTTCCGTCAGTGAACGCGCTGCTACATTATCACCTTTCATCATGGGAATAACGCTTAAAAGGAAGAGCGAGAGGGCTGTACCCTGCTGGTCTCCCAGTTCTCGGAACAAGAGCAGGCTTTCGCGGCAGTAGGCTTCGGTTCGATCGTAATCATTCTGGATGGAGGCGAGCGTTCCTGCGGCAATTAGAGCTTTGGCCCGTGCCTGCGTGGATATCTGAATACCTTCGCTTGCCGAGAGAGCTTTTTCAGTAAATGTCTGTCCTTCGTTCAGGTGTCCATGCATTTGCCAGAACCGCCGCAATGCTCCTACCAGGCGCATTGCTATCTCCACGCGATGCTGTGTTTCGTCAGCATCCTCATCCTGCTGTAATAACCAATCCAATGCTGCTCGTAGGTTTTCATGCTCCTGCTCCAGTCGCTCTAACCATATCGCCTGTTGAGGACCGACCAACTCGCGTTCCGATTCCTCGGCCAGATTCATGTAGTAGACAGCGTGGGCATGGCGGATTAAGCTTTCTTCCCCATTGGCGTCGAGCATTTCCAGTGCATATTCGCGGATAGTTTCTAACATGACGATGCGTGGTTCGTCTCCTTGCTCGATTTGTCGCAGCAGGCTTTTGTCCATCAGGGAAGATACTCCATCCAATACCAACATAGTTCTATCTGGATAGCTGCTATAGAGAGCTTCAATCGCATCTAGTGAACAACTGCCGACGAAGACGGAAATGCGGCGAAAGAGTTGTTGCTCAACAGCATTGAGCAAGTGGTAGCTCCATGCGATAGTATTACGCAGGGTCTGGTGACGTTCAGGAGCGTTCTGTCTACCACCAGTTAAGACATTCAATGGGTGGCTCAGGCGTTGGAGAAGCGCCTGTGGTGGAAGCAGTTTAATACGAGCTGCTGCCAATTCAATCGCAAGTGGTAAACCGTCCAGGCGGCGGCAGATCATGGCGATTGTTTGTACATTGGCGGTTGTAACATCGAAATCGGGCTTAATAGCCATCGCTCTCTGCAGAAAGAGTGCGATAGCCGCGTATTGTGTGAGTTCATGAACGGGCAATGGCGATGTGCCATCAGGCAGCGCGAGGGGTGGAAGCGGAAATTCATGTTCGCCTGAAAGATGTAGAGCAGCCCGGCTGGTAACGAGTATTTTCAAACGAGGGCAGGCAACCAGCAGTTCAGCAATATCGGGTGCAGCATCGACTACCTGCTCAAAGTTATCAAGCAGCAACAGACTTTGCTTTTCCCGCAGAAAGGTTTTCAGATATTCCATATGTTCTGCATGTGGCTGTTGTCTTTCAGCATATCTATGTTGTAGGCCTAATGTATGAGCAATAGTAGGAATAACCAGTGTAGCATCATTGATTGAGGCCAGCGGTACAAAATACACGCCCTCTCTGAAGGAGTGCAGTAATTCGGCGCCGACTTCAAGGCTCATTCGTGTCTTACCGATGCCGCCCGTGCCTGTAAGGGTCACAAGTCGCGCGTCCGGACGTTGGAGGAGGGTACATAGGGCCATCAACTCTGGCTCTCTCCCGATTAAAGTAGTAAGCTGGGCGGGCAGATTGCTGAAATATGTTGAGACGTCCTTCAGTGGAAGCGTATAGTGTTCCGACGACTCTGCAATGCTCGCTTCCTCAAGAGCCTGGGCAAAGTCCCGGATATGCTCAAAACGTTGTTGGGGGTTCTTTGACAACGCTTTTATTATGACCTGCTCGACGGTGGGTGAGATGGTCGTAACCCTTTCGCGTAATGAAGGAGGAGGAACAAGCGTATGTTTGATCACAATCTCGGTCATTGTTCCTTGAAATGGACGTTCTCCGCACAGCCATTCATAGGTCATGATGGCCAGGGCGTATTGATCGCTGGCCGGTAGAGCTTGGGCTTTGAGTTGCTCCGGCGCCATATAGGGAATCGTCCCGGCTGTGTCTTGCTGCGGCCCAGTGTGAGAGCGCATCGTAGAGTACATAATGGCGATACTGAAATCACTTAACAACACTTCGTTGTTCCGGCCCAGCAAAATATTCTCTGGTTTGATGTCGCGGTGTATAAGCTTTTGATCATGCGCGAATTGCAAGGCATCAGCGATTTGTCGTATATAGAGCAAAATCGTTTCGAGTGCGAGACGTGTTCCCTTTGGGTAACGCTGGCGTAAGTTGCCATTAGGCGCGTATTCCATGACAAGGAAAGGGGTGTTATCTTCTATACCAAAATCTAATATCTGAACAATATGCGGATGCCGCAAGTGCGCAATGACACGTGCTTCGTGAATGAAGTTTGCCAGGTCATTATCTGTAAGCTGTCCATGCAGCACTTTAATGGCAGCTTGGGTGTTCAGATGAATATGCTGCCCCCTGTAAACATCGGCAAAATTCCCTCGCCCTATAAGCTGTGTAAGGCGATAGTTGCCGAGTTGCTGCCCGTCGCGCTCTCCATTATCGGACATAGTTGCACCTCCTCACAGGTGCGCTGTTTTGTTGTGTGCATTTTAAATACTTGTCAGCCACCCCATTATAATTGAAACTAGGTAACACATCAATACCTGCTCCTCCCAAAGCGGGTGTGGTTTGATCACGCCCTTTTTCATCCTAGTTCAGTCCTCAAAAGCGGAGGACCACCACCGCGTGTTCAACGCGATCCCTCAGATGTTGCTTCGTTGGTGTTTTACAGATCAGAAGAACACCCAGAAGATAGGAGATGGCGTAGGGAAGATGATCGACGCACAATAAATTGCGAACGATGGATTCACCCCAGCTTATGGACGAGCCTTCCAGCTTGACGACACGTATGCCAACGCCTATGCAATCCTAAGCTGCCGCTGCTTGATATAGTGAACAGTACTGTGACTGCATGTGTGAACTTTCTACTTCTACATAAGTCTTCGAGAACCATCTTATCGTAGCTTTATTTGAGGCGAAAAGGTATGAGTAAACTCATCTCAAGAGGGTGATGTTTCTCACAATTGAGATAGTATATATGAGAGGCAAGATGACAAATTGTGTGTAGATTCTAATCTCATCTCGAGAGGAAAGCTTGCTCAACCGTACAGAACAATGTAACTTCCCGATCGGACGTCCTTAATAGCAAGTAAAGGATCCACTATACGGCTGGATGTATGTATTCAATTTTCGAAACGGCTCCCTCGAATGGCTAGTACAGCAATCTACACACATAAAATCATTTCATAGGCTTGCCGAATTTAGGACAAAATTGTGAGGATAAAAGAAGAGGGTCCAATCGATATGACAATACTAATCTGTGTTGAGGCATTTCATACAGTAAATACACAAGACATTAAAGCATATACTAAGTGAATTGTACCCATCATTGAGGAACAAGAATGCAGAAACGAGCGAGGTAAACTATATTCGGTTATACGAAGTTTTTTCGTTTGGAATAAGTGTCAATGTAGGAATAAAATGGTAGAAGATTTGATAATCGCATGGACGGTTTGTTTTTGATACGACTGCCACCCATACAATTAGTCAGAACCTGCTTTTTTCATTCCCACATTGACTACAGAGTGAAGATTAGATCCCTTCCTGAACCTCGATAATTTCATCGGCTTCAAGACCGTGAGCCTCACGGTGTACTGTTGCAGCTGCCTCCTTGTTGGGGGCTTCGACAAGACAGAAAACCTTGCCACTGCCCTCATCAAACCAATACTTCAAGTACTTTACTCCATATTTTTCCTGCGTCTGTACATCTGCTTCGTGCGCGTGCTGAACTGCATCTGCGGTCAAACCCTCGACTTTGTGATGGATGTCCATATAAAGTGGCATTGAAATTCTCCTTTGGTGAGTGTAACAACAATCAAGAAACGTTCGTTCAATATGTGCGACGAATGTACTAACAGAGAAAAATTGAGCAGTCTTTCTGCTCTGTTAACAAGTTGCTCTCCCATGTGTACAATATCGGCGCGGCGACAAGCGGGAAGTGGAGCATGGTACACCTCGACGCTCTCACACAAAGGATACTTGTGGTTCCCTTCTGCTCACATCGGGGGAATTACCTATATTAGGCTTTCTGTTTCCCTATCTTGGCAATCGTGATCTCCTTTGCTTGAGTTGTATATTCCGCATTACCCTACTCCATCAATTCGAAGTAAGATCAGGTTCCCTATTACTACTTGTTTGTCTAGAAAATCAAGAGTTAGCTATGACACCTATTGATTGAGCGTAAACTTGAGGAATAAGAATATAGCGTAGTTTGATGGAGGATAGAAATCCGACCACTCTTGGGTATATAGGATGTCTGTTTGATTTCAAGATCTTATTTCTTGCCTCCCGCTACGGCAACAAACAAGGTCACACGATCCTGATCATGCAGAAGAGTTGTAGGTGTAGCATCGGGGTTTGGACGTACCTTGTTAATGAGAACACGAATGATGCTCATACTTTATAGGGTCGTATCTCACTTACCTGAATTTTTCCCAAAGCAATTTTTTCAGATCCTCTTGTTCCTTTGGTGTCAGATCGAGCTTGAGCAGTGTATTACGGAAGTGCGCTATTTCATCGGGGAACGTAGCGTCGCGCAAGCCCTTCATTGAGGCCTCGACCAACTTCTTGTGATGTTCTTCCGCCTCGTGAGCGAGAGTATTCGAGACACGCTTCTCCTCCTGCTCTCTTTTACTGGCAACTGCTCCACCTCCAGCTAAAAAGCTGAGAGGTCCTTCCTTATGAGCAGCAGCATGCTTTGCTTCTTGCTGGGTCTCCCAGTCTTCCAGACTACTTGACATAGTATGTACCTGCCTTTCAGCTATCATATAATGGCTACTACTCTTGAGAGGTGATAGTATCCATCCTAAAGAAAAAACACCTCTACTTGCATGACTCAATCATTCATGTAGGAATTATAGGGGAGAGACTTCACATTATGCTCACAAACGAGAGCTTCATTCTCCCGATAACATCACAATAATACTGGCCAGACAGCTTTGTTAGCAACAAAGCAATTCAGGAAAATTTGCAATGATCTCTCCCAAAGTAAAGTTTTTTTCTCCTTCCTTCTATCACTGGCGAACTGTAGTAGGGCCAGTTATACTAAAGGTAGGAATAGCCTGATATTTCATTACCAGAAAAAACAGAAGTATTCTATGGAAAATAAGGCCGTATATGTAATCGAACTTTGGCTGTGAACAAGTAAAGGAGATATATCTTTATGTCTGAACAGTACTCTACATCCGGAGGTTCTTTCGAGAAAGACACCCTTATTTATGACTGGAACCAGTTGTCTCCATTCACCTGCCAGTTCAATACACCCAACTCATTGAATTGAACGATGAAACACTGCGTGATGGCCTTCAATGCCCTTCAGTGTTGCAACCAACATTAGAACAGAAGCTTCAATTTCTGCGTCTCATGCCTAAACTGGGTATCGACTCTGCCGATATTGGCTATGCAGGAGCCAGTAAGACATCTTTAGATGATGTAGTTGTTCTGGCAAAGGCCATTAAGGATGAACATTTGCCTGTAATACCTAATTGTGCTGGAAGAACACACGAAGCTGATATCAATCCGATCCTTGAAG
This sequence comes from uncultured Chloroflexia bacterium, assembly GCA_963702765.1. Taxonomy (GTDB): domain Bacteria; phylum Chloroflexota; class Ktedonobacteria; order Ktedonobacterales; family Ktedonobacteraceae; genus DATMNR01. Next base: position 25,797 of record CAVPEB010000053.1, read on the forward strand.
CTCAGCAGCGCAGTGGACAGGCGATCGAAGCCGCGCTATTCATTGGTTCCAGCCCTATTCGTCAATTTGTTGAAGGTTGGGATCTATCTTTTCTTCTCAAAACAATAGAGAAAGCTGTTTTGTATGCACGTAGTCACGACCTTTCTGTCATGTTTGTTACTGAAGATACGACGCGTGCATTGCCTGAACATATTGCAGCCATGTACCTCACAGCGGCAGAAGCTGGAGCTTCACGTGCCTGTATTTCTGATACAGTAGGGCATGCGACTCCATCAGGAGTTCAGCATCTCGTCGGATTTCTCCGTGGGCGTCTCCAACAAGCAGGATTCAGTGATCTTAAGCTTGACTGGCATGGTCATCGTGATCGGGGTTTAGATGTTGTAAATAGTATGGCAGCTCTATCTGCTGGTGCCAGTCGGGTTCATGGATGTGCATTGGGCATTGGCGAGCGTGTTGGCAACACTGCTCTGGACACGTTACTGGTGAACCTGGTACTCGAGGGCTGGATGGACCAGGATCTCAGCGCTATTGATGAATATTGCAAAGTAGCGAGTGAAATGACTGGTGTGCCTATTCCGCGTAATTATCCTATAGTAGGTGACGATGCCTTTGTCACCAGTACTGGTATCCACGCGGCGGCAATACTCAAAGCGCGAGACAAAGGTGATACATGGTTGGAGGATCGCGTCTATAGTGCTATCCCCGCTTCTCTGGTTGGACGACATCAGACTATTACCATTGGGCCAATGAGTGGTCAAGCGAATGTTGTTGCATGGTTGAAGGATCATCAAATGGAACCAACACCTTCACGTATTACGTTGATTTTGAACGCAGCCAAGCAAACCACACATATTCTCAGCGATGACGAGATAATGAGCCTCTTGCAGATTCCATCTCTCGAAGAGAAGTAAAAGAAACAGGTCGGACTGCACTATATTTCATGGTGCAATCCGACCTGTTTCAGGTTATCTATTATAAATCATGTGTAAATCAACCCCAGCAAATCAACCCCATCTCATGTTTACCTGCAAGAGCTGGATGATTTGGCAATACACGTACGCCGTAAGCGATACTGCCGCTAGTTGGAGGTGTCAGATGCAACTGGTACGAGTACGAACTATCTAACTCTTTTTTTACATACTCCATTGGTAGTGCATGCTGTATGATAATCTTTTCATTTGCAGCTTCACCGTACACCAATTCTACAGCTAGGTCTTCAGGTTGAAGTTTATCTGAACGTACCCACGCTCGCACATTGATGCCCTGTCCCAGGCTCAATTGCCCATCGCGTTGTCCCTCTACATAGAGTTGCACTTCAGGCCACGCTTGCTTTACTTTGTCTTTCCATGTAGCCAAGCTTCGTACTGCAGCATAATTGTTCCGTTCAATTTCCATGCCATGTTTAATCTCAGGTACATAAAAACGTTGGGTATATTCTTTTACCATACGACGCATGCTGAAAGCGGGAGCGCAGGTTCTTATTGCTTCTTTCATAGTAGCGATCCACGTATGTGGAATTCCAGCAGCACCTCGACTATAATACGTTGGAACAATCTCATCCTCGATAATCGAGTACAGTGAGAGGCTATCGGCCTCATCTCGCACCTCTGGATCATGATATTCACGCTCCTCGCCAATCGCCCAGCCGTTTTTACCATCGAAACCCTCAGCCCACCAACCGTCAAGAATACTGCAATTTGGAAGTCCATTGAGCGCGGCCTTTTGGCCACTGGTACCACTAGCCTCGTGAGGACGAATAGGGTTATTGAGCCAGAGGTCCACGCCAGAAACCAGGTAACGTGCCATATCAATGTCGTAGTTTTCCAGGAAAATGACCTTACCCCTGAATTCATCGCTGCGAGAGAAACGGTAAACTTGCTCAATCAGAGATTTGCCCGGGCCGTCTGCAGGATGAGCTTTGCCCGCAAATATGATTTGGACAGGACGTTCAGGGTTGTTGAGAATACGTCTCAAGCGTTCCAGGTCACGGAAAATGAGGGTAGCCCGTTTATACGTGGCGAAACGACGAGCAAAACCAATGATTAAGGCATCTGGACGCAGCATGTGATCGAACTCCGCCATCTGCGTGGTTCCCTCTCCAAGGCGAAGGTGATGACGTTTTAGATTTCTACGAGCATAGCTGACGAGTGCCTCTTTCCGCTGCATATGTATATCCCATAGCTCTTCATCAGGTATATCCATAACAGAATTCCAGAGATCGGGTTCATCCACATGCTCTTCCCAATCTTCACGCAAGTAGCGTTTATAGAGAGCGTTCAGTTCTGGGGCAATCCACGAAGGAGTATGTACTCCATTCGTAACATATTCAATTGGTACCTCATCAGCATCCACACCAGGCCATAAAAACTGCCACATATCCCTGGAGACTGCTCCATGTAAGGCACTTACACCATTATGCTGACCAGTGAGGCGTAGCGCCAGCACAGTCATACCATAAGAAGGTCCCCAACCGTGATCTTCACGCGCCACCTCCATAAATTGATCGCGTGTTAATCCAAGCTGTCCCCAATACGAACTAAAATATTTGTCTATGAGGTCAAATGAAAAAGTGTCGTTACCAGCGGGTACGGGGGTATGAGTCGTAAAAAGCGAATTCGCGGCAACTACTTCACGAGCTTCGTTAAAGTTTAGCCCTGAAGCTACCAGTTCTCGACATCGCTCCAAATTTAGAAATGCTGCGTGTCCTTCGTTGATATGCCATACGGAAGGTGAAATGCCCAGCGCGCGCAACGCACGGACGCCACCAATGCCCAGCACAATCTCCTGAGAAATGCGCATCTCTCTATCACCACCATATAAGCGAGCTGAAAGTTCACGGTCATGTGGATCGTTAGGCGCGACATCTGTATCCATCAAATATAACGTTATACGTCCAACTTGCAATTTCCAAATTTTGGCATGAATTCTCCTGCCGGGCAGTTCGACCTGAATCATTATTTCGTTGCCATCAGGATCGCATGCAGGGATAGCAGGTGCCTCAGAGAAAAGTAGCTTGTCATAAAATGCCTCTTGTACACCTTCACGAGTCACGCTTTGTCTGAAATATCCTTGAGGATACAAGAAGCCAACACCAATAAATGGCAGGCCCAGGTCGCTTGCTTCTTTGCAGTGGTCACCCGAAAGAATGCCGAGGCCACCAGAGTAAATAGGTAATGCTTCATGCAATCCAAATTCCGCAGAGAAATATGCTATCGAATTGTTTACCAATTCAGGATAATTTTGTGAGAACCACGTTTCTGTACGGGGATGCATGTAGTGATCAAAGTCTCTTAGTACACTATCATATTGTTCAAGGTACGTTTCGTTATTTGCTGCTGTTTGAAGGAGATCAGGTTCGACTTCGGTGAGAAAACGAACCGGGTTATGCCCAGCTACCTCCCAAAGTAATGGATCAAGCTCTTTATACAGTGCAAGAGCTTCTGGATGCCAACTCCACCACAGATTATAAGCCAATTCATAAAGTCTACTGATGCGAGAAGGCATGGTAGGAAAGACCGTCACTCGGCCAAAAACTTTCACTGAATATGATTCCTTTACTTTAGCTATCGTGCATCTGAATCCAGCCATGACGTAACGCATGTACGACAGCAGCGGTACGATCATTGACGGAAAGCTTTTTAAGAATAGAGGTAATGTGATTCTTAACCGTTTGATCGCTTATCTTCAATGATTTAGCGATTTCTTTGTTGCTGTTGCCTCGCGCAATATAGTCCAGGATTTCGACTTCACGAGTTGACAATGGCGAATAGGAATCTTTGCCGGGAGCTTCTTCTTCTTCAACTGAAAGCTCTCGAAACGATTTGAGGACACGGCTGGCAAGCTGTGGTTTCGACAACACATCATCATTGATGAGATACTCACCATGGCTTACCCTGCGAACTGCATCTGTTAATTCTTCCGGTGTGATATTGCGCGTATAGTAAGCAGCAGCCCCCACTTTGATCGATTGGAACAATCGCTCCTCATCTTCAGAAGGAGTGAGAATCATAATAGCCATTTGTGGAACAAGATGGCGCATTTGTCTTGCTATCTCCAATGGATCAGCAGACGTAAGTCCTGCATCGATAAGTGCCACATCGGGGTTACCCGTACGAGATAGTTCGAGTATCTCTTCTGCATCAGTGGATTTACCGATGATCTCACAATCGCCCATTTGTTCGAGCGTAGAGCATATTCCCTGTCGGAATAGCGGTTGCTCATCAACTACGATCACTCTTATCGTTTCCATCAAATTCCTCACGGCAGAGCAGTGAGCGGAATTGCCGCGGTACTGCCTACCCTTCTAGCATTCTATTCAAAATTAAGATGAGAGCATTCACTCCTCGAGTTTAAAGGGGGGGAGTGTAGTCAGGTTCATTATGCATGTAGCATATTCCCAACTATTGCATCATTATACACACAAATCTCATGTTGAACAATCGTTAGATAGCCAATCTGGCGACATGTACGCGTATTGGAGAAAATTGAAGAGTAAAGATTGTTTGTTGACGACTAAATTCGTTCAAGCCGTTTCAAGGTGGAATTGATACCTACACGCAAGCACTCGATTACACCTTTCCCTGTCACAGCGACTGACTCGAAGCTCGGTACATGGTAAGGATTCAGGTATTGTTCAAGGACTGAAATTGGCAGAATATCCTGCAAGTCCCGTTTGTTCCATTGCATAACCAAAGGAAAATCGTTAATGTCTTTATTCATACGCCTCAGTTGTTCCTGTAGTTCATTCCAACTCTCGATGTTCTCTTGCAATTTACTCGCCTGAGAATCGGCGACAAAAATTACACAGTCAGCGCCCTTGAGGACAGAGATGCGTGTCTGCTGGTAGAGTACCTGCCCTGGCACTGTATAGAGTTGGAAACGAATTTGGAAGCCATGAACTTTGCCAAGTTCCAGTGGAAGTAAATCGAAATAAAGAGTACGTTCGGTCTCTGTATCAATCGAAACCATGTCTCCTACATCTTTAGGGTTGACTGCCTGGTGTATATAATGCAGGTTAGTGGTTTTGCCACACAGACCAATGCCGTAATAGACTATCTTGCAGTTAATTTCTCTTTTGGCCATGTTTATTAGGGACATTCGTGGTTATTCTCCTACCCGCTGAACGTATCTCTTCCAGAACGCACTCTTCACGATTGACAGATAAACTGTAGAGGCGACCTTTGATTCGGTCGCCTTGTTTCAGTCATCTTTGTTACGCAACAGTATACAGCATATCGACGAAATTGCCAACTTGCCACATTTGCAATCCAACGACTCAATTCAATAAACTATAATAATTAAACGATAGGACGCAAGGTTTCAGGAGGAGCAAATGTACTGTAAATGGGGAATCCTCGGCCCCGGATTTATTGCAACTCGTGCTATAATCCCAGCTATTCAAGGGATATCCAACTCACTTACATTGGCTGTTGCAAGTAGCAATGAACAGCGTGCGCGGGAAGTTGCTTTACGCTTTGGCATAGAAAGGTTCTATGCTGATTACCAGGTTTTGCTCGATGATCCTGACATTGATGTAGTGTATATCGCATTACCAAATCACTTGCATCGTGTATGGACAATCCGCGCAGCAGAGGCAGGGAAGCATGTACTCTGCGAGAAACCACTTGCTATGAATGCAGATGAATGCAGAGAAATGATAACTGCGTGCAATCAAGCAAATGTTCTGTTGATGGAGGCTGTGATGTACCGCTTCCATCCTCGTATGCGTTACCTGAAGCAGATGCTTGTTACACGCGAACTTGGAGATGTGCGTTTTTTACATGCGGCTTTTTCTTTCAATTTTAATGCACCTGGCAATTATCGATCGTATAAACAATTTGGAGGTGGTGCCATACTCGATGTTGGTAGTTACTGCGTAAATGCCGCTCGATGGCTGATTGGCTCTGAGCCAATTTCAGTGCGGGCAGTCAACTCCTATAACCAGGAAGCTATTGACTTGAGTACGAGTGCCATTCTGTGCTTTAGTGAAGAAGTGTCTGCACATATGCAATCTAGCTTTGTGGCTACAGAACATCAAGTAATCGAAGTAGTTGGCACAAAAGGCGCCGTAACAGCGCCACTGGCCTTTACTGCCTGGCAGAACGACACAACCCATCTGCTCATCCAGCGAGGCGCAAACTTTGAGCAACAAGTGTTTGCGCCATCTGATCCCTATGAACTCATGATTTCGCATTTCGCAAAAAGCGTAATGGAAAAATCACCTTTGCTCTATACAGCAGAAGATGGATGGGCGAATCTGCGCGTTTTGGATATGCTGAGAGATAGTGTTAATGCGATATAAAACTGTGATGCTACCTGGACTTCTAACCATTGACGAATGGCCTTGAAAGGGCTAGACTTACAATCAATTACATACGCAAAATGAAAATTGATACAAAAGGTCAGGTAGGAAAAAATGGCTATTGATACTATAGTTGCTGCTGATTACGAGGTTGTTATTGGACTTGAAGTGCATTCACAACTTCTAACCAACAGCAAAATGTTCTGTTCGTGTAGCACAGATTATGCCTATGCCGCTCCAAACACTCATGTCTGTCCTATATGTATGGGTATGCCGGGTGTATTACCCGTTATAAACCAACAGGCCGTTGCTTATACGATCATGACAGCTTTGGCCCTCAACTGTGAGATTCCTCAGTATTCAAAGTTTGACCGTAAAAACTATTCGTATCCTGACTTAATGAAGGGTTACCAAATCTCGCAATATGATATACCGTTGAGTAAAAATGGATTCCTGATTATTGATCACCATGGTCAGATGAAACGTATCGGCATTACACGTGTCCATCTTGAAGAAGATACCGCTCGTCTACTACATCATGACGGTTATAGCCTGGTAGATATTAATCGTTCTGGCACCCCTTTGATGGAGATAGTCAGCGAGCCAGATATGCGCTCTCCAGAGGAAGCACGACTCTACATGCAGAAATTGCGTGAAATCCTGGTATATCTGGGCGTTTCTTCAGGCCGTATGGAGGAAGGAAGCCTGCGTTGTGATGCCAACATTTCAATACGCCCAAAAGGACAACAGGAATTAGGGGTCAAGACAGAAATCAAAAATATGAATAGCTTCCGTTCGGTAGAGCGAGCATTAGCCTATGAGGCACAGCGCCAGACTGAGTTATTACGATCTGGACAGGCTATTCATCAGGAAACACGTGGTTGGGTTGAAACAAAGGGTATTACTGTCTCGCAACGCAGCAAGGAATATGCGCATGATTATCGCTATTTTCCCGAACCGGACCTCCCACCATTATTAATCAGCAGCGATTGGGTTGAAGAATTACGCGCCAAACTTCCAGAATTGCCTGATGCAAGGCGCGTGCGATACATTGACGAATATGGGCTCTCAGTTCAGGATGCAAATGTGTTGACTGAAGATAAAGCACTGGGAGATTACTTTGAATCCGTTTTAGCAGTTTCTCGCGCAAACGAGTTGAAAGAGCGGGCTAAAGCTGCTGCTAACCTGGTGCTTAATGATGTGGTGCGATTGCTGAAATCCAACTCTATACCCGTATCCGAGAATCCCCTTTCTCCGCTAGCATCTGCTAATTTACTCGATCTGCTAGAGAAGGAACGTATAACAGGTAAACAAGCCAAAGAAGTGTTAGAGGAAGCTTTTGCATCAGGCAAGATGCCCGATGTGATTGTGAAAGAAAAAGGGTTTGAACCCCCCATTAGTGACTTGAGCGCGTTGGAGCGAATTGTAGAGGAGGTGATATCCAACAATTCCAAAGCTGCAAATGACTATCGGGCTGGCAAAACAAATGCTTTGCAAGCGTTGATTGGTCAGGTGATGAAGCAGACCAGAGGCCAGGCAAAGGCCGATAGTGTTCGAAAAATACTCATAGAAAAACTAGACGCAACAACAACGAACTAAAGGGTGTTGCGTCATTTTAAAAGGAGAAATGCAGACCATGCACGACGATGTGAAGTCTGCCGCATTGAATCCCTATCATATGGCTGTACAACAATTCGAAGCAGCCGCTGACAAAATCAACCTCTCAGAGGATATGCGAGAGATTCTGCGACAACCCAAACGTGAACTGACAGTTAATTTCCCGGTACGACTTGATAATGGACGAGTAAAAACCTTTACTGGGTATCGCGTTCAGCATAATGTCAACCGTGGCCCCGCCAAAGGTGGCATTCGCTATAGCCCTGAGGTAACTCTCGACGAAGTCAAAGCACTTGCTATGTGGATGACATGGAAGTGTGCAGTCGTGGGTATTCCGTTCGGTGGCGCGAAGGGCGGTGTTATTTGTGATCCCAAACAGATGAATCCGAGTGAACTAGAACGTCTCACTCGCCGCTATGCGACCGAAATTTCAATCGTCATAGGCCCTCACAGTGACATTCCAGCGCCTGACGTGAACACAAATGCTCAAGTAATGGGATGGATTATGGATACGTATTCCATGCATGAGGGCTACTCTATTCCAGCTGTTGTCACAGGTAAACCCCTATCTATCGGTGGTAGTGAGGGTCGAAATGATGCCACAGCTACTGGTGTTTTATTTGTTACACGTCAGGCCGCCAAACGGGTCGGAATGCCCTTAAAAGGCGCCCGTGTAAGCGTCCAGGGCTTTGGTAACGCTGGCTCCATCGCTGCTCGACTTTTCCATCATGAGGGATGTAAAATCGTTGCAGTGAGCGATACTAAGGGTGGTATTTATAACGAAGCTGGCCTTGATCCTGCCGTAGTGTTGCGCTTTAAGCAAGAGCAAGGTAGCGTTATCAATTTTCCGCATGCGCAGAAAGTAAGTGTACAGGATGTGCTGGAGCTTCCTTGTGATATTCTGATACCTGCTGCTACCGAAGGTGTTATTACTTCAGCAAATGCTGACCGCGTTCAAGCTAAAATTATTTCAGAGGCTGCCAACGGTCCGACAACTCCTGAAGCGGATGACATACTTTTCAATAAAGGCGCTCTGGTCATTCCAGACATCCTCGCAAATGCTGGTGGTGTAACAGTGAGTTATTTTGAATGGGTGCAGGATTTACAAAGCTTCTTCTGGGGTGTCGAAGAGATTACCCAGAAGCTTGAAATGATCATGAATCGAGCATTTGCAGCCGTCGCTGAAAAAGCTGATCAGTCTTCGTGCGAACTGCGCTTGGCTGCCAATATGCTGGCCATCTCACGTGTTGCCGAAGCGACACAGGTACGAGGAATTTACCCGTAAACTTGTTGCCACGCACTGGAATGAAAGAAGAGATTGAGGGCTACTAAGCCTTTCTACCTCTCCTTTCATTACTCGTGCTTGCAATGATTAAAAACCGCGTCTCGGTTCCCGCTTTGGCCTTTTTGTTGGTTTTGGCGCTTTTACCTGCCTACCAGGCTTTGGCTTTTTACGACCGCGAGCTCCCCAGCTACCATCATCCTCATCTTCATCTTCGATCTCCTCATCAAAGAAGAGATCTTCCTCCCCCTCGTCCCCTTCTTCTCTTTCTTCTTCATCCGGTATGATGACAGCTTCAGGGATACTAATTTCCTCTTCTGTTTCATCCAGATCCGGAAGCTCCAGATCTTCTACTTCATCTGCCAGATCGAAATCGTTCTCTTCGTTCTCTACGAATTCTTCTGGCTCGTATGCTGGCTCAACAACAGTTTGTGTACGTGATGGGGTATAGCCATCATTTACCGCGGCAGCATGATTGCGCCCAGCTCTCCGTAGAGGTGTTGATTCCATCTCAGGTTCAGACATATCTGACTCTTCTTCGACGAGGTCAGTCTCATCTTCGCCTTTGGCCGCGCCAATGACGGTACGTCCTGCCGCCACATCCAACCAGAATTGTGAATAGTAATGTGGCCTGTCTGTTTCTTTCTCGCTATCTTTCCTTGTCATTCTCCACCTTCTTATGCAAGAGAGGATCACATAATTAACCCGAAATATGAATCGGTACCTGGAGCATTTATTACTCCATTGCTATGTGAAGATTACCCCTGCACGAATCGCATTTAATACCACTGAAACCATAGTGGTAATTCCCATGTCATAATATGAAGAAAGCGTTAACATGTCAAGATGCGATTTATATATGCTAAAGCCCCTTCTGAAGGGGGATGAGGTGCCGTCAAGACCCCAGGTGCATGAATTTTTTAGTCGAGACATTTGCAGAGACAAGTATTCAAACATATAATGTTTATATAAATGACTTGTACAAGACCCGCTTCGTTTAATAAAAGCGTCATTCAAGTAAAGCCATTTCGATATGAGTACATATGATGTCCATCGCTCCTCACTGAACGAGAGATTCATACCAATTAACACTCTGGACGGTTCAATAAGACTAAGTTGAGCTAATATGTAGGTTTACCCGTGGTACCTAAAATAGTACACCAAAAATTGGAGGAAACACTTGACCAGGATTCTCGACACTATTGATAGTCCGACACAATTACGCGCTTTGAAACCAGCACAAATGGACCAATTGGCTGAAGAGATTCGGCGTGAAATAGTCGAAAAAGTTGCTGAAAAAGGTGGTCACCTGGCTCCTAATCTTGGTGTAGTTGAGTTGACCATGGCTCTGCATTATGTCTTCAATACGCCAGACGACTTGTTGGTTTGGGATATTGGACATCAGGCATATGTGCATAAATTATTGACAGGGCGGCGTGATCGTTTTCATACCATTCGCCAGTTTGGAGGTCTTTCTGGCTACCTCAGACGCGAAGAGAGTGAATATGATGTATTTGGCGCAAGTCATGCAAGCACATCGATTTCAGCAGCCCTTGGATTGGCTGTGGCACGTGATTTGCAAGGTCAAGATTTCAAAGTGATTGCAGTAATCGGCGATGGTGCATTGACAGGTGGTATGGCCTTAGAGGCCATCAATAATGCCGGCAGCTTAAAGAAAAATCTTATCATCGTGCTGAATGATAATGAAAAATCAATTTCGGATAATGTTGGCGCTCTCCACCATTATTTGAGTAATGTGCGGCGTATGGAAACTTCGCCCAGTTATCGCCGATTGCGCGAGATGGCTAAAGGTTCGATCGAGAAGTTGCCCAGGGTAGGAGATAGGGCTCGTGAAGCCGCTGGGTGGGCTGAGATGAGTATCAAGAATTTTGTCATGCACAATAAAAATGGAATGATTTTTGAGGAACTGGGTATCAAGTTCTTTGGTCCATTTGATGGACATGACTTGCCTCATTTGCTGGATGTTTTTGAGAACATTAAACATGTTGAAGGCCCAGTAATTGTTCAGGTTGTTACCAAAAAGGGCAAAGGCTGGGAATACGCTGAGAACGATTCTACCAAGTGGCACGGGCCTGGAGCCTATGATTATGCTACTGGTGTCATCAAGAAGAATCTCAACGACCCACCAACGTATACTGAAGTTTTTGCCAATGCCCTTGTGGAGATTGCTGAGAAAGATAAAACGATAGTCGGGATTACTGCAGCCATGGCCGAGGGTACCGGTTTGAAAAAGATGCACCAGCGCTTTCCTGAACGCTACTTCGATGTAGGCATTGCTGAACAACATGCTGTTACCTTTGCGGCCGGGCTTGCAGTTGGCGGCCTGCGACCTGTCGTTGCCATCTATTCGACTTTCTTGCAGCGTGCATTTGATCAGGTAGTTCACGATGTTTGTATGCAAGATTTACATGTCGTGTTTGCGATGGATCGAGCGGGAGTCGTTGGTGAAGATGGCCCCACTCAACACGGCATTTTTGATATTGCGTTTTTGCGGACTATCCCAAATATGAAACTCATGGCGCCTAAGGACGAAAATGAACTGCGCCATATGCTCTATACAGCGATATATATGGACGGTCCCGTTGGTTTGCGTTATGCCCGTGGAAAGGCCGCAGGAGTTTCTATTGATCCCGAACTGCAAATACTAGAAGTTGGTAAAGCCGAGCTTCTCAGCCCCTCCACACTGGAGGAGGCTGAGAAGCAAGACTGTGTCATTCTTGCATACGGTACTACAGTTGCTCTGGCTGAACAGGCGGCTAAGGAGTTGAGGGAAGACGGAATTCGCGTTGCCGTTGTCAATGCTCGTTGGGCTAAACCACTTGACGAAGAACTGATTGTACGTCTCGGGGCTGGAACGCGTCGTGTTGTGACAGTTGAAGACCACATGGTTGCTGGTGGATTTGGAAGCGCAGTGCTTGAACTTTTAGAGTCTCATGGCCTGCTCCAGTCCGTAGAAGTGCGGCTCGTTGGCTTTCCTGACAGACTGATCGAGCATGGCGCTCCATCAATTCTCAAAGAGCTCTATGGATTGACTTCATCACATATCAAGGATGTGGTACGGGAATTGGTGGAGGCCGAATCAAAAGGTTATGAGCTGGCTCATTAACGATATCCGCCTAAATGATATTCCCATCTTGCATGCGAATAATGCGATTTGCTCGTTCTCCTACATCTAAGGCATGGGTTACAATGACCAGTGTTTGACCATGCTCGCGATTAAAAAGCGTGAGTAAATCCATTACATCGTTAGCAGATTCACTATCAAGATTACCAGTCGGTTCATCTGCCCAAACAATAGCGGGATCATTTGTCAATGCACGTGCAATCGTAACGCGTTGGCGTTGTCCTCCTGAAAGTTCAGCCGGACGATGGTGCGCCCGATCCGCAAGACCAACACGATCAAGCAACTCTAACGCCCGGCTGCGGGCTTTCCTGGTAGAAGTGTTAGAAACTAACATGGGCAGTTCTACGTTTTCTACTGCACTAAGCATAGGCAAAAGGTTGAAATCTTGAAAGACAAAACCCATATGTTTGGCACGGTAGGTAGTGCGCTGATTATCAGTCAAATCACGTAAATTATCACCCTGAATGAATATGTTGCCATCATCGATACTATCAAGCCCTGCAAGACAATTAAGCAGCGTTGTCTTGCCGCAACCGCTTGGGCCCATGATAGCTACCATTTCTCCCTTAGCAACAGCCATATCAACTGTGCGCAACGCCTCCACACGTAATTGTCCGCTGCGATATATTTTATGTACTTTTTGTGCTTCAATAATTGGATGTTCTAGCATTTGATCTTCCTCCTACGACCTCAATGCCTCGGATGGTGCAACTCTCCCAGCCTGCCATGCAGGAAGCAGGGCTGCTAGAAGCGAAGCTAATAGCGCTATTCCTACAATCAGGCCTAGTTCCTGCCAGGGAATTGAAAATGTCAGACCCGTATGGAATTGTTCAAAGAAATTTACAGCAAAAATGTTGCGTGAGAGAATGAGGCCAAGAGTGACACCTATCAAACTACCAATACATCCTACGAAGAATGATTCACATAGGAATGCCCCCTGCAGTAGTCGTCTCTTAGATCCCAGTGCGCGCAGCATGCCTATCTGTTGTCTTCGCTCAACCACAGCTCGAGTTCCTGTAATTGCAAGCGCAGCTACTCCCAGTAATAGTGTCAAACCGACTACGCCTAATAACACATTACTGAGCAGAATACGTGGCCCTCGCACTAACCAGATTGCATCTTCCAGAACAGTTGTTTCCAGGCCATTATCCAGGAAGGCTGATCCCAGCGCCAGAGCTAAAGCCCGTTTATCCTGGCCTGGAGCAACTTTGAAATAGTATGTCTCAGCTTCAGGTGTCGTTGGGTCAGTTTGGAAATTGCTATACGCTTTTTGGGAGATGTACAGTCCAAAATGCGCGCTATCGCTGTTATCAACAACCCCTATAATGGTAAGTTTTAGTGCTGATTGTTGTTGGAAACCGGCTACCCATACCTGTGTTGGCGCGAAGCTTGTTTCGCCTTGATACACTCCGCTCATCGTGTAGGTGAAGTATGGATCAAAACCTGGAGGAATTGTGGGAGAACCTGCAGCGTTAGGCGATGGAGCATTTGGATCATAGACTGGCGAATTGACCAGGCTAGATGGCCGGTAGGGGAGCGCTGAGTCATCGATAAGTGCATAATTGGGATGGGTTTGTAATGCTTGCCAGATGGCATTATCGTTGTTGAACCCCTGTGCACGTGCGGTAAGGTGTAAGCCATAACCTTGTAAAAATCCTCCACTAACAACTTGGGCTGGATATATATGCCATGCTGGAGTATCAGCATCTGGCTGGATCACACCTATTGCTGTTGATGACTGTGTGCCTATTGCGCTAAATGCATTGGGATCTATGCCGTGGCTGATTAGGGCTGAGCGGATGTCGGTAATTGGCTTAAAGTATGCCACCGCCTGAATATCATAGCCACCAGTCTGGTAGTTGATATCAGTATAGTTGTTCTGCATCGCATTCGTTATAACTGCCATGGTTGTCATTGCAAAAACGACCAGGCTAAACATGACAATACTCAAACCAGTTCGGAAACGGTTGTGCAAAGGATAAGCTGATGCCAACCTGGTCATGATTTGTAATCCTGGTAACCACGAGCAGAGTGCCAAAAGTGGTCGAATAAGTAGATCAGCATTCGCTATGAATGCCCAGACAACCCCAAATACCATCATTAAGCTTGCTACGAAGAAAACTTCTACTCCCCCCTGAAAGCGTGGCAATCCCAATATTGCTAATGCATCAAACGGTAGTGCCCAGTAAGCAAAGATCGTAAGCCCAACGACGGCGGCAAATATTCTTCGAACGTACTTCTTCCATGTATTTCTCCCCAACTGATCTAAAATCCAGTCAACAACTGACACAAGAAGCAAACCTACACCAATCACGAGCAATGAAAGCCCAAGAGAAAAAGGTGTAATTTGTGATCTTTTTAATCCAAACTCAAACAATGCGTATCCAGCCAGTAATGGCAAGATGCCCAATCGTGCCAATCTGCTGATCAATCCAATCAAGGTTTCTGGAATTTGTTCTAGTATTATGCGCCGTAGCCTGGGTGTCGAGCCAATGCTCTTTATGAAACCAAACAACTGTGTTGAAAGCTCGATGAGAGAAGCAGATGGTCGTTCTGACTCGGGAAGATTACGTAGGGCATCCACTACAGTCATACGACTTACCACCCATGCTGAAATTCCAATGGAACAGAACGTGAAAATCACGCCCAGACAATAAGCAATCACAAGACTCCGAGGTTGGATGACAAGTTTGAGTGGAAAATTAAAACGCGCAAGAATAGGTCCGAGTGAGATGAAAAGGAGTACCCCAATACCAATGCCGATAAACAGGCCAATAAATGAAGCGATAAAATCGTAGACTGTTCCCTCGAATATGTACATCAAAACGAGATGCCTGCGCTGAACACCTATAGCGCGTGCCATACCCATCTCTGCTCGACGTTCAGCCGCTAATAGCACAAATATCAGAAATATCAAAAGGAGGCTGATGGCTAAAGCAAAAAGAGCAAAAAGAGTAAAAATGCGGGAAAAAATATCATCAGCAAGTTGAGCTAACTGCGCACCCTGTTCTTTGACCTCATTGACATGGAGATAGGAGGGAATTCCCGCGCTCAATGTCTGCTTAACACTTTCTGAAACATCAAACCCGATCGAATCTGTTCCGTGAATTGATACAAAAATCTGGGTGATATCATCGAAACGGTGTTCAATGTCACGAAAAGTTTTTACCTGGCTTATAATATACGGTTGCTCCCCGACAAGTCCTCCATCAGCGATGATTGCTTGTACATGCATCGTATATCGCTTCCCTGGCCAGCGCTTAGAATACAAATAGATCGTATCTCCAGCATGTGCGTTTATAAGCACCGCCAATGTATGGTTGAGGTAAACCTGGTTGGTTTGAAGATCGGCAATGTGGTACTGTACTTTGCTGGTATCGTCTTGAATTGTACCAAAACCTTGTTCACTACCAGGTAAGACGCCAAGGGCTGTGACTTTTGAGCGTACCTGGCGAGAAGTCACATCCGCGACCAGCACACCCTGTTCAATCAATGCTGCCCCAATTGCTGCAATATTGGGATCATTCCGAACCCTATTGCGCAGTTGATAATAGATACGATCATCAAAGAATCCAGGTGAGCTTGAGCTTTGAATAGTCTCATCCACATTTCCAAGGTTAGAGACAGCGACTGTTTGCACTGCTGCCGAAATCACATCACCAGTAGCAAGTACACTGGATAGGAGTGTAGTCGAAAGCATAAGCGCGAATACAATTAACAGCATTTGTGAACGGCGACGGGGAATATTTCGGATACCAATTTTGAAAAAAATTGCATTCGTGATTGCCAGTGCACTCACACCAATTATGATACAGATGGTTATCGCTACCAGGATAATAGTGAGAGTATCCAATGGAATACCGAAAAGTTGAGTCATATATGCACGTTCATCTCTGAGATTGCTGTAAAGTCTTGTAAAATAACTCCGCAATCTGTGAATACCCGAGATCAGTCGGATGTAAGCCATCATTGCTGATATATTCTGGGTGGGCTCTCAGGTTGTAATTTTGCTGGGACATGTCCACCAGTATAGCATGGTGTTGTTGCGCTTCTTGAGCGATAGCGAGATTGTATTCATCAATTACGTTGAGCAACTCTTGCTGATTGTAAGATGCAAAATACGGCAGAAGTGTTAGATCTGGAATATTTGCTATTAAAATACGTGCCGATGATGCTCCATACTGTAGGCGTGTCAGCAGAATATCCAGATCGTGAGAGTAGCTATTGACAGGTACTTTATCTGCGATATCGTTCACACCTAGCCAGATGGTGATCAGTTTTGGATGTGAGTCGAGCGCAACAGGAAGTTCTAAGCTAAGGGCATCATGAAGCGTAGTTCCCGGTATACCAAGATTGATGAGATGGACCTTTTGATTGAGTTTATCGGCTAGATCAGTTGGCCAGTTCTCCATATAAGGATCTGATGTGCCGATCCCAAATGTATCAGAGGCTCCAATAGCCACGTAGGTAATCTGATTGGATACCTTGTTTGCCTGCTCTTGATTGCTGGTATTACTCGTTTGCGCTTCCTGGGACTGGCCACAACTTATGCAAAAAAACAGCAGAAAACACAGTGAAGAAATTGAAAGGACGACTTTCACTCGTATGCCTGATTTTTGGTGGCACTGTTTATGGCTAAGCAGAGGATTATCTGCGCTATATAGTCTGCCAGAGTTCATGGTTGTACCAAGTTAGCTTCCTGGCTATCATTTTACTGTAGCGACTTAATGATTATAGCATATAGGTTCCACATTGCTCTTAAATCTACATCTTTTGAAATGCCGCTACATTCATTAAACACGGATCAACCAGGATTTATTTTCTATCTTCCTGAAATGAAGTTGGTTATGATACACTGTTGTAGCTTATCTTATGAGCGCTTTCCCCAAATTGGTATATTGTGTGCTGGCAATTGAGTGTTTACTTGCTCCGACGCCAGTAATAGTAAAAGTATGGAGATGTTATGGGAAACGAGCATGCTACAGTAAATTTTCAAGCAAATTCATCTTCCAATGCTGCATCTTCTAAACAGCAACCTGTGATCGATCCTTCCTTACTTCATTCGCTTGAATGGCGTCTTATTGGCCCATTTCGCGGAGGAAGGGTAGTCGCGGTAGCAGGAGATCCAGCACATCCCCTGGTATTTTATTTTGGATCGACAGGAGGGGGTGTCTGGAAAACAACTGATGGTGGATTGGTCTGGGAAAATGTGTCAGACGGATTTTTTAAACGCGCTTCAGTTGGCGCGATCGCTGTCTCAAACTCCGATCCTAATATTGTGTATGTTGGTATGGGCGAGACTACTATTCGAGGCAATGTCTCACATGGCGATGGAGTATATAAATCCACCGATGGAGGAAGGACCTGGACTCATCTTGGTCTGGAAAATACCAGAAATATTGCTAAAGTATGCATTCATCCCCAAAATCCTGATCTGGTGTATGTCGCAGCGCTGGGTCATGCTCATGGGCCAAATCCTGAAAGGGGATTATATCGTTCATCTGATGGCGGAAAAACATGGCAGCACATCCTGTTCAAAAGCGATAAGGTAGGAGCCAATGACCTCACATTAGATCCAAATAATCCACGCATAGTATACGTGGCCTTCTGGGAAACTGAACGCAAACCTTATACGCTCATTAGCGGAGGTGAAGGATGTGGTATCTTCAAATCGGTTGATGGTGGAGATACCTGGAACGAGATAACACGGAATCAAGGCCTGCCGAAAGGGATGCTTGGTAAGATCGGACTTGCTGTTTCCCCTGCCAAGGAAAATCGCGTCTGGGCTGCCATTGACGCCGAAGATGGGGCAATTTTCATGTCCGATGATGGAGGTGAGAACTGGGAGAGACGAAGTGAGGATCGCAATCTACGCGCTCGCCCATGGTATTACCAGCATATGTATGCCGATCCCCAGGACCCAGAAACTATCTGGGTTTTGAATGTCCAGGCATGGAAATCTGTTGATGGAGGGAGAACATTTTTCGAGGTATATATTCCCCATGGAGATCACCACGACTTGTGGATTGATCCCCAAAATCCCCAACGCATAATTCAGGGAAATGATGGCGGGGCCTGTATCTCATTCAATGGAGGAAATAGCTGGTCTACCATCTATAATCAGCCCACTGCGGAATTTTACCATGTAACAACTGATAACCAGGTTCCTTACAGAGTCTATGCGGCTCAGCAAGATAACACGACAATCAGCTTGCCCAGTCGCTCCAATCTTGCTGGTATCACGCAATCGGACTCGTACGAAGTTGGAGGTGGCGAGAGCGGCTATATTGCTGTTCGTCCAGATAATCCGAATATCGTGTTTGCAGGGAATTATCATGGTTATCTTACACGTTACGATCATCATTCCCGGCAGGAACGAAATATCACCGTTTGGCCTGAAGCAGCTACAGGTTGGGGCGCGAAGGATGTGAAGTATCGTTTTCAATGGACTTTTCCCACCATGCTTTCACCTCATGATCCCAATGTGCTGTATGTGACTGGTAATCATGTCTTTCGTTCAATCAACGAGGGCAGCAGTTGGGAAATTATTAGCCCAGATCTCACTCGTAACGATATCTCCAAGTTGGAACCCTCTGGTGGCCCAGTCACAAGAGATAATACTGGCACTGAGTTTTACTGTACTATCTTCGCATTTGCCGAGTCTCCCATCCAAAAAGGATTGTTTTGGGCTGGATCAGATGATGGCTTGATTCATATTTCACAAGATGATGGAAAGAACTGGAGGAACGTCACCCCAACGGATTTACCTGAATGGTCGCTCATCAGTATCATTGAGCCTTCTCCACATGATCCTGCGGTTGCCTATGTCGCAGCGAACCGCTATAAGTGGGACGATTTCCAACCATATCTTTATAAAACAAACGATTATGGAGCAACCTGGACAAAAATTACGACAGGTATTGCGGATAATGAATTTACAAGAGTGATCCGCGAAGATCCAATTAGGCGAGGACTTTTATTTGCTGGAACAGAAGCTGGTATTTTCGTTTCATTTGACGATGGAGAATATTGGCAATCTCTGCGCCTGAATTTGCCTGTAGTGCCCATCCATGATCTTGTTATTAAAGATACTGACCTCATTGTAGCTACACACGGCCGCTCGCTATGGATTCTGGACGACTTGACTCCTTTACGTTTTATTAGTCAAGAGCTTCAAAATGCCACAATCTATCTGTTCAAGCCGCGACCTACAGTGCGTTTTATGACGAGTTGGGGATTTTCACATCCATCAGGCCCGGGAACTTTTTATCGAATGACAGGCGATAGGATGATTACGGCTCGACGCCAGCGCAAGCCCGGTGGGGGTATGGTTGATCGCAATATGGATGCGGGTGAAAATCCACCTGATGGTGTGATCGTCTACTATTTTCTGAAGCAGAAACCTGAAGGAGAGGTGAAGCTCACCTTTCGAACTATGCAAGGTGAAGTGATCAAAGCATTCACAAGCGAGGCTAGTCGAATCCTATCGTTAGAAGGGGCTGTAGATCCGACAGACGAAGAGGAGGAGAAAGAGAAAAAAGATCCGAGTGTTCCCAAAGAAGCAGGGACAAACCGTTTTATCTGGAACATGTGCTTCCCGGACCCAAAGAAAATTGATGGCTATGTGGCATCTGAGGCTGTAATGACAGGACCCGCTGCCGCTCCTGGTAACTATCTGGTGGAACTTGAGGTGGGAGATCAAACCTTGACCGAAATTTTCGAAATCCAGAAGGACCCGAGAGGGACAGCTTCACAAGAAGACCTGGACGCTCAATTTGAACTGCTTCTCAGACTGAGGAATAAGCTCTCAGAAACCCACGATGCTATCAATATGCTAAGAAATATCCGACAGCAAGTTGAAGATTGGGTGAGACGTTCGAGAGAACGGCAAGATCATGAGGCTATCGTCGCATCTGCGCATGTCAATAAAAGAGAAATTAGCTCCGATTGAAGACGAATTGACTCAATCAAAAGCTAAAACTCGGCAAGATACAATGAATTGGCCAGTCAAGCTCAATGGTAAACTAGCCTGGCTTGCAGCGGTCATATCTAGTGCTCAGGCTGCACCAACCAGCCAGATCTATGAGCTTTATGAGGATCTTGTACAGCGCATCGATGTGCAACTACAGCGGCTCAAGGAGGTCATCAATACGGATGTGGCCGCATTTAATCAACTGATGAGTGAATCTGGAGTGCCAGCGGTCATCCCTATTTCGACAATTCCAGTGAAACGCTGAATACGGAATATGGGCAGACAAAGCAATCTATGGTATCATACTCCAAAACTTGAAGAAGGATATTTATGCAGCACGATCCAACGAGCCAGCTACAAAGATGGATAAAAGAACACGGGCTTGACGCTTTTCTCGTTATTCAGCCACAGAACCGCTCGTATCTGAGTGGCTGGTTCAATGAAGACACGGAAGGCGCAGGTTTGCTGCTGGTAGGTGAGAACCGACAGATACTATTGACCAACACACTTTATAAAGAGATAGCCGAGAAAGAGGCTACAGGTTGGAAAGTGATCGTGCCTTTAGCGCGCGGTTATGCTCCGATTATTGCTGAACTTGCTGGTGAATATAGTTGGAAAAAGATCGGTTTCGAATCTGATGCTATCACATATGCTGAATATGAGAAGGTCAGGGATGCAGGTAAGGACATCTTTACTCTCCAGGCATTCGAGCAAAGCCCTGTAGAGCATTTGCGACTTGTAAAGCGACCGTATGAACTGGAATTGCTCAAGCATGCAATTTCCATTACAGATCAAACCTTTGCCCATCTCTGCGAGTGGATACAACCAGGTATGACCGAAAAAGAGGTGCAATGGGAAATTTTGCGCAAAATGGTAGAATTAGGTGCCGATGGTACATCTTTTGAGTCGATTGTCGCTTCTGGTCCAAATAGCTCAATGCCACATGCTCATGCGAGCGAGCGCCAAATTCAAGCGGGTGAACTTATCACGATCGATATGGGGGCCAGGTACAAGGGTTATTGTGCAGATATGACTCGTACCATTTGCCTGGGTGAACCCGCTGATCCGCGGGCGCATGAGGTATATCAGGCTGTGCTTCGAGCTATGAAGACATGTGAGTCGGGAATTTATGGAGGCATCTCGGGCAAAGATGCAGATGCGCTAGCTCGTAATGCTCTTGAAGATTTGGCAGAGTACTATGTTCATGGCACAGGCCACGGTGTAGGCCTACAGATTCATGAAAGCCCATCACTATCACCACGTGCCTCGGACGATGTACAACTGCCTGACGGCTCTGTCGTTACTGTTGAACCTGGTGTTTATATTCCAGGTTGGGGTGGAGTGCGTATCGAGGATTGTGTTCTGGTTACTGAGAACGGCTCTGAAGTATTAACAAAATCACCAACAGGACTGGTGATTTCGCGCTAAATGTAAGGAGATTTGAAGAATGATATCTACTGGTGATCTGAGAAAAGGAGTAACCATTGAATTTGAAGGGCAACCCTGTAGCATACTTGATTGGCAACATGTAAAAATGGGTCGAGGTGGCGCAATCGTTCGTATGAAACTTCGTAATTTGCGTACTGGCTCAACAATAGATCGCACATGTGACGCAGGTGATAAGTTCAAACGCGTCTATTTGGATCGCAGCTCAGTTATCTATCAATATCAAGATGGTGATCAATATCATTTTATGGATACGAGCACCTACGACGATATTATACTGACCGGAGAACAGCTAGGCGATACCAAAAATTATCTGATCGATAATCTGGAGCTTGATCTAATCCACCTTGACGGGGACCCTATATCGGTCGAGCCGCCAGAAAAAGTGGTATTGCGTGTTGAATATACTGAACCTGGATTCAAAGGCGATACAGCAACGGGAGGTACCAAACCTGCAACCATGGAAACAGGTCTGGTAGTCCACGTACCTCTTTTCGTATCGACGGGTGACATGATTCGTGTGAATACGACAACTGGCGCTTATGTAGAGCGTGCTTAAAACTGTATATGTTTCTGGTTGGAGAAACGTTAATGGACGGAAACAGCTACATTCCCGCTGCGAAAACCAGCCTGCCAAATGAATCGCAGGATGATACAACTGCCAATGTCATGAGTATTGAGCAGTTACAGCGTCTCGTTCGATTGCTCGATAATAGTGATGTCTCTGAACTTGAGTTGAAGCGCCCTGCAGAAGGAACTCATCTGCTGCTGCGCAAGGCAACGACTCATGTTAGCAATGAACATTCATTAGAGAATCAGTATGTACCTGTGACCTTAAATATTCCCGCCGCGATAGAACCTGATAAAACGGAACACAAAATTCTTGCACCTTTAGTTGGAACTTTTCATACCTGGGCAAAACCGAAGGGAGGTAACCTGGTTGCTGTAGGTGATCGCGTGAAAGCAGGTCAACTCGTAGGCACCATCGAGTCACTTAATGTACTAAACGAAGTGGAAAGCACTGTTGCTGGTCATGTAGTTGAGATCTTTGTGCAAGAGGGGCAACCTGTAGAGTATGGGCAGGTCCTCATGACCATTGACAGCCTGGCTGAGGGATAGAGGACAGAATGCTATTTATGGATACGGCAGCAATGTTCAGCGTCACACAAATATCTCGTTATCTGAAAGAGCTAATGGAGACGGATGAGATATTACAAGATGTATGGGTTCGGGGTGAAATTTCTGACTGCAAAACTTATTCCTCCGGTCATTGCTATTTCAAACTTAAAGATGCCGAAGCCCAGCTGGCCTGTGTTTTTTTTAAGAACGCTCGCTTGCGTTCATCGACACCCGAACTTCGTGATGGCATGGCAATTGCTGCAAACGGTCATATCTCCCTTTATGAACGTGACGGTAAGATGCAATTGTATGTTGAAAATGTTGAGCAGGTTGGCGATGGTGCCTTATTTCTGCGTTTTGAGCAGCTTAAATCGCGTTTGGCCGATGAAGGCCTTTTCGAAGAATCACGGAAACGTCCCCTTCCTTCGAGTCCATCAATTGTTGGCATTGTGACCTCTCCTGAGGCAGCAGCGCTACGTGATATATTGCGCGTGCTTCGCACTCGCTTTCCTCTTGCGCAAGTCATTCTCTCTCCAACACTCGTGCAAGGTTCTGAAGCTCCAACTGCTATTGCTCGGGCACTCGATCTACTCAATGAGTATGGCAAAGCAGATGTGATAATTCTTGGACGTGGTGGCGGATCAATTGAAGATCTATGGGCATTTAATGAAGAAGTAGTCGCGCGTGCAATTGCACGTTCGCACATCCCAGTCATAAGTGGCGTTGGCCATGAAACGGATTTCACAATTGCTGATCTCGTAGCTGACTATCGTGCCTCAACACCAACTGCCGCTGCTGCTGCTGCCGTTCCTGATATGAACGAATGGCGCGAGAGACTGCTGGCATTTGAAGAGGAATTAACTGAATCTGTCGAAACATATCTTATCGACCAACGCGAGTTACTCGCGCGAAATTGGCGTGATTTACAGCGGCTGAATCCGCAATATCAACTTGAACGTTTGCAACAGCGACTTGACGACACTTCAGCGCTCCTACAAGCGCGCATGGAGCATATACTTTCTTTGGATGTTGAGCGCCTTAAAGGTATTGCCTTGCGTTTACATTCATTAAGTCCGTTACTAACAATTGCTCGTGGTTTTGCAGTTGTGCGTCGAGACAGCGATCTTTCACTGGTAACTAAAACTCAACAGGTAAACATTGGAGATGAACTCACAATCCAGGTCACAGATGGCCAAATACATGCACAAGTAAATGGACAAAAGCTTACTGACGACAGTCCCAAATCAGGATAAGGTCCCACCGTCATCTGGGCTGAATGAATGAGCAGGGTTCTTAGGGATGGCAGTCCCTAAACGAGTGTGATAGTAGACCAATTACCACCTGGGTTGAAGAAGTAAGCAGGGTTCTTAGGGACGGCAGTCCCTAAGCGGGGTGTGGGGTGTCCCCACTATTCCCTTTCCCTAGGATGGGGTGGGGAAGAGTAACACTTACAAAATACCCTGAATAGACCCGATAGAACGAACAAAGAGGGAAAAAATGGACACATTATCCTTTGAACAAGCCTTCGCGCAACTCGAAGAAGCAGTTGAAGCGCTCCAAGATGGACAAATGCCACTTGAAAGCGCGCTCAGCTTTTTTGAAGAAGGCATGAAATTAGCACAACACTGCAACGAACTGCTAGAAAAAGCCGAGTTACGCGTGCAACAACTTCGTGTATCTAGTGAAGGAATGCAGGTTTTAGAACCTTTCGAGTAGGCCACGTGTTTAGAAAGATTTACTCAACCACATCATGAAAGCTCTCTTGGAGAATCGCATACTGGTAGCGTCATTTATTGCCTGGGCGATAGCACAACTGACTAAAACCATTTATGAACTGATCCGCTATCGTGAGCTTAGATTGAATCGTCTTGTCTCTTCAGGTGGTATGCCCAGTTCGCACTCAGCGCTTGTTATGGGCCTCGCAACCGCAACTGGTCGTATTGCTGGCTTCGATTCAGCCTCTTTCGCCATTAGCCTGGTGCTAGCAGTGATTGTTATGTATGATGCAGCAGGAGTGCGGCGTGCAGTGAGCATTCAGGCACGTATCCTTAACCAGATGATCGATGAAGCATTCCAGGGCAAGCCATTTGCTGAAAAGCGTCTGCGTGAACTTATCGGTCATACGCCTACCCAGGTGATTGTTGGTGGTTTGTTAGGTATTGGAGTCGCACTTTTGGTAACAGGCTGAGTCCGAATTCCTCATATTTTGGTATTCTCTACGTCTGCATGGTAGCTGCTCCAAGACACTTTCTCTTCTCTCTAAGCATTGCAAATTCCAGAGTTTATGGTATACTATCGCAAATGGTAGCGATGCTATTTTTTTACCCTCTTCATCATTCCGTCGTCATCCGCTAGTCAGATACAAGGAGGTGTCTTTTACAGTAATTGTACAATCTTCAATAACCAACCTCGTATTCCTCGATGTATTCGCTGTTATTATTTTAGAATCATCATATATGGCTTTCAACATATCAAATTGTTGAATAAGCGTCATCAAGTCACATGACGTAAAGGAGGATATCCCGCATGGATACAAGTGTCCGTGAAGTCTCTTCCCAAGCAACTCTTGACGAGAAAAAGAAGCTCCGTAAAGAGTTCAAAGTCTTCGATATGATCTTCATCACTATTGCCGGAATTATTGGTCTCGACACGATCGGTGCCGTTTCTTCAAACGGTGGGCAGGCCCTCACCTGGCTATTAATTTCTGCAGTAACCTTCTTCGTACCTTATGGGTTGCTTGTAGCGGAACTAGGAACGACTTTTCCCCAGGAAGGCGGCGTCTACGAGTGGTGCAAAATGGCGGGTGGACGCTATTTTGCAGCATTGGGTTCGATGCTCTACTGGATATCTAACCCGCTGTGGATCGGTGGAACGTTGTCGATCACGGCCATTGGTGCTATCTCCTTATTCTTCTTCGGTAATATTAACTACCAGGTAGGTGGCAGTGTCGCGACCAATGCCATTTTCAGAATCGTGGTTGCCCTCATCTTCATCTGGGGAGTTACCTGGTCTGCTATCCTTTCCCTGCATGTCGGGAAATGGCTTTCAGTCTGGGGTACATATGCCAAATTCGGGCTTATCGCCCTTTTCGCAATTCTTGCGATATGGTTCTTTGCTGGAGGACACGCCACAGGTGAGCACCTGTCCTTTGGAGATCTGGCGCCTACAACCCCGATTTTCATAGCGGTCATTCCGATATTGATTTTTCAGTGGGTTGGGTTTGAGCTGCAGAACGGCGCCGGTGAGGAGATGGTTAATCCCCAGCGCGATGTGCCTCGTTCGATCATCCGCTCAGGTGCCATTTCGGTAATTGGTTACATTGCGCTGATTGCGACAGTCCTCTTTACGCTCTCGAAGTCTCAACTTACCAATGTTGGCGGTTTCCTCCAGGCTTTTAAAGCTGTTGACACTGTCCTAGGCCCCCTTGCTACACCTGTGGGTTGGCTCGTTGCGATTGCTTTTGTGTTCGGCCTGGCTTCCAGTGGTGGTTCCTGGGTTATTGGCGCTGATCGCACCTACGCTATTGCGTCGCTGGACCGTACGGCTCCTTCCATCTTTGGCCGCTTCAGCGGTAAATATGGCACGCCGATTTTTGTGAATACCATGACAGGTATCGTGGCATCGATAGCCATGATAGCAGCTGTCATAATTACAGCATTTGGAAGCGGTAGTATTGTCTTACTCTTCGGGCTGGTGCTGGGTTTCGTCATCTCGACAACTACCCTGTCGTACCTGTTCATCTTCCCTTCATATCTGATCTTGCGCTACAAATACCCGAACGTGCGTCGTCCATATAAGGTGCCTGGGGGCATGCTTGGCGCCTGGATTGTTTGCTTATTGCCGTTGGCGTATGCTGCGGTTGCCAGTTTTTTCATTCTCTGGCCGACAGATGCCACTGTCGCAGGCAATGGCGTGACTCGTTTCACCTATGAGATGACTCAATTCGTTCCGCTGGCCATCATTGTCTTGCTGACAACGGTGTTCTACATTTGGGGACACGCGGAGAAGACCAACCAGGATGTGGTAGTTGATTATAGCCAACAATCAAATACAGAGGTTGTAGTTGGTGGCGGTGGCGAATAAGTCAATTGTACTTGAATAACTCCTGGTAGTCTGTTCAAAACGATCTAGCAGGAAAATCGCCCCTACGATTTACACAACGGCAGTTTCGTTCGTGTATTGTTGGGGCGTATCCTTGTGGCATCGATTCCAACCGATTCATCCAGGAGCACAGTAAAGGTTGACGAGAATGCGGATGAAATGGAGAGCACTTGCTTGTCATTCTGAGCATGAGCGAAGAATGACAGTGGTGGCCGATTCGTCTTTCTTCGTTAAATGTGCTGGTAGTGCAATATGTTGGAATGAAATTTCCTTGCGGCCGTCATCGACCCAGGCAGGGATCAGCTTTTCAGACTCGATAGAAGGTTTTTCTATGTCCTCGACAACAAAAGCAAAATCGATTCCGCTAATTCCATTAGCGCTCACTATCTTCGCTGTATGTGGTCTCTCTGTCCTGGTAGAGCGCATGTATCATCGTCCTCGAGAAACCATAATTGATCTGGTTCGCGCAGGTATGCTAGTGGCAGGAATGCGCGAAGAAACATGTAATGTAGCGGGCGTTAGCATGCATTATTATTGTGCTGGGAGACGTGGCACACCGATCGTTTTGATCCATGGCCTGGGTAGTTCGTCAGAGATCTGGGCTGTCCTCATGCAATTACTCAAAAAAGAGTGCCTGGTTTATGCTCTTGATTTACCAGGATTTGGTAGGACTCCATTAGCTCCCGAAGGTACCAATATCCAAACTCATGTCCAATATCTTAAGCGTTTCCTGGATGTGCTTGGATATCCCCGGGTAACGCTTGTAGGAAATTCTTTGGGCGGTTGGATTGCCACTCGCTTTGCTGTAGAATATCCCGAACGTGTTGAGAGGCTTTATCTTCTCAATAGCGCAGGTTTGAGAAGAGAGAATATACATTCGCCCTATGTCGAAGATCGAATTGAAGCAAATAACTCAATCAAGCAGATGTTGGGATATCCTCTACCTGTTCCTAGATTTGTGCTGGATGCCCTTATACGAAATGCTCAAACTCCTGCTTATGCAGGATTTATTCGCGGTTATGATCCGCGCGAAGAATTGGATGCTGTCTTAGCGGATGTGGAGGCTCCAACGACTATCATCTGGGGAGAAGGCGACAATTTGCTTCCATTAATCTGTGCCTATGATTTCCATCAAGGCATTTCTAACTCTGAGCTTGTGTTATTGCCACATACCGGGCATATACCCCAGTTACAAAATCCTGTAAAAGTAGCATGCGTAATTTTGCAGCATATTTCTTGAGTCGCAATGTATCTCACACATAGTTTGTTTGATCTCGTTTATGAGGACATCGAGTCGCAGTGATTGCTTGCAACAAAGATCACAAGCAGCGACAAATGCAACAAATGCGACAAAAAACCAAAAGTGTCTTAAGTACTTTCAGGTCATAAGATTCTACATCCGCCTCAAACCGTGCGATAATAGAAAAAATTAGAAGTTACTTATCTTATACTTCCTTTCATTCAGATGAGAAAGATGAAGCATCTTTCTAGCTGCGAGAGCAGCGTTTCTGAATGCGTTTGAATATTATTCAAGCCTTGTTTGCTGAAGTGAGTCATGGTATACTTTTTGGGCGTCGAGAATTACCTAGTTATCTGGAAGCAGGGAGCTATTGTCGATGGAGTCTCGTAAGCTTTCCCATCTCCCCGGGTCGGATCCGGAGCTGAGGGGGGGAAGGGCTGATAGCACGCCGCAAATGGAGCTGCTTTCAATCAACGACCTGGCTCGTTGCTGCTCCGAAGAAACTAACAAATTTCTCAAGCAGAGCGTTTCTAATGATCGTTATTGCTTAGAGTTATTTCGTCGTGCCATAAGCAAGCGCGATGAAGATGCGTGGGCCTGCATTTACCAGCAGTATGCGCCGCTCGTACTTACCTGGGTGAACCAACACCAAAGTGCAACATCATTACTTGGGCAAGATGGTTGTGCTCCTCTGGTAAACGCTTCCTTTGCAAAGTTCTCCCAGGCACTCACACCCGCTAAAATGGGAAATTTTGATTCGTTGGCTGCGGTCTTGAAATATCTGAAAATGTGTGTTCATAGTGTCATAGCTGACGAGGTTCGTTCACGCCAGGCGCGTCAATATGAAGAGACACTCGAATTAATTGATCATGAACCAGCATCAGATGATCCGGCAGATGATGTCGTGTCAAACATTTCTGCTCAAGGTTTATGGCAGGTTATTCAAGAAGAGCTTAATGGTGAAGATGAACGAGTCTTGATCTATCTGGCATATGTCCAGGGTATGAAACCAAGTGAGATTAGCAGCCAGCACAATCGGCTCTTCCCTTCTGTGGAAGACGTGTATCGTATAAAACGTAATGTCTTAGAGCGATTAAGACGCAATCGTCGTTTACAAACGCTTTTCAGACATCAATATCTGTAAAATCTGAAGCCTTTGGCCACATTTTTAATAGTTACAAAGGCAAGTGCTAAAATAGTCACATTATTCGTTTATTCTGGTTGAAAGAACAATACAAGACTGCCGGGTAGCTTACAGCGTATGAACTTTGGGGAGAATTGAACATAATCTGTAGACTAACTATCCGGTGGGGACAGCTCTCTTGTTAAATGGCAAACGCTATTTAAATTGCGCTGTAAAAAATATCCTAATTTGAAGGAAACGCTCATGGAGTGTAGTGAACCAGGGACAATTCGCGATGAAGAACTGCTCGCTTATCTGGCAGGTGAGATAGTACGGCCAACCGTTCAACAGCATCTAGCCCGATGTCAGAGTTGTTCTGCAAAATTAGCGGACTTTCGTCAAGTCGAACGCTCGCTTACCCAAAAGCTTTACCGGTGGGATTGCCCACAGAATCAGGAACTAGGTGAATACCAATTAGGATTACTTAGTAACGAGCGTGCTATGGTTGTTAAAATGCACCTGAGTTCGTGTATTCTCTGTTCTGTGGAAATTGCAACACTCTCGCAATTTCTAGCGAATGATCCTATGCTTGTTGAGCGCGTTTCAGTTCAGCCCTCGGTGAGTAATAATTATGCGACACATGCAGTAAAACCTTTCATAGGTCATTTGCGCGATGTGTCCAGTGGTCAAATTCGGCGTATTTTTGCTACATTTTTGCCACCACAACCCCGTTTAGCCTATCAACGTGATGTCGCAAGCACCGAGGTCTGGCCACGTAGTTATGCTGCCGAGGATTTCAACATCTCGATCCAACTAGATCGGGGAGCTAGCCGTAGAGATTCTTTGCAACTCATTGGTTTTGTCACACGCAAAGGAAGTAGCCTGGAATCACTTCAAGGTGTTCCGGTACTGCTTTCTTCTCAGTCGAATACCGTCTATAAACAAAATATTGATGAACTGGGAAATTTCGTCTTTTCATCAATCTCTCCCGCTTCATACACTTTAGAATTGCAACTCCCTGATAGCACAATTGTGATCGAACAGCTACCTGTTGCTCTGCAAAATTGATATGTGAGTAGATGACTCTATTTTATAGAACGTACGTGATGTTTCAGGGTAACTCTCCTTGTTTCAAAGTGTTTCAAATACTTTTTGAAGAGTACTTCCTTTCTGATTGATTCTGAGATACAATCAAAGTGATCAATACAGTTTTTCGATCGTATACAATGTAGTGATGTAATTGAACTCCTGGTAGGCATGACCATACCCCAACTCAATGCCTACGCTTATATCAGAAGCGGAAAATAATATTCGCATGGCACCCCAAGAATTAGTAGCTGCGCTTCTAAATTTAAATGAGAGGCAAGGTCAAGAATTACTACGAACGACTCTCCCCTCTATTGATGATGACTCCCTTGACTTGCTCGTTAATTTGATGAAGCGTGAAGCTGATCGCCAATGGGCTAAAGAATCTGGTCGTTCATTTCAGCTTGCGGGATATCTCATGTTCATTGGCGATATCATCCCTAATACATATGTTCATGCACTCGGTTTAATGGTGCGTGGGGATGCATTACGCCGCATGGATCGTGACCAGGAAGCTCTGGCGTTTTTGGATACTGCTGGAGCGGAATTTCTTGCTCTTGGTGATGAGGTAAGTTGGGCTCGCACGCGTATTGGTCGTGTAAGTGCATGTTTACAACTCAATCGCACTGGTGAAGCTTTACGAGATGCTGCGGCAGCGAGGGAAGTATTTGTGCGCCATGGAAAGTTTTTACGTGCTGGACAGATCGACGTGAATGCTGCCATCATAAACTATGAGTCAGGGCAATATGATCAGGCTTTGCGACTTTTTGATCGGGCTATCGAAACATACTCTATACAGAGTGATGGGGTGGAACTCTACATAGCTCGTGCAAAAGCGAACAAGGCTATTACTCTTGCAGCTATGGGCAGATTTCGTGAAGCTGTCGCTCTTCATGAACAGGCTCTTGCAACGTTTGCTAATTACAAAGGACAAGAAATCTCTGTCGCGCGGCAGGAATTGAACATTGCATTGATTTATGCAGCTCAGGGGCACTACAGCCATGCTTTGCTCCTTTTCAATCAAAGCCGTACAACCTTTCAGCTTCATGATATGCAATTCCAGTCTTCGGAAGTGGCCCAGCAAACGTGCCTTTGTTTATTGCGCTTGAATTGGGCCAAGGAAGCATATGAATTGGCAGGTGAGACGATAAGCTACTTCCGTCAATCTCCAGGTCACAGGCATAATCTGGCCAATTCGCTTATGTATCAGGCCGAGGCTGCAATGCTTGAAGGAGATTATCGCGATGCAGATGAGAAATTGCAGGAAGCCAGCACTATTCTGGAAGATATTGGCTTTTCGGGACTGGCTTCAGTCGTGCGCCTACAACAAGCCGAGTTATATTTTGCCGATGGGAACTTAGAGGCAAGTTTGCACGAAGCTCGTCATGTGGCTGATGCATTTGCCGAACAGGAAGCATTACCATATTTAGCACGTGCTGCGTTATTGCAAGCCCGTATTGCAGCTAATATGGGTGATACAATGAGCGCAAAGTATCTATGTCACCAGGCCCTCGATATTGCTCAAGGTCAGGACTTACTGGATCTTGAATATCGTTGTGATTATCTACTTGGACAGATTGCTGAGCATCATGAGAACCTGGATGAAGCTATGAGCTACTATGATCGTGCAATGAGGGGCATTGATATTGTACAGAGTCACCTCGTCATGGATGAACGTAGTAGCTTTTTAGAAGATAAAGGCGCTGTCTATAAACGGGCAGTGATTTTAGCATTAAAACGTGGCAACTATGAACAGGCGCTCATATACGTTGAAAAGGCCAAATCCCGTGTGCTGGGTGATTACCTCCGTAATAATATTGATATTCGTATGCGAGCAGGTGATAAAGCTGGGGAGGCAATTCTCGAAGACTTATCGCGATTACGAGAAGAGCAGGCCTGGTTTAGCAATATTGTATATGAGGCAGAGTATGATTTTGGCTTGAGCGATACAGCACTCATGCGAATTCAGTCAATGGCTCCTGGACAAGCACGGCAGGAAATGCAAAAACGCGAGCGTAGCATTGAGCATATGCTAGAACAATTGCAATTGCGCCTGGCAGGAGATCTTGTTTCCCGTTCTCGTCCCCAATGGACAGATAGTATTATTACAAATTTGTGGCCCAAAATTGAGCATACAGTCTTGATGCTGGAATACTATCTAACAGAGCAAGATCTGTACATATTCGAAATAACACGCGATGGAATAGATGTGCATGTTGAGAAAGATGCTGTCCCCAAACTGGAACGTCTATTTTCTCTCTGGCGCGCTAATCTTGATCTTGCTGCACAGGCTAGTGGAGCTAGAGATCGAGCGCAAGCTTTTTCTGGCTTGCAGGAAAATTGTCTCGGTTTGCTCCAACGTCTCTATGATCTGTTATTGAAGCCCATTTCGAGTTCATTACAGAACTGTGAACATTTGACGGTCGTACCCTATGGTATGCTTCACTATCTGCCCTTCCATTGCCTGTTTGATGGTGTGCAGTTTGTTGTTGAGCGTCTTGACGTTTCCTATCTACCTTCTATCGCTCTTATGGAGATTTGCCACCAACGAGGGCAACGTGCTGAGGTAAACAGAATACCCTTGAAAAAATCCCTTGTCATGGGCTTATCCGATGGTGGCCGTCTGGCCTTTGCAGTTCAAGAGGCAAGAGCAGTGGCGCAACAACTGGGAGCTTCCTGCAAACTAGATCAGCAGGCAACGACCGGGTTGTTGCAAGAGTCAGGCGCGACCAGTCCCATTGTGCATATCGCCGCCCATGGCATGTTTCGGCTTGATGCACCTAACTTTTCGCATATTAAGCTGGCTGATCGTCAATTGAGCGCAATTGAGGTCTTTAATCTTGATCTCTCTTCTTGCACATTAGTAACGTTAAGTGCCTGTGAAACTGGGCGTGGAATCGTCGGTGGAGTAGATGAAGTTATAGGTCTGGGGCGTGGTTTCCTCTACGCTGGTGCAGCTTCATTGATGCCAACATTATGGAAGGTTGATGACGCAAGTAGCGCAGAACTGATGGAGATGTATTACCAGGCGCTTGTAAATGATTACGGTAAAGCAGCTGCTCTGGCAGGCGCTCAACGTGCTTTTCTGGCTCGTGCACGCACCTCCGTTGTTCCCTATAGAGTGCATCCGTACTTTTGGGGAGGATTCCATTTGATTGGAGATCCAGGACCAATTTAAAACCAGGAAGGGAATGCAAATGCAGCATCTTGTTCCAGAATATGTGTACACTCCGCAGGGCCTCCAGGCAAACATGATCATCTCCATCTCCGATGATGGGCACATCGCTTCAATATCTCAACAAAATGCAGGCACACAATATATTTCGCCTTCAGAAATCAAATCGTTGGATGGTGTTGCTCTGCTTCCGGGTTTTGTGAATGCTCACAGCCATGTTTTTCAACGTGCGTTGAGAGGGCATACACATCGTCCCCTCTCAAAACAAGATTCTTTCTGGACCTGGAGACGTGCTATGTACGCTGAGGCTCAGAAACTGAACCCCGACATACTCTATGCACATGCGCTTAAGACCTATCGAGAAATGCTAGCTGCAGGTTATACAAGCGTAGGGGAGTTTCACTACGTTCATCATCAATCGGGTGGCCAGCCATATGCTGATCCCAATGCTATGTCAGAAGCCGTCATCCAGGCAGGAAAGGAAGCAGGTATACGTGTTGTCTTGTTGATGACAGCCTATGCCCAGAGTGGTTTCGATCGACCACCAGAAGAGGAGCAACGACGCTTCTGTGATGCTTCCGTTGATGCATATCTTGAGCGGGTCGAGGCTCTACGACTAAAAGGCGAACTGATCGGAGTTGCGCCGCATTCTGTGCGTGCCGTTCCCGAAGACTGGTTTCGTGCTATAGCTGAATATAGTCATACCAATCAACTACCGTTACATGTGCACGCCGACGAGCAAAGAGCAGAAATTGAGCAGTGTTTGGCAACGCACGATTGCACGCCAATTGAGTTACTCGAACATTCTGGAGCGTTAGGGTCACTGACTACAATCATTCATGCCACACATGCCAACGATACCGAGATCACATTACTAGCTCAACATAATTGTACAGTGTGTGTCTGCCCTACTACCGAGGGAGATCTCGGAGATGGTATTGCTCCTTATGCGGAACTACTGGAAGCGCACATCCCCCTTGCAATTGGATCAGATAGTAATACCCGACTTGATCCAATCGAGGAACTACGCTGGGCTGAATACTCAGCTCGTATGCGTTATCAACGACGACGTGTGCTAATCTCTGATGAATTATCCTCACCGGGTTCTTTGTTGTTAGAATATGGGACACGCTGTGGCGCAAATGCTCTAGGTTTGCATACAGGCGCCATTGTCCCTGGAATGGCAGCCGATTTTATTGCTGTTGACATACACCATCCATCGCTTGTTGGATGGAATCCAGAAGATTTTCTAAACGTACTCTTTTTGGCGCATCAGCCGACGTTATTGTAGGTACCTGGGTACAGGGTCAACAAGTGTATCCCTGATCGTGAATCACATTCTAGCCTTTCTTGGCCTTTCCTCAGGCTTTGGTTCAAGTGCAGGCATCTCTTCGATTAAACGCAGAGCCTCGGCAATTGCACGATCCAGTTGAGGATCAATGTTGTTCGCGAAATCTTGTGGAGCAATATCTACATCGATATCGGGATCGGTACCATAATTCTCGACGTTCCAGCCAACATCCTTAAACCAGAAAGCGTATTCTGGTTGTGTCGTTCTCGTGCCATCGACAAGTGAGTGTTGAGGACTGATTCCAATCACACCTCCCCAGGTGCGTTTTCCAATCAATGGCCCTAGCCCCATCAATTTGAAACTATGGCTAAAAATATCACCGTCTGACCCAGAGTTTTCATCGGTCAACGCTACCATAGGACCGCGAGGAGACTCAGAAGGATATGGAGTGGGTTGACCCCAGCGCGAAAAGTCATATCCGATACGGCGTCTTGCCAATTTCTCAAGAAGTAGACCCGATACATGCCCTCCTCTATTATGCCGTACATCAATCAATAAACCTGGATAGTCATATTCTGTGAGGTAATTGCGATGAAATTCCGCAAATCCTTCCCCCATCATATCAGGAATGTGGATGTAACCGACTCGACCTTGAGATTTCTCATGCACAACGCTTCGGTTATTTTCTACCCATTCACGGTAGCGGGAAGGCTGTTCATCAGAGAGTGCCTCCACTGTAATGACCCGAGTTTCTTGTGAAGTTGCATCCTCGATGGCGAGTTGTACCTCATTGTTTGCCTGGTTAACGAGCAATTCTTGTGGACTTCGGCCAGGCCCTACTCGTTGTCCATTGATGGCCAGTACAGCATCGCCAACTCCTACATTTAACCCTGGACTGGTGAGTGGTGAAGTCGCTTTGCTATCTGAGGGATCACCCTGCACTATATGTGCTATACGATAACGTTCGTGTTCCGCATCGTATCCCCAATCTACCGCCAGAAAACCCTGACTGTAGTGAGGTCGCTGGCGATATTCACCACCACCCTCATAGGCATGAGATGTACCTAGTTCCCCTTGTATTTCCCAGAACAGGTCGGAAAGCTCCGAACGCGAACCAACATGTTCCACGAGTGGCGCATATTGTGCATAGATGGCTTTCCAGTCAATGCCAGACATGTCTTCGGTCCAAAATTGCTCGCGTTGTAGACGCCAGGCCTCAGCAAACATTTGCTTCCATTCTGCCGCAGGTTGTACTGATACTTTTACACGACTCAGGTCTAGCCAACCTGACTCGCGGTTGGTCCTATCTCCGTTATCGACCTTAGGTGCCTTATCTCCAGCTTTCAATACACGCAAGCGTTGACGAGATCGATAGATCAGCGTTTTAGCATCACGTGATAAGTCGAAGCCACTCACTCCATCGATAAGGTACTCAGTTTTATGTGCTTCGAAGTCATAACTCTCGATATGCCCGCGTGGCTCATGTCTGTCTCCTGTTTGGCTAATCGTGCCTTCTATCGGAAAGGACAGGAAGAGCGCTTTTCCTTTTATCCCACGTATTGATCTATATTTTCCTTCGGATACTGGGAATGGCAAGGCTCGATTCGTGATACCCTCTAGATCGATAACAATGGGAGTTGGTTTTTTAGATTTTTCCTTTTTGTTCTCTTCCTCAGTCTCAGATGAGCCTTCCTGCTCCTTTTCTTCTTGTTTGTCTTCTTTGGCTTCTTCTTTCTCTTTTTCTTCAGGGATCTTCGGTTCTGCAATGAAAGGAGAACGTAAATCACGCCGGAGCGTAATGGCGTAGGGTTTTACACCGCGGGGGAAACTCAAATCAAAATGTAACTGATCATAGACTGGATTAAAGATGCGGTATCCCAGGAAGTACAGATATTTTCCCTCGGGATCAAAAGCCGGTGCTGTATCGTGCAGTGTAGGTTCTGTTGCAAAATAGGTCTCACCGCTTTCCAGATTACAGAGTTTGATTGCAGTTTTTTGTTCGGTCGAACGATATCCATATGCTAACCAGCGGCCATCAGGTGACCAGTCTATTCCACGTATTTGTCCAAAGTCACTCCGATCGATTGTTCGGGAGGAACCGACTTCTAAGTCGATTAAAAGCAATTCATTGCGATGGTTTGCAATAGCAACAGCATCATCCGTAGGTGAAACAGTCAGGTCGGTAGCTCTACCAAATTCAATGTCCGCAAACGATTTTGGTTCGGTGGATTCATCAGTATTAAAAACTATCAGACTCTCATGATCAGTTTCATCGTTAATAGCAACAATACGTTTGCCATCATTGAGCCATTCGAGAAAACGATAGCGCACACCATCGGGTTCACCATGCTGCAACACAGGACCGTCCCAGTTGCCCATAGTGAAAGCTTTTCCGCGTGTCGTCAGTGCAACAGCATATCCTTTGGGGTGTAAGGCATAGCTATCAAGATAACTTC
This sequence comes from uncultured Chloroflexia bacterium, assembly GCA_963702765.1. GTDB lineage: Bacteria > Chloroflexota > Ktedonobacteria > Ktedonobacterales > Ktedonobacteraceae > DATMNR01. Next base: position 63,151 of record CAVPEB010000053.1, read on the forward strand.
CGGCGGGGACGAACTTGCGATTGCGTTGTGTACGTGTACTTGGCAATACTACGTCCAATTGGCGCACGGTTTCTGTTGAAGGATCGAACAGGTAGAGATCGGTGCCTGCGTGGTAGACAAGGCGTTGACCATCGCTCGACAGATTTCGAGCGTAGAAATCATTGTGATTGGTGTGTCGACGTATGTCGTCGCCAGAAGGAGTGCAAGAATAAATATTCCCGACTCCATCATGATCTGAAAGGAAGTAGATGCGTTCGCCTACCCAGCAAGGGCTTGCTATATTGCCATTAAGATGAAGAAGGCGTTGAAATGTTCCACTGCCAGTTGGGTCACACCATAAATGTCCGGCAGTGCCCCCTCTATACCGTTTCCAGTATGCTGGTTCCCGCATGTTGCGTCCGATGACGACTCCATCCTCTGGGCCATAAGAAATAGCGTTTGCTATGCCCACGGGAATCTGCCGTGATTGACCGCCTTGAGGGCTAATAGCATAGATGACGGTGTGCCCAGAAAGTGCCTGTCCAGCATTACTGGCATACAAAATAGCTTTGCCGGATAGGTCCCAGCCAACAATACGGCAAGAAGCAGAGTGGAATGTAAGACGTTGAGCAGTGCCTCCGAGCGATGGCATTACATAGACCTCACTGGGACCCTCTTCACGACCTACAAAAGCAAGGAGTTCACCATCTGGTGAAAAATGAGGGTATGATACTTCGCCCAATCCTGCGGTTAAACGCTCAGCCCTCCCACCTTCACTCGAAACAAACCAGAGATCGTCTTCAGCGACGAAAATAATCCGATCCTGATGGATGGTTGGAAAACGCACATATCCCTGTGTTGACATACACTCTCCTTATTTTCTGGTTGCCAGTATATTTCAATATAATCCCTTCGATTATTGCCACTTCCGAAGATGCCTGATGTTCTGTTAATATATTTGAGATCAGTACAATCTTCATGGAATGGGAATAGGGTAGTAAGATAATGTATTTTGTTTGAACAAGGAATCTAAGCAGTTTCTTTGGCTATTATTATAGCACAGCACATAACAACTCACATTCTTAAATATAATCTTATTGACAACTGCTTCTATTTTAGATGAGATCTTCCGAAAAGTCTGTTACAAGTGATATAAGTGTTATAAACGTTACAATTGTTACGATTGCTACAGATATTTTTAAAGAAATCTCATTTATCCTTTACAAATTTCTTACACCCCCAGGTCCCTTACCTCTTGCCAGAAAGCCTGAGTAATGGTACTCTCTTTTTGCAATTCTATACCATAAATACATAAGGAGAGAGTATCTCTATGGCGCAAACGGTGAAGGGGCAGCAGGAACCGCCTCAGAAACAATATCGACCTGGACAGCGACAACAGGAGCGCATGCAACGCCAGGCGCGTCGAAGGCGCAGGCAGAGAATATGGGGCGCTTCTATCGCTGCATCTGTTATTATCATTGTTTCTATAGTTGGCATTTTGGAGTACCAACGCTATAATGCAGACCGCGCTGCAGCTCAGCTTGCCAGCGCGAATGCATCTGCCACTACAATAGCCAGAGTCCATGCGTCTGCAACGGCAGCAGAGCTTGCCTCTTGTCTCGCTGGTCTGCAAAACACTCCTACTCCAACAGCTGGACCAGCAAAACCACCAACTGTGTCTGGGACTCCTGTTACGCTTCCAGATGGACTTCAATATATAGATGTCAAGGTCGGATGTGGACCGGCAGCACAGTCGGGCAGTAATGTATCTGCGCAATATACAGGCTGGATTCAGAAAACTGGTAAGAAATTTGATAGTTCCTGGGATCGCAACGCTCAAGCATTCACTTTAGTGCTTGGCCAGGGGAAGGTAATCAAAGGTTGGGATGAGGGGCTGATTGGTATGAAACAAGGCGGTGAACGTCGACTGATTATTCCTGCCGCACTCGCTTATGGAGCAACCGGAAGCCCTCCGACTATTCCACCCAATTCGGTTCTCATTTTTGATGTGACGATGGGTGCCGTAACCAATTAGCTAATTCTACATAGTCTGCATGTAAACCATGCAGACTATGCTTAGTTTGGCTGAAGCTTTTACTTTTTATGCTTAGTGTGCGTCTGAGAGTAGTTCATTCTCGATTTGTGTACGTATCCGATCTCGTACCTGACGGTATACATTTAATTGTTCAGTTTCGCTACCTGTGGCCTTGGAAGGATCTTTGAACGACCAGTGGCGATGGCGAGCGGCGCCTGGGAACACGGGGCATGCTTCTGCTGCAGTATCACAAACGGTAATCACCTCATCGAATGGTTGATCAAGGTAGCGATCTAACGTCTTCGACTGTTGGTGGGAAATATCAATACCCAACTCGGCCATAGCTTTGATAGCCATGGGCCGTACGAAAGTTTCCTCAGTACCAGCACTAAATACCTCAAATCGATCATTTCCCAGATATCGCAAAAATCCTTCGGCCATCTGTGACCGGGCCGAGTTATGTGTGCATATAAACAGCACTCGTCGCTTCATGTAAAGCCTCCTTATCAGATATCGATGCGATTCATCTCTTTATTTTGCGTCCTTTTTGCCTTTAGTTCGTCTATGGTTAAGCATATACATAGTCTGGATATATGATCTCATTTCATGTATTGTACAATTTATATGTCATTGTGAGGGATTTTATCAGAAGAAGGACGCATTCTTATGGTTCCGACTACTGAAACAGCCTGGGAGGAATTCAATACTGGGCTTAAAAACTTCATCTTTAAACATGTTCAAGATGAACAGAGTACAGAAGATATTCTGCAGGATGTCTTTATCAAGATACATACACATATTGGCAACTTGAGAGAATCAGACAAACTTCAAAGTTGGATCTTTCAAATTGCGCGTAATACAATTGCCGATTTCTATCGAACAAACAAGTTTATATCAGAGCTTCAGGAAGTACCCTATGTTCCAGAAGATCCATTTGATGATGTTGTTAGTGGCTTGCTGCCTTATGTCAAAAAACTTGTTGAAAACCTTCCCAATGAATACCGCGAGGCTCTTCTTCTGACTGAATACGAAGGTCTTAACCAGAGGGAACTAGCAGAGAGACTTGGTATATCGATCTCTGGCGCCAAGTCTAGAGTTCAGCGTGCGAGAGAAAAAGTCAGGCTCATGTTACTCGACTGTTGCCATTTTCAATTTGATAGGCGAGGAAGAATTATTAATTACGAGCCGAATCGTGGCTGCTGTGTGAATCAAGATTGTGCAACTGCATGTAAGTGACGAAAAGTGCGCATACCCTGCGTCCTTTTTCGTGTTTGATCGTCTATATGATGCAACAGCAAGAGAAGTGAAGCTCCTTGATTTGGCTCAAGTCTTCTTCTTTTCAAAGCCAAATGTGTATCAATACACGAGAAAGGGTGTAAAAATGAATACAGTTCCAGAGAATGATGAAAAATTACGTGAAGCTGTACGCGAACGTTATAGTCGTACTGCATTGGAGGTCTTACATACAGGCCAGATCACTGTCGAGAGTTGCTGTAGCAGTAGTTGTTGTAGTACTGGAGATAGCGATCTTGTGACCAGTGATCTCTACAGTAGTGTAGAATTGGGTGAGTTGCCAATCACAGCGGCTCTAGCCTCTCTTGGTTGTGGTAATCCCACAGCTCTGGCTGAGTTGAAACCTGGCGAGAAAGGCCTTGACCTTGGGAGCGGAGGGGGCATTGACGTGCAGCTGTCTGCGAAGCGTGGTGGAGCTTCCTCTATTGCATCTCTCACAGATTCTGAACGTACAGATATTGATGGTAAATTTGTGAGTGCGTTTATCCATGCTCAAAAGCCATTATAGCTTGTTTGGACTGGAGGAGGTTTAATCAACAAGAATTATCCGAGAGATACTGCCAGTCTCTCTCGGATTGAAGATTTTAAGTATTTCAAAATTTTCCATCGTAATTTTCCTTGACTTTTTGGAATTCACTGTGTATACTTCTAACAATTTGAAAACGCTAGTAAAATGTTCCACTCTGTGGAAAAAGGTATGTGATTCTTATGACTCTCAGGCACTGGATACAAACGCAAGAAATGCTCAAGCGGCGGAAGCGCTGCCTGATCCATCCCATTGATGGGCCTGGTGCCGTTCATTCGAAGATTCTTTCTTCCTCATCTCACTTTTGGAGATGAGGAATTTTTTTTGCCCTTTTTGTCTCTGGCTGTGCTTCACAATGTTGTCAAGTACAGAGAGTTTCAGAACAGTATAAGGCCGAACCTGTTATGAAAATCTGAGAAATGGGGCTTGCTAGTCGAACCGCTGTATTGAAAGCTAATTGGAGGGAGTATGAGCCAGACACTTTCGTATCCGCAAAACAACACATCAATCGCCGAAGAATCCAATATAATTAATGGAGACTTCAAAAATAAGGATGTTGTTTCAATTGACCAGTTCGTCGCTGATGATCTGCGTATGCTGTTTCCCCTGGCTGATCGGATGAAGCGGATTGCGGTCAACCGCGAACCATCAACACTGCTGGAGGGCAATGTGGTTTCGCTCCTCTTTTTTGAGCCTTCCAGCCGCACCTTCGGTTCATTTGCTGCCGCAGTCAAAAGACTTGGAGGCCAGACGATAGAAATTCAGAATCCGGAAACCGTCTCATCGGTCAATAAAGGAGAATCCTTTGAAGATACTATTCGCACCTTTGAAGCATACTCCGATGCCATTGTCTTGCGCCATAGAATAGCTGGCTCTGCTGGGCTCGCAGCTCAAACTGCCTCTGTTCCCATAATTAATGCCGGGGATGGTAATAATGAGCACCCCACTCAGACACTACTCGACCTGTACACACTCTACGAACGCTTCGGAAGATTAGATAATCTTACCTGTTTACTGGCTGGCGATCCTCTAAATAGCCGTGTCATTCACTCGCTTATTCGTGGCCTTTCACTTTTTGAGAACAATACAGTGTACCTGCTGTCACCACAGCAATTACGCCTCAATCGATCTGATTTGTACTATTGGGGAGAGCACGGCATCCACATCATTGAAATCAGCAGCAAAGAAGATATTCCACGCAACTGCCAACTCTGGTACTGGACACGCATTCAGAAGGAACGTTTTACTTCTATTGACGAGTATCAGGAGCTAATGAAGCATGGGTTTATTGTCACACCAGAACTCCTACATACCTATGGTAATAAAGATATGATCCTCATGGACCCTCTGCCCAGGGTAGGTACTATCGACGAATCCGTTGATTTGGATCAACGTGCAGTCTACTTCCGCTCGCAAATTCGGAATGGCCTCTATATCCGCATGGCGTTGTTAGCGCTGTTGCTTGGTAGAGCCTGATCATGCACATTAGCATCAAGGAGACTAACCTTCCTATTCAAGATAGGATTGGAACCACATGTAACAGCCATGGAAAACTGATACTTGCAGATGGAACGATCTTTGAGGGCACTTCGTTTGGATATGTAGGGCCTACTGCCGGTGAGGTTGTTTTTAGCACTGGGATGGTTGGATATCCAGAGAGCTTGACCGACCCATCCTTTAAAGGCCAGATTCTGACGATGACTTACCCGATTATAGGCAACTATGGAGTACCAGAAAGCCACTACTGGGAAGATGACTTGATTCATGTTGCGGGTCTAATTGTCTCCAACTATATTGATACCCCCTCGCATTTCCAGAGTATTATGACCCTGAGTAATTGGTTGCAGCAGGAAGAGATTCCAGCCCTGGAGATCAAAGATACCCGTTTGCTCACTCAGCATATCCGAACGCATGGAACTATGCTTGGCAAGATCATTTTTGATACAGATATCCCTTTTTATGATCCCGATAGTGATGATCTGATTGCCAGTGTCTCAACCAGAGATGTGCACTACCAGGGGTTTGGCGAGATAACTATCGTGCTGATTGATTGTGGTGCCAAGCGTAATATCAGCCGTTCATTGCTTGCAAGAAATGTGCGTTTGATAACTGTTCCTTGGGATTATGACCTATTCGGGCCAGCAGCGAATTTCGCCTTTAATGGTATTGTCGTCTCAAATGGCCCTGGCAATCCCAAATTGGCTGAGAAAATCATTCGCACTATTCGAACTGCATTATCGCGCAGGATTCCAATCCTGGGTATTTGTCTCGGTCATCAATTGCTCGCGCTGTCCGCCGGGGGTGATACTTATAAGCTGAAGTATGGTCACAGGAGCCAGAATCAACCTTGTATCCTGTACAATACAAAGCAGTGTTTTACCACTACCCAAAATCATGGCTTTGCAGTAGGTGTGCTGCCGCCAGATTTTACTCCCTGGTTTATCAACGCCAATGATGGTAGTAACGAAGGGATGCGTCATAACGAGTATCCCTTCTTCTCCGTACAGTTCCATCCCGAGGCTATGCCCGGCCCATTGGATACTGAATGGATCTTCGACTATTTTCTAGAAAAAGCAAGAGGCTGATATGAAAATGCCCCATAAAATTCTGATGCTGGGAGCGGGTGCCCTCAAGATCGGACAATCTGGCGAGTTCGACTACTCCGGCTCTCAAGCTCTCAAGGCCTTGCGCGAAGAGGGCATCCAGACCATTTTGATCAATCCTAATATTGCCACCATTCAGACCTCGAAGCTGCTGGCCGACGTGATCTATTATTTGCCTGTAACGCCCTTTTTCGTCGAAAAGATTATCGCGAAGGAACGTCCCGATGGAATTCTGCTCTCCTTCGGTGGGCAGACCGCGCTCAACTGTGGCATCGCACTTTACCAATACGGTGTGTTGGAAAAGTACAATGTGCGCGTCCTGGGAACGCCTGTCTCTGCCATCATGCTAACAGAGAACCGGCAGGATTTCGCGCAGCACCTGCATTCTATCGACATCCCTACTCCGCAGAGCCACAGCGCAGGATCGCTTGAGGATGCTCTGCACATTGGAAAGGAAATTGGCTTTCCGGTGATGATGCGCGCTGGTTTCTCGCTGGGTGGTCAGGGTTCGGGTATCGCTTCCTCTATCGAAGAATTGCGACATATTGTGACCGGTGCGTTAGCCTTTGCGCCCCAAGTTTTGATCGAGCAATATCTACATCATTATAAAGAAGTCGAATATGAAGTAGTGCGTGACAGGTACGACAATTGCATCACCGTCTGTAATATGGAGAATATGGACCCTCTGGGCATTCACACTGGCGAGTCGATTGTGATTGCGCCAAGTCAGACTCTCACCAACAGCGAATATCATACGCTGCGAGCTGCCTCGTTAGCCATCGTAAGAAGCCTCGATATCGTTGGGGAATGCAATGTGCAGTTCGCTCTTGATCCCCGGACATCCGCCTTTTATGTCATTGAAGTAAATGCACGCCTCTCACGCAGTTCCGCACTGGCCAGCAAAGCTACTGGTTATCCCCTTGCCTTTATCGCTGCCAAACTCTCGCTTGGCTATAGCCTGACCGAACTGACCAACCGTGTGACGGGTGTGACACGTGCCTGCTTTGAGCCGAGCCTGGACTATGTGGTGGTGAAGATCCCGCGCTGGGATCTGGGGAAGTTCAAGGATGTGGACGAAACTATCGGCACGGGCATGAAGTCTGTCGGTGAGGTGATGGGTATCGGCCGTACCTTTGAGGAAGCGTATCAAAAAGCCATCCGCATGCTTGATCTGGATTTTGAAGGTGCAACGTCTGAGAATATTTTCTCCAAAAACGAGACTGTGGCCGAAAATATCACCCGCTATCTATATAAGCCCACACCAAAACGCATTTTCGCGCTTGCATTAGCAATGCGTCAGGGTATTAAGCTGGATCATATCTCTGCAATTACCGGCATTGACCCCTGGTTTTTGCAACGCATCAAGCACATCGTTGATATTGAGCAAGCGCTGTTCGATGACCGGCATCTTTCGGCAGAGAGGCTGTCGGCCCTAAAACAGATGGGCGTTTCAGATAACCGCATCGGTGAACTGGTCGGCAAGACAGGGTTGGATATACGCACACTTCGCAAAACTCTCGGCGTCACTCCCTCTGTCTTCCAGATCGATACATTGGCGGCTGAGTTCCCCTCGGAAACCAACTACCTGTATATAACCTATAATGGGCAGCATCACGATATCGCTCCATTAGGTGACAAGGGTATCGTTATTCTTGGTTCCGGCCCATATCGTATCGGTTCATCCGTAGAGTTTGATTGGACCAGTGTTAGCGCGGTCGAGGCACTCAAAAAATATCACAAGCATTCAATTGTGATTAACTGCAATCCTGAAACCGTCTCGACTGACTATGATACTTCGGACCGCCTCTACTTTGAAGAACTAACCTTTGAACGTATCGCGGATATCTACGAGTTTGAAACTCCATATGGTGTGATTGTCTCGGTCGGCGGGCAGACACCTAATAATCGCGCAAAAGCACTGGAGAAGTACGGTTTCAGGCTACTGGGTACCGATGCCGAGCACATCGACCAGGCGGAAGATCGCAACAAATTTTCTGTGCTGCTCGACAAACTCAGCATAAAACAGCCGGAGTGGAAATGCCTGGTCACCCCGGCGGAAATGAATGAGTTCGTTGAAGAAGTTGGATACCCGGTGCTGGTGCGTCCATCGTATGTACTTTCGGGCAGCGCCATGAAGATTTGTTACATACCGGAAGAACTGGAACAATATACACGGGAAGCCGCGGCTGTCTCCCCTGAATATCCAGTAACTGTCTCCAAGTTCTTTGAAAAGGTCAAAGAGATCGAACTGGATGCAGTGGCCCAGCGAGGTGAATTCAAAGCCTTTGTCATCTCAGAACATATCGAAAATGCCGGGGTACACTCTGGAGATGCTACGATTGTTTTACCACCAAATTCAATTAATGAAGAGACACAACGGAACATTGTTGCAGCAGGGGGCGCTATTGCGAAAGCGTTGGAGATTACTGGCCCGTTTAATATCCAATTTCTTGCTAGAGATAACCAGGTCTATGTTATCGAGGTGAATCTGAGAGCATCACGTACTTTTCCGTTTATCTCGAAAGTAACCGGAGTGAACTTTATCGAACTCTTTGTAGATGCTCTCTTTACTGATGATATTGCGGCTGTGACGGTGCCATATCCCACGTTTACCGCCGTGAAAGTGCCGCAGTTCTCGTTTTCTCGATTGTCGGGTGCTGATCCAATTTTGCGTGTAGAGATGTCTTCAACAGGCGAAGTAGCCTGCTTCGGAGAAGATGTAGAGGAGGCGTACCTCAAAGCAATTATTGCAACAGGGGGTAAAATACCCAGGAAAGGTATTTTTATCAGCCTGGGAGGAGAGGAAAAAAAGGTCAAATTTCTCGAGAGTGCCCGGTTATTGAGTACACTAGATATTCCTCTGTATGCAACCGAAAAGACTAGTGCCTTTTTACAGAACAACGGGATTGTGGCAACAATGCTCTATAAAATTCATGAACAAAAGTACCCAAATATCTTGACGTATTTCCAGGATAAAAAAGTCGACTTAGCGATCAATATCGTCGATGCGTATATCAAAAAGGAAGTCGATGATGACTATGCCATGCGCCGGTACGCTATTGACCACAATATATTTCTGTTTACTAAAATCAAGCAGGCACGGCTATTTGTCAAGGCTATTGTAGAAAAAGACCTGGAGACTATCCCGGTTAAAGCGTGGAATGAGTACTAGCGTACTGCATGCATGTTAAGGGGAGTTTTGTATGACATCACCATCTGTTCAAATATTGAATACAGATATCTTGATTATTGGTTCTGGCGGGTCGGGGCTTCGCGCGGCCATTGCTGCTGTTGGAAAAGGAGCTAGAGTATTAATTGTAGCCAAAGAATACTTGAGAGAGGCTCACACTGGATGGGCAATGGGAGGAGTGAATGTAGCTATGAAGGCTCCTGCAACACCGCAGCAGCACTTTGAAGATACTATCAAAGGAGGCTGGTACATCAATAACTATAAACTTGCAAGAATATTTGCAGAAGAAATGCCAGATCGTATCTTTGATCTCGAGTCTTATGGAGTAAGGTTTGATCGTTTACCCGATGGTTCGTATTTGACATGGGCAAGCGGGAAACAATCCGCACCCTTGAACTTGTGTGCCGGTGACTATACCGGACGTGAAATGATGCAGGGATTGCTGGCAGAAGTTGAACGGCTACGCATTCCATATTTGGAATACCACTACGTTACGAAACTATTGAAACAGGGCGACAGAGTTGTTGGTGCCTTTCTTATAGATAGAAATGCAATGCAGTACAAAGTGGTACAGGCAAAGGCAACAATTGTGGCGACAGGTGGAGGCGGGAATATGTACCAGATTAATACTAATGCACCTAGCAACACCGGAGAAGGCTATGCGTGGGGGCTGGATGTGGGCGCGAAACTGGTTGATATGGAGATGATCCAGTTCCACCCAACTGGGATGGCGTATCCGCCGGAAAAGCTTGGAATGCTCGTCACGGAAAAGGTGCGAGGAAATGGTGGAATCCTCAAAAACAGGTTGGGCGAGCGTTTCATGGTACGCTATCAACCCGAACGCCTTGAATTGGCCGGGCGCGATGAGGTAACAAGAGCGATTTATCAGGAGATTCAAGATGGGAGAGGAACAGAACATGGAGCAGTCTACCTGGATATAACGCACTGGGAGGAGGGGAAAGCTGAAAAACTCGTTCCAGATGTCTTTGCCGCACATATGGAAGTTGGTATTGATATCCGCAAACAGATGATGGAGGTCACTCCTTCCATGCATCATATGATGGGTGGCTACGTTATCAATGAATGGGGCGAAACAAATGTAGATGGACTCTATGCGGTTGGTGAAGTGACTACAAGCGTTCATGGAGCAAATCGCCTGGGTGGCAATTCACTGTCGGAAGGTCAGGTCTTTGGTAGGCGGGCTGGTTTACGTACAGCAGAATATGCCAAAAGCTATCCAGCTCCACAAATTATACAGGTCCTTGTCGATAAAGAGGTTGATCGTGTAGAAACATTTCTCCACAGAAAGAGTGGTGTGAGAGCTTTTACTATTTTGAATAAAATTAAGACCATAATGTGGAATAATGTTGGCATCATTAGAGATACTGAGAAGTTATTGATTGCTCAGCAAGAGATAAAAAGGTTACAGGATGAGTCGCATGCATTGTATGCAGAGGAGGCCACCCAGCAGCAGGCCTGCCTGGAAGTGCAAGATATGCTGAAGACAGCAGAGGTAATCATTCTTTCTGCGCTAGAGCGAAAAGAAAGCCGCGGTGCGCATTATCGCGCGGATTATCCGCAAATGAAAACGGAGTGGGAGAAAAATATCCGTGTGTATAAAGATAATGAGGGGAAGCTGATCACGAAGATTATTTCTCCTGTAAACGAGTAGTTATGTGAGTGGGTTCAACATGTCTTCAACACTCATCGGATCCATTGTAGTGCCTGATGGCATTATTCAGGGAACTATTCACATTGCGGATGGGAAAATTCAGAGCATCACAGAAGGTTTCCCTGCAGATGTGGAGGATACGCTCGATTTTCGTGGTAGCTATCTGCTTCCAGGGTTAATCGAGGTGCACGGCCATTTACGTGAACCAGGTCTTGAATACAAGGAAGACATTCCCCACGGAACACGGGCAGGACTTGCAGGCGGCTACACCACTGTTTTCGATATGCCAAATGTCAGGCCACCAACTACGACTGTTGCTCTCGTTGAAGATCAGATTAAACGGTATACTGGGAGGTCCTATACTGATTTTGCGATCAATATGGGTACGTCTGTTGAAGACATTAATGAATTGAAAATGATTGATAAAAACCTGATTACAGGAGTAAAGATCTTTACCGCAGGACATGCTACTACGCCAACGACTATCACACGATTGAATGATATCGCGCGAATATTTGAGATTCTGGGCGAAAGACGTATCATGGCTTTGCTCCACGCAGAAAATCAGGAACTCGTTGACTATTTTACGTATAAGTATCGTGATGTGATGAAAAGAAGTGACCCACAAGCATGGAGTGAATCCAGAAACAACTCAGTAGTACTGACATCCGCACTTGAAATGATAGCATTGGCGAAACAGTTTGGTGTGAAGCTCTACCTGCTGCATTTATCTACACTGGACGAATTTGCTGCTGTCGAATTTGGCAGGAATATTGGTGTAGATGTCTACGGTGAGATAGCTGCCTATCAACTCGCTTTTAACATTGACGATTATCAGACATATGGCAATCTTATCAATGTAGCACCAGCGCTTCGTTCTCCAGAAGAGCAAAAGAAGCTCTGGCAACTTCTACGTGCCGGTAAAATCGACGTGGTAATTTCTGAACACACTCCGCATGCACTGACTGAGAAACAGCAAGAGAATGTCTGGAAAGTGGCATCAGGTATGCCTGGTATTCAGGAGACTCTTCCTACGCTCATCAGCAACTGGGTCAAACAATTTGGCAAACATACTCTTGAAGAGGGAATTGTTCGTATCGCTCGGGTCACCTCGCTGAATATAGCAACAATTTTTGGATTTGAACAAAAAGGTTCACTGAAAGTTGGAAAAGATGCCGATATTGTGGTTGTTGATACCACCCAGGTGTGGAAAGTGAAAAAAGAAGATCTCTTCACCAAAAATCAATGGTCCGCATACGAGGGAATGGAACTGATTGGCAGACCCCTAGCAACGTTCCTACGAGGAAATCTGGTCTATCAAGAGGGAAAAGTAATTGGAGACCCTCAGGGGAAATGGCTTGTAAGAAGTTCAAATGAGATAAATGAAAGGAGGCACAGGTGAACGACCCAAAAATAATGCAGATGTTTACTGATATTGGTGCTATTATCAGCGATAGTCATTTCGTCTATAGCTCCGGACGGCATAGCTCTGTCTATATTAACAAGGATGCACTATACCTGCATACGAAGACGATTTCATGGCTGTGCCAGTTAATGGCACAGCCATATGATGCCAACCGGGTCGACGTTGTTGTTGGTCCGGTTTTAGGGGGTATTGTCCTTTCGCAGTGGGTCGCACACCATCTGAATGCCACCCGTTCATCTGGTGAAACACTGGCTGTTTATGCTGAGAAAAGTGCAGATAGTGCTGGTTTCATTAACAAACAATTCTTTTTCAGTCGTGGTTATGATAAGTATATTGCTGGGAAAAATATTCTGGTCGTTGAAGATGTGTTGACGACAGGAGGCTCTGCTCGCCAGGTCATCGAGCTTGTGCGTCAACATGGTGGGAACGTTATTGGTTTGAGCGCACTCTGCAATCGTGGTAATGTGCAATCTGAAGAAGTAGGGAATGTAACAATTCAAACACTGGTAATAATAAGCCTTAAAACCTATACGGCGGAAGCTTGTCCTTTCTGTAAGCAACAATTACCGATCAACATGGAATTAGGTAAAGGTAGGATGTTTTTAGCGGGACGAGAAAAATAACATGACGACATTCATTAAGAAGCTCGAGCAGTGTTGGCAAAAGGATAACTTAGTGTGTGTAGGCCTGGATCCTGATTTCGATCAACTTCCCACCATCGTGAAAAATCAACGATCAGTTGAAGAGGCCATATTTACCTTCAACCAGGATATTATTGATGCCACGTATGATCTCGTCTGTGCATTCAAACCTAATGCAGCCTTTTATGAAGCACAGGGAGATGCAGGGTTTCGAGCACTCATGAGAACCGCAAGCTATATCAGAGAAACCTATGCCCATATTCCCATTATCCTGGATGCAAAGCGAGCCGATATCGGCAATACCAACCTTGGATATGTACAAGCAGCCTTTGACATCATAGGAGTTGATGCGATTACTGTACATCCCTATCTCGGCAAGGAGGCACTTGCTTCTTTTCTTGCCCGCAAAGAGAAAGGCATAATTGTTTTAGCCAAAACATCAAATCTGGGCGCTGGTGAATTTCAAGACCTACCTGTAGGTGAATCACAAGAACCCCTCTACCAGGCAGTAGCACGCCATGTGGAGAAAACATGGAACACCAATGGGAATTGCGCACTCGTCGTTGGAGCAACCTATCCAGAAGATCTGAAGAAAGTACGATCTATTGTTGGGGATATGCCCATATTGATCCCTGGCATTGGAACACAGGGTGCTGAAGTAGCCGCGACCGTGATTGCCGGAAAGGATAGTCGAGGCTGGGGGATGATTATTAACTCTTCTCGTGGTATCATCTTTTCATCTAGAGGAAATGATTTTGCGATGTGTGCCAGAAAAGCAACCGAGCAGTTGAGAGAGGACGTTAATAAATATAGGTGATTTACCTTTAGTATGAATGATGCTACAGAACTTTGGACGTTAGGTTAAACATTACTCTTCAATGTGTAATTGTAGGTTGGTATTTATCAGCTCGCTTCTTAATCAAACCAAAATCTGTGCAGTACTTTTTAGTCTTCTGGAGATCAGTTGTAGCTTCGCCTAATTTAAATTCCTGGTCCTCATTATACTCCACCGCCCATGCTATCTTACCTTTGTCCTCGACCATAAAGTAATCCTTTTCTATATAGTGCAAGTGCTTTGCTATGTATACATCTACACCTATTTGACGCTGCTTTTCCAATACATCTTTAATTTCTTGTGAACCGAGATCGTTATAACTTTCCAGGAAAAAGATGCGTATTATTTTGCCACCCCGCTTAATAAACAACTCTTGATCATCTAGGACTTTTTTATCCTTCCATAAGAAAGAAAGAGGCCGACTTGTGGCCAGAAAGGTAGCCTTGGGAAAGCAAATCAGGGTGTGCCTATTATAATACTTATAGCTTTCGTGATCCTCTCTGTCAAATTTTATTGAGTTCCTCTTCACAATATCATCGAAAATCTCAGGCATTTTTTTGAGATATCTTTCTGCAAAGACTTTCCTCAAACTAAAATCAACCTGTGTGAGTGCTATACTCATATTAACTGTCAAATTGTTATTCATCTCTTGTTGTAACCCTTTCAGCACAGTAATATGTTTAAGTTGTGCTAGGGACAAGAAACTAATTGTTAGAGCTACAAATAGTAGTGTTATTGTAGGAATATGATTTGATAGCCCCCAAGGTAATGCATTCAATAGACCAAAGAAATCTAGGACAGAAATAATTGAAGAGATGAAGGCAATTATCAGGATAATCATAACTTCATAGTAAGTCTCAATCCAGTGCATTAGCTTAGCCATGACAGCCTCCAGCAAGACTAAAGAGGTTCTGTTCACATAACTAGCACTAGTGATGCTCCAAAGTGGGTAACTAGGCTAATTATCCCAAGTATTGTAGCATAAGGCTGTGAATATCGCAATTTCATATACTATCTTCTGAATAATGAATAGATAGCCAACTACAACAATAAGTTTAGTCATAGAGCAAGTAAGTTGCAGCCTTGTTGACTCTGCAGTGGAAGATGTTTCTTTCACAGAAGTGATGAATTCGGTAGTGAACTGCTTCCGAGTTCTTTGGCTTTAATGACTGGGTGTTTATAAAGTAATGGCGGTTGCTACAGCTTTAGCTGTGTGATAGAGTAACTGAAAAGCAAGAGTGGATACCTATTGGCTACTACATTTGAGTCCAAAGGAAGCCCGCCGTTAAAATACTGGTAGGGTGTTGCATACAGTCTTTTGCATAAAAAACGAACGAACTAAGAGGAACTACTTATGGGTACAATGAAATTAGATCCACGTACAGAGGTTGTAAGCGAATTGACGGAGGGAGAACTCAAGCGACTGAGCAATCGGCATAACCTTCTAAAAGAGCCTGAAATGGTTGCATTGATCCTTTTGCGCGGGACCCTCTTGAAAACCACACGTGCCTTCCTGGAATTTGAAGGTTTTGTAGAGGTGACTACACCCACTATTACTGGCCTGACGGGCGCATGCGAAGATTTCTCAACACTTTTTCCACTTGAATACTTTGGCCATAGAGCTTTTCTAACTCAAACCGCCCAACTGCACCTGGAGCCTTTAATACACAGTCAAGCGCTTCGCCGTGTCTATTCGGTCAACCACAGCTATCGCGCTGAGCCACGTGCTGACAATCGTCATCTCACAGAGTTTGTGCTTATTGAGCCAGAAATTGGTGAAGGTGATCTAGAAACCCTCATAGATCTTGAAGAACACTTGGTGACCTATGCTGTCAAGTCTGCACTACAAAATCGTCGTGAAGAGCTAGATCTGCTTGGCGCTGACATCGCCATGCTAAAGAGCATTAAGCCACCATTCCTCCGCATCACGTATACTGAAGCAGTAGATCAACTCAATAAAATGGGTATTGATACCGAGTGGGGTGACGACCTCGACCGCAAACGCGAGATTGCCATACTTGAATGGTCTCAATTTCCAATATTTGTCACACATTTTCCTCTTGAACTGAAATTTTTCAACATGCGCCAGAGTCGTGAAGACCCACACGTCGTCAATGCTGTTGATCTGCTACTACCGGGGGTTGGTGAGGTGTCTGGCGGTGCTGAGCGTGAAGAAGATCCTATCCGTTTGCGTGAGCGCCTGATGAAGTCATCAGCAATGCAGCAATTGCTTGCTGCGCATGGCAGTGCAGATGACTATGAGTGGTATTTACAACTGCGTGAAATGAACTCCATTCCCTATGCTGGTTTCGGCATGGGTTTTGAGAGATTAGTGCAGTTCATCATCGGAAGTGAGAGTTGTCTAGATTGTATTGAGTACCCACGTAATAGTGTTCATTACATGCCATGAGTATAGCTGATACTGTGAGCTAACACTATGTTTCGATGAAACTTTAAACATATGCAACTGGAAAGGGTAGAAAGTATAACTGAGCTTATAGGGATAGTTCTGTAATTACTCTTCTTTCTCTTGACGCACTCTTTTGTCTGCTTTCGCCAGATCACTTGCCAGTGCAGTAGCACGCATTTGTTCCAGGTGTTCCATTCCTTTAGCCTGAACGTCAGACCATTCATGCGCAAAACGACCCGATAAAATATCATCCTCCAATACTATGTTTGAACTTTTCGTACAGCCAGGAACCGTCGTCAGCAAGCAATGCACGCAGTTGTCCATATTGGCTGGTATGAGAGTGGAGCGTGAGTTGTTCGAAGAGTCCCTGATCCGCAATACGATCGAAAACTTCAGCAGGTTCCTTTGAAAGATACATTTCGTTGAGGATAGCTTCATCGCTAAAGCCTGCTTCATGTAGAACTTTATATGCTGTCCGAAAGGCTGCCATGATAAAAGGCCATATGGCTTGTTCGCTAAAGAGATCAAGCGCGGCCTCTTCTCTTGCTGAGGATAGTATAGCGCCACGGGTTGCACCAATTCCGTACCCGATTGAAAGTGCTAATTTCAAAGCATTACCGCTCGTATCGCGTTCAACAGAAATAAAGCAAGGATACGGTTCTCCACTCAAGGTATCGTTGTCGTACACCGGAACCTATCATTCGTGGAGCTACCATTATTACGTCGATTGAGTTGGGCAAATCAAAGAGCTGGAATGCCACATTATAGCCAGAAGCAACGACAAGAGTTGCACCTGTTTTCAGATGAGGAGCTAATTGTTCCCGAAACACCTGCGGTTGGACTTCATCTGGAATGAGCAGGAATACTACATCACCCCAGGCTGCTGCATCAGCAATAGGCACGACTTGAAATCCATCGGCAAGAGCCGCATCCTTGTAAGCATCATCGCGATTGCCAATGAGTATTTGTGAGACACCACTATCACGCAAATTTTGTGATTGCGCAGCGCCCTGATTACCATATCCAATGAACGCCAAACGTTTTGTCTGTAGAAGAGAAAGATCAGCTTCTTTGTCAGAATAGATAGGTGTACTCATTTGTTGATACCTCCAGTAAATGTGATCCCGTGAATTGCTCTGGTCGGCCAAACTCTTTCGAAAATGGAAGCATCTAAAAGGTCTAACTTCTATATTCAGTTGTTAGTGGCTCAACAATCTTTTCTGCCACTTGTTGGACGATACTTTCTGGGTAGGGCGCTCTTAAATTCAAGATGATGTGATGTGCACCAGATTCAATATATGGACGTATATTCTTGATGGTTTCTTCCAGGTTGTCATAGTTTATCATCGTTTGAATTGAGCGTTCAATCTCGGAGGGATCGCGTCCCACAGCCGCGCAATGGCCTTCAAGCACTTCAATCTTATGACGGAATATATCTACTGAACCACCAACAAAATTCCATATATTCGCATATTGGGCAACGACACGTAGCATCAATTGTTCTCCGCTTCCACCGATGACGAATGGAGGATAAGGTTTTTGTACTGGCTTTGGCTCACAACGGGCATCTTTGATCTGATAGTATTTCCCATCGAAATTGGCGACGGTTTCTGTCCAGAGTCTCTTAATCACTTCACACGCTTCACCCAGTCGCCTGATGCGTTCTCCGGGCGCGTAAAGCGGAATTCCATACATATTGCTCTCAAGCTCATTCCAACCTGCTCCTATCCCAAAATCCAGACGGCCATGAGAGATATGATCTACAGTTGCTGCTATGTTCGCCAGTACAGCTGGATGACGGTAAGTATTGCCTGTCACCATTAGGCCCACACGCAGGCGATTCGTGCGTGCCGCTAGTGCTCCAAGTAGAGTCCAGCCCTCCAATTGAGAACCAGTTGGATCAGGGCCGAGCGGGATGAAATGATCAAAAGCCCAGGCATGCTCTATAATCGAGATGTTATCTGCTTCAAGCCAGACACGGAGTATATCATCATAGGTGGTGAACTGTTGTGCTGTTTTGATACCGAAACGTAACTTCATTATACATCCTATCTAAATTCGCTCTAGTGGTATGAATCCGAGAATACGCAATACATTATTCATTGTTTGCACAGTCGCCCGCACCAGTAGGGTACGAAATGCTTTTACTTCTTCGTTTGTCTCTCTGAGGATAGGTGTAGTATGCTCATAGAAGTCGCTAAAGTGTGAAGCGAGGTCATACGCATACGAAGCAAGCATATTTGGCGCAAGTTGCGCACTGGCTTCCGCTAGTTTACGTGGGAAAGCGTCGATATGACGCAATAATTCCCATTCGCTCTGATCAAGTTGAGTAGGTAGCAGCCCTAATTGATCAGGTTCTTCATAGTTCTCGTCTTGGAGACGGCGTAAAATGCTATTAGCTCGAGCATAGGCATATTGAAGATAGACACCAGTATCCCCATTTGCGCGTAAGGCTTCATCAATGTCTAAAGCTATGATCTGTTGCAGGTTGAAACGTATCATAAAATAGCGAATTGCTGATGCAGCCAGGATTGCTGCTGCTTCAGGTGTTAGATCACGTTTTGTCTCAACTTCTTGCATTCTTGCAACTGCTGCATTCATCAAATCGTCCGCTTTAATCTCAATCCCTTTGCGTCCGGACATGGCATAAAACTGGCGACCGTCTGAGGTATCGATCCCCAGTTGTGCAGCCGTAGCAGCAGATAATGTGATTACTTCATACGCGAGATGGAATGAATTATCAGCTTGCTCTGTATATCCGAGTCGACGCAGACTCTCGTACACGATCTGCTGAGGATATGACTGGCGTACATCGATCACATTGATCACACGCCTGGCGTGGCCAAAGCGTTTAGGATCAGCTTTCTCTTCGTTGGAAACTTCAGCTTCTGGTGGTCTCATACTCCAGAGTATTCGACCATCCTGCTGGCGGCCCCATGGAACGAACTGGAATTGTACGCCTATCTGTGGATCATCGGTCAAGCCAAATTTCCAAAGCTGAAAAGCAATATCCTTCGCTGTGTATGTAGCTGTGCCATCTTTTCTTACCAGCACTTTGTTAGTTGTATGCTCGCCCTCGTCTGTCTGCACTTCACCTTCACCAAAGGGCAATACCCAGCAACCAGCTAATGGGCCGGTTTCAGGGTTCTCAATTAAATTGCGTTCCCGTAACATTTTGAAGACGTGTTGCCAAAGTCCTGCACCCAGAATAGCCGATTCCCATGTGAGCAAGTCATACGAGATGTTCAGTCGAGCCATTGTCTTGAGGTGGGCCTTTACAATCTGGCGCGAAAGATCCGCTGCAAGTACTGGATAATCAGGGCCAGAATCAGGTTCGCTTCCGTGTTCAACCGCATGTAGAATGGCTTTACGCAGTTCTAGAAATTCAGGATGGGCTTCGTAGGCTTTGCCGACAGCAACATATACACGCGAACAGAAGTAATCAAAGGATTCTCCTGGCAATTGTTGATTGCCTTCTGGAATCTCTAAATTGCCTTGTTGAAGCAAGGTAAAACCCACAACGATATCTGCGACTTGCACACCTGAATCATCGATATAATTCTCAGCTTCAACGTGGTAACTCTGTGAACGCAGCATACGTACTACTGTATCACCAAGGCATGAATTGCGCAGGTGGCCTACATGTGCAGCTTTATTACTATTAATGGCTGTATGCTCAACAATAACCCTTGTATGTGCTCCAATATCGTTGTGGCCGAAATCTGCCCCCTTTTCAAAAACATGTTCAATGATAGCTTTGCCTACTGTAGGACGGTTTAGTCTGAAGTTGAGAAATCCCGGTTTTGTAACGGTTATCTCATCGATAATAGGGTCATGAATCTGGCGGAGTACATCAGCCAATTGCTCAGCGATTGATAAGGGCGGGCGTCCTAACTTGTTCTTGCTAGACCACACCATGATCGGTATTGAATAATCACCAAAACTGCTCTGAGCTGAAAATCGCAGGTCAATAGGTAACTCTTCGATAGCAAGGGATATTTGTTCTTGAATAAGATAGGATATTGTAGCCTGTTTAATAAGAGTCGTAAGGTATTCATAGATATCAGTTGCTGAAGATTTCGTCATCAGTTGAGCCTTGCTATTTACTGTCATCGTTCCTCGCTTTATAGAAGTTCGTAATTTATGAGTTTCATGATCAAAGTATCTTCACTATAACGTAGGTTTACGACGTGGTCAAGTTTTTTGAAATGAATAAAACATTAGAAGCCTCCTGGTTCTTTTATGTAAAAGTCAGGAGGCTTCTAAACTTTAAGAATTTTACGTTGCTGTATCTAAACCGCCAGTTAGTTTAGCTCATAGGCATTGTTGGCAGATTAACCAGTTTGACGGAAGAGAGTACAACGGACAGCGCAAGGTACCAGGCAGCTAATGCTGTGACAATACCGATCCAGCCACCGATCTGAACCCAAGTGGTAAATGTACCGGTACCAAGTCCTGCTAACCAACCAATAGTCAATGAGAGGAATGCCAAGAACAAGAGTCCGAATACGACAATATGGGCTAGGGTAAGCTTGAACGTGCCAATGAACATCAAGCCAGTGAAGATTGTCCATCCCAGGAGGAAGACACCAACACCTGAACTAACAGATTTGTCTGCGGCAAGTGAAGCAAGGATACCTGATCCGGGCAAAAGTATAAAACCAAGGGCCAACCAGAATCCACCGTAAGAGCAGAAAGCGGTAGCGCCAAAGACATTGTTCCGCCTGAATTCCTGTATCCCAGCGACGAGCTGGACAAGACCACCATAGAATATGGCCAGACCGATAACGGCAGCACCACCTGCTCCAACCTTTGGGAAGATAAAGCCAGCGTTGGAACAGCTAAGGACGAATGTAGTGAGTGCGAAAGCGCTAAGACCAAGAGGTGCGGGATCTGCGACTGCGGGCGCTGCTGATTCAGCGCGTTCGGCTGCATATTGGGCCATGAAGGTCCCACCTTTCATTCATAGACTAGCAAATGTACAATCAATTGGTACACACTGGGTTATCGCAGGGAGCTCTTCCTGCGAAACTGCTTGTCGCGGACACCGATGTCCGTTGATAGGTAGGATATGTCATCCACAACTCTTCGTGGATGGCTTCATGTTCGCCTGAAGAAGGCGAAAACGTTCTACAAATTTTTTGAAGTGAGCCAATAATTACAATTGAAAACGAGCTAGGTCAATACCCCCTTTCTCTCAATATATAGCTTTGGTCCTTACCTTACTTTGTTTGGTAAGTCTATACCTAAAATATTATAGCATAGAAATAGTCCTTTGTAGTAGGATTCACCTGATCTATCACAGATTTGTGATAGATTGCTTGCTTACGACTATTTGAGACTTTTTTGTTTCGCCGTTTTCAATGTGCAGTCCAACCACAGTCAATGGTTTGCGCGCTGCCAGTGATACCGCTAGCATCATCTGAACAAAGAAAGGCAGCAAGTTTTGCGACTTCCGCAGGTTCAAGTAATCGGCGAATGGGAGCTTCAACGAGCATGATTTTCTCTACTACTTCAGATTCCGGTATACCATGCACCTTTGCCTGGGAAGCAATTTGTTTCTCCACAAGCGCCGTTCGTACATATGATGGGCAGATAGCGTTACAAGTAACACCATGCTCTGCTCCCTCTAATGCTGTGACACGAGTTAGCCCCAGCAATCCATGTTTAGCTGCCACGTACGCAGATTTGTAGGCCGAAGCCCGTAATGCATGTACGGATGCGATATTGACTACTCGACCCCACTTGCGATCGTACATGCCAGGCAAAACTTCTTTTGTCAAAAGAAAGGGGGCGGTGAGCATTATTTCCATGATCTCATGCCATTTTGAAAGTGGAAATTCAGTGATCGGTGCAACATGTTGAATTCCGGCATTATTGACTAAAATATCAACGTGACCTTCGGCTGCCAAAGTGTCAGCAACTAAACGCTGGCAATCATGCTCACTTGTCATGTTTGCAAATTGAAAACGTGCGGCCGGCAATTCTGCTGCCGCTTCATTTCCTTTTTCCTCATCAATATCTGAAAGTGTCACATGTACACCGCGCATTGCTAGCTCTTGCGCTATAGCTAATCCAATACCACTTGCTGCTCCCGTTACTATAGCAACCTTATTTTCCATCGTGTTCATGTCCCATTTCCTTTCTTTTCCGATCGTTAACTACATATGAGTAAATCCACTCACGAGTAATGATGCCAGGATAATAAGCGCTGACAATAGGTTTGCGTTTAAATTTGAAGCCATAAGCTCCAGGTAATGTTTAAGATCACCTGTAGCCCGTTGTAAGGCTATCTCGACAGGTATAATGGTTAGCACAGCAAAAATAGCGTACCAGGGAAATACTTTCAAATAGACATCAACTATCAGTGTTATTGCAACTAGCAAAAGTAACAATGCGCCAACAAGACGCGCGCGCTTTTCTCCCAAGGCTACTACAGGTGTGATTTTGCCGACCTCTTTATCCGCACGCCAATGCAGAAAGTGATGGAAGTAGAGAACTACCATTGTGTAGAGTCCAATAGGGAGAGAAGCAAGTAAAGCGATATATGTGACTGTACCGCTTTGTATATAGAAAGAGCCGACCAATGGTAATACTCCAAAGGAGATGAGAATATCTATTTCCCCCAACCCCCGACCTATATATGCCAATCGAATTGGAGGAGCAACATAGAAAAAAGCTAATAGAAAACCGATAATACCCAATAATAGTGCCCATGGACGAAAGATGGTTAATATAATCCCGCATAGCAATGCTATTGCGAAACAGGCAACTGCCAGCAGTGCGGTAATATGTGATTGTAAATTTTCCATTGAGTAAATATCGTGAGCCAGTTGCTATGGTGCTACCTTGATGAGTAATTGCTTGTGCTGCCTGGTCCGTTCCAGCACCGAAGTCAAAAACATCATTGATAACATTTGCTCCTAGATGTGCTGCCATCGCACCAACTAAAGTCAGGATAAAAAGACCCCAATTGAAAGGTGAGCCTTGCTGCCAGGCAAGAACAGAGCCAATAATAACAGGCGCTGCCATTACAGGTAGAGTACGTGCTCGAGTTATTTCCAAAAAAGGTTGAATTCTATTCAAAACCGGTCTCCCAGCTCATGGCTTGTATTTGGAAAGTTCACCTCCGTGTACATTGGGCTGGCAGCCACGTTCGTAATACGGAGCCATGTTATCTGCATCTCGACAGCAATCACTGGCACTCGAGCAATGAATGCTGCAGCCACGGGTGACTTTTTAGAGAGGTTTTCGAGTACCATTGAGCTTGCGTTCTCGTCCTTCAGCGTGCGTGCTAATGCAGTTGCTTCGAGCCACACTGATGGCTGGGAAGGCCCAATGAATATTCCAACTCGCGGATTTTGCTGCAAGTTAGATAGTTTGCGCGAAGTAGTGATAAACGTTCCGTAGAGTCTCAAACTACTTTCGTTTACCGCCTCCTCGACAAAAAATGCGCGTGTTACAAAAGGTTGACCGTCATGTTCTGTCGCAATCGCAAGTGTATCGTATTGTGCGAGGAACATGTTAATTGTATCGCGGGCTGAATCATCCATAATTTTCATGAGTCTCCGGCCTGCGGATACCCCACAGCTTGAGCCACGGGAGGAAGCAGGCGTTCCCTTTTGGGGCAGGGGAAGCGGGGATGTGTGCCAGAGGCACCAGCCGCGTTCTCCAGCGCAACAACGTGATCAATGTGCAGTCAGCCACACAGGCGGTTTGGGTCAGTCGCTTGTTGGTTTCTGGGTGATGCAAACTGAGCTTGCCGTCCATCGTGCCACCAACGGTCGCCTTTCCCCACTTTGGATGCTTGACCAGGGTACCTCGCTTGATCCCTTGGGAGAGCGTGCCACCGTAGGGCTTTCTCTTCCCACCTTTCTCGGGCTGGAAACGATGCAATTGCCGATGGTGCCACACAAACACAGCCATGCACACCAGCCATTTGTTATCGGTAGAAGCGCTTCCACCGACCGCGCTCGACGCCAGCACCCACGAGTCTACGCAATGGGCTTCCCAGATCTCCGCCAGCTTTTTGCGCGTTTTTTTGAGGCCCAACTGATCCCGCAAGGCTTTGGTTTCGTGGCCCTGCTTTGCCTGGACGGTTGCAAGTTGGCCGAGTTCCGCATAGAACCACTGCTTGCCTACTTCCAATGGAGAAAAGCTCTGATCCCAGCGCTTTTTGCCGGCCGTGTGGGCCTTGATGTCCTCGACCACGAAGACACTGACCGGAAAAAGCTGGCAGAGAAAACGGGCCAAGCGCAGTTTCCAAGGCCCTCGTGCCCGGGTAGAAGGAGGCAGTTTTTGCTTGCTCTGGTGCCGGTTGGGCCGGGGCTGACGGCAAGGCGTTTTTCGCTTGCGACGCGTACGGCGCATGAGGCTAGAGTCCCTTTCTGCTTCCTTGACTCCCTGCCTGGCCTCGGCCTGGATATTGACATAGGTATGCGCCGCGGAGACGACGCTATAGCCCTCGCGGAGGCTTTCGGGATCGATCCCCACGGCGATGGGTTGAACTTCCCGCGCTACCGGCCCGATGTTGAGCCGGACGCAAAAGATGCCACCTTTCCAGAAAGGCGTCGCCCTCCCGCTTTTGATCCATTTGCGTGCTCGCGCCGGAGTCGTGGGCATGAGTGGTTGCTGATCTTGCCCGATAACTGGTACAAACATGAGCGATAAGCCTCTTGCGAGTGTGTATCATCCCTTCGCTGCTGACGATCGGAGCGGTTGCGAATTAGGGAGGCGTTCGCAACGTCCAGTGAACTGCCATGTTCAGATCGTTCAGCTTCCGATCACTCGCCCTGCTGCCAGAGCTTGGGTAAGCTAGTCTCGCAGTTACCCTTGGAGGTTCCTCGGTGGCAAACCCTTTCTCTTCACAAGCCTCCGCATAGAATGCGGAGGTGCTTGACTTCCTTGGATTTTTTATTTACGGCTTTCTTGCATTGCGGCAAAGAATTACGTAAGGTCTAGTTGTACATATCATACTTCTTGCTATCCAAATTTTCCATATCTGCTCCGATTACTGTAGTAAAACATATGCACGCATAGTTACTCCACAGCTTTCGTTGTTGCTGTTTCATCCGTAGGTGCCTCAATGCCAGGGGCAAATTTGGTCTTACCCCGCGTCCGCAGCCAAGTTTACGTCGTCGTCTGAGCCAATACCGTCGACGGCTTGATCAATCAGCCCGATCAAGCGCAGGGCTTCACCCAGGATACACAGCGCGGCGTTGTGGTCACGATCCTGCGCAACCTGATAATACGCACAGGTGGGGTTTTGGCAGAGGAAGATGCGATCAGACAACTCCATGTCTTCCCATTTCCACCCGCAACTTTGGCAAGATTTACTTGAGGGAAAAAAGCGGCCCACCGCAATCACCTGCCCACCTCGCTGTTCAACCTTACGCGTCAAAAGCGTCAAGAGTTTGCCGAGCGCCGCATCGGAGAAGGAGCGGGATAAACGCCGGTTCTTGAGCAACCCTTTCAGGTTGAGGTCTTCAATGCCCACGATCCCGTAGCAGTTCGCAATCCTCGTGGTCAGTTTGTGAAGCACATCGTCGCGCATGCAGGCGATGCGATAGTGGAGCTGTGCGACCTGACGACGGGCTTTCTCACGGTTCTTAGATCCCAGTTTCCTTCGATGGAGGCGCTTATTGGCCTGGCGAAGCTTGCCTAGTGCCGTTTTGAGGAATGCTTGGTTCTCGTATCCCTCGCCGGTACTTAAGGTTGCCAGCCGGTTCAGACCAACATCGATGCCAACTGCAGCTTTCCTCAGATCTTCCGGCGCGTTGGACACTTCGACGGTGATGCTGATGAACCACCAATCTGCCGTTTTGGTCATCCGTGCCCCTGTCACTTTCCCTATGAAGCGCAGGTTCTCTGCCATGTTGACCCATCCGAGCTTGGGGACCCAGACGCGATGATCACCTAACTCGAATTGATCGTTGGCAAGGTAAAATGACGGTTTTGAGCGTTTTTTGCTCTTGAACTTGGGACGGCGAGCCTTTCCTTCGAAGAAGGCCGTAAACGCTTTTCCCAGGTCCAGAAAGGGCTGATCAGAGGCATTCTTGGTCACGTCCCAAGTCCAGGGGAAGTGTTCCCGCCTGATCTCATTGAACTGCTTCTTGAGCTTGAACGCCGTCGGTTTCTCACTTGCTTCATACTGCCAATTCCACTCCGCCAGTGCCCAGTTCCACACGAAACGGCTGATGCCTGCGGCTTTGGCAAAGTACACTGCTTGCTCAGGTGTTGGATTCAATCTGATCTTGTGCGCCTTAATCATCGCTTCTCTTCCTTTCCCAGAGCTGCTGCGCGGATGGCGTTTTTGTGCGAGCGTAACCCATGAAGCCGAGCTGAAAAAACGCTCACAATGGCGATGAGGTCCCGTACCAACTCTTCTTCTGGCGAGTAGGCTTCGCCATTCATGACCGTAATCTCTGTTCCATGTCGCTCGCAGAAAGCTTCAAACCAGTCATAGCCAAAGCGCACAAACCGATCCTGGTAAGCAATGATCAGACGGTGAACCTGACCGAGTTCTATTTGCTCAACCACCTCATTGAAGCCTTTGCGCTTGTAGTTGAGCGCCGAACCAATATCTTCTATCCACTGGTCTACTTTGATGTCTTGTTCCTGGCAGTAGGCACGAAGCGCTTCTTTCTGGATGACAAGGTCTTTCTTCTGAGAGGGGGTGGACACACGAATATACGCAAGCACTTTCCCGTGCTCGGAGGAGATCAACCCACGATACTGCAAATATTGCTCATGGGTGTAGTAGCGCCAATTCGTGGGGCTACGGAAGGCAGGCAGAATCCCCTTGCGGTCCCATTTCTGCAAGGTATTGACGGACTTTCCAATCAGTTTCCCAAATTGTTTCGGCAAATATGTATGCTCCATGCATATATTTTAACATGTCATCATCTCTTTTTCAATACTGTTAAGAACTCTTTCGTAGGTCATAAACACACATAGAGGCATACACAATCGCTGGGATTTCAGCGATTGTGTATGCCTCTATGTGTCAAGAAGAATTATTACGACGTGCCTAGTCCCCAGCGTTCTCGCACTCGTCGTTCAATGGGAGAGAATATCAGGCTATCGATAGCGACACCAATCGCAATTATCAAGAGCATTACTGCCATGATCTGCGATGCGTCGTTGAGGTCACGACCAGTATTCAGGAGATTGCCGAGACTAATTGTAAAAAACAGTAACTCGCCCGCCATCAGGGAACGCCAGGCAAATGTCCAGCCCTGCTTTAATCCGTTTAAGATTGCTGGCAAAGCAGCAGGCAAGATCACTTGAGCGGAAAGTGCTATTCCATGAGCGCCAAGATTACGTGCCGCCTTGAGGTAAATGGGAGGGGTGTTCTTGACCCCGGCATCAACTCCAAGCGTAATCGAGAAGAGCGCACCCATCACCACTACAAAGATGATTGCCTGGTCTGTCAGTCCCAACCAAAGTATAGCCAATGGTAACCAGCAGACACTCGGTAAGGCCTGCAGTCCCAATATCAGTGAACCGAGCGTTTGTTCGAGTAGTCGACTGCGCCCTAAAAACAAGCCGAGCGTCACACCAATCACGAGCGAGATACCATAGCCAATGGCAAGGCGTTGTAAGCTCAAAAGTGAAGCTTGAAGGAAGTCACCAGTTAGGAAGCCATTTACCAGAGCAGTAAAGACCGCGATTGGTCCTGGAAACAAGTAATCGGGCCAGATACCAGTCATGGCAATCACTTGCCACAATATCACTAGCAGAACATAGAAAACGATACGCCGTGCCCATGCTGATTGAGTGATACTGCTTTCTCCTGCACCTTTCTTGGACACATTAATTGCTTTTGCCATTGGCTTCCTCCTGTTCTTGAGTGCTCATTGCAGCTTGCAAAACAGACATTATCTCTGCTGCCTGATCTACAAGTAAATGATCTTCCAATGAACGAGGACGCGGCAGATCTATACGAAATTCACGCACAATGCGTCCTGGTCTAGGTGAAAAAACAATTACGCGGTCTCCGAGTGCAACTGCTTCACGTACATTATGGGTTACGAATAACACCGTTTTGCGCGTGGATGCCCAGATTGATTCCAACTCAGTGTGTAGTCTGTCGCGTGTAAGTGCATCCAGTGCGCCGAAAGGTTCATCCATTAGCAAGATTGCCGGGTCAATTGCAAGCGCTCGTGCAATTGCTACACGCTGGCGCATGCCGCCAGAGAGTTGATGTACAAAGCTGCGCTCAAAGCCTTTCAAATGCACTAGCTCAATGAAACGCTGAGCTATGGCTGCGCGTTCCTTTGCAGGCATTCCTGCCTGGCGCAGGCCAAATTCAACGTTATGTTGAACATCTAACCAGGGAAACAGTGCAGCTTCCTGAAAGAGTAGGACTCGATCTGTGTCTGGGCCTCGCACAATTTGCCCATTAGCTAAGACAATGCCCTCAGTTGCTGATTCCAGTCCCGCGATTATGCTCAGCAACGTCGATTTGCCACAACCGCTAGGTCCTAGCAAGCAAACGAATTCACCTGCCTGCACCTCTAGATCTACAGGACGCAATGCCTCGACTACTCCATTACGTCCGGGAAAGATCTTACTTACACCCTCGATCTTCAATGGTATACCGCCAGGAGCTAGCTTAGTCACATGAGCTGTGCGCTCATGGCGTTTTGTATCACCTAGTGTAGGCATGTGAAACATCTGATATGTCCTCTCATCTTAAAAATGCCTTTTAATCCTACGGTGCCGCAACTGTTGCTAATCCCTTGGATGCAAGAACCTGATTTAATGGACCTAGATAGTAGATACCTGACAGATTGGGGTTGGTACTACCCAGGAACCCAAGTGCAAACGCTCTATTGGCTGATTCTTGAAGAGTGCTTGTGAGTGGGTCATAGGTGATGTCCAGGTTGTTATAAGCCATGTCGATCTCTTTGGTCGATAGTGCTTTTCCGGTGATGAGCTTAATCTGGGCGTTCGCGATACTCTTAGCGCTCTCAGGATTGCTCAAGATATACTGTATGGTGTCGACATGTGCCTGCAAGAATTTGTTTACCAGGTCAGGATGTGCATTGAGGAATGCTGTGCGCACAACCACATCGGTGGTGATAAATTTGCCATCAGGCCACAGTGTACGCTCATCGACGAAGACTTTGCCACCATCCTCTACGACGAGACGTGTTGCATAGGGTTCTGGTACCCATGCCCCGTCGATCTTTCCTTGCTTGAATAGGGTCAGAATAGTGGAGTTATCGGTTGGGAGAATCTGTACATTTCCACCTTTGTCCACCGTCTTAAGGCCATTCTGTTGCAGGTAGTACCGGAGCGAGACATCCTGGGTGCCGCCGAGTTGTGGGTCAGCAATTTTTTTGTTGGCCAGGTCTTTGGCTGTCTGAATGTTTGCTCCTGGACGCACGATCAGCGAAGCACCACCGCTCGCAGCGCCTGCAATAATGCGTAACGCCTCACCATGGCTTTTTACATACCCATTAATAGCAGGGCTGGGACCAACATAGCCAATGTCAATGTCGCCAGCAAAAAGCGCTTCGATCAGCGCAGGACCGGCATTGAAGGTCTTCGTCGCTAGTTTCACATTTGGCCCAAGCGCATTCTGGAAAGTGCCGCGCCCTACCCCTACCAGGGCTACAGCATGTGTCAAGTTTGGGAAATAACCGAGGTTCAAAGTAACAGGTCCATTGTTACTACCATTCGAAGTTTGAGAACCACAACCTACAAGAACTAACGAGAGCAATAGAGCAAGTGCGAAGATACGTGAACAGAAAGTAAATGGTGATTTCATCAAGTAGCTCTCCTTTTATTCATGATTGACAAAACAACTGAAATAGCCAGAGTTGAAACGAACTCAATCACTCCAGAACAGAAACTTCGCTGTTTACATTCTCTAGTTGAATCTTTAGTGTACGTACAAGTTCTTCATCCTGTTTGCCTACCGCTAAACTAGCTTCCCATAATAAAGAAGTTCCTCCAAGTTTAGATATATCTTCTGCTAGTTTCTGGAATTGAGAAAGGTTGCGTGTTGATGTTGGTAAAGCCCATACGGCATCGTGTAACAGTAAAGCTCTACTTCGTCTTGAGTTTTCTCCAAACATAAACACGATGGGAACTTGGCTCGTGCGGAACTTTATAGAGAAAGAGCAACCAAGATTGCAACAAACTCACCTCCTTAGGATTTGCTGTATTAGCAATTTGCCTACGACAAGAGCAAATCAATGCGATCGTAGTTTCTGAAAGATGAGATGAAAAATACGATTTATGTTGTAACAAAGGTTACAATTACATTTCCAAGTCACATTGCAAGACCAGGAAAAGCTAAATATTTACTGATTTTGAGCATAAAGCTAGACAAAAGAGCATAATATACCCAGATGCATCCAGTAAGAAATGAATAATAGTAGTAACCGTAGTTACATTAACTCGAAGCCTTTTTTTAGGCACAAAATTACCAGGCGCTTCTAATGAGAGGAAATACATTATTACCCTACTAAAATCAATCAGGTGATAGATATTATTTTTCTATCGGTGCCTCGATCAAGCTACCCCATTCTGTCCACGAACCATCATAGTTGCGAACTTTGGGATAACCCAGGAGATAATGAAGGACATACCAAGTATGGCTGCTTCGTTCACCTATGCGGCAGTAAGCTATTACTTCTTTCTCTGTTGTAACACCTTTGCTACCGTACAAAGATCGTAACTCATCAGCTGTTTTGAATGTGCCATCGTCATTAACTGCCATTGACCAGGGTATATTAGCTGCTCCTGGAATATGGCCTCCACGTTGTGCACCTTCTTGAGGCAAATGGGCAGGGGCCAGAAGTTCGCCACTATATTCGCCAGGAGAACGTACATCTACAAGTGCGACACCTGGTTGCCCCAGCTCTGCAATAACCTGATCGCGTAAGGCACGAATCTCAGTATTAGGAGACTGAGCGAGATAGATTGCTCGAGCATAGGTGGGGACTTCTGTTGTGAGAGGACGCTTATCAGCTAACCACTTTACTCGTCCTCCATCGAGAAGACGAACATCGTCATGTCCATAGTATTTGAGAATCCAAAGTGCCCAGGCAGCAAACCAGTTATTGTTATCTCCGTACAAAACTATTGTAGTATCATTACTGATCCCTGAGCGACTCAATAGTTCTTCAAGATGTTCCTTATTGATAGGTGCGCGCACTACCTGATCCTGGAGTTCTTTTTGCCAATTGAAACCAACTGCGCCAGGAATATGTCCTTGATCATAGGCAGTGGTATCCACGTCAACTTCAACTAATCGAACCAACGGATCATGGAGATGAGCCTCCACCCAATCTGCATCAACCAGAACTTCGGGATGAACATATCCTTTGTTTTCAGACATAACAGCTCCTTTAAAACTGGATAATGAATACAAGCTACATCACGTTGGCACGCGAAATGTAGTTCTATGAAACCCTGGCTTCACAGGTGAAATGATAACATATTTTTATGTATTCCATCAAGTTATTTTATACATTCCAAAGAGTTATAATAATATTGATATGAGTTAGAGCTATTAACATTCTTTGTGGTTATTTAGGTCATTGAAAAAAGTTATACTTAGTAGGAATGTAGTGCGAATCAGTCTAAAGTTCCATTTTTACGGATGATAGTATTTCAATTGAAATTGTGAAGTTCCAAACGTAGGAAGGTACGATGAACCTATATCATTTGCGTGTTTTTCAAAGGGTAGCTGAGCATGAACATATCACACGAGCATCGGAAGAACTCATTCTCAGCCAACCTGCAGTAACTAAAATTATTCAAAGCCTTGAACATGAAACTGGCCTTGAACTCATTGAACGTCATGGTAGACGTATTGTTTTGACTCATGCAGGTCATGTACTGCATAGCTACGCTCGTCGTATGTTTGCACTTGAGCGTGAAATGGAGGAGGAATTAGCTGTACTACGAGACGTTGAGACAGGCGAAATCAAACTAGCTGCAAATACAACAACAGGTGTTTACTTACTTCCTCCAATTGTCTCGCGTTATCGTAATCTTTATCCACAAGTTACGCTTTACATGACCATCCTTAACTCACATGAGATTATAGAGCAGACATTAAACTGGACATTGGATTTTGGTTTGGTCGAAGGAGATTCTGCCACGCTTCCGTCAGGACTACATGTGGAAGTTTTTGCGCAAGATGAACTCGTATTGGTGGTATCTCCAGATCATCGCTGGAGCAAGCTAGATGAGTTGAAGCCAGAAGCATTGCGAGAGGGGGAACTATTAATGCGTGAGCAGGGTAGTGGGATTCGTGAAGTAATCGAGCAGGCATTAATGATTCATAGCGTTCAAGTTCACCCACTATTCACCCTTCCAGACAATGAAGCTATCAAGCAGATGGTAATAAGTGGAGTTGGAGCCGCTATTGTCTCAGCTCTTGCCGTACATCGTGAACTGGTTAGTGGTGATCTTGTTCGTATTCCAATTGCCGGAGTCGACTTACGCCCTCAGCTTAGTCTTGTGCGTCGTATAGACAAGCAACTTTCGCGAGCTGCTCAGGCATTCTGTTCGCTTTTAGCGACAATCAATGAACAGAGATAATTTTCCACTAAGCATAAAAATATGAGATGAGAACCAGGTTTTATAGAGTTTAATAATGGCGACGATTACAAAACCTCGGTGCATTTGCTCTACAAAACTCTGTCTATTTGCTTCCATATTCCGAGGAGGTGGAGAAACATTTTCGGCAGCTAGCTCACGAAATTATTGAGATGGGTGGGGATGCAAGCATTTTTTCTGTAACAGCGCTAGATGCTTCCGATGAACGCCGAATCCTCCTGGTTATCATAGAAGCACGTGAGGGTGAATATAACGCCGTTATCAAAGTCTGTTCCCGTTTTTTAGCTAACGCTCAACGGGTAGTCCAGGCACAAGCCTGGAATGACCAGGTTCATGCTGAATTTACTGAGGTCTTGGAAAAGGTGCATATACTATTTCGTACCGCCAAACGTCATGATATGTTGGGTGTTTTAACTGCTCCCAAACGTGCTTCAGCCGCTGAAGCATTAATGATATGCGAGCAGGTGTTTCGAATGTTACTTGACCAGGAGTATTCTCGAGCCAGTCGTTTGTTAGAGATGCATAGCGATCTGCTACCTTCTTTGAAGGACATTGAGTCGTCTATTGCTACTAAAACATTGGTAGTGCAGACAGAACAAGATAGCTTGCCAGTAGGTGGTGAGGAATCGGTGTAATGTGTGTGGCTGGTTAGAAACAATCCTGGATCCGAATTTCAAGTCAATTGAATTGATATTCAATATTTTTAGTTTGCAACCAAAGCCTTACCTCAAGCGTATATATCATTAAGGATAATGAAATCGGGATACTACAGTGGGTTTTAAAAGGGAAATGAAGATGCCAGAGCGAGAAAATGTGAAGCATCAAAGCGGTGCTCAAGTAAAAGCAATTGATAATCGACTCTTTCTGACGAGAATTCGTATCTTGCAACTTCTGGCAGTGATCCTCTCTGCTGCATTTGCTCTAGGTTTGCATCTGATTTTTGCCCGATAGCTCAAGCCTTGCTTTTAATATAGAAACCAAAACGATAGAAGGGACATCCGTTCAGGGTGTCCCTTTCTTTTTCTCTTTCAGATTTAATAATCCCAAATCAGCTGTAGAGTACAATTTATCCCATCGAGATGGTATTTTGTGAAAACTGATCAATTATGCCTTGCGCCCAGCTATAAGAAATAGTACAATCAATAGTATTCAAACCATTGATTTGTGAAGCGGGGTATTTTGTAATTATGGGTATATCTGTATCTCACGAGCAAATGAACGCTCAAGCAGAACAAAGCACTACACCACGTCGTTTGATTGTTACAGCAGGTGTTGTTATTTTCGCAATTCGTGATTGGTCGCTTTGGGTTTTATTACGTGATAGCCCCTGGGGGCCGCCAATGCGGATCGTACTAGGTTCAGAATCGGTGACTGATGCTGTGGATCGTACGCTCGAAGCCGTGCTAACCTGGCCAAACTGTGCCACATTGTTGGAACTCAAGGCAGGTTGGCAAGAACAGCAAGTCTATGTATGGGGGAGTGCCGAGCAGGGAGCTGCAGTCTCTTTGATTCATAGCGTTCTGCTGCGTGCCAACCATGACGAATTGCGCCCGAATCTACATATGCAACCTGTGCCTAGCCTGCGAGTTGGTTGGAAATCCGTAGCAGAAATCGAATCGGGTCAACATGTTCTAGATCCTGAAGTTCGTTCGGTGGTCAATAGTGCTTTGATCGCACTGCGATCTCATATTCAACGTGAACCAGAAATAGTTTTGCGCTATCTTGCTGATATGAGCAAAATGGGGCTAGCGGATGATAATGATGATTGGTGGCACGAGGATCTCAATGGTCATCCGATCAAGGAGGCTCAAGCTTTTTCAATGCAAATAGAACCTCCTTCGGGAGATGGCTCACTTACTTTGGCTGAAGCTGCCTTACTTTACAAAGCCTTTTTTCCTTCGACAGAACAGATAGATTTATCGAACTTACGAAGGCGTTTCCTGACGACGAATCTACTTGAGGCTCTGGATGAGGATCGGCCTGTGCGTGGCAAGGAACTTGACTGGCGACGAGTCAGCAAAGCATATCGTTATCTTGGTTCTTAGCGAGAAGGATGAACTATGGCGAAGGTGACAACAGGTACTGGCGATACTGGCTATACGGGTCTACTGGGTGAGCGAAGAGTACCAAAGTATGATCCTCGCCCAGATACTTTTGGCACTGTCGATGAAGCCACGTCAGCCCTGGGATTAGCTCGTGCAATGACCAATGATCCCAAAGTTAAGGAAATCATCTATCAAATTCAGCAAGAGCTTTACCTGCTCATGGGTGAGTTGGCAACAACACCTGAGAATTACGAGAAGATGGGGTTGCGTATGACGATTGAGCATGTGCAACGCCTCGAACGGGTTGAAGAACAACTAAAACGTGAAGTTGAAATTCCGAACAAGTTCATTATCCCTGGCGATACCCCCGATGGAGCTGCTCTCGATCTTGCCCGTACCATCATTCGGCGTGCTGAGCGGATGGCTGTAAAGCTGCTACACGATGAAGTTATTCAAAATGACGAAGTTGTGCGTTACCTTAATCGTCTCTCCGACCTCATTTTTATTCTTGCTCGATATGTTGAGGTGAAATCGTCGTTGGCAGAATTACCGGAATAAGGGCCGCTACCCGTATAATATACTACTAATTAGAGTTCTAGGTAGAAGGTGGATCTGGCGGTGGCTATGTCGAGGTAGGACAGAAGTATACTTCTGTGGAGTAGATGACAGATAACCTGCTCGTTAACGTCTCGACAGATGATATTGATGCTACCTTCGCGAAAGTCGAGTCTTTCGACGGTAAGATTCTGATGCCTAAGACCGAGATTCCTCATGTTGGCTGGTAGAGTGTTTTTGCTGATCCAACAGGAAATCAGGTTGCACTTTATACTACTTTGAGGCATTGGACCTGAAGTTTTCGGCTTAAAAGCGAATGAGTATCCCCTCTTGTTTCTGTGCCATTTCAAAGTCTCCCAGAGAAAAAATAAAAAATAGATGACGTGAAGTAGGCTCCCATCAGACTGGGTCTGAAGATATGTTTGTGGGTTGGTTTCTGTTTTCACTGGCCAAAGTATCACCACAGCCTGCAAAAAGCTAAATCCCTTTGGAAGTATTTCTTGATCCACGTGGATTGTAATATGATCAGTAAACTTGATGGTGCCACTAACTTCGCCTACTTTCTGTCGGATAAGTTCTTCCAGGCCCAGGCTATGGATATAAGCTTTATAGTGGAACTCTGATTCGACAGGCATAATAATGTCGGTAAAATCGAGTGTGAGGTGTATCTCAAATGGCTGATCTTGAAAGATTGTGTACTGAGATCCGTGGAGATCAGTCTGTATCACCTCGATCTTTCGTAAGCGAAGTAAACCACTGATTCCTGTCTTTACCCCAACTGGTGGGATAACTTCTGGGGGAACAGGTTCAGACTCGGCAACAACTAGTGAAGTTGGCACGGATTTCTTAGTAATTGCGGTGGGTTGAGGCTCAACTACGACAATGGGAGCAGGTTCAGCTCCCTCAGAGGTTTCAGCAACATATTCAGGCTCGGTAGCGATTGAAGATACTGACACAGCTTTCTCAGTAATTGCAGTTGGTTCGTACTCGGCAATGTCTGGAGGATCAGACACAGTTTCTTCACTTTGTTGTGATTCGGTCAATACCAAATCCGCTGCATGCTTCTGTGCCTGCCCTATCCAATTCTCCTTAATAATGCGCTCGGCTGTCGCTCCAGGTAATAATTTTGCAATATCTGCCGGTGAATGGCCAGCAAGGCTGGCAAATGTATAAATGCCATTATTGTTGAGACGTTGCTCGACACCATCGCCGATGCCCTTTATCTTTTGCAGGTCATCTTTAGCTGGAGGCTCCACACCTCTCGGCGTATCTGATCGCTTTTTGGCCATAGGTATTCTCTCTTTGAACAGCCATGAGGGAATTAAACTTTTGCAGGGGATTTACTGCAATGTTGCTGTAACAATCCCCTGATTGTACATCGCTAACTGTTTTCCAACATCTATGGGTAGATTTCAATGAGGCCGCCCTCAGCAAAAGCCGTTACTGGAGGATTACCGCCGAAGCTCACTACTGCCGTGAGATTGTACACGCCAGGTGCCAGGCTTGTTGCCTTGGGCGAAGGGGTTGGCTGTGTATCGGCACCCGAATAAATGAGTTTAG
The DNA here is from genome assembly GCA_963702765.1 of uncultured Chloroflexia bacterium. Lineage (GTDB taxonomy): Bacteria > Chloroflexota > Ktedonobacteria > Ktedonobacterales > Ktedonobacteraceae > DATMNR01. The sequence continues at coordinate 100,505 of CAVPEB010000053.1, forward strand.
CAGGGCTAGTTGTCACTGATTTGGATGCGAGTGGTGCCGGGCCAGCAGCTCCGCCACCTACGGGAGTTGCAAAGTAGTTGACGGTGAAGGATATCGGTATTCCCACAATAAAGCCAGCGAGAATGCCGCCGAATGTTACGGTTGACGACAAATTGATGTCAGGTGTTTCCCCGGCGGGTGGAGTTTGCTCAATCACTATTTGTGAGTTGCCCTGATTGTCACTTACTGTCACTAATGTGCAATCAAGACCAAAACCGGGTCTCCTAATTGTGGATGTCCAGTCATGATAAATCACCTTTCCTTTTGTTAATTACATATGGTAAAATCAAACTAATGGGCGAAATGTTCTATCGGTGTTGCTATATGACTCAAGCTATCCTAGTCACGTCATAGTTCACCTTCTTTCTTTGTGACCTGCCACCTATAGCGGTCACTTACATGAGTAACTAGACGCTCACTAATCGATTAGAGTAAGCCGTCGATCCAATTGATTACGCTATTCAGCCATCCAATGGCACCATTTAGCCAGCTTACGAGCGATTCCACATCATTGATGAAATCCTGAACCCACGCTGCACCACAACCGTTCTGAGCTAGCCAATTAATAACTGATTGGATATCGGCGATCCAGGATTTGAGGTCACTGAGGACACCATTTATCCAACTGACAACGGAATCAAGCCAGCCGCCCAGGCCTAGCAAGTCGAGGAACCAAGCGATATCTCCCAACCAGCCATTCACAGTTCCCATCCAGTTGACTGTGTCTTGAACCCAATTGAGGACAGACTGCAGATAGTTCGTAACAGACTGACACCAATCATCATTCGATGTGATACGTGGGTTCAGCAGGACTAGATTTTGTGCAACGGGGTTGCTTCGTACTGGCTTGCGATTCGGTGGTGTGGCCAGTGGCCGTTGAACGTTTGGCGAGGAGGTCGGGATTTGTGACGGCCGCTTTTGTACATCTGGTAGCTTCGCGATTTGTGGTAGCTCTGCCATTTAAGTTCTCCTTTAGTTTGCGTGCCTATTGATAAAAGATTTGCCTGATCGTTTGCCTACAATTGATTCATACACTCGATACGTCGTTCGTAATGACCAACACTCTAGGGCATAGGTGTTAATTTCCATGCTAATCCCAAGAGTAGTGAAGGCTCTCATTAGTCCAAAACACCGTGGTTCGCTCACGCTTGATGAGGCCTATATCTATAGAGGCCGTTCGTATTTGCGGATTTCTGGCCATGGCAGATCACATTTCTGTGAGGTAACTGTTCTTTTCAAACTAAAGTCGTTGACGGCTAAAATGTATGGCTAAAAGTGGTAGACAGCTTCAATTACCTTATAGCTCACCTCCATTGTATCGAAAATTCTCTTGCAAATTTGTCCTATTGTCTCCGTAGTGGAGTGAAAATCACGCCAAATGTGCATGATGAGAACAGCGTCGTTACAACTATTTCTTTTCTGAACTGTCGCCGTCGAGAGGGTTGGTCGCGTTTGATCTCATCCCATCAAGCGTGTTAGCCAACTTCTTAGTCGCCAGCGAATTCCTAGTTTGACACCCATTTCTTCCAGGTAAGGTGCGATGAAGTCCTCAATTTCGCCCGGGTTTTTTAGATAGCGGCGTTTGTGACTCGAGACATGTGTGATATGTCCGCGAAACACGCCTTGGCTAGCAACTTCAGTTCCGTCTTCGACCCAGACTTTGACGATGAACGATTGTGCACCGGGCTCTAACGTATCCATTTTCGCCCTTACCTTTTAGTTGATCCTGAGGCCAGGTTTCGCTTGCCTCGACCGGACCTTATCAGGTGCAAGGTAAATGTAACATCGAGGTATCTATTGGAGAGTCTTTTTGCTATCTCAAATGGAGTATATTGAGCGTCATTTTTTGCGTCTATTGCCCGTCATTTAAACGTCTTCTACTTTTGTGCTCCGATTTGGTTGAAAGCATCATTGTTCAAGGTTATTATTTGTCATGCAGAGCCGTCTCTACCATTTGAATGCTTTGCTGCACCTGATTCTGAAGTTCTGTGAGGCTTCTTTGTACCTGTGCAAGACGACCAAGAACCGCAAGTAGTTGAGGAGCAGGTACCTCGGGAGGGGTATCAACCTCGATGGGGGTTGGGGGAGGCTCATCAAGCTGGTCTGCCTGAATCTGTTTGAAGAGCGCCTGTGTGCTTTTGGAAGGTCTTATACCCAGTTCTTCATCCAGTGCTGCGGCACAGCGTTCGTATTGTCGGAGCGCTTCCGCCCGGTCGCCGAGTAAGTAATAGAGACGCATCATGCGCCGGTGGGTTCGTTCGCGGGCGCGGTCATAGCACATGATACGCATTCCGTATAACAGACCTGTCTCGTAGTCGTAATGAACTTCGGAAAAAATCATGAGCTTATCCAGCATAGCAAGATACATGCTTTGGAGACGTTCTCGCTCTAGCAAACACCAGTCCTGATACCAACCTTCGAGGAGAGGACCCTGGTAAAGTTGAACTGTTTCTTCTAGCAGTTGAGCTGTTGTGCTATCCATCTCCTGGCCTGGTGTTTTCTGAACAAGGTTAAAAACCTGCTCGAATTCTGCCACGTCGAGCCAGAGGTCGGCTTCAGAATTAAGCTGGACCCAATCTTGATCAACAAGCAATAGGCGATCGTTCGCAGGTTCACTTTGAGAACCTAAAGCAGATTGAAGCTGCCAGAGAGCCTGCCGTAAGTTCTTTTTTGACTGGGTAGTGGTGGTTTCGGGCCATAAGATGCTGGCGAGAGTTTCGCGGGGGAGGGAGTGATCGCGATGTAATAACAAGTAGCAAAACAATTCCTGGATCTTGCGGGCATCGAAACCCTCCAGAATTCTTTCGTTGCGCCGTACACTGAATTTGCCAAAGAGCTGTATACGTAATTTGACCATCATCTCCCCCACAAAGCGATGGACTAGCTTAACTGAATATCCAGATTCAGACCTAAGTGTGGGCGTACATTCAAAATCTTATTTACGAGATTATTTTCATTGCAGAAATTGTGCTGGTTTTCGTAATCAACTCTACGTTTCAAAGTTTAGTTTACAACCCTAACATTATAGTCTCAGCAATCTTGTAGAGTTCTAACAAATCAATCACAAATATGATACTTGTCCAAAATTTTAGGGAATATTCTCATTTTTTCACCATTTGAAGCTAAAAATGCGAAAAATTGAGTTCAATGGTAACTCAACATGAAACATTATCAAGGGGATCTTGGGTTAATACGTTTGTGGTCAGGTAAGATTTATCCTCGACAATAGTAACATTTTATTCCGTTAAAATCTACCCGTAATATGTTAAAATGTGGTATTTATGGCATTGGCATGAAATACTACAAATGAGCAAACTAGCTTCGAATGCTTAAAAAACCTTCTCCCAACGTATATACGTTTACTGATCAGATTTTTAATGCATCAATCTATGATAGAATGAATCTGCGTATTATTGTGATCATTATTCTGCCCGCAAGGCTTAAAAAGCTGATTATTGGCCAGAAAGAATAATTATGGAACAACAATCAATATTCGATACTAGCGAACATAAACGGTTAATGAATAATGGAGATGCCTGGAGGCATTGGGGACCGTATCTGAGCGAACGGGCATGGGGAACTGTACGCGAGGATTATAGTCCTGACGGAAATGCCTGGGAGTACTTATCACATGATGCATCTCGATCAAGAGCTTATCGTTGGAATGAGGATGGGTTAGCTGGAATTAGCGATGATAAAGGGCAGATGTGCTTTGCTATTGCTCTCTGGAATGGCAATGATCCAATTCTCAAAGAGCGTCTGTTTGGCGTAACAGGACCTCAAGGGAACCACGGCGAAGATGTGAAAGAGGTGTATTTTTACCTTGATAGTACGCCAACTCACAGCTATATGCGAATGCTGTATAAATATCCCCAGGTAGCGTATCCCTATCAACAACTCATCGATGAAAATAGAAGGCGTAGTAGGAAAGATCCAGAGTATGAGTTGTTAGATACGGGTGTTTTTGCTGACAACCGCTATTTTGATGTGTTTGTTGAATATGCCAAGTCTGCTCCCGACGATATTTTGATTCGTATCAGGGTTATCAATCGTGGGCCAGAGCCTGCCATGCTCTATCTGCTGCCTACTATCTGGTTTCGCAATACCTGGTCCTGGGATATCGATGAAAGGTCTCCTCTTCTAAAGCAAGGAGAGGTGGTTGCACAAAATGGGCGCGATAAAACTGGCGAAGTAGGGGATAAATCACGACCCTACGTGTTGATAGAGGCACAGCACGCCATCCTGGGTGATTATCATCTGTTTTGTGAAGCAACTATGCCATCCGATGATGTACTTTTCACCAATAACGATACAAATATGCAGCGGCTCTTTGGTGCTCCAAACGCTACTCCTTATGTCAAGGATGCCTTTCATGAATATCTTGTGCAGGGAAACACACTGGCGGTCAATCCGGCACGTGTCGGAACGAAGGCTTGTGCGTTATATACGCGAACAATCGCTGCTGGTGCATCATTCACCTGGCGTTTGCGACTCACTAAGGTAAAGAGCACCGATGACGAAGACAGAAACTTTGCAGGACCTTTTGATGACTTCGAATCAATATTCAGATTGAGCTTGCGAGAAGCTGACGAGTTCTTTACAGCTCTTCAACCAGCTCACCTGGATGAGGATCAACGGCAAGTACATCGTCAGGCTATGGCAGGAATGCTGTGGAATAAACAGTTCTATCATTTTATTGTTGAGAAGTGGTTGCAAGGTGACCCGGATCAACCATTGCCGCCAACAGAACGTAAGTATGGGCGTAATCGTGAATGGCGCCATCTGTACAATGAACGCGTGATGTCGATGCCGGACAAATGGGAATACCCCTGGTATGCCTCGTGGGACCTGGCATTTCATTGTATCCCGTTTGCGCTCATTGATAGCGATTTTGCTAAGAGCCAATTAGATCTGTTGATGCGAGAATGGTATATGCATCCAAATGGACAGCTTCCAGCATACGAGTGGGCTTTTGGAGATGTCAACCCGCCCGTGTTTGCCTGGGCTGCATGGCGAGTTTACAAAATTGACCAGGAGAAAACTGGTTATGCTGATCGTCAGTTTCTGGAGCGTGTCTTTCATAAACTGCTACTTAACTTTACGTGGTGGGTCAATCGTAAGGACTCAGAAGGTAAAAATGTCTTTCAAGGTGGATTTCTTGGACTTGACAATATCGGTGCATTTGATCGTAGCGCCCCTCTGCCAACGGGTGGCTTTATTGAGCAGAGTGATGGGACAAGTTGGATGGGTATGTTTAGCTTGAACATGATGACTATTGCGCTAGAACTGGCACTGAATAATCCTGTTTATGAAGATATCGCGTTGAAATTTTTTGAACATTTTCTGGCTATTGCCGCTGCGATGAACAATATAGCAGATGAGGGAATCAGGCTCTGGGATGAAGAAGATGAATTTTTCTATGATGTGCTACATTTGCCAGACGATACGTATCACCCAATCAAAATTCGTTCACTCGTTGGACTGATCCCGTTGTGTGCGGTAGAGGTGCTAGATCCACAGGTGCTGGATGCACTACCAACTTTCAAATACAACCTTACATGGTTTCTCAATTATCGTCCCGATCTTATGCACCTGGTTTCTCATTGGCAACAGCCTGAAGCCGGAGAACGTCGTCTACTAGCACTGGTGCGTGGTCACCGTATGAAACGCCTTCTCAAACGTATGCTTGACTCTACGGAGTTTCTGAGCAACTTTGGTATTCGTTCTTTAAGTAAGTTTCATGCAACGCATCCATTTGAGTTACCTGTCGATGGTGTTACGTATCGCGTGCAATACGAGCCGGCTGAATCGCAATCCGAACTGTTTGGTGGTAACTCAAATTGGCGTGGCCCAATCTGGTTTCCTCTTAACTTCCTGCTTATCGAGTCTCTTCAGAAATTCTACTACTACTATGGCGATGATTTCAAAGTAGAGTGTCCTACAAATTCAGGCCAGTACCTGAATCTAAAAGAGGTTGCCGATGAGCTATCACAGCGCCTCGTTCGACTCTTCCTACGTGATACAACAGGTCGTAGATCTTTCAACGGTGATTCTGAATTATTTCAGCAAGATCCTCATTTCCGCGACTATCTTCTGTTTCATGAATTTTTTCATGGCGATAACGGCACAGGTCTCGGCGCAAGTCATCAAACAGGCTGGACGGGTCTTGTCGCAATGCTGCTTCAGCATTCCGGAATACCAAGAGGCGATGATCCTATGGGAATTTCAAGTAGTGAGCACAGGCAAACTGTTCCGCTTGATTTTGAATTCCCTGGAAGAAGTTGACCTTAGCGCATAATTACACTCATCTTCCTAAAATCGTAGTAGCTTGCGACGAAAGCAATCCTCCGCTGCCGTGAGCAACTGCTAGCATTGCGTTTTCAACTTGTCTTGGGCCACATTGACCACGCAATTGACGGGTGGCTTCGATAATGAGGAAGATGCCACGCATACCAGGATGATTGGAAGATAAACCTCCGCCATCTGTATTGACAGGTAATTGGCCGCCCAATGAGATACGGCCTTCCTGCACAAATGCTCCTCCCTCGCCTTTCTTACAAAATCCTAGATCTTCAAGTAACAATAATACAGTGATGGTGAAAGAATCATATATCATCGCCATATCTATATCACCTGGTGTTACTCCAGCTTCTGAGAAGGCTCGTGGTGCAGTAGTTGCTGCGGCGGTGACAGTCAAATCAGGCATTTGCGAGATCTGAGCATGCGTATGGCTTTCACTGCTTCCCAGTACAAAAATGGGAGGTTGCTTCAGGTCTCTGGCGCGTTCTTCTGTCGTGACCAATACGGCACCTCCGCCATCGCTGACAACGCAACAGTCAAGTAGATGTAGCGGGTCAGCAATCATTCGCGAATCGAGGACATCTTGCACAGTGATTACATCACGATACATCGCGAGAGGATTGAGACTGGCATGCATGCGTGTCGTTACAGCAATTGCCGCAAGCTGTTCCGAAGTTGTTCCATACTGGTACATGTGCCTGCGAGCTGCCATCGCGTAAGCTCCAACAAGTGTATTGCCATATGGAGATTCGTAAGTTGCTTCGGGAATGGTCGCTGGCCTTGTTCCTGTGCCGATCATACGGCCGCGGCTGGAGAGCTGATTGCTGGCATAACTGATCAAGGCTACTTCGCATTTGCCTGCGCGAATTGCGGCAACCGCATGATTCAGATGGGCTTCAAAGGAGGAACCTCCGATAGAGGTACTATCACTGTAGCGTGGAAAAAGCTGTAGATATTCACAAAGCATCACTGTCGGCATTCCTAAAGTTTGCGAGCTACAAAACACGCCATCAATATCTGCTTTGCGTAGTCCGCTATCAACTAGCGCGCGCTGCAGAGCCTGTGCATGCAATTGCATTTCGGTCATATGAGGAACCCGGCCATAATCTGATTCAGCGACACCGACAATCGCTATACGTCCGTTATAAGCAGGCATAAGGTGGTTGCTCCTTCGCTCGTTAGATGTCCAGGTATTTGTGCGTATATTGTGGCTGGCCCGGTGACCCGATTATAGCCTTTTTACTTGTGGTAAAACAAGAGGAACATCTTAAAGAAGCAATATTCTGTGAAATGGTTGCTGATCAATAAGCTACCATCAATATAACGTTTATAACATTTGTAACAATTTCTTGCATCACATATAACGGTTGTAAACAATATTTCCGAAAATACTATTTGGACGTATATTTCTTCAGACTTGTGCTCTACCTTTAGCATGGAGTATGAGAATTTGGGAGTATCTCCAGTTGTAATTGTAACGCTTGCATCAGTTGCATCACTTGTAACTGTATGATTTATAAAAGTGTGAGTTGTTTATGGCAGTATCAGGTCTAAGATGGTAAGATACCCTACAGTAAGCGAATAAGAGAAAGGGTCCAAATGGCAGAATCTACTCGACCAAAACCATTACCAGTAATAACGGAAGAGAATCGTCCTTTCTGGGAAGGATGCCAGCAGGGAAAATTACTGTTGCAACAATGTAGTAAGTGTTATCACTATCAATTTTATCCGCGATTATACTGTATGCAATGTAGTTCAGAGACTCTGCAATGGGTTGAAGCTAATGGACGAGGTGTCATCTACTCCTTTACAATTATTTACCAGAATAAGTCACCTGAGTTTGTACATGAAACCCCATACAACGTGGCGATTGTGCAATTAGAAGAAGGTCCCCGCCTTTTGAGTAATATTGTCGATGTTGGTGCAACGGAATTGCAAGTTGATCTACCTGTGACCGTGGTCTTTGACCAGGTAACTGATACGATCACTTTGCCTCGCTTTAGACCACTCCGTTAAATATTCAGACCATTTCATATGAAATACTCTTCTACTTGCATCTGTTTCCAAAGCCTGATCTTTGTAATGCCTAGTTCGTATAGCATATGCTCTGTTTGCTGATGTGCCTGTGCTATGCCTCTGGGATTGTGCGCGTCCGAGCCAACACTAATAGGTGTGCGATGCAGCAAGCAGGCTTTAGCAAGCCTGCGCACGAGACTATGATAACGTAACATATCGAACCCGTTGATCTCCAATGCGACATCATAACTTGTCGCTTCAGCAGCCAGGCGTTCAAGTTCTTCATCAAAAGTTGGCGGGAGATAAGGATTATTCACACGTAATCGCACGGGATGACTAATGACGCTGAAATACCCGCTCCTGACTGCTTTACGCAATAGTTCAAAGTATTGAAGCCAGAGAGTTTCCCCTTCTTCTCTGCTCCATTTGTAATTTCTTTCAAATTGAACACCATTGATTTCATGCACAGAACCAATCAAAAAATCCCAGTCATATTCTTGAATGAATGCATATATCAGCTCATTCTTTTCAGGAATAAAGTCCACTTCCAGACCCAGACGTATTTCAACGTTTGCCTGAGTGGCTGCTGCAAGAACATCTCCGGTATACTTGCTGAAAGTGAGTAGAGGCCCTTCTGGTTCAAGATGATGTAGTGCGATTCGTGTTTCTTGCATTTGAAAGACATGTTCAGAAAGGCCAAGTACTCGTAATCCCTTCTGCTGGGCTGCCATGGCCATTTGCAAAGCAGAGCTGCGTGATAGATGACTATGCATGTCAGTATCTATGGTCATCTAAGATCTATTCTCCCCTGGGTTCATGTTACGGAGGTTCACTCACTGACGAACAACTGAGATAGCGAAACCATCGGTATAGTCATCATCCATTGCAAGGTCAAGCGAAATCAAGCGTGGATCACTGGCGATGCGTTTGTTATATGCTACGATGCCAGCCATGCCTTCATCTTGAGGTTCTTCGAAGCCTTTGCCATTTCGTATGCAGTTGTCCGCAACAATGATGCTTCCAGGCCGTGACAGGCGTAGTGCCCAATCGAGGTACTGTGGATAGGGAGGCTTATCAGCATCGATGAAGATGAGATCAAAGGGCGCTTCTTGTTCGAGATGTGGAAGCAAGTCAAGAGCATTGCCAACGCGAACCTCTGCTCGATCACTTACACCTGCCTGTGTGAATGCATCACGCACTAACTCAGCATGTATTGGATTTATTTCCAGGGTAATGAAGCGGCCGTCGGCAGGTAATGCTCGAGATAGCCAGATACCACTATAGCCCACCCAACGAGCCAATTTCCAGAATTTTGTGCGCATTACAGGCAACAGCCAGGAGGTGTAGGAATTTCCCCTGGATAGGAGAAATTTGAATTTCAGGTAATCCAGCCCTTTTTGCAGCTTCTAAAGCATGTTTTAACCCATCATCTTCAGCAGCAAACGTACGAGTAATCGCTTCTGTAATATTGCGACGAGTTATTGCCTCTTGTTGTAATCCTGTCATCTCTGAATTGTCTTGAACCATAATGGAAAGTTCCTTTCGTGAACTAATTTCTTATAGTCTTTTGTTTAAAAGCACTGCGTTTGCTATACTATTAGCGGATTCGGTGCATTATTCAATTGGACTTGCATGAAGTCATGTGGAATCAGCTTTTCAAGCGAAAGATTGCGCTGTTTTTTAGTGCTACCAAAGCAGATTGTCCTTATTATGCTTTATTATTATCTATAATAGCAAAATCGAAGGGAGGTGTCTTGTTAGTAACTAGCGAATAGAGAAGCAATCTCTATGAAAATCATTCAAGTCTTCTCCTATTAGGGAGAAAGTAGTTTCATAATTTGGAGGATTTTTATCATATGGCAAGTAATACTGCAACTGCTGTTGAGGCCCCAGGATTTCCCTGGTGGGTAGTCCTCATTGAAGGTATCTTTGCACTGATTTTCGGACTTTTTTTAATCACTGCACCTGGTTCTACTTCAGTATTCCTGGTTACAGTACTAGGATTCTACTGGCTCATCCGCGGAATATTCTCGATAGTCGAGATCTTTATCCCCAATACTGGCACTCATTGGGGATGGCTATTGTTTATGGGCATTCTCGGTATTATTGCTGGAATGGTAGTGCTTCGTCACCCATTATATGCTACCGCACTAGTAGGCACTTTCCTGATAGTCTTTTTGGCTGTTGATGGATTGATCATGGGTATTGTGGGATTGATCAAGGCTTTTACCGGTGGAGGTTGGGGACCAGGCATTCTTGGAATATTGACCATCATAATTGCACTCTTCTTATTCGCAAACGTTTTTGGAGCAGTCCTTGCTCTACCTGTCATCCTGGGCGCATTTATGATTGTTGGTGGTATTGTTGCCATCTTCTATTCATTCCGTATCCGTAGGGCTTAATACACTCAAAGATCTCAACGAGGAGCAGGATAATCAACATCCTGCTCCTTGTTGTTCGTCAATGTGAATATTTGATGTGGGAAAGGATCATCATTGTAATTCTGCAATTGATTTTTCACGGAAGAAACAGCCATTCTTGCGCATGGGTTAAAGAGGGAAAAGCGAGTTGGATACACATCACAAGATTTTATCAACATCGCAGACATTCCTTGACTTACTCTTCTTCTGCCAGTATACTCAATATATGAGTACTTAAAACTTGAGTTTGGACATTACTCTCATTAAGAAATGCGCTTCGTCTTTACAGTGATGTCAAACTACTCCACTCGGTGCAGCGAGCGGTGCAAGGGAAAGTACTCTTATTGTTTGAAAATCTGAAAATGTTCTGTCCTTCAATTTTTGTCCCTCGTACATTTAGCAGAGGTGGATAATGTTGAATTTGTATTAGCTTAATCACATATTCTTTCGGCTTTTGATGAAAATAAAATCGTTCGTAAAACTTGCAAGCTGACCATCAGGCTTTTGTACTATTTCAAAATATGTATGTATACGATTATTACTTTCTAAAATATACTGCGATAGCCTGGCTTTTTCGTCTAAAGGCATTTGTGAGCGGGCAGTCCAATCATCATATTCGTGTGTTTTTCGAAAGAATTCCATATGTTCGATTGATAGATCTGCTTCCTTTAAAAGCGCTTGCCACTCCTCCGATGTGCATGATCTCCCATGAGATGGGTCACGCCATTTTTCGATGGTATTGTCGAATATGTCGAGTTCTTCATCGCTTGGCGCCATGCAATCAATCAGCAGGAATAGTCCTCCCGTTTTTAAGACTCGCGCAACTTCAAACACGAATTTGGATAAATCTGGAAAATGGTGTGGTGCGATTCTGCACGTAACGCGATCAAAACTTTCTGACGAAAATGGAAGTTGTTCAGCATCTGCCACTTGAAAGAGTGCATTGGTTACACCTTGAGCCAGTATAAACTCCCGCGCTTTTTCAAGCATGCGAGGCGTCAAATCTGTGACTGTTACCTGAGATACAAATGGCGCGATGGCAAGAGCTGTGTGTCCACCTCCAGTGGCGATATCGAGAGCTGTAAGTTGTGGATTCCACTCTCCCAATTCAATGAGGCGTTGTAAGTCGTCTCCAGAACGATGTGAGAAACTGGTGACATAGTTTGCGGCAGTGCGCGAAAAATAGTCCTGTACCTGTGATTTTTTCAGTTCATCGTCTGGCTGAGATGTATCTGTCATATGTGAATATTTCCCTTCTCCTGGTATGTAAGTTGTGTCCAACCTGATATCTATATTATACTGGCAGTAATATTGAAAGCTTTCATCATCATGAATGTGGAAAAAGTGAATGCCCAGGCTTGAAGGTTCAGTTGAGAGTATTGTTTTTCGAAATGAAGATAACCATTATACGGTCGCACGCTTTCGTCCAAATGACAGTGGACGGCTCTTTCGCGATGATCTGACAACTATTGTTGGAGTGCTTCCTGGTGTGCACGTTGGTGAATTGTTGTCGGTCGAAGGAGAATGGGAGAAAGACCCGAAATATGGTAGACAACTACATATAACCAACTTCACCCAGCGGCTTCCAGCTTCAAAAGAAGGTATCGCACGCTACCTTGGTTCTGGTTTGATCAAGGGCGTTGGTCCAAAAAAGGCACAACGGATTGTCGAATATTTTGGAGAACAAACGCTGGCCATTATAGAACAGCAACCAGAACGGTTGAGTGAGGTGAAAGGGATAAGTGCGAAAGATCGCGAGCAGATTGAGAAATCATGGGCTGAGCAGAGTGAGATCAAAGAACTTCATCTCTTTTTACAGTCGCATGATGTGTCAATGAATCTGGCAACGCGAATTTATAAGCAATTTGGCCAGGAATTTATAAAAGTTGTACGTGAGAATCCCTACAAGTTAGCTCAGGATGTAAATGGTATTGGTTTTCGCACAGCCGATGATATTGCTGTTAAACTTGGATTGCCACGCGATAGCATTCCACGCTTATCAACTGGATTGAAGTATGTGCTGGCCCAGGCTGCCAATGATGATGGGCATTGCTATTTACTTGAAAATGAGTTGGTGCAACGTGCCTCGGAGTTACTACTTGCCCCTTCTGAACTTATATCAATCGCTATGAAACAATTGCGTGAAGAGAGAGATGTATTTGTTGAGCCTCCTTTACCAGTGCAGGTTAGGGTGGATCCACGAGCAGAGGATGATCCCGAATCTGTGGATAATTTGAGTGAAGCTGAAGATTCGACTCCCCAGCAGCGCATATACTTTGGTCCCTTCTGGCATGCCGAAAATGGTTCTGCACGTATTTTGCGCAGGTTATTACATTCACAGAGTCAACTACCGTCAGTGAGCCAGCAGTATTGGGATACAGTATTCAACTATCTGGCGCAGAATCGCAATATGATATTGACTGAAAAGCAACGTAATGCTGTCCAGATGGCATATGTTTCGAAAGTAAGCATTTTAACTGGAGGCCCAGGAACAGGAAAATCGACTTCGATACGTGCATTGTTAATGGTGCTGCGCAAGCGTAAGATAGAAGTAGCGCTGGCTGCGCCTACGGGGAGAGCTGCTAAACGACTTACCGAGGCAACTGGTGCAGTTGGTTTACAAGCGAAGACTTTGCATCGATTATTGGAATATGCCCCACACGATAATACGTATCAACGCAATGAGGAGAATCCACTGCCTTACCAGTTTGTAATCGTCGATGAAGTATCAATGGTCGATATTCTGCTCTTTTATCATCTACTAAAGGCCTTGCCACCCGATGCACACCTCTTGCTGGTTGGCGATGCTGATCAACTCCCTTCTGTTGGACCAGGAAATGTACTGCGTGATCTCTTGCGTAGCGAAGCCATACCATCTGTTGTCTTGACGGAACTCTTTCGTCAGGCGCAACAAAGTCAGATTGTAGTCAATGCTCACCGTATTAATGCAGGTCAAATGCCAACATTGAAGCGAGATGCAGGGGGTGATTTCTTTTTCGTTCCTGAGGAGGATCCCATTCGTGCTCAGCATTTAGTGCTTGATTTTGTGCAGCGCCGCATTCCGACTCATTATCATCTCAATCCCATGACCGATATACAGGTACTTTCTCCAATGTATAAGGGACCGTTGGGTGTAACCAGTTTAAATGAGGAATTGCAGGCACGGCTAAATCCAAGCGCATCAGAAATACTTGAATGGGGCGGCCATGTTTTGAGGCTTGGTGATAAAGTGATGCAAGTGCGTAATGACTATGATAGGGGTGTTTTCAATGGTGATGTTGGCTGGATTCGTGTTATCGATAAAGAAAACTCTACAGTCAAAGTCGAGTTTTGGGAAGAAGCAGGGCCATTACTAGTCAGTTACCATTTTCATGAATTGGACGAGCTTGTGCTGGCGTATGCTGTGACCGTGCATAAGAGCCAGGGAAGTGAATATCCAGCTATTGTACTTACACTTGTAAATCAACATTACATGCTGCTGCAACGTAATCTGCTCTATACAGCTATCACTCGCGCTAAACGTCTTTGTGTGATAGTCGGTCAATTACGCGCTTTGGAGGCTGCTGTCAGGAATAATCGAGTAGCGTTACGTAATACAGGATTGGCTGAACGGCTCAGCCATGTGGCGAGTATAAGGCTTGTTGAATAGATCCAATAGTTTTGTAGCGCTTGCCTAATTCCGAGTTGGGAAGTAGAATATAAAACGGATCAACTTTGTTATCAATAATCAAGCAGTAGAAAGTATATTGCTTGATCACTTTCATCTCAAACCTCATGTTTAAGGTGGGTTTTGTGAAAGATAGTAAAATTATTTTAGGGAGGTTATAGTACATGTCTGGTACAGAAACAGCGACTTCTGGCGCGGGTACTACTACTGGTTACATTCATCCTGAGGTGTTGGTCGAAACGAGTTGGGTTGCGGAACATCTCAATGATTCCACTCTGCGTCTCATCGAGGCAGATGAAGACGTACTGTTGTACGAAATTGGTCATTTACCTGGAGCTGTCAAACTCGACTGGCATGTTGATGTACAGGATCCAGTGAGTCGTGATTTCGTTGATCAGAAGGGCTTCGAAAATCTTATGAGTCGTTGGGGCATTAGCAATGAAACCACCATTGTCCTGTATGGAGATAAAAATAACTGGTATGCTTGTTATTCATTCTGGCTGTTTTCCATGTATGGTCATAAGAACATGAAGATTATGAATGGTGGTCGACAGAAATGGGAGGCAGAGGGTCGTCAACTCACAAAAGAAGTGCCTCACTTCGAGCCAGCAACATATCATGCACAACCGATGGATGAGTCTATTCGCGCATTCCGTGATGATGTGTTAATGGGGCTGAAGGATCCCAATCGTCGCTTGATCGATGTTCGTTCGCCACAAGAGTATACAGGTGAATTGCTGCACATGGTGAACTATCCACAGGAAGGTGCGCAGCGTGGTGGACACATTCCAACTGCGAAGAGTATTCCCTGGGCAACAGCAGCAAACCCTGATGGAACATTTAGATCTGTCGGGGAATTACGCCAGATCTACGAGGGCAAGGACGTCGCCAGCGATAAGGATGTCATCAGTTATTGCCGAATAGGGGAAAGATCAGCTCACACATGGTTTGTATTGACGTATTTACTTGGTTATCCACGTGTCCGTAATTACGATGGATCCTGGACCGAGTGGGGTAATCTCGTCAAGGCACCAATAGAGAAACCTTAAGAATATAAGCTGAGAGTAGAATCAATCTATGCCAGGGAGACCGTAAGGGTATGTACCTACTGTACTTGATGGGATGAAATCTCCTGTTCGTGAAGTAGGGGTACAGCCAAACGATCTCCCTGTTTTATTCCCGGAGGTAATAGATACAAATGGATCGACAAGAAGCAATTGAATTTCTCTTAGATCATTATGAAAATCCACGCAATTATGGCTCTTTGGAAGATGCTGATGTCAGTCTGAGTGGTGGTAATCCTGGATGTGCAGATGTTATTACCATGCATGCCCGCTTTGATGAAAATGGTAAATTAGAGTCTGTTAAATGGGAGGGTGAGGGTTGCACAATCAGTAGTGCGGCAGCATCGTATGTGACGGAGATTACAAAGGGTATGACAGCCGAAGAGGTTGAAAATATGAGCTTTGAAGATTTGATGGAGCAGTTGGGACGTGAACTGGTAATGACGCGCCCAACTTGTGCTACGTTAGCTCTTGGTACGCTTAAAAAAGGTGTGCATGAGTATCATATGCACCAGATGGCGGAGGAGACGAATTATCCGGTTATTCCTGGAGATAACGGGAAAGCCAGCGATGGCCGATAAATCGGCCCCTACAGATGGTTGATTGTTTCGTAAAAAAGTCTTAATTTTGTCTGCGGTAGACCGTCAAAGATTAAAAACCACGCGCCATTCCGCAAGGATCTTCAGAGCTTGCTGGTGCAGTTTAAGATGCTCAGGGTCATTGAGCCACCTACTTACACCCGAGGGATGGGGTAAGGGCAGTAATAACATTCCATCGCGCTCTCGATAAGTGCCAATCACTTCCTCAAGCTTCACTTTTCCGAAAAAAGCCTCAATTGCCATTATTCCTACCAGTAGAATTATCTCAGGGTGGAGTAATTGGAACTCCGCATCTAGAAAAGGTTTGCACAATGCGATTTCGGCTGGAGATGGACGTCGATCGCCATCTCCACGAGGATTGCGACCGGGATCACAGCGCGTTAGTGAACTCAGATAGACGTGCGAGTGAAGATACCCAGGTGGGAAACCTGCCTGCTCGAGCCATTTCTGAAGTATAGTACCCCCAGGTCCACTAAATGAACGCCCTTTCGCAATTGAACGATGGCCAGGAGCCTGCCCAACTACTATGATCCGATCATTCGGACGCCCACTAACTAGAGGTTGTGCTTTAGGAATATAGCCATGTTCTTCGCAAAGCCGGCAGGAATGTATACGTTGCTGTAAATCCTTAAAAGCTTCCTGCCGTCCGATTGCTTGTTCTTCACTTAACATCTTCGGCATAAGAAGCAGCAAGACTTGGGCGTTGATAATCTCGAGCCAAATGCCGGTACTTGCCTTGATAATAGACTAGAGGTGCTTTCTGTTCAATATGATTCTGGTTATTAGAATGACTCCCCTCACTCATCTTCAAATCTATCAAGTTGCTTTGACCCTGATCCTCTTCAACAGCAAAAGCTGTATGGCCATTCAGTACCCATTGCTTCAACAAGGCCAAGAAAGATTACGTGGTCGCCTCCTGGATATTCCGCAACAATCCGGCTATCAATAAATGCGAACGCTCCGTCAAGAATGGGAGCGCCTGTTGAAGCAACATGAAAACTTGCATGACAAAAATGCTCATAACGTTCTGATGAAGTAGTTGCGAAGCATCGAGAAAGGTCCTCCTGCTCACT
This sequence comes from uncultured Chloroflexia bacterium, assembly GCA_963702765.1. GTDB lineage: Bacteria > Chloroflexota > Ktedonobacteria > Ktedonobacterales > Ktedonobacteraceae > DATMNR01. The sequence goes on from CAVPEB010000053.1 coordinate 117,683, forward strand.
CGTCAAAATATTGACAGCAAAACTCCCACTTGCGCGAATGAATGGTAGTGCCGTACTGAATAAATCAACGCAAATTAAGACCAGGGGTGGTTCAAGCGAGACCGATGTGAAAGAGTTGACGGTAAGACCTGCCAGCCCATTCTGACTTCGAGCTGTTACAACAGTAACACCTGTTGTGAATTGGCCCATCACCTGCCTGAAAAAATCTTTTTCGATTGTCATCTATCTGGCAGTCCTTTAAAGAGAAATGCGCAAAATGTTGTTATTCATTGTGCTGTAAACTATGTTTGCAATGTAGTATCAACCTCTGCACGCTTCTTGTCAACTGTCCTAAAGGCCAGAATAGATATTTTTCGGGCTTGTTCAGTAGAGTTCTTCATTATGGATGCTTGTGTCAAGTGTTGAGATCAAACTAAAAGAGCTAGCATCGACTGTAGAAAGAAAGGGTTTCGATGTCGCGCCTTCGCGAAGAAACGACTGTGTTCGATTATCGAACACCTTGAAGTGGTTGCCAAAGGAGAAGATGTATTGTTTCACCTGGCCTGTCCTACGATTTAGTATCAGGATATCATCGCCATTGCTACATGTGTGGCTTGCCAGGCAGCGCGAATGAGCAAGAAAAGAACCCACTAGTATTTGGGAATTTTGGTCCCAAGTAGAAATGGTATATTGATCCGTTATTCGAAGGGAAGAATCAAAAGCTATAAAGGTACTTTGTCCCATGTGAGGGTTATAAAGCATGACACTTAGAGAGGGAAGTCCAAAATGACCGATGTATAGTACACGGTTGGTACCCCATCCAGATATACTTTTTTGATTCAACAATGATAAATCCGAGCCAAAAACCAGAAATTGTGCATCTCCGCTACTGGGGTCGTAGAGCAATATCTGTGCGCGTCCCGAGTTGTTAAAATTCCCGCTATGGATTTCCCAGTTTCCTATCAGGTTGTGAATTTCCTGGTATTGCGAGACAACCAATTGACCATTGAAACTCATTATACGAGCCTCGCCCGCAATCCTATCATAGAGAAAAATCCCGTCCTGATGAGAATTAACGAAACGACCAACATAAACTTCCCAGGAATCATGCCAGAGTGTGTATTGCTGCTGCTGATTTAAACTAAAATCCTTTTTGAAGTTGAATACGATAACATTCCTTAATCGTCCTTGTGTCTCCCAATCTTGGAGTACGCTTCCACTAAGATCTTGTCCAGGTTGTGGAGTGGAATTGAACTTGAAATTTCCAAGTTCCAGGAATGTATTTGTCGTTTTGGTGGGAGTACTGCTGGGACTCGGTTTAGGAGTTGGTTTAGGAGTCGGACTTGGTTTGGGGGTTGGACTCGGTTTGGGGGTTGGACTTGGTTTAGGAGTTGGACTTGGTTTGGGGGTTGGACTCGGTTTGGGGGTTGGACTCGGTTTGGGAGTTGGACTCGGTTTAGGAGTTGGACTCGGTTTTGGGGTGGGAATACTGACAGGGGTAGGATTCGGGAATGCAAACGGATTGTACATGAAGACCCCTGTGTGTTGACCATCGAATTGGCCGGTAAAGAGTTCCCAGTTTGTTCCCCAACCAGGAAGAGTAACATGCTTCTGTATCTTGAGTTTCGTTGACAGGCTGATCAGTTGTATACTTCCAGTATCGCGATTATATAGCAAAATCTCTGAACGTCCGCTACCAGTAAAATCTCCAATATGAATATCTAATGATGAACCCCAACCGTTCATTGGAGTGATTGCATCACCTAAGCTTATACGTTGTGTAAGCAATGCATTGTTCCCTGATTGGTTATCTGGATTATTCTGAATATTGTTTGGTGGTTTCTGTCCAACCTTGCCTGAGAAAGTGAGTACATCCAGACTACCTTTTTGCCGGTTGTAAAGTAGCAGATCAGTAAATCCTGAACCTGTAAAATCTGCATTGAATTCCTGGTCAACTGATCCTGGAGGCAAGCCAAGCGTAATGCGACTGTTTATCAGACTGTTCGTCGTTGCAATTTGAGCAATTCCATTGCCATTCACACCGGGCAACTGGCTAAAACGTGCAGGGTCGATAAGTTTGGGGAAGTAGATAAAACGCATCTCTCCATTTTGATAACGTGGTTCGTTGATGACCGAGACGTTATAACCTCTCCCGATGAACATGGGTGTTGCGTCTCCATAATTTTGATATGTTACGTTGAAGCTCGATGCATCCGTGACTGACCAAGGTCACGAATGCGACATGTCCTTCAGGACCAAAAGCCCATACACCATCTGCGCGTGGAAATACCGCTATAGAACCAGTGCGAGGGATTGTGCCAATAGGCAAACCAACGCGTTCTGCATCGACAATCCAGTCGGCGGCATTTCCCCAGTTGGGGGGTATATCATAACCAAGCAGGTGCCATTGTTCCCAGGCCCACCAGACACAATTACCTCCAATAGGAAATGGGCCAGGGCAAAGTGGGAAAGGATTACCATCAGGTGAAGAGTGAGCCTGAGCACAATTATAATTGACTGTTGGTGAAGTATGGTCAAACGAGGAGGCACGTACCTGTACTATATCAAGCTCAACCCAAGTAATCATTGCGATGCAGATAAGGGCAAAAAAATATAAAAAGTGTTGCTTGTTGAATTTTTTCGATAATGCTCTCAGGTCAAAAATAGCGGGCCCTGAAGTACGCATGCATATTGTTCCTTCGTGATATGCTCGTCTGACACTGTGTTTCACTTATAGATACGACCGTGGTTTCAGATTGGCTCTCTGATTGGTCGTAACTTGCGAACTCATCGGCAAATACGTTGAGCAGTCTTAGTGTTAACTCAAATATCTCTTCATCAAAGTATATCATCGGGTTTCAAAATTGTGTAAGGTGTGTTAATTTTATTCAGGAAATCAATGTGGGATTTTCAAGGCATCCTGCACTTCCGTGCTCCATCAATGCAATTGTTCAGAATTTTTGTATTTTTTCTTGACAACTTCAGATGGCAATGCTATTATTATCCGTGTTCAAGGGCGATTAGCTCAGTTGGTTAGAGCGCTACGTTGACATGTGCGCCCTGACGACGCGTACCTTTCCAAGCCGCGGTAGCGCGGTCACTCTGATACCTACTCTTTGGATACGGGCTGTTAGCTCAGTTGGTTAGAGCGCAGCGTTGACATGTGCGCCCTGACGACGCGTACCTTTCCAAGCCGCGATAGCGCGGTCACTCTGATACCTACTCTTTGGATACGGGCGATTAGCTCAGTTGGTTAGAGCGCTGCCTTGACATGGCAGAGGTCACAGATTTGAGTTCTGTATCGCCCATGATGGGAGGGGGCAGCTTCACGCGAGGCTGCCCCTTTCCATTTACCAGAAGAGGACAGCGAGTGTAAAGCAGCGCCTTACCTTGCGCCGAAAGGCGGCAGGGGACAGTAGCATGGCGCCAGGAAGGCAGGGCGGACTAAGTACCTACGTCCACGCCCGTCAGCTAATCTCCATATGGTCAAAGCTAAACTGCTTGAACCCCAGCCGAGTGGTCTTGCGCGGGACTCGGGCATTCACGGTACTATTGAGCCTGTGTGGTGGTCCGGTGCAAACGATGTCAGTGCATCGGAAGGTATCTCACCACAGCGACCCTCAATGAGAGGGCTACCGGCGAAAAGGGGACCTAAGTGGAGACAGAGGAAGGCACGTAACCAGGGGATCACCTACGAGGGGAGACGCCTCATGGTGACAGAACACCCATAGTACCCAAACGCTCAGGGTAACGCCTGAGACACGGGGAAGGGGTGGAGAAGGTACTCCATCGCCCATCTGTAGGCTGCACCGGATGGTGCATGAGGCCCAAGAGATGGGACGGTGGCTAGGCGACCCTAGCAACCGTAGGGAGGTACCAGGATTTTGTAGGATAGTAGTCATTCAACTGAATAAGGAGAACCGCTCATGCTAAAAGAAGCGGGTTGCTCAGATGGTCTGCAAAGATTAGAAGTGATCCGCAAGCTCAACGCAAAGAGCGGCTGGATCAATTCAGATTTGTACAGACTGCTATTCAAGCCGGAACTCTATGTCCTGGCATACGAGCGCATCAAGTCGAAACCTGGGAATATGACCCCAGGCACAGATCAGGAAACCATTGACGGATTTGGTATGGACGAAATCAGAAAGCTTATCGATGAGATGAGAACTGAGAAGTACCAGCCGAGTCCCGTTAGAAGGGCGCTCATCCCAAAAAGTAATGGGAAAATGAGGAAACTCGGCATCCCAAGCGCCAGGGACAAGATCGTACAAGAGGTAGTGAGGCTCATCCTCGAGGCCATCTACGATAGTCCACACGGAGCATACTTCAAGGATAGCAGCCACGGTTTCCGAAGCTCTCGCAGTTGTCACAGTGCGTTGAAAGAAATCCAGGGTAAATGGAGCGGGACCACATGGTTCCTGGAGGGAGACATCAAAGCCTGCTTCGATGACATTAACCATGAAATACTGGTTGTTGTCATGAGAGAGAAGATTAAGGATGAACGTTTTCTAAACCTCATCTGGAAATTCTTGAACGCTGGCTACCAAGACTTGGATGAGTCGAGGAAAGACAGCCTGGCAGGTACGCCGCAAGGCGGCATCGTCTCGCCAATCCTGGCAAACATCTATCTGCATGAGTTAGATGAATATATCGAGCAATTGCAGAAAGAGCTAGAGCAAGGCGAGCTAAGACGCCCAAACCCTGAATACCGTCAACTACAGAGACGACGGCACTACCTGGCAAAGATCGGAAAGATCGACACCGAGGAATACAGGGAATTAGGCGTCCAGATGCGGAAGCTCCCATCGCTGGACCCAAAGGACCCCAATTTTGTGCGGGTGCATTACGTACGCTATGCTGACGATTGGGTTGTCGGAGTCACTGGCCCCAAGCGCCTCGCAGAAGAGATCAAGGAAAAAGTTAGGCAATTTTTGAAAGCCAAGCTTGATCTGACGCTCAGCGAGGAAAAGACGGTGATTACGAACGCTCGAAGGTCAGACGCCAAGTTCTTGGGATACAGAATAAGGCTGGGCAGGTCCAAAACGGCAGAGCAGAAACAGACACTATCAACAAATGCAAGCGGCAAGAACTTCAAGCGAAGATCAACCGGTATGCAGATAGTGTTACGCGCCCCTTTAGACGAGCTCGTTAAAAAGCTCTGTCAGAAAGGCTTCTGCAATGCTCAGGGAAGGCCTCTGCACAAGAAAGCCTGGACCCTATTGGACGAAGACCAGATAATAAACCTGTATAGCTCCATCAATAGGGGCTTGCAAAATTATTATCGGCCTACGGACAATTGGGCAGAACTGAGCAGGATACAATACATCCTGAAGTTCTCGCTGGCGAAAACGCTGGCGGCCAAGAAACAGGTGCCTATCACCAGGATTATCAAGGACAAAGGCATTCGAGTGAATGTCACGCGCAAGGGGCAACAAAGAACCATCGCGTTCTACAGGAATTCGGATTGGACGACCGATAGAAAGGCATTCACAAATAGCCCGACTATTGATCTGGTTCGGATGAATGAACGAATGCGAACACGGTCCAAGCTAGGACAGCCGTGTTGCATCTGCCTCGAAAACTTTGGGGTGGCAATGCACCACGTCAGGCACATTCGGAAAATGACCGAGAAGCACGTGAGAGGCTTTACCGGTCTTCTAGCGAAGCTTAATCGGAAGCAGGTTCCGGTGTGTCAGGAGTGTCACCGGAAAATCCATCGAGGGGAATACGACGGGCTGAAACTCTCAGACCTGGCGTACGATCCGAGAAAGCCTATGCTTGTAGGCGATTTATCCTAGTGGAGTCGGAACCACAGGCTCCACTAGGGGAACGAGTACCTGAACAACTCAATAAGACGACACGCGCTGGTGAACTCACCCAACTTTGTCTGTCGCTGACATAGTCGCCGAAAGTTGGACCTCTACTCTGTCTGTCGCTGACGTAGTCGCCGGGAGCCAGAGGGATTGCCAGAAAAACGCGAAATCGTATGGACTGAGCAAACTATGGTTACGGAAGGCAAATAGTACCCCGAACGGGTGCTCAAATCCAACGTGCGGGTTGCTCTACCCCGTACCGTTGGCCGACCGCAAACGTAGGTAAAGCACAGTCAATAGAGAGTTTGAAGGACTCCTGAAACGGTTGTAGGCCAAGAGTAGGACTCCCATACGAGAACGCGTAGCGTGAACGTGTGAGAGTTGCGCTACTGTGGTTATTAGGGCCGTCTAGGACTAAAGTCGGTGCCTTTGGAGAGCCGGATACGCTGAAAGGTGTCCGTCCGGTTCGGAGGGGGGTGGTTGGAAACGTGCCTGCAAGCAGGTAACGCGCTGGCCGCCTACCCTATCGCTGAGGTCACAAATTCGAATTCTGTACAGCCCATGATGAAAAGGAGCAGCTTCGCGCGAAGCTGCTCCTTTTCATCATGGGCTGTCACACGCTCTTCAGCGTAGGTTTACAGCACCTCTTTTGCCTCCCTTTTTTAGGTTCATCCGCACTTTGCGTGAAAGGACCGAGTCGAAGTGAGCGATGGAGGAGAGGATGACCGATACAAGACTCGTTGACGCAACAAATCAAAATTGGCCCGCCCGTACATCATTCGCTTGAGACATTTGAGCCGATTTACGTGGCCCTCCACGACACCATTGTTCCAGGTCAGCGTCAGACCAGCCTGCACGGCTTGCTGGTCCTTGCGCAATTTCTCCACAAAGTTGTGTATTTCTCGAATATGACTCTGCTGGGCTGTCTGCATCCAGTCCTCAATCTGTTCCCCTTGAAGGGTACGGAGCATGGTCAGAAAGCAATCAACCAGTTCCATCACCAGCGCGATCTCTGGATGCACTTGACCCATCTGGGCCAGCGCCTGCCTCTGTTCCTGGGTCCTATTTTCTGGACGGCACATGAGCAAGCTGACCGCAGCCCGAGGCGTGAGTCCCTGCGGCTGCCTCGAGAAGTCCGTGACTCCCGCTTTCGTCTGCTTGCGCAGGTGGGCAACTAAGCGTGCGACTTGCTTGCGCTTGCCTGGATAACCCATGGCCACGACCTCTCGGTACAAGAGGGCTCCGTTCCGGCATCCTTGTTGCCAGCGCTCTCGCAGATACGCTTCGTAGGGGTACAGCATGCCTGCTTTCACCTGATAGGCTGCCGTTTCTGGATAGGCATCAGCGTAGGCAAATTTCTGCACAGTCATCCGGCCCATGTGCAAGAGGCGAGCAATTTCAGAAATACTGATGCCTTGCAGGTGCAAGGCTCGCACCGCTTCATAGCGCTGCATGCGCTTGGCACGTGCCTGCTCACGCTGCCCAAGTCGTTCTGGGCGCAGGTGTGGGTCAACCACCACCTTTCTAGAAGAAGCAGAACCAGAAACTTTGATGTGTTGGAGGACTTCTCGATGACGATGAAAAATGCGTTCCACCGCCTCGGCGAGGTTCTTCTGGATATGGAACCGGTCAGCAACCTGGAGTGCATCAGGTGCTCCCAGGCGAGCTCCCAGAGCATACTCACCAGATCGATCGCGACTGATGAGTTGGACTCCCGGATGTGCCTTGAGCCAGCTCTCCAGGCTACCGGCAGAACGATCAGGGAGCAGATCAACGACTTGATGGTCTTGCAGATCGACGAGAATTGTTCCATAAGACACATTGCGACGAAATGCCCAATCGTCTACTCCAAGGTGGGTTGGTGTGGCATGAGGAGGGAGGGGTGTTCTGCGGATGAGCCGTAGAAAGGTATCAGCGCTGCACGCCATCTTCAGTGCGGTAGCACTGCGGGCTGCCTGTTCGGCTCCAATTGCAAATCCCAGTTGTCTGAGCTGCTCCGTTAGCCGAACCGTTTTACGCGCAAAAGGGAGCGCCAGTTCCGGAACCGCTTCAGCAAAGGTCTTGCGCCTACAAGCCGGGTTATCGCAGAAAAAACGTCGCACCCGCAGTCGCAGGGTGAGGGGGATCCCGCTAACTGGAAGATCCTTCACGGTTCGCTGGTAACAGCTGTTTACTCGCGAAGAATTGGTCTGGCAATCGGGGCAGCTTCTACCCTCCGCCGTTGATCTGACACTCAAGACAATACCTTCCTGCGAGGCTTCCAGCTGCTCAACATCAAAAAGGGAAAAAGGAATCAACAATGAGACTATCGACATACTAACTTTTGTGGGAAATCCTATCTTTGGGGCAATGACAAGTATTTCTTCTATTTTACCACTTTTTTCACGCAAAGTGCGGATGAACCCTTTTTTAGATCAGTCCTTTCTAGCCATATTTCACTGGCCCTAAGCGACCCTCCGGTTATGCCATGTCAAATCAAATAAAAAAAGTTACCGAACGCTCATGGTTCACTGCCGATATCATAGCTCGGTAGAGAGATGAATTGGTCTCGCACATGAGACGAAGTGGTGTCGCGAGTCTTGCACAGGGAGATGTTGTTGCCTGGCAATTTCGCTTTGAGAAGCAGCCAGAGACGGAACTATCCCGAGTCTAGCAGCACCAGGAGCGCTCTGGATTTTCCGATTTTTGATCTCAGCTAAAGAATGAGAACATATTGGAACTTTGTGGCATCAAACGGGAAACATGAAAGCCAGTGAAACAAATCATAACTGCCAAACTGAAGCTTTTAGCGACACCAGAACAGTTTCAGGATTTACACCGGACACAGCTCGCGTACCGCGATGCGCTCAATTATATAAGTCAGTACGCTTTCAAGCACGGCAAAATGTCTAACGAAAAGCGGCTACATGAGGGAACGTATTACGAAATTCGTAGACGGTTCAAGTTGCCCTCTGAGATGACCAATAATGCCATACGTCAAGTTGGAGTAACCTACAAGGGCTTATGGACCAAAGCCAAAAAGAATGCAGAACACAGAAGGAACAAAATCACCAGGAAGCGTTTTAAAGGCCTGGACAAGCCTTCTAAGTATGTCTCACCCACAGTCACATACAATTTTGGGTATGATTATGGTTTCAAATCTGAACAGCAACTAAGCATCAGAGCGCTGGAGAGACGTATCATTATGCCGTACCGAGGTTATGAGAAGCATGTTGCGCTCATTCGACAAGGAGCAAACTGTAAAGCAGCCCGACTCTGGTACGATAAACCTCGCAAACAATTCTATTTACTGGTTGCACTTGAACTCGAGATTGTGGATCCAGCGTCTGGCGTACAACAGACCATTGTTGGCGTCGATGTTGGACAACGATATCTTGCAACAACAGCCACCATGGCGGAAAAGCAATGCTTCTTTCCTGGAAAGGCAGTGCGGGCAAAAGCTGACCACTACGCCCGGCTGCAGAAACGACTTCAGCGTAAAGGCACTCGCTCTGCCACACGACGTTTACGGTCGTTGGGTGGACGAGAGAGACGGTTCAAGCTGGACGTCAACCATGTCATCGCAAAAACTATTGTTGAGCAGCACCCACAGGCATTTATCTGCTTAGAAAACCTGACAGGCATTCGAGATCGCTCGATACGGCGCAAACGTAAGTGGAAGGGCAAAAAAATCCTTGCACAAACGCCGAAACAGCGTCGAGCCAATCGGCACGTGTCTACATGGGCGTTCGCTAAGTTGCATGATATGATCATGTACCGGGCCACGCTGGCAGGGTCAGTTGCGATCAAAGTTGATGCTGACTACACCAGTCAAGCCTGCCCTCTGTGTGGCTATACTGATGCGAAGAACAGACCAGGGCATGGACTACTCTTCATCTGTCAGAACAATCTGTGCCAGTATCAGATGCGCACTGGTCGCTCTTACACGCTGCATGCCGATCTAGATGGGGTGCGCGCAATATCGCGATGCGAGCGCTCTGTGTCTGCAAAGCGTTCCAGGTTGGAGCGATATGCAGACCTGCGATGGGAGTCCTGATGCAAGCCTCGTGCGTAAGCTACGGGGTATCTGACGTTCTGTATCGCCCATCGAAAAAGGCGGCTTATTGAATAAGCCGCCTTTTTCGTCTACTTCTATTATTTTTTCAACACCTGTAGACCGATGCCCTCGTCCCTGGTGCGATGCACGCCGGCTGTCTCCTGAATGCCACCTTCTGGATACACCAACTTTGCCTCGCTCTCAGGTAGGAGGCTTGCTACTTCCTTGAGTACAGCGTCCAGAAACTGATCTTCGGGTACGGTTTTGATCACTTCACCTTTGCGGAAAATAACCCCGCGACCCTTGCCACCGGCAAGCCCAACATCGGCGTCGCGTGACTCACCTGGTCCATTTACCACACAACCCATTACAGCAACATGGATCGGAGTCTGCACTTTGGATAGGCGCTTCTCTACTTCATTAGCTACACTTATGACGTCGATTTCAACCCGACCGCATGAGGGGCACGAGACGAAGGTAACACCGCGATTGCGTAACTCAAGCGAACGTAAAATCTCATAAGCAACCGGTATCTCTTCTTCAGGTTCAGCGCTGAGACTCACACGAATAGTGTCACCGATTCCACCAGCGAGGAGCAAACCTAAACCAACGGATGATTTGACGGCGCCAGTTACGAGTGTACCCGCTTCGGTGATACCAAGATGGAGAGGATAGTCTGAACGATGTGAGAAACGTCGATATGCTTCAACTGCGGTCAAGGGAGTTGAGGATTTCAACGAGACTTTGATCTCGTGGAAGTCCATTTCCTCACACCAGCTGATATACTCCAGAGCCTTTGTTACCATACGTTCGGCCAGTTGCTCACGCTCCTGACGGCGTGCTTCTACAGGATCTGTGCGCTCCAATGTGCCATCTTCGCGTAACCTGACTTGAATGCGCTGCATTTGCCCGCGCTGATCGAGAGCGTCAATTGATCCCGAGTTAACTCCAATACGCATGGCAATGTTTCGTTCTTTACACGCTGAGATGATCTGTTCGAGCGATTTACGTCCATTGATGAGGTTTCCTGGATTGATGCGTACGCAGTCAATACCCTGCCGAATCGCTTCAAGCGCCAATGTATGTTTATAGTGAATATCAGCAACCAATGGAATATGGATACGCTTTTTAATTTCGCCTATTGCTAGAGCATCCTCTTCCTCTGGTACAGCCACGCGTACTATTTCGCACCCGACATCTTCCAGACGGTGTATTTGTGCGACCGTACTTTCTACGTCACGGGTGTACGTAGTAGTCATAGACTGTACCGCAATAGGTGCGTCACCCCCTATTGCAAGGTTACCAACATGTATTTGTCGGGTTGTCCGTCTCATATTTTTTGTTTACTCCATGATTGTCTGTCGAGCCTACTTAACAATGCGTCTTAAAGTTGAAATTGACACCTACGGGTATCCTGATTATTTTTGTTAAAAGCTAAGTTATAGGCCGACACTAATCGATTAACTACCCCAATGAATAACATCGTTTACTGTAATGATCACCATCAGTGTTAGTAATATGGCCATTCCGACAAAATTAATAATACCTTCTCGTTCTGGTTTCAGGCGTTTCCCTCCACGCAGAAGCTCAATGAGTATTAGTAAGATGCGCCCACCGTCCAAAGCGGGGAAAGGTAAAATGTTGATGATGGCCAGGTTCAGGCTTAGGATGGCTGTTAAGCTGAGTATGGGCCACCAACCCAGGTCAGGAACACTTGCGGCAACTTCGCCGGTTATTTTGACGATACCTACTGGCCCAGCAAGTTGCGGCTTGACAGCACCGGCAATCATTTGTGCTATCTGGTTTATAAAATCTCCTGTGACCGAGAACGTATGCTGGATACCTTTAAAAGGAGCCTGCCAAAGCGGCGAACTGACGAAAACTATCTTCTCTTCGACACCCATCGGCCCCTGACCTTGCGGTGGATGTACTCTTACATGTACTGTCGTCGATACAGTTTGCGATGCACCCGCGTGTCGAACCTCAAGCTCCACTGGCACTGTCGCATGTTGATCCTTATCAGCGGTAATAGCATTGGTAACAATAGTCTGAACATCAGTAAAGAGCTGGACTGGATGACCATTTACTGCAACAATGGTATCACCAGGTTGTAAGCCTGCTACGGCGGCTGGAGAGCCCTGGACAACTTTGCCAATTGTAGCAGGGAAGGTTGGCTCACCGAGACCATAGGCGATGGTAAATAAGACCATTGCCAGTATGACATTCATCGTGACACCTGCGAGTAAAACAATGATTCGTTTGCCAGCAGATTTTGCAGCAAAGCTTTGAGGATCATAATTACCCTCCGGGTCATTTATATCTCCGTTTTCACCTGGCATACGCACGAAGCCACCAATAGGTAGAAAATTGATTGAATAAATTGTATGGTCGCTGGCACGAGACTCTAGCTGGGGGTTATAAGTTGCATTATACCCTTTCATTGCTTCAGGAATGGCGGTTACAACACTGCCTGCGCTCGCATATGGTTGCTGTTTCTGAGTGACATATGTGTCTTCAGGATTTTGCCTGCCACTGAACCAAATTACTTCCCAGCCTCCACCATCACGCTTACGAAAACCTACGAGGCGAGGAGGAAAACCAATACCAAATTCTTCTACACGTATACCTGCCCATTTTGCAGTAATGAAATGACCAAATTCATGTACGAGCACGCATACTCCAAAGACAGGAATTGCAGCCAGTAAAAACCAGTTATTCATACTATATTCCTTTGTAAGGTTGTTTCATATAATTCTTGTGCTGTTCTACGAGCCCAAGAAGTGGCCTCGAGAATTTCGGACACTTCAGGTTGCGATACAGGATTATGACGCTCCAGCACTGCTTCAATCAGTTTTGCAATCTCCAGAAATCCGATTTTCCCGGCTAGAAAGAGCGCAACGGCTTCTTCGTCAGCACCTACCAAAACACTGGGGTAGGTATCTCCTTGCTTTGCGGCTTCGAGAGCCAGTCGAAAACAAGGGAAACGTGTAATATCCAATGTTTCAAAATTGAGTTGCAGTACTTCCGACCAATGCAATTCTCGCACGAGCCCTGTACCACTTGTATCCAATCGATTTGGATGACTTAATGCGTACTGGATCGGTAAGTGCATACTCGGAAGACTGGCTTGCATTTTCAATGAACCGTCCACAAACTCAATCATTGAATGAATAATACTTTCGGGATGCACAATGACATGAATTCGATCATATGGAATGCCAAAAAGCCAGCGAGCTTCGAGAACTTCTAGCCCTTTATTCATCAAAGTTGCAGAGTCAATGGTAATTTTTGGCCCCATGAGCCACGTGGGGTGGGAAAGTGCCTGCTGGACTGTTACTGAACGCATCTGGTCATTCGTAGTTCGCCTGAATGGGCCGCCTGAAGCTGTCAGGATGAGGCGGTAAATCTCACTCGCATTTTCACCCTGGAGACATTGCCAGATAGCGCTATGTTCGCTATCTATCGGTAAAATCGATACGCCTGCATCTTGTGCCGCTCGCATAACCAGGTGACCAGCCATAACTAAAGTTTCTTTATTCGCCAATGCGATAGTTTTTCCTGCTTTGATGGCTGCTAGCGTCGGTGCAAGTCCCATAAGTCCCGAAGTGGCCGCTACAACAATATCGACGTCAGGATGAGTAGCTACATAAAGAAGTGCCTGTTCGCCAAAAATCACGTTTGGTAACGCTTCTCTGGCCGCGATCTCTTGCTCAGGCGTTTCCGCAAAACACGCAGTTATCACTGGCGAAAATTCTTGTGCCTGCTGTGTCAGGAGAGAGATATTACTTCGAGCCGCTAATGCTACGACGCGAAAATGCTCAGGAAAACATCGAATAACGTCAAGTGTTTGTCGACCAATCGATCCTGTACTGCCAAGAAGAGCTATGCGCCTGGGAAAACTAGTCATCTATCTGTGTCCATTGTGAACGAAGTTATTATTTACCTCATATTTATGGGCGAACTAAGTGTTCGCCCTGTTTATTAATTATAGCACGGATGTATGAGGTTGGCTAAATTTAGAGTTTTCCAACCAGTTGGGCAAATATAAATACAACAATTACAGCAAATAGCAAACTATCGATACGATCAAGTAAACCACCGTGGCCAGGCATGAACTGCCCGCTATCCTTGACATGAGTCTGGCGTTTGATAAGGGATTCGGCCAGATCACCAAGGGTTGCAGCAATGCCAATCAAAATACCCAGGAGTACAGCGAGGTACCAGGGAACGCCAAGAGGCCATGTCGTAAATAAAAGAGCTGCAGCAATTGAAAATACCAGACCACCTGCAACTCCTTCCCAGGTTTTTGCAGGGCTGATAGCAGGAGCAAGTTTGTGTTTACCGAAGAAGTGCCCTGCAAAAAATGCTCCTGAGTCAAAGCCCCAGACGCCTAAAAATACCGTCAAGACCCACCAGAAGCCAGGGGTTATGCCCCCCTGGAATCCACGTAATAAAAGGAAAACGCTGAGTGGCCAACCCAAATACACTGGAATTGCAAGTGTGAGAGACCAATCTACCATGGCACCATCGAGTTTTTTGCGGATGAACAAAAGTGGCAATGTAATGAGGAGGGCTGCACTTAGACCAACCTCGAGCAGTATGAGACGCTGCTGAGGAAACATAGCGGCTAAAAGGAAGAGTATGCTTAATGCAAAACTCATCCATATCAGAGGATGATAGCCCTCGTGGACCATCATATTATGTAGCTCGTAGACGCTTAGAATTACAGCGATGATGGCTACGGCAAATCCCCACCAACCACTGAGCCAAACGAAAGCCAGTACAACTGGTATAGCGATGACAGCCGTAATGACACGCTGGCTAACAGAGCGATTCCACTGTCTGCTGTCCTTCTGTGAGGCATTCGTTCGTGTTTCTTGTTCACTTACAGGTTGCACTTGGCTCCTTATAGCAGCCTTCAAATCATACAAGTAGAGCTGCTATTTTGTTTTGATATGAGGGGTGATACCTCTGCTGAGATTCTTCACTTCGCCCAGAACGACACATAAAAGCTATATAATATCATGAGAGAGATTGGATATCTCTACATTTTCTCATTATATACTAAGATGCAGAGAGACGTCCAAAACGTCGTTGGCGATGACGAAAGCTCTCCAAAGCAGAGTGTAAATCTTCTTTCCCAAAATCTGGCCAGAGAGTCGGTGTTGCGTAATACTCACTGTAAGCTGATTGCCATAGTAAGAAGTTACTGACGCGCATCTCCCCGGCGGTACGAATGACCATTTCAGGGTCTGGTAAATCGCGAGTATAAAGGTAGGAACTGATTAATTCCTCGGTGACTGAGTTAGGATCGTGACCGTCAGCTATAATCTGGCGAATCGCATCTACTAATTCAGCTCGCCCCCCATAGTTGAAACAGACATTAAGGCCGATACGGGTATTATTACGCGTGAGCTCAACTGAGTCTCGCACGGCTTTTTGAATGTCGGGTGAGAGATCTTGAAGACGACCAAGATGGCGCAGACGCACGCCTTCGCGATGCAGTTTCTCAATATCTGAGCGAATTGTCTCCCAGAAAAGACGCATCAGCCCTTCCACCTCAATGCGTGGCCGACCCCAGTTTTCGGTTGAGAAAGCATATACACTGAGCATTTCGATATGTTCATCGACTGCGAACTCAAGCACACGCCGTAATGCGTTTACTCCAGCCTTGTGTCCCGCAAGACGTGGAAGGTGGCGTTTGGTTGCCCAACGCCCATTACCATCCATAATGATAGCAATGTGACGCATTGTTTCAGCTGTTTGCTCAAGAGATTGCTGATTTGCTGCAACGGATTGCGACTGTACCTTCTCTTTCCCCTGCGAAGAGGGAAAGAGATTTTGAATCCTGGTCAAGGTTAGACCTCCAAAATTTCCAGTTCCTTAGTTTTCCCGACCTTCTCCATTTCGTCAGTGTAGCGGTCGGTGAGCTTCTTCAAGCGATCTTCGCTTCGTTTTAGCTCGTCTTCGGAAATTTCCTTCTTTTTCTCACGATCGCGTAATTTGTCGTGCGCATCACGACGAATATTACGAATAGCGACTTTATGCTCATCCAATTTCTTATGGAGAGTCTTTACCATTTCCCGACGACGCTCCTCATTGAGTGGGGGAATAGCAAGACGTATCACCTGTCCATCGTTGTTGGGATTGATGCCAAGATCAGATTTCTGGATTGCTTTTTCAATATCAATCAGAAGTTTCCGATCCCAGGGTTGAATTACCAACAACCGAGCTTCAGGAACAGAAATTGAGGCTACCTGATTAATGGGCGTCGGTGCTCCATAATAATCAACTGTAATACGTTCTACAAGCGCTGAACTGGCACGACCAGTTCGAATTGATGATAGATCCTGTTTCAGGATTTCAACTGCTTTTTGCATACGTCGTTCAGCATCTTCGAAAATATCGTCTACCATAGCAATGCTCCCTTTATAGAGGCCAGAGTATCCCCTGTGCCTCTTGCGTTGTCGATAATGCTACATGGGCGCGATAAATTGGACTTCAACATCATTCATATTATGAACGAGCGTTCCGCGCTTTTTGCCACGTACGAGATCTTCAAGTGCACCTACCTCATTAAGGTTGAATACCACAATAGGTAAGTGGTTGTCTTTACATAGCGAGAGCGCGGTGCTATCCATAACCTTGAGTCCCATATTGAGCGCCCGCATATAGCTCAATTCCTCGAACTTCTGTGCATTTGGATTACGCATGGGATCATCGTCATAGACTCCATCCACTTTGGTAGCCTTGAGTAAAACTTGAGCGTTGAGTTCAACAGCACGGAGTGCAGCAGCAGTATCGGTTGTAAAAAATGGGTTTCCACTTCCCGCCGCAAGGATAACTATACGTCCCTTTTCCAGGTGACGCACTGCCCTGCGACGAATAAACGGCTCAGCCACAGGCGGCATCTCGATCGCTGTCTGCACGCGTGTGACTATACCCAATTTTTCCATGGCGTCTTGCATAGCAAGCGAATTCATAACAGTAGCAAGCATGCCCATATAATCGGCAGTTGCGCGGTCGATTCCTGTTGCAGCAGCATCTGCACCGCGCCAGATATTTCCGCCTCCGATAACTACAGCTATCTCTACACCTAGGGCGTGAACTTTTTGAACCTCACCGGCAATACGACGCACTGTCTCAGCATCGATGCCATAACCTCTGCTAAGACAGAGCGCCTCACCACTCAATTTAAGCAGTATACGCTGATATACCAGGGATGGAGTCTCTTGAGACATGATAAGTGGTCTCCCATGCGTGAGAATAAATGTAGGGGCGGGGGGCAAGCCCCGCCCCTACATTTATTCTTCGCCCAGTGCAAAGCGACTGAAGCGCCGCAATACAATATTCTCACCTGTTTCGGCAATTGCCTTTTTCACAAGGTCGCCCACAATTATTGTCTCATCCTTAATCCAGGGTTGCATCATCAATACTTGCTCACCCAATGCCTTCTTGAGTTTGTTGGTAATGACCTCCTCACGTTTTGCCTCTGGAACACGCTCCATTGAAGGATCTTCCAGAATTGCTTTGCGAGCTTCTTCAACAACCTCGGCTGGCACATCATCATAGGTGATGTACCTGGGGGCAACGCCTGCGATTTGCATAGCAATGTCACTGGCTAGCTGGCGAAAACTATCGCTACGAGCAACAAAGTCGGTGCTGCAGTTAAGCTCTAGTAAGACACCCAGACTGTTGTTATGATGGACATAGGAGAAGATGCCTCCCTGCTTGGTCTCACGACCGGCAGCCATCATTTTCTCAGCCTTGTGATCACTTCTAGCCTCAAGCCATTTAACAGCATCCTCCCAGGATTTCTCCTGGGTTAATGCATTCTTGCAATCGGCAAACGTTGCACCTGTCTCATCGCGCAACTTCTTGACATCAGCAGCAGTGTAGTCCATAACTGTTCACTCCTCAATCTCACTGTTTTATGATACTTGGGTTCTAGATGAAAGCACAATCGCTACTGTCCATCTATTTTGTTACCCGAGTGCTTGACAAAAATGGTATAGTATAAAGTCGTTTTACAATACAATATGAAGCGGGAGAAGGAACACGGTCCTATCTCCCGCCTCTGAGTTCTAATATAGCCCAGCCTGATTATACTTCAAGCATATGCAGACATCGGGTCGCTGATCGTAGATAGGGCCTGGGCAGCTTAGTAAGCATGGCCAGAGTCCCTACTTTGCCTCTTCCGCAACCAGTTCAGGTTCAGCAGATAATTCCGGGGTCTCTTGCACCAATTCTAGTTCGTCTGGAATAGAGATCGAAATGCTTTCATCTGTATTGATAGCAGGGGAAGACTCTTCAGGTTCGCCGACTATCTCTGCTCCCGGCTCGCTATCCTTTTGTTGTGCTTCCAATTCGCGACGGCCTTCAATGACGGCATCAGCGATTTTGGCACATAGCAGGCGTACAGCACGAATAGCATCGTCATTTGCAGGAATAGGATAATCTATCTCATCGGGGTCGCTGTTTGTATCAGCAAGGGCGATGATCGGAATATCCAGGCGGCGAGCTTCCAATACAGCGGTGCGTTCTTTGCGTGTATCGATGATAAAGATCGCATTTGGCAGGCGGCGCATATCTTTGATACCGCCTAGAATGCGCTCAAGGCGCACGATATCGTCTTGCAAATGCTGCACTTCTTTTTTAGGCAGGCGTTCGAAATCGCCCCGGTCGCGACGGGTTTCCAACTCACGCAGGTAGCGAATGCGCAACTGAATGGTCTGGAAGTTTGTCAGCATACCGCCAAGCCAGCGATGATTGACGAAGTACATGCCACAACGAGTGGCTTCTTCAGCTACAGCTTCCTGGGCTTGTTTCTTGGTGCCCACGAACAGGATAGTTCCGCCCTCTGCAGCTGTTTGTTCAACAAACTTGTAAGCATCATTCAGGCGTGTCACCGTCTGCTGCAAGTCAATGATATGGATGCCGTTGCGATCCATAAAGATGAATGGAGCCATCTTGGGGTTCCAACGACGGGTCTGGTGCCCAAAGTGAACACCAGCTTCAAGAAGCTGCTTCATCGAGATAATGTTTGCCAAAAACAAGATCCTCCCTTTTTGTCCTCCGCTCTTTTCTTATCGACGCAAAGGTTTCTTTCTACAAGGTCATTGGTGAAATCAATTCTTCACATAACCCCTACCTACTTACCACTGTATCTCCAATTAGCCAATCGAGGTACACCAGGGCTTTTGTCGATCAAAGAGCGTGTGTATTTGATGCATGATCATCTAAGCGCGAGACTTGTCTCCCGCCAGGATGTGAGTATACCACAGAGCACCGTAAGACGCAAGAAAAATGGACCTGATTTCAGCCAATTCGTCGCATTGACCGCGAGTAGAGTACTGGTCTATAATACATTATCGGCTGAATGAGTCAGCCAGATATCTACAGTTGTCATCGGGTGGCCTGAGCCGGATGCTCGGGCAGAATAGGGAAGTCGGTGTAAATCCGACGCAGTCGCGCTACTGTAACTGGTGAGCTACTCATTCTCTCATTCAACGAGAGCCAGCCACTGTCCCATTATTAAATGGGATGGGAAGGCCAGATGAAAAGCGTTTGCAGCCAGGAGTCAGGAGACCTGCCCGATGTCCTATGCTCATAATCCTTCGCGTAAGAGGAGCGAGCCGCCGAGACATCGATTACCTGAGAATTGAGTACCATATCGCCTATGTCTTCTGGTTGACCTCCATCCCACGCGAGGTGACTGCGGGCGTTTTCTCGTCTCGGAGGTTTAATGCTATGCGCTCTCGTGTCATCTCTTCTCGTCTTTTTCTCTTGTTGGTGTTTTTCTTTCTCATCATGCTTACTGCTTGCGGACAGGGTGGAAATAGCCAATCTAGCACTACTACTCCGACGCAGACCGCAACTCCTGCTGTAACGCTGGATGCTTATGGCACGCCGATTGTATTCCCAACTTCGGCACCGCAGCGGATTGTATCGATGGTACCCAACATTAGCGAAATACTTGGAGCTTTAGGGCTGCAAGGACGTGTTGTTGGTATTGATTATTACACGAACTATCCGGCTAATTTGACGTCATTACCCAAAGTTTCGGATGTGAATGGAAAGTACAGCGTCGAGCAGATTGTGGCGCTCAAACCTGATTTGGTATTGAGTTATGGAGAAGATACCAAGCAGTACGATGCCCAACTTCAGAATCTAGGCATGCATGTTGTGGACCTTCCTTCGGGAGATTTGAGCTTGACTCTTCAGGAAATCTCGACGGTGGGTCGCCTGACGTTTACAACACAAATAGCAAACAATCTCGTCAGTCAGCTCCAGGCACAGATCAATGATGTTAAAGCGAAAGTGGCTGGTACGACAACGCCAAAGGTGCTCATAGAATCTGACTATAGTACACCGGGCAAGCCATACGTCAATGGTGGCGGCTCTTTTGGCGATGAATTGATCCAGGATGCGAATGGGATCAATATTTTCCATGACAATTCTACTGGAGGAGGATTCCCTCAAGTAACCGATGAAGCCATCATCAGCGCAAACCCGCAGTATATCATTCTGACTGAAGATCCTGCCTATGGCGGTGATGTGAATGCCGTTTATAAACGCTCAAACTGGGGTAGCATCGATGCGCTGAAGTTGCACCAGGTATACCGCATAAACTCTAATATCATTGGGCGCCCAGGGCCACGCCTTGTTCAGGGATTAGAGTGCCTGGCACAGATTATTCATCCCGATAAATTTCCTGGTGCATTACCTGCTTATTGCACGGGAACAGTGTAGTTGAGTGTAGTATGAAGATAGCGACCCAAAAACCTGGCTTAAAGGAGCTTCGAGGAGGCGTGCGGGCTTTGCCTGCACCAATCCTCTTATTGGCTTTGAGCTGCCTGTTGCTTGTTGTCATACTGCTGGGGGCAAGTTTTGGATCGGTACCTATTCCTCTAGGAACTATCATGCAGATACTTTTGAATGGTACTGGCCTGTTCCATTTTACACGACAGTGGGATCCCACTGCAGAAATAATTGTATGGCAGGTACGTATGCCAGTTGTTATTGGAGCAGCCCTTGTAGGCGCTGCGCTGGCTGTTGCAGGGGTACTTTTTCAGGGTATGTTGCGCAACCCCCTGGCTGATCCTTACCTCATAGGTTCCTCGTCGGGTGCGGCATTAGGGGCAGCTATAGCATTTGTACTTCCAATTGATGTTGTTTTTGGCTCGTTCTTTCCTTTGACGCCCATTCTAGCTTTTGTAGGGGCAATGCTAACTGTAATGCTGGTCTATGCTATTGCACGAGTTGGTGGTCAGACACCTGTGGTTACATTGCTGCTAGCGGGCGTGGTAATGAATGCTGTACTGGTAGCATTTCAAACGCTCATTTTGACACTCAGTCCGCATGCTCAGTTCGGAGTGCAGGCCCTTTTTAACTGGCTCTCCGGAGGTATAGCTGTCACAAGCTGGACGCCGGTAGTTATAGTTGGCGTCATAATACTTGTTGGAATGCTGTTCGCTTTCATGCTTTCGAATGTGCTAGATGCCTTCGGATTGGGTGAAGAGAGTGCGGCACACCTTGGAATGTATGTCGAGCGTGACAAATTGCTCATCATCATTGTTGGTTCGATGTTAACAGCTGCTGCCGTTTCTATTAGTGGACTGATTGGCTTTGTTGGTCTGGTGACACCCCACGTGATGCGGCTCATTCTTGGCCCTCGCCATCGTTTATTGCTTCCAGCCTCCGCGCTGGGAGGTGCTATTTTTCTAGTACTGGCTGACCTGCTTGCGCGCGTGGTAATTGCGCCTGCTATATTGCCTGTGGGTGTGTTCACCGCCCTTGTAGGAGCGCCTTTTTTCTTGATCTTGCTCAGAAACAATAAGCGAGAATACCGATGGTAGATGCGAATGAAAGGGCGAAATTGATTGCGCCTATTGTATTGGAGGTGAATGGCGTCACCTTTGGTTACGAACGCGCGCCCCTTCTCTACGATGTGCAACTACAGGTTCGTCAGGGAGAAATGGTCGGGTTACTGGGACCTAATGGGTCGGGAAAAACGACCTTGCTTCGCCTGGTGAGCGGGGTTTTGCTTCCACAGCATGGAAAAATTATACTGGACGGGCGCAATCTACAAGATTGGGGGAGGCGTGGTGTGGCTCGGAATATTGCCGTAGTACCTCAAGAATTACACGTGCCGTTTGCTTTTACCGTTGAACAAATGGTAAGTTTGGGTCGAACTCCGTATATCAATTGGCTTGGTTCAAGAAACAGCAAGGATGATAACATTGTTCACGATGCAATGCTCGCTACTGATGTCATACCGCTCGGCAAAACGTATTTTCAATGAGTTGAGTGGTGGCGAGCGGCAACGGGTAATGGTGGCGATGGCATTGGCACAACAACCTAAACTGTTACTTCTTGACGAACCGACCGCGCATCTTGATATCAAATACCAGATTGAAATGCTTGAACTGGTGCAGAAGCTTAACCGTGAGCGAGATGTGACAGTTATTGCGGCTTTGCATGACTTGAATCTGGCAGCACGCTATTTCCCGCGACTTGTGTTATTCCAACGTGGTATAGTAGCTGATGCTGGCCCCGCCCAGGTTTTAGAACCGCATCTGCTCAAAAGAGTATATGGGATTGATGTACAGGTGGGTATCCTGAGAGGTGCTGAACATTTGAGTGTTTTGCCACCAGGTGTTGGGGAGCAGGAAGACAAAAGTGCGCAGGAGCCAGAGTCTAAAGTATTTGTAATGGCTGGTGGTGGTTCAGGTGAACGATTGATGCGCGCGTTAGCAGATGCGCGTATACCCTTTATCGCGGGTGCACTTAACATCGGCGATAGTGATCATACACTGGCCTTGCGCCTCGCCAATGAAGTAATCACAGAGCAGCCCTACTCACCTATATCTCCTGAAACATTGGAGCACATACATGAAAGTCTATCAAAAACAAAGCTGTTGATTGTGTGTCCAATGCCTGTTGGTCCAGGCAATCTTGCATTACTGCAAGAAGCATATACTGCAATTCATTATGGAATAGAGGTGCTTTTACTCGCCCCTGCTTTAGCAACGAGTAGTACTAATAGCGAAGAGCAATCCATCTCTGATAATACCTGTTCAATTGATGAAATGTTGTTGAAAGCAGGAATAGCCAATCGTGATTATACCAGCGGCGAAGGCACAAAGTTGGTACGTGACCTTCTACAAGCCGGAGCTACTGTTGTTCAATCAGTTGCAGAGGCCGTAGAAGCGGCGAAAAGAGTTTCTTAATGAAAATTTTACATAATATTACTTGCAAGCAACATTGCGTAGGAGTATACTCCACAATGGCAAAATAAAATGTTACTTTAACGAAACGCAAAGATGCTCGTATAATGGAAACTATGGACGATGAAATAGTAACCACTGTCATGCTGCGCTTGCCCTCAACATTGAGCGCGTACAGTGGTGGCAAAAGTCAGTTACTTTTACAGGCAACTACTGTAGAACAGCTTTTGAATGAATTAGAGAATCAACATCACCAGGTTTGGGAACACCTCTGTACCGAACATGGCCATGTACGAAATCACGTCCAGATATTTGTCAACAATGAGCTTATTTCCGGCGATGATGGCTTAAAAACGTTGCTAAAACCTGGTCAGGAAGTTATTGTTCTACCCTCTTCGCTGGATGCTTGAAAAGCCACATGGTATACTCTCTAAAGTATCTAGTATCATACCATGGATGGACGTGAGCTTATTTTTGCATGAAAATCGAACCACAAAACGAACCTGTTACTGAAAACCCTGGCCAATCGGGGCCACCCGCCTCCGTTGAAGTTGCTCTTCCTACTAAGCATCGACTTGGACCCTGGAGGGTATTGCGCAATCGCAACTATTCGTTACTCTTCTGGGGACAACTGATCTCTTCCGCAGGAACGCAAATGCAGGTGGTAGCAGTAGCCTGGCAGGTCTATTTACTCACTCATTCAGCTATAGCCCTGGGTTTAATAGGGCTTGTTCAGGCTATTCCTCGTTTGATCTTTTCCCTGGTGGGTGGAGTCTTCGCAGATGTGTTTGATCGGCGCAAGATGTTGATCGTGATAGAGATAGTACTCGCATTGACGTCAGCCGTGCTGGCGCTCTGTACGGCCTATCATGTCATCAATATGGTTATTATTTATTGCGTTGTATTGATCGCTGCTAGCGTTTCTTCGTTTGAATTTCCGGCCCGTCAAGCAATGATTCCCACTCTGGTACGCCGCGAAGAGATGACCGACGCCCTGTCGTTGAGTATGGTCATGATGCAGTTGACTTTTATTATTGGTCCGACAGTTGGTGGCTTTGCCATCGCCTGGATAGGAGTTGCTAACACTTACTGGTTCGATGTCATCTCCTATTTCGTCGTAATTGGATCTCTTCTGTTGATTGTCGTACCACGTATTCCAGTCGAGAAGCGGGCGCAGGCAGGATTTGGTGCGCTGCTTGATGGTATGAAGTTCTTGCGAGCACACCCGGTGATCCTGGCTGTGCTCTCGCTCGACTTTTTTGCCACTTTCTTTGGATCGCCACGAGCGCTTCTGCCGGTTTATGCCAGCCAAATTATGCATGTCGGCCCACAAGGACTCGGAATACTCATAGCGGCAACCTCTATTGGCGCTGTTGCTCTGGCCCCTTTCACAGGGCTCATTGGACGCATTACTCGTCAGGGACTTGGAGTAGTGATTGCTATTATTGGCTGGGGTCTATGCATCATGGCATTTGGACTATCTCCCACCCCTTTATGGCTTGGAGTAATCTTCCTCGCAGGAGCAGGAGCGGCAGATATGGTTAGCATGGTTCTACGCGGCCTTATCATCCAGCTAACAACTCCTGATGAGCTCCGTGGTCGTATTAATTCTGTCAACGCCATGTTTGTAATTGGTGGCCCCACGCTAGGCCAATTCGAATCTGGCCTCGTCGCGGGCATATTCTCCCCCGAATTCTCGGTAGTAAGTGGAGGCCTCGCCTGTATCTTAGCCACCCTGGCCGTCGTAGCCCTCGTCCCCAGCCTTCTCCGCGTCAAAGTAAAATAACCCCCTAATAGATAATTTACAAGCATCGCTTCCGATTGTGCTTGAAAATAATCTATTCTATTAAAATTCTTGTATTTTTACTTCAACTCATGCATAATGCTTTTACAATATACGAGGAGGTACGTGGTACATGTTGGCAAAGGTTAGAAGCTGCGCAGTCATCGGTTTAGAGGGTGCACTGATTGAAGTTGAGATTGATCTCTCCAACGGCCTGGCAGGCTTTATGATTGTAGGACTCCCCGATACAGCAGTAAATGAGGCCAAAGACAGAGTACGAGCAGCAATCAAAAACAGCGGCTGTCTCTTCCCCTATAAACGCATCACCGTCAATCTTGCCCCAGCAGATTTGCGCAAAGAAGGTCCAGCATATGATCTTCCTATAGCCATAGGAATATTGATGGCATCTGGCCAGATCAATCTGGATGAGCAGGTGTCAGAATATCTTTATTTGGGAGAGCTTTCACTGGATGGTGGGGTTCGTCATACGAATGGAATTTTACCCATGGTTGCATTAGCGCGCGAAAAACACGTTAAGGCGGTGTTTGTACCCGCAGCAGATGCGATGGAAGCAGCGCTCGTGCAGGAAGTCACCATCTACCCGGTAGAAACACTTGGTCACCTCGTTGCACATTTAAATGGAGAACGAGCGATCGAGCCGTATATTGCTGATCCGCGCATCCTGGATAATGCCGAGTCGGATGTTTATGCGCAGGATATGGCCGCGGTGCGAGGCCAGGAACATGTCAAGCGTGCGCTAGAAGTTGCCTCGAGTGGAGGGCACAACGTCCTGATGAGCGGACCTCCTGGATCTGGTAAAACGTTATTAGCACGTGCGACTCCTTCAATTCTTCCACGAATGGTGATCGAAGAAGCACTGGATGTCACTAAAATCTATAGTGTGACTGGAATGTTACCCTCAGAGACACCACTTGTGCTCCAGCGCCCATTTCGCGCTCCACATCACACCATCAGCCACGCGGGTTTAGTCGGGGGTGGCCGCATGCCGCGTCCAGGCGAAATCAGCCTTGCTCATCGCGGAGTACTCTTTTTGGACGAACTACCCGAATTTGGTCAGAACGTCCTCGAAGTTTTACGCCAACCCTTAGAGGATAAAATTGTCACAATCTCACGTGCCCAGGGAACTGTCACCTACCCAGCCAATTTTATGCTTGTAGCTGCTATGAATCCCTGCCCCTGCGGCTATTACGGCGACCCCGTGAAAGAATGCGGTTGTTCAGCTATGGCCATTTCCCGCTACCAGAAAAAGATCAGCGGCCCCCTCCTGGACCGAATCGATATTCATGTGGAGGTGCCGCGGGTCGATTACGAAAAGCTGGCTGATAAGCGAAAGGTGGAAGATTCCAGGACGATCCGCGCACGAGTGCAGGCGGCGCGTGAACGCCAGTTGGAACGCTTCAAGGGAACGAAGATGACCTGCAATGCTGAGATGGGGCCAACTGAGGTGCGCGAGTTCTGCCAGACCGATGCGTCAGGGGAGAAGTTGCTCAAAGCGGCGGTGCAGCAGTTGCATTTATCAGCCAGAGCATATCACCGTGTGTTGAAGTTGGCGCGGACGATTGCGGATCTGGCGGGAAGCGAGATGATTGCGGCGAATCATGTGGCGGAGGCGGTGCAGTATCGGCCGAGGGTGGGGATGTAGGGTTCCGGCCGATGCTTAAAGGCTCTGGCAACAGCTATCTGCATGGATTTCCTGGGGGTACTATGGTGTTTCCTTGATCAAATATGCCATGGAGCAAAGCATTACTTTTTGAGCTACATGAAATGGACCTGACCCGATGAGAATGACCTTGCAAGGTTGGGAGGCAGCAAATGGCTCTAGGTTTAAGATATGACGTAAATGGGGAGCGAATGAATATTAAGCCAAGCACGAGAAAACGGTGGAGGAAGCTATAGCAGCTGAGATACGAGTGAAAACGACTGTTCGTGGATCGCCAGTCTTACTCACTGATGGCATAGTCTACCCGGATGCCCATTACTTCGTCTCTAGCGTCGAACGAATGAGATCCTGGTGAGGCAATCCCCGCTACTCTTCCCCTGGCTCGGCTTCCTCGAAATCCAGTCCTTGATAGCTGTCTGCGATGTCAAACTGCACATCAATGCTCTTGATCTCGACAATCTCTCCAGGACCGTAATGACGATAGTTCCAGGTATGATTGCCCTGATCGTCACGTTGCCATATTTCTACGTATTGCGCAAATTGACTCATCAAAACTATTTCTTGCATAGTTGGACATCCCTGGTAGGCTTTGAATTTCACTCCGCGATCGCGAGCCTCGGTGCTGGGTGACAACACTTCAATAACGACACGCGGTGATTCAATCAGGGTATTCTCTGGGCGCCAATCTGCAGCATTACAGGAAACACTCGCATCGGGGTAGGTATAATGCTTCTTCCTGTTTTTTGTCGTCCCCAAGAGCACTTGCACATCTACGCCAAAGGCCCTGCAAGGTCCTGTTCGAAGGTGGATATCTAGGGCTTGGCCAACATTCCGCGTGATGCGGTCATGAGCGACGCTGCCCCCACTCATGAGATATGCCATTCCATTAAGGTATTCATATTTGCGGTCGGGCGAGAGATGTTCAAGTTCGTGAAACGCCGCCTCTGACATTGCTCCACCTCCGCTAGGCCAGCTCCACGATGATTCTGTCGATGTCGGATTGGTTGCCATAAGAAAAAATCTGCCTCTATTCATTCTGTATGAAGCTAGCAAACACGGGTAATCGCTGTTCTTCTCTGCTCACTATACCCCTTCTCGCCCCAAAAGACAAATGATCGAGCGTGATCATGCAAGCTTCATAGTTGACTGCGATCCTCTACGTAATAGTAGGTAGAGCAAGTTCCCTTCCTGATAAATGCTGTGCCACTTATTTCTATCAGTCCGTTCATCCGCCTTTTTAATGCTGGGTATGAATGTCGAACGAGCAGATCATATAGCACCTACAATCGGGCGCCAGTGGAATGATGTCCTGGGAATCCTGAAGCGACAAGTGGCGCCACTTGATCTTGGCTATCTCGCTCGCAGGGCCGATGTTTTGGATGTGCGGGACCAGCTCGAGCGAGCTCTCCGTGTAGGGTTGGGTGACCACCGAAGCTCGCCGAGCATTTTTCCTGGTGGAGATCTCCCATTGCACACCTCCTATGCAAGATGGTGTGTTCTGGCAGCTTGCATACCATCTGGATTGACGACCACTCCGCAGAGACTCCCTTGACGTCGAACGCGTTCAACGGTAGGTTTCAATCACGGTTCAGAGCCGGGCGCCCCTTACTGCTTATCCTGCACCCAGAGTACTCGCTCCGGGTGTGTCAATGCGCCAATTTCGTCGGATATTGAAGAGTACGTTCTAAGATCTGAACCAGCAACAGTAATTGTGAGTGATGCACCAAGCACGATGAAATATGGGATGCGTTTCCACTATACAGGATGGATAGGGGAAACGCAGGGGTGAGCTCGAACATCGAGTACCCCTCACAGGAACGAAGACTTGATATCCGGGAGAGTGAGGCTCTGGCCCAACACTTTTCCTGCATCAGGCATGCGTCGCCTCGACCGTTCGGCGCGCTTCTCCCGATAGCCGTCATCTGCTCAGGTCAATATCAAGTAGAGAATGGCTACGGCGCATGATCCATTTCCTCTTTTACCGGATCTCTCGGAATAGTGTAGAGAGACTCATCACGATGCGAAGGAGGAATGACGCACCATGCTCTCAACCGAAAAGGACTTCGGCTCATACCAGCGTACCAAACTGGACTACCACGCGACGGTGCGCGAGTTGCCCAGTGGTGAGCGCCCGCGCGAGCGGCTGCAGCACTTCGGCCCCCAGGCGCTCTCGACGGCCGAGCTGCTGGCCATCGTCCTGCGCACGGGGACCCGAGGAGACAACGCCCTGGATCTGGCCAACAAGCTGCTGATGAAGTATGGCGGGCTCCCCGGCCTGGTACGCGCCGATTTCCGGGAGCTGTGCGCCGTGCACGGCATGGGGGAGGCCAAGTCAGCGCAGGTGAAGGCGGCCCTGGAGATTGGACGCAGGCTCGCTCTCGTGCAGACGGATGCGAAGTACAAGATCAGCACCCCGGCAGACGCGGCGAACCTGGTGATGCTGGACCTGGCCTACCTGGACACCGAGCAGACGCGCATTCTGCTGCTGGACGCCAGGGGCCAGGTGGTCGAGAAGGCGAGCCTGTACCAGGGCACCGCCATCAGCTCGGTCCTGCGCGCCGCCGAGATCTTCCGCCCGGCCATCATCCGCAACTGTCCCGGGCTGATCCTCTGCCACAATCACCCCAGTGGCGATCCAACCCCGTCACCGGACGACCTCGAGACGACCAGGCGGCTCGTGGAAGCCGGCCGCATCCTCGACATCGAACTCGTCGACCACATCATCATCGGCCACCAGCGTTTCGTGAGCCTGAGGGGACTCTTGAAGTGGGAGTAGGTCGGCGCTCCAGCAGGGTGAAGTACTGGCACTTGGCCTGCAAGGGGCACTCCGAGCAGAGTGGGTACCTGGCCCTGCAGACAAGCGCTCCGAAGTCGAGCGCCGCCCAGTTGACCTGCAGGCTGCGCCCGCCGCTCACCAGGCGGAGCGCGAGCGCGTGCAGCAGGCGTTGGTGGCTGCCGCTGGTGCAAGCGGGTGATTCGAAGTTTCGCTCAAGGATGCGGGCCATGTTCACATCGAAGAGCGGTTCGGCTTGCCCATAGATGACGGCCAGCACCGCGCTCGCCGTATACGGGCCGATCCCCCGTAGGCGCTCCAGTTCGGACCGCGAGCAGGGAATCGCTCCGCCGCGCTCTTCGATGGACTGCGCGAGGTTCTGGAGCGCCCGCGCCTTTTGCCGCCAGAGCCCAGGCGGTCTGAGCATTCGCTCGAGATCCTCACGGGAAGCTTGTGCGAGGGCGGTCCACGAGGGGTAGCGCCCGAGGTAAGCGGGAAAGGCCCGCGCGACGCAACTCGCAGTCGTGCGCTGAAGTAGAATTTCAGCGATGATGACCTCGTAGGGTACCTTGTCCGGCTCCCGCCAGGAGAAGGAGCGCCCGCTTCGCTCGAACCAGGAGAGGAGTTGCTCGCGCAACCAGGAAACGCGCTCGACCGCCTCCGGTACGAGTTCACATGCAAGGTACATTCGTTGCCTCATTCCTCACCCTCCCGGAAGGGGAACCGCGGTTCACCGCCTGCGGCCTTCCATTGGCCGATCAGGCCCTGGGGCAGGAGTACTCTGTCAGTGGTACGCTGACACCAGCGCAACGATCTGCTGCCGTACGAGCGGCTTGATCACTACCAGTTGCGCGCCTGCCAGCTGGGCCTTGATGCGCTCCAAGACTCCGTCGCTCTTGCTGAGGAGGGCGATGGGAATCATTGCGTGGAATTGCGGCTGGCCTTTCAGGTACTTCAGCACTTCGAGGCCGTCCATTCTGGGGAGATCGAGGGTGAGAAAGAGCAGGTCGGCCGGTCCGCTCCAGAGGAGGAAACGCAGCATATCCACTGGGTCTTCGAAGCTGACGACCTGGTGACCATCACGACGCAGGATGACCTCGAGGATCTTGCGCGAGGTCGTCGAGGCGTCCAGCACAATGATCCTCAGTTGCCCCTGCATGCTCATTCTTCGCTCCTTCTTCATGCCTCGCTGCACTCATACCCACCCCGATCTCCACTGCTACGATAGCATGCCTCCCTCATGTGCTCCTCGAGAGCATTCACCACGTCAATCAGCATCCTCACGACGCGCTCACGATGTCGTGCCATGGGCGGGCACATGCGCCCAGCGTGCCCGCGAAGCGATGCACGTGGAATGAGAAGGTTCCTTTCCGCTCTTCGGCGGTATGGGAAGAATAAGCTAGAGGCGGGATGGAAGCGCATGCTCGCGAGGGGCGAGAGCAGGAGATTCAGCTCACGAAAGGCTCACGAAGAATCACGACTTTCTCGTTCAGCCGGCAGGCACTTCTGGTATAATCGGTCAGGAACCCGCCCCTTGTAAAGGGGCAGGCTTGCTTCAAGGAGTGAGCCTCAGTCCTGACCAGTCTCAGCCACCAGTCTCGCTTCGGCGAGGCTGATGGGGCTCCGTTCGGGAAGAAACTAGGTACGTCTAGGTGCTTCGCCAGCCTGGACCTCTACGGTGCATAGTTAAACAGAGCGAGGGGCAAACTCAGTGCTATGTACGCTAAACCTTCCACGAACGTTGACGAGGTGAGCATTACCCTGGCAACAGGAGGCCCATATGGGTACTACGAAAGGAACGATGGATGTCGAATGTTTTTGTGCTGGATACCAACAAGCAGCCGCTCAACCCGGTCCATGCTGGGCACGCACGCTTGCTGCTCAAACAAGGCAAAGCGGCCGTCTACCGGCGCTATCCGTTCAGCATCATTCTGAAGCAAGCGGTGGAGCAGCCTGACCCTCATCCTCTGCAGGTCAAAGTCGATCCGGGGAGCAACGTCACAGGGATTGCTCTGGTCAACAATGCCAGCGGCGAAGTAGTATGGGCCGCCGAACTGACGCATCGCGGAGAGCAGATCAAGCAGCGTATGGACAGACGCCGCTCCGCGAGGCGGAACAGGAGACAGCGCAAGACCAGATACCGACAGCCCCGTTTTAAAAACCGGCGGAAACGACAAGGGACGCTCCCGCCGTCGTTGGAGAGTCGGGTCTGCAATGTGGTGACGTGGGTGCGGCGCCTCATGCGAATAACGCCGGTCACAGCGATTAGTCAAGAACTGGTAAGGTTTGATACCCAAGTGCTAGAGAACCCGGATATCGAAGGCGTGGAATACCAGCGAGGCCAGCTTTCAGGCTACGAAGTGAGAGAGTACGTTCTGCTCAAATGGAACCACCGATGTGCGTATTGTGATGCCCACAATGTCCCCCTCGAACTGGATCACGTGCGTCCGCGCAGTAAACACGGCTCCAATCGGGTGAGCAATCTCGTGGTGGCCTGCACTGCTTGCAATCAGAGCAAGGGCAATCGGGAAGTGGGTGAGTTCCTCAAAGGCGATCCTGCTCGGCTCGCTCGTATTCTCGAGCACCTGAAAGCGCCGCTGCGGGGTGCAGCGGCGGTCAACGCCACGCGATGGGCGCTAAACGTGCGACTCAAGGCATTTGGCCTACCAGTCGAATGTGGCAGCGGAGGGTTGACGAAGTACAACCGCGTGAGACGCGGGCTGCCCAAAACCCATTGGCTCGATGCAGTGTGCGTCGGAAGAAGTACTCCGGAGCGTCTCCATGTCAAAGGCCTAGTGCCGCTCCTGATCATGGCGACAGGGCATGGGAGCAGGCAAATGTGCAATGTCGATCGGTTCGGGTTCCCGCGCAACAAGCCGAAGGGAGCCAAGCGTGTGCAGGGATTCCAGACGGGCGATCTGGTGCGTGCAGTGGTCACGAGTGGCACCAAAGCAGGTACCTACGTGGGCAAAGTCGCTGTGCGTACCCGGGGTATCTTCAACATCACCACCGCACGCGGGCTGGTCACCGACATTCATCACCGGTTTTGTACCCTCATCATGCGCAGTGACGGCTATACTTATCAGCAATGAAGGAGGCGGCTCACTCTCCCTTCCCTGAAGGTTGGAGAGTACCCGCGCTACCTTTATATGAACGAAGAGCCCCTGCATAGCAGGACAATCGCGGACTCATTGGCAGGCCTCGTACCAACCCCACCTGCCAAGCCAGGGAAGCCGAGGGAGGAGATATTCAACCGATGCATAGCACAAGTGAACACGATCCCACCGAGCAGCCGCTGATGCGCATCATCACGCTCGGTGAATTTGCCCTCGAGCGGCTCGTTCGTTCTCCCTCGCAGGCCCAGGATGAGCCAGCGCGTTACGAACGCGTGTCACGGAGCGAGTGGAGCAATCGTGGACCGGCGATGGCGCTGCTGAAGGTGCTGCTGTGCCGCCCCAACCGCCGGGCGTCCAGGGATGAACTCATCGAGGCCATCTGGCTCGACCACGAGGCGATCGATGCCACGCACGCGCTCGACTCGGCGGCATCCCTCCTCCGGAGGCACATCCTACGAACGGGCGAGGCGGGAAGTCTACTGCTCACGCTACGCAGCGGCGGTCAAACGATCTTCAAACTGCCCGGACAGCCGCGCCTTTGGGTCGATGCTGATGCCTTTCTCTCGCTGGCGTCGCAGGCGATGCGGGCGGAGTGCCAGGGGCAGGACCCAATCCCTTTGCTGGAGGAGGCGCATGCCCTCGCCCGTGCTGGGTTCCTCGAGGATGACCTGTACGCTGCATGGGCACAGCCGCGGCGTCACACCATCAACGGCGCGCGGCACCGCGTACTCTTTCGGCTGGTGGACCTCTCCCTCACGGGTGAGCGGGTGGGCCTGGCCGAGGAGTTGCTCTTCGAAGCCTTGGAGGAGGACCCGTTAGACGAAGACGCGCTGTGCCGCCTGATGATCATGCTGGTGGAGCAGGAGAGACGGCAGGAGGCGCTCAACCTCTATCAGTACACTGAGGACCTACTCCAGGAGGAGCAGGCGGAGCCCGCCGTCTATACCCGCGAGCTCGGCCGGCGCATCAGGCAGGCGCTGGTCCTGCGAGAGCAAGGAGAGCGTTACACTGCGGTGGGCGTACAGACTCCGACTCTGACAGCGCGGGGTGTACAGTCAGGCCAGAGGAGAGAACACAGGGATAGTTTTGGCATGAAACGAGCTCGTCTAAGGGTCGTGGCCTTTCCGCGCGGAGACCAAATGGCGTCCTCCTATCAGTACTGTCCAATACGTCCAGGTCCCGGAATGAGCGTGATAGGG
This sequence comes from uncultured Chloroflexia bacterium, assembly GCA_963702765.1. Classification (GTDB taxonomy): domain Bacteria; phylum Chloroflexota; class Ktedonobacteria; order Ktedonobacterales; family Ktedonobacteraceae; genus DATMNR01. The sequence continues at coordinate 151,292 of CAVPEB010000053.1, forward strand.
CACAGCAAGCGAAAGAATGGGCAATGACTCTTGCCCCAATCGGGGAAGGAAAGGCAGCTCCGATCCTGCTGGCCGTGCCGAAGTGGAGTGAGATGAAGCATGGATGAGGAATCGCCCCCCTGGTTCGTAAGGAGAGGTTCGTTGCATAACGCGTGCATGAACCTCTCCCAACTTGATCATGCCAGACACCGTTCACCGACCTGGCACACTTCCTTGACTATCGCCACCACATCGTCCTCTGTCAACGCGTAGTGAAGGGCACAGGAGCGTAGGACGAAGCGACCACGTAAGATCGTCCCGTTTACAAACGCTTTCCCACGCACCTGGACCTCCTCCATGATCCTCTTGTTCAAGGCGTCAAGCTGTTTCTCGTCACCTCGCAGCGAGTGCGGGACGTAGCGAAAACACACGATGGAGAGTTCCACCGGCGCCATCAGCTCCAGTTGAGGGATATCATCGACCAGCGAAGCCATGTACTGCGCCAGGGTATTGTGCCGAGCCACATGGGCTACCAAGCCGGTGCGACCCGCCTGCTGGATCACCCACAGCAGCTTGAGCGCGTTGAAGCGGCGCGTCTGCTGGAAGCCGTACTCAGCAAACCAAGGCATCCCGCCAAACCCCTTGTCCGGCTCGGTCCGCAGGTAGGGAGGGACCAGGCTGAACGTCTCTCGCAACAGCTCTCCATGCCGTACAATGGCGCAACTGCACTCAATGGGCGTCGCCAGCCACTTGTGCGGGTCCAGCGCCACCGAATCGGCCCGCTCGAGGCCGGTGTAGAAATGTGAGACGTTGGGGTCGAGGATGCCGAACGCGCCATAAGCCCCATCCACATGCAGCCAGAGACCCTGCTCGGCACAGAAGTCGGCCAACTCATCGAGAGGATCAACGGCACCAGTATTGACGGTCCCGGCGCTGGCCACCACACAGAACGGTTGTTGTCCCGCATTCCGGTCGGCAGCAACTGTTTCGCGCAAGGCGTGCAGGTCCATTTTGAACTGCGCATCTGCCGGGATGGTACGAGGTTCACCCAATCCCAGCAAGTGCGACGACTTTCTGAGACAGCTATGTCCCTCTTCCGAAATGTAGAGCAGGAGCGGCGGATGATGGCCCTGCAAGCCTTCGGCTCGCATATCCCAGCCACCGGTTGCTGCAGCCCACTGGCGGGCCACCGCCAGGCAGTAGAGTGAGGCAACGGAGCCACCCCCGACCAGGATACCAGCGCTACCCTCGGCAGGAAAGTCGATCAGTTCCATCAGCCAGCGCACCGCGCAGTGCTCCACGTAGATCGCTGCATGATCTCCACCGGCCGCACTCGGATTCATCACCGCGGCGAGAAAGTCTGCCAGCATACCGATGGGTGCGCCTGCCGGGTTCACCCAGGCGGCGAAGCGCGGATGCTGGTTGCCCATGGCATGGGGCAGGATGTGCTGCTCGAAGAAATCGAACAGCGTTTCGGGTGACCTGCCGTACTCCGGCAGTTGTTGATAGAGCAATAACTGCCGATCCGAGGGCTGCATGGGACGATAGACCGGCTGATGAGGGATGCCCTCCAGATACTCGGTCGCGATCTCCACCGCCAGCATACCCAGATGGTAAAACGTCTCAGCATCCATCGCCAGCGGCGACGGGTCGTGGCTGGAAGATGTTTCCACGGGAAGAGCAGTATCTCTGCTCGTTTTATCGGTTGTATTCATAGTTGGTCTGGTCCTTTCATGCGTTCGTTCAAAACACGATCGCTTCTGCGACCGTTCCTGCCCGTTTCGATTATGCAAACCCGGCTTGTGGGAATGGGAGTGGAGCAACGCCGTACAAGGTGTCGCCACGCAAGGCCGCGATGATATGCCTGGCAACCTCGGTGGCGACTCGCACCTGCGCCTCGACGGTGGATGCACCCAGGTGCGGAGTGGCAATCACGCGTCCGTGGGTGAGCAATTGCCGCAACACCGCATCGTCGCCGATGGGTTCCTGGCTGAAGACATCAAGCGCAGCTCCAGCCAGTCGTCCCTCGTTGAGCGCCCGCAGCAGTGCCTCCTCGTCGATCAGGCTGCCGCGTGCGCAGTTCACCAGGTACGCACCCGGCTTGAGCAGGTGCAGTTCACGTGCGCCAAGGAGCCTGCGCGTCTTCGGCTCGCCATCCGTTAGTGACGCGTGCAGCGACACGAAATCCGCCCGTTGCAGCACTTCTTCCTTACTGTGCAGCGTTACCCCTCCCTGCTGCCCCTGCTTGGAAGAGACGAAGGGATCGCAGGCAATCACACCCATCCCGAATGCCTGTGCCATGTGTGCCACCTCCTTGCCGACCCGTCCCAGTCCGATGATGCCGAGCATTTTACCGTGTAGCTCGACACCCAGGAAGCGGCTCTTGTCCCACCTACCCGCTTTCATGCTGCTGGAGGCCTCGGGAATGTGCCGCGCCAGTGCCAGCAGCAGGGCCATCGTCTGTTCGGCGACGGCAATCGCACTGCCTCTGGGTGCATGCACCACCAGCACCCCGTGCCGGATCGCGGCATCGAGGTCGATGTTGTCCAGACCCGACCCGGCGCGCCCGATTAGTTGCAGGTGGGGAGCTGCGGCCAGCAGTTCGCCAGTGACACGTGTCTGGCTGCGGACAATGAGCGCCGTGTAGCTACCGATCACTGTATGAAGCTGCTCCGGCGTAAGGCCGAGCCGTACCTCAATCTGCGCCGCCGGCAGCTCAGTGCGTAGCAGCTCAACCCCCGGCTCTGCGATGGGTTCGGTAATCAGGATGCGCGGGACGCCCGCTTCCTTCGCATGTACTGTTAGCATCGGGAAATTCCTCCTTCCGTCTGTGCTCTCAATGAGAAACCAGAGCCTTGCAGGCCCGGCTGCAAGGCGTTCAGAGCTTCGGGCAGGCACATCCACTCCATGAAGCCTAGAAGCCCCACAATGAAAGATCGAATCACGTCTCACCTCCCTTCTCCCTGCACTCACCGGGCCGCCATGAAAGCGCTGCTAATCGTCTGAAGGTGCTTCGCGTCAACTGCAAGCGCAGGGGTTGCTGCAGGGATCTCACGATCGAGATCGGTACCAGCAGCGCCAACCCCAGGAGGAAATACAGTCCGACGATGACCAGCACGCGGTCGAAACTGCCGCAGACGTCGATCAGCAGGCCGACTACCGGAGAGAAAACAGCAATCAGCACGCCCTCGGCTGTTGCAACGAGCCTCATGACACGCTCTTCTTGCGCACAATCATAGGCAACATGCAGCGGATCAGGTAGCTCCTTTCCCTGACCGAGCAGAAGATGTCGTTGCGCAAACACCACTGTACCCCGGCTCGGCCTGAGCCGTGGCAGCAGGATGCCCCATGCAGCAGCAGCCAGGGTGTAACTTGCTATACTTGCCGCCAGCCACCACGGAGCCTGCAGGAACGGTAGGCCAAGGGCCACCAGGCTGCCTCCCATGATAACCAGCATCAGCAATGCCAGGTGCAGCGCACGAATGTGCCAGGGGAGCGGTAGTAGTCGATCAGGGAAACCTACAGCAGCACGCGAGGCTCTCAACCACCAGCAACCAAGCACGAGTGCGACAATCTGCCCACCGAGCAGCCAACCTAGCTTGCCCAGTTCATGTGTCTCGAGCATCTCACCTGCAAAGGCCGTCGGCACCGCAGCCCAGACGCCTCCCAGGATCACCGCAGCGCTACTGGCCAGAAGTGTGAGCAGCAGGTACCCTTTTGACTCCTGTGCACGCCCGACCAGATACGACCAACACCAGTTCCTGGGTAGGGAAGTGGTACGCAAGCTGAGAGGTCTGAGATCTGGTCGCCAGTATCTGCCGACCCATGCCTCGACCACGCCCGTTTCTTCAGGTTGAGGAGCACGGCGAGCAAACCGAAAGTCGAATACCAGGAGTGGCATCACGCAAGTGAGGCCGAGCAGCCCTGCCCAGGCAGGCAGCACCCACACCACGAAGAGACCTAAAGTCGTCCCCACCAATGCTCGCGCCAGCGTCACCCTTTCTGTGGCTGGTGACCAGAGCCGGAGCTGGTTGAGCCAGGACGTGCTGATTGCTCCCAGGAGGAAGGCCAATGCTGCCAGAGTACAGAGATTCAGTACCGTCTGTGGCTGAAACGTCTGTATTATTTGCCCGGAGGTGAATCGAGTGTCTCGCAGCCAGAGCAGGACACAGAGCGCCAGACTTATCCACCAGAGACGAGCTTCAGCACGTATGTGCTTGACGAATACAGCGCCTAGCACCCAGGCGCTTGCCATACATGCGGGTACAAAAGCCTGCTGGCTCAGCGTCCATGCCTGGGCGAATAGAAGCATCTGGAAGACCGAGCTTCCTAGTCCAGCGAGCAACCAGCAGGTGGAGAGTACCCTCCTGCCGATGGCCTGATCGATTGCCTTTTCAACGCGATCTCGTTGATCCATGATTGATTTCTCCTTTTGTTCCCCATGCATGGAGCTCGAACGACCCCACACGCATGCTCTAAGATCGTCACAGTGCTGTATGTTTTCGTTATCGACTGCAAGAGCAGCTACCACTGCCTACCGATACCTCCCGACGGAGGTTGGGAGTGCAGATGTCTGCTCGCCGTGGTGCTTTCCAGCCTCCACAGACGGTGATGCCGACTTTTGGAGCAGCACGCTGTCCTGTTGATGCAGCCAGCCCTTGATCTCTTCAAGCAAAGGCTCAAACTCCTCACGTGGAATGATCGCATATGAACGGCTGGCCTCCACCAGGGCCTTGAAGAGCCCAAGCGACCAGGTGAGATGCGTCATCCACTCGGGATGGAACTGCACCCCGATCCACCAGCGCGCGGAATCAGTCGCCTCGAACCCCTCGATCACGCTATCAGGAGAAGAGGCAGACACTACCAGATCGAGTGACAGGGTCTCCACCGCTTGGTGGTGCATCGACAGTACCTGGTTGATAAAGTGCCGGTCCAGTTCGCCGTTCCCACGCACCGCCAGGGCCAACCTGCTCTCTGGGCGGTGCAGGCGAATGGGATGTGTGCTCCAGTTCGTGGAGGAGACCCGCCCACGTGCGCGATGACGCACCAGCGGTGGAAGCTCTTTGGGCCATTGTGCTTGTAGGTCCTGGTAGAGCGTGCCTCCCAGCACCACATTCATAAGCTGCATCCCCCGGCAGATGCCCAGCGTGGGAATACAGAGCAGCCAGGCTAACAGCGTGACATAGTACTCCCACACGTCTCGCCACACATCCGGGTCCTCGGTTTGCGGATGAGGAGTCCGACCATACAGGCAAGAATACAGGTCACCACCACCGGTCAAGATCAGGCCGTCAAGCTCCCGGATCACAGGCCAGATCAGGCCGAAGAGTAGTCTAAAGGCACGCTCATCGCTCAGCAAGTGGTATGGATCGCAGCCTTCGATCAAAGGCAGAGCCGGAATGAGGGTGGGAAAGCCTCCAGCTTCCAGAATGGCAGCCGTGGTAGGCGCATCACCAGCGTAGACAGGCCAGCCGCCATCCCGGGCATACCCTCTCGGAGCAAGGATACCGATGCGCGGCCGAGAACGCCGGACCGGGTATTGCTGCTGTTTCTGCACCGCTATCCAAAGTGCGAGTCGATCACTAAGGGACGCATCCACTGGATTCTGAACGTCTGAATGCTCGAGAAAGTCCATAACGTCACTCCTGAAACTATAAGCACTAGCGCTACTATGTACACCCGTTTACGGTTGAGGTGCGGTTGCGACAAGTAACAAAAACTGACCTGGTGAGGCAAACTGAGCATCTAACTTGCGTTTGCTTCTTGTCATCGCTGGTGGTCATAGTGAGTTAGGTATCCTGACCGTTCTTTCGCAGAGCGCGCTGATGACTTGCGACGAAAGAGGAGTACCAGGCAGGATTGACACTGGTACTCGACGGATGGACACATACAGATGCGACGCCGACAGAAGGCAAACAACATCTTCACGCACATCAGGGTCGCCGCACCATCTAAGAACAAATGTACCAGAAATACGTGCCATAAATCCCTGTTTCTTTACCGACTTTTTGCGTGACATGTGCCCAGTTTTCACGTCACAATCACCGCTTTCATGTATGAGACTGTGACAACATTTTGTGGTAGTTGCCGACACTATGCTTCGCGAATGCTGCCTGAGCCTGAAAGATGAGGACAGCCAGGACATCCTCATTCTTCTCTTTTGATGCGAACTTGGAGGGGTTTGGGAATCGATCCCTCTGGTAGCGGGTACGATAGGGATAGCTTGATGCCGTGAGCGGAAGACTCTCGTTCAGTACAGTGCAGCTCTAGAGCAATTCGAGACTGGGACTGAGGGCGGTAAACAGCAGCGGGATAGACCTTTTTCTCATGACAACAAGCGCTCTCTGCCGTTACTTTCTTACTCTAAGCGTTGCAGCACGTATCCCAGGCTTCGTATTGAGCACGCCCTCAGCCCGAATTGGTGTAGACCATCCATGATAGTGCCAATCGCTCTGCGCACTGGGCGTATTGTCGTTTCTCTTGCCTCTTGGAGCTGTGTGCGGCCCGCTTCAACTGAGATGGGGTAGAGATGCGCGAGCAAAACTTCATAGGGACAGTAATTGGGATATGCTTGCAGCAGTGGGATCAGGACACACATGCCGCTCGGCGAAAATTGGTGCTCTGTGACGACGCGTGCTTCGCCATTAGGCTCGTTGTAAAACAAGAGGGCCGTCCGAATCGCCGGATTCAAGACCAGGTTCTGGTTTACTCGTAACAGTCCAGGAAGAGCAAGGTGGATCGACTCTTCCTCGGACATGCCTCTGTCAGACGGTGCAGCATCATAGTTTGTCATCCCGGGTTGCGGCGGAATACCTTTCTCCAAATGAAAGGCAAGCGAACGGATGCCGCAGCTCCTTTCTCGCGGAACATCTAGCCATGCATGCCCCGGGCAGGAGAAGATAGAAGAACGAGCGTGATGGAAGAAATATACGGCAGCCAGGAGTGATGGGGGTAGGAGGTTTACCATCACTCATAGAAAAGCGCACTCTTCTCGCTTGTCCAGGCACTACGAACTAGAACATATATTCTAAAATACAAAAACAAGTATACGGAATGACGCAAGGTTTGTCAAATTCGCGTCTTCGCACACGTACAATGTTTCTAGAGGAGGTTCCTGCAACCCGCACAGTTAAAAAACATTGCTCAATTGGCGGGTGAAGTCAGTAGGAGTTCGGCCGGGTAGCCCAGTTTCTTCAAGCCGCCTACGAGCCGTTTCCCGGTTCCCGAAACTCTCGCTCGTCGAAGTAGTTTCCGCCGCGTTCTTCGTAGGACTTCTGCTGCCACAACACAGGTAGATGATGACGAGGATCGTGTGCCCGACGGCTACCACCTTCATCAACTTTCCGCGCCAAAGCTCAGCGGTGGTTTTGAACCGAGAGGCAGGTGCTCTTGGTATGAGCTGCGGCACGGGCAGCTTCCACGAGTAGTGTTTGCTGCCAGGGCCTACCCTTGCGCGTCTTGCCGCTCAAGCGTTTACCTGCTCTTTCGCTATTACCCGGACACATCACCGATCGGGGAACCACATGCACTGCCGGGGGAAAGTGCGCCATATCCAGGCCGATCTTAGCAAGAATGCCTTCAGCCGCACGTCGACTATTGCCTGGAATGGTGCAGAGCGACGCAATAGCCAGTGCCCGCTCGGAGACTCCTCCTCCTGCAGCCTTGCTGCGTTTTCGTTGCTGAGCCGCGGGAGCGCTTCATCGAGGGCATCGATCTGCATGAGCCATTCAGTGAGCAAGAAGCGATGATGGGGCTTGTTCATGTTCAGTACGTTTCGTCCGCATCTGCCCACGAGCCAGTTAGGCCAGGACATCGGGGTCAGTTTGGCCGCCCGCTTGCAGCCAGCCGAAGCGCTGCGTTGAGAGCAGGTATATGCAGGACAAAATAGAAGGAGAAGAAGATGCCAAATGAAATCACTCCTGAAAATCCCCTATCAGGTGATGAAGTCTCTCCCTCAGTGGACCGACCGGCGGTTGCTTCAGGAGACCCCTGCTGCCATTGCTTCTGCTGCTACTGGGGGTAATTATTCTGTGGGCGGTGGTTTTGGCGTGCGGATGGTGAGTCTGTTTTATTCACATCAGCCGCAAACATCCGTCCCACCCGTTTCAGACAGTAAAGGCGGCCAGCAAAGCTTACAGCAGGTTTGCGCACCTGCGAGAATCCCACTCAACGTTGTTGTCCAGCATGCTGCTTATGAGATGCACCTGACAGTCGACCAGGTGAAATCGCAGGTGCATGCTGGGAAAACCTTTGCCCAGATCGCGATAGCTAGACACATAACAGTGCAGCAGTTGCACGTGTTCGTGATTTATGCACAGCAGCAAGCTTACGACTACTGGCCCGGACTTGGCTGCATCACCTGGCAGGATGAGACAAGCAATATGCAACGTGACCAAGGTGAGGCGGCACCTAAGGGCTCAGAGTTCACAGGCGTGTTCAAGCTTTTTTCGGCCTACTATCTGGTTCTTTCCCTTTAGATACACACGTGCGTCTTTTTTCTTGTTAGTAAAAGACATGACAACAGTAAGGACCAATGGTTGAATACCTCTACAACAGCTACCCGCACGGGTGCCCTTGTGGATTTTATGGCGACCCCGTCAAAGAATGTAGTTGTAGCGCTATGGCCATCTCCCGTTACCAGAAAAAGATCAGCGGTCCCCTCCTGGACCGTATCGACATTCATGTGGAGGTGCCGCGAGTCGATTACGAGAAACTGGCCGATAAGCGACAGGTGGAAGATTCCAGGACGATCCGCGCACGAGTGCAGGCTGCGCGAGACCGCCAGTTGGAACGCTTCAAGGGTACGAAGTTGACCTGCAATGCTGAGATGGGGCCGACAGAGGTGCGTGAGTTCTGCCAGACGGATGCGTCACGTGAGAAGTTGCTCAAGGCGGCGGTGCA
>CAVPEB010000054.1:0-25000 GCA_963702765.1 uncultured Chloroflexia bacterium
ACGGCAAAACTAATGTTGAATTTGCAAGGAAATCTAAAACATAAAAAAAGAGACCGGTCGCTGTCCTGGGGGAAACACGACCGGTATACCCAGATAAGGGGTGTGTGGGGGAAGTCCTGGGTTTAGTATACCTCCTACCGTGCCCCAGCCAGGATGGCTCAATGGAGCTAATAGACACAAGAGCCATGAGACATTGAGCCATCCTGCCGTTTCACAGTGTCTTGTAGACTCTCTAGTTAGATAAACGCCATGATTTACTTTTTTGGGATAGTTTCGGGCGAATTATAAAAAACATTTTGGGGTCCAAATCCCTCTTTCCTACGTATGATATGATAGAGGAAACGAAAGTAAGAAAAAACAAGGCCGTAGCTTTTGATTATTGAATGAGGGAGGCAATATGGGCGGATTACATATACTTGATCTGATTGTCGTAGTGGCCATTGCCCTATTGATCGTAGGCCCTAAGACCGTGCAATCGCTTTCGCGCAAAGCAGGTAAGGGTGTTGGCCAGGCTAAGACAGTGAAAGATCAATTAATGTCTGAGTTGCCTATGGAGGAAATCTCTGATATTACAAACACTTTTTCGAAAATCCCTCTAAGTCCTCAACAGGCTGTGCAGAAGCTTTTGCTACCAGAGCAGGAAAATAAACAGCCAGAAGCAAAAGAAGAAGTTAAAAAAGAGGGTTCCACATCCTCGTCAACCTCAACTGAGTGATCGGCTCGATTTCGTGTTTATTTCCTCAATGTAGCATGTTCCATCAGGTTACTTCTCAAGCAAGGCTACTGCATAGCAGGCAATTCCTTCTTTCCGGCCTGCGAATCCTAAACCATCAGTGGTTGTTGCTTTCACACTTACTTGCTCTCTTGTAAGATGTAAATGTTCTGCTAGATGGGTACGCATTGCCTGTATATAAGGAGCCAATTTGGGACGTTCTGCGACAATCGTTGCATCGATATTATTGATCACATATTGCTGTTGGCATAACAGGTCATACGTGTAATCGAGAAAAACTGAGCTGGGCTGATTTTTCCAGCGATCATCAGTAGAGGGGAAGTGTTGACCAATATCTCCAAGTGCGGCTGCACCAAGCAGGGCATCCACAATAGCATGTATGACAGCATCGGCGTCGGAATGACCGCTTAGACCTTGTTCGGAGGGAATGGCGACACCCCCGAGTATTAATGGGCGTCCAGTTACAAAAGCATGGACATCGAAGCCTGATCCAATTCGTATAGTCATATGCTAGCTAATCCTTTGATGAGCGCCTCCGCAATCAGCAGATCTTCCTGAGTTGTAATTTTAATGTTTCTGTATGATCCTTTGAAGACAGCAACGCGTTTTCCCAGATGTTCTAGCAATGCAGCATCATCTGTGAACTCTTGCTCACGTGGGACAGTTTGGTAAGCATGGTGAATGAGAGGGAAAGAGAAGACCTGCGGCGTTTGGATTGCCCAGAGTTGTGAGCGATCCGGAGTGTTCGATATCCAGCCTAGCTCGACTTGCTTGATTGTATCCTTGACTGGTACGGCAGCTATAGCGGCATCGTACTTTTGTGCCGCGATCAGACCCGCTTCCAGTATGTCGGATGTAACGAGTGGACGCGCTCCATCATGGATCATTACCCATTGTGTTGTTGGAGCGAGTTTAGCCAGGCTATCAAGTCCGCTTCGAACAGAGTCTTGTCTGCGAATACCACCCTCTACTACGCCCGTAATTTTACTCCAGCCTTCTTGTTGACAGAGGCTGTTAGCATCGTCGATTCGCTCGGGATTGAGTACAAGCACAATGTTATCTATGACAGGAGAAGCTTCAAACACATCAATAGTACGCGCAAGTGTAAAACGGCCTGCCAGGGGAGTCCAGAGTTTATCTCGTCCTTCCATGCGACGACTGGAACCAGCGGCTGCGATGATGACAGAAGATTTTACAGGCATATCTCAGCAATTACTTTGGTTTGGTAGTAGAAGATTGGGAGGGCAGTATGGAAGGAATGTTACTCACCCCCCCTTGTTGTTTTGGGTGAGCAAAAATCATCCGTCCCGCTACAGTTTGTAGAACACGGGTTACGGAAACTTCGATTGTCGAACCCATGTACTGACGACCGCCTTCCACTACGATCATCGTACCATCATCCAGATAGCCTACCCCCTGGCCCAGTTCTTTGCCATCTTGAATGATCTTGATAACAATATCTTCTCCTGGAAGTAGGACGGGTTTGACTGCATTAGCCAGTTCATTGATATTGAGTACTTTGACACCTTGTAGCTCTGCCACACGGTTCAGGTTAAAGTCATTCGTGATAATTGGACAATGCAGTGTTTGAGCCAATTTGACGAGTTTGCTGTCAACTTCTACAATTCCTTCAACATCAGCGTCGGTAATTTCGATAGGTACAGTGGCATCTTTTTGCAAACGGTTGAGCATTTCTAATCCACGGCGTCCCCGGTTGCGTCGCATGGTATCAGCGGAATCGGCGATATGCTGAAGTTCGTTCAATACGAAGCGCGGAACAACCAGTGCACCTGAGATAAAGCCTGTCTGGCTGATATCGGCGATGCGGCCATCGATGATGGCGCTTGTATCAAGCAAAATCTGCGTGACGGGTTGAAGTTGCGAAGCGTTTTCTTTTTCTCGTTCTTTATTACGTTCTTCTTCGCGTTCGCGTTCTCGCTCCCGTTCTCGGGAACGACGAGGAATCAAACCCGTCTGAAATAGGTGCATGATATCAGTTTTTCGTTGCACAGCTATAGCTACACCCAGGCAGCTAAAGACAACAGCTCCAACGAAAGGAAGAATATGCCCCAGATTTGCTGGCAAATTTGATAATGGAATTCCGAGCAGCACAGATATGATAAGTCCAACAATGAGTCCTATCACTGCTGCTAGTAGATCGCTTGCGGATGTATTACGCATCCAATGATATGGCATTACAGTGATGTAAGGAGTGATAATAAACATGATAATTGCACCAGCGGCTGCAATACCGATCGCCCACCAGAGATTGATCCAGGAAGGAAACTGTGAACGATCTAGAAAGTAGAGAGCCATGATCGCAACAATGGCAACCACAGCGCCGCTAATACGAGCAATAGATTTGACTGACATCCCTTCACCCTCCAATATGGTGCTATTGAGTGTACTGAAGCACTCGTGAGAGGCTACGTGAGGTAGGGCATGTAGGTAGGGGTCATTGATAAAGATAATAATGATAATTACAAGATGATGTTGCCTGACCCAGTGTACCTGTACAATGCTGAACCGAAAAACGCGCCCATTAAGCCGTTACAACTATCTTTGACAGTTATCGAGTATACACCTACATGACATTGAAATCAATACTTTCTAACTAATGTAGCGCAACTTCCAATGCTACGGCAAGCGAACTTGCCGTAATAATTTTGAAGTCTTCTGCTAACCCTGCACCTTCAAGCTCGGAACGAATTTGCGCACCTCCTCCGGCCTTTGGCACAATACAACGTTTAAAACCGAGTTTTGCAGCTTCACGCACTCTCAGGCCGAGGCGGCTTACAGCACGTAATTCACCTGACAGGCCAACTTCACCTATGAGTGCCATTTCCGGGGCGATCTTCTTCTCACGATAACTCGAGGCAATGGCGGCTGCCACTCCAAGATCGATTGCGGGTTCCTCTAAATTAAATCCACCGACGACGTTTGCGTACACATCATGACTGCCTACAGCTAAACCTACTCGTTTCGTGAGTACTGCAAGTAACATCAATAGACGACTATAGTCAATGCCGTTTGTCGTGCAGCGAGCATTGCCGAAATTACTGGGTATGACAAGTGCCTGCACCTCTACCAGCAATGGACGAGTGCCTTCCATGCTCACAACAACTGCAGAACCGGTTGCCCCTTCTGTACGGTCAGTCAGAAACATTGCGGAGGGATTTGAAACTTCCGCTAATCCGTCCCCATGCATTTCAAATACCCCTACCTCATGCGTTGCTCCAAACCTGTTCTTAACTCCACGTAACAGCCGATATGTATGGTAGCGTTCACCCTCGAGATAGAGTACGGCATCGGCAATATGTTCGAGAGCTTTAGGACCAGCTACAGTGCCTTCTTTCGTGACATGTCCAATGATAAAGATAGGAATGTGGGTGCTTTTGGCTAGTTGCATGAGTTGCAGTGTGCATTCGCGCACCTGGCTAATGCTTCCCGGGGCAGAGGTGATATGGCTGGATAGTACGGTCTGAATAGAATCGACAATTACTAATGAGGGTTTCAGTCTATTGACTGCTTCTGCTATAACATCGAGTTCTATCGAAGCCAGTAAAAAAAGCTGTTCGCCAGTGATATCCAGTCGTTCAGCACGCATTTTGACCTGTTCAATTGATTCTTCGCCTGAAATGTATAGTACAGCTCCAGTGTTTTGAGCGACATTTCCAGCAACTTGCAAAAGAAGAGTGGACTTACCGATACCCGGCTCTCCACCAATCAGAATTAGCGATCCAGCGACGAGTCCTCCACCAAGGACGCGATCCATTTCTGCATAGCCAACAGGAATACGTGCTTGAGCTAGTGGTTTGATTTCAGGCAAATTGAGTGGAATTTGGGTTCCTTGAGCTATAGGAGAAGAACCCAACATGAGTTGACGACGCTGTTGGGCGGGACTTTGGGGGATGTCTGCCACTTCTTCAAGGGAGTTCCACGTTCCACAATCAGGGCATTTACCCACCCATTTACTCTGTTCAGCGCCACATTGCTGACAGAGAAATTTTGTGCGTAGTTTTGGCATAATAATAAATTATTGTACGATCTATCTGACTTTTTATAGATAAATTCAGGGCGGGATTTGTTCCCGCCCTGAAAAAGTTTATTAACCTTGTACTTCGCCCGCACCACTTTCACCACCAGCCGAGAGGGCTGCTTCGGGTGAAGCTGGGGCAGGTAACTGCTCGATGCGGTTACGCACTTGCAAAACAAGGTTGTTGTCAATAACAACGGCTTCAACCAGATCACCGGGTTGGAATTTACCCTCAAGCAGGCCTTCAGCCAGAGGATCTTCAACCAGGCGCTGGATTGTACGACGCAAAGGACGAGCGCCATACTGGGCATCGAACCCATTCTCTATCAAGAAATCCTTGCTAGAAGGGGGGACGACCAGTTCCAGTTCTTGCTCGGTGAGTTGCGCGCGAACACGATTCAGAAGTAACTCAACGATAGAGTACATCTCTTCAATGCGCAGTGAATGGAAGACGATGACTTCATCGATACGGTTCAGGAACTCGGGCTTGAAGGTGTTCTTCAATTCGCCAAGTACCTTTCCCTTCATGGCCTCGTAATCAGACTGATTGGCTTTAAGCTTGTCTTTAGATTGTTTGAAGCCGATAGAGGCTTCCTTGTTCAACAAGGCCGCACCAACATTTGAGGTCATGATCACAATGGTATTGCGGAAGTCTACAGTGCGCCCCTTGGCGTCAGTCAACTTGCCATCCTCCAGTATCTGGAGTAGCATGTTGAAAACGTCAGGATGTGCCTTCTCGATTTCGTCGAGGAGAATCACACTATACGACTTGCGCCGAACAGCCTCGGTGAGCTGACCACCTTCTTCATAACCAACATATCCAGGAGGGGCACCAACCAGCCGCGCAGCCGCGTGGCGCTCCATAAACTCAGACATGTCAATTTTGATGAGGGCTTCTTCACTGCCAAACATGAATTCGGCAAGAGCGCGAGCTAGCTCTGTCTTACCAACACCTGTTGGGCCCATGAAGATAAACGAACCAATAGGGCGTTTGGGATCTTTTAGTCCAGCGCGGGCACGACGCACAGCACGGGAGACTTTCTCGATCGCTTCGTCCTGAGCAATGACGCGAGCATGCAATGCATCCTCCATTTGGAGCAAGCGTTGCGACTCCTCCTGTGCAATGCGCATGACAGGAATACCTGTCCACATCGATACGATCTGGGCGATTTCCTCTTCACCGACCGAAGGCTTTTCACTCCCACGTTCGCGATGCCAGCCGGATTCCAGTTTGGCAATGCGATCCCGCAATTTCACCTCGCGGTCACGTAATTCAGCCGCCAGTTCATACTCTTGCTGCTGAATAGCCTGTTCTTTTTCGCGCAAGACTGACTCCAGTCCTTTCATTGCCTCTTTCAGGTTGAGAGGAGCAAGAGAGTTTTGCATACGCACGCGGCTGGCCGCTTCATCGATCAGGTCAATAGCCTTGTCAGGCATAAAGCGATCTGTGATATAACGGCTGGCCATATCTGCAGCAGCTTTGAGGGCCTCGTCCGTAATGACCAGGCGATGGTGTGCCTCATAGCGTTCGCGAATGCCTTTCAGAATTTCCAGTGTCTCTTCGATTGTGGGTTCACGCACGATGACTTCCTGGAAGCGTCGTTGCAGGGCGGCGTCACGCTCGATATACTTGCGATATTCATCAAGTGTCGTTGCGCCGATACATTGAAGTTCGCCGCGAGCCAGTGCAGGTTTGAGAATATTTGCGGCATCGACTGCTCCCTCGGCTGCACCCGCGCCAACCAGCGTATGCACTTCGTCAATAAAGATAATGCAATCCCGGCTATTGCGTATCTCTTCAATGATCTTCTTGAGACGCTCTTCGAATTCGCCACGATATTTCGTGCCGGCAACAAGCGAGCCAACATCGAGCGTCAGCAAACGTTTACCCGCTAGCGTTTCTGGCACTTCGCCAGCAATGAGCCGTTGGGCCAATCCCTCGACAATAGCGCTTTTACCAACGCCCGGCTCTCCAATAAGCGCGGGATTGTTTTTCGTACGTCGGGAAAGAATCTGAATGACTCGCTCGATTTCTTGATGTCGACCTATGACAGGATCAAGTGTACCAGCACGCGCGGCCGCGGTTAAATCGATACCCATCTGGTCGATGGTAGGAGTTTTCGAGTGCTTGGCATCTCGCTCATGAGGTGCGCCAGATTGACTCAGAACCTGAATAGTTTGTGTGCGTACCTTCTCAAGGTTGACACCCAGGCTTTCCAGGACTCCTGCCGCGATACCTTCACCCTCACGTACCAATCCAAGTAAAAGATGTTCAGTACCAATATAGTGATGATTCAGGCGACGAGCTTCATCGACGGCCAGCTCAATCACCTTCTTGGCACGCGGAGTCAAGCCAATTTCACCTAAGACGATGCGATCTCCGCGGCCAATAATAAATTCAACGGCGCTACGAACCTTATTCAGCTCGACACCGAGGTTACTCAAAACTTTCGCTGCGACACCCTCGCCTTCGCGCACAAGACCGAGCAGAAGATGTTCTGTCCCGATATAATTGTGTTGGAAGCGCTGGGCCTCTTCTTGAGCAAGACTTAAAACTTTTCTTGCTCGCTCTGTAAACTTGTCAAACCTATCTCTATCGTTCACCTGTTTGTCACCCCCCTTTCAGTGGCAGAGGGTGGAACCGAGCCCTCTGTGATGCTCAGGTAAACCGCGCAGTTCATCATACAACACCGATCATATAGCGTCAAGGATAACAACCCTTGGCCCTCCCATCTTTTACAAATTACGAAAGTGCAGACATAGACTTAAACAATCGACCTCCTGTTGCCATATATTACTATATACGCAACAAGGAGGTCGAGCTATCAACTGTTCAAGTACAAAGGCTGTTTTCGAGTAACAGTTACTCTTGAGATCCCTCCGGTTCTTCTTTAGTGCGCTGGCGGGCTGCTGCGCGGAACGCTTCAGCCATGGCAGTCGTTTCTCCCTCTTCACCTAGAGGTAGATTGTTCAAGAGCGGATTTTCATTCGTTCGCTCCGGACGTTCACGACGTTCGCCTTTGGTTTCACGACGTGATGTGCCACCTTCCTTTTCTGAAGATGTAGCACTTTCTTCTGTCTGTGGTGAAGGTGCTTCTAAAGATAATGACATCATATCACCAGATGCACTACTTGTGCCAGTTTCTGTAGAAGTTTCTGCTACAGGTTCTTTGTCCATTTCCTCTGCCTGACGCAGACTCAATCCAAGTCGACGTCGCTCAGCATCGATACGCAAGATACGTAACTGGAGTTGCTGTCCTTCGTGGAGACTGGCCTTGGGATCCATCCCGGCAGGAAGCTCTGAAAGATGAATAAGTCCTTCAATGCCATCCTCAATGCGGGCAAATGCCCCAAATGGTGCGATTTTTGTAATCGTACCAGTTACCACTTGACCGGGAATGTAGCGTTGTTCGACAGTGGTCCAGGGATCAACTTCGGCTCGTTTGATCGAAAGAGCAATTTTCTTTTTCTCTTTGTCGACGCTGAGAACCTGAACTTCAACTTCCTGGCCGACTTTGAGTACTTCACTGGGATGATTGACACGGCTCCAGGCAAGCTGGCTAATATGCACCAATCCGTCTGCCCCTCCCAGATCTACAAATGCGCCAAAGTTTGCAAGGTTGCTCACGACTCCATGGCGAACCTCGCCTGGCTTCAATTCATCAAGGAGCTCTTCACGCCTCCTCTGTCGCCATTCCTGCGCAGCTAACCGCTCTGAAAGAATCAGCCGATTTCGCGCGCGATTAATCTCGATGATCTTGAGCTGCAGCTCCTTATCTTTCATACCCTGGAGTTTCGCAGCAGTTTCCTGGTTATCTCCACCAGATGCAACTTCCTCGCGCTTGAGGTTCAGGATTTGTGAGATTGGAACAAACCCACGAATGCCGGCCACATCGACAATTAAACCACCTTTATTAAAGTCGATCACTTTGGCTTTGAGCAGTTCATTATTTTTATACTGCTCCTCTGCGATGCGCCATTGCCGCTCTGCATTTGCTCGTTTGAGAGAAAGAAGCGCATGGCCGTCCTGCGTTTCCGGTTGAATGACATACACTAAGACCTTGTCATTCAGATGGAGTTCATTAAAGGACCAGTCGCCTGTTGCCGGAAGTTCTTTCGTTGAAAGAACACCCTCAGACTTGAGACCAATATCGACCAGGATCTCATCCTGGTCAATTCGCACGATTACGCCATCGACTACATCGCCGCGTTTGATATTGATCGGAGTGGTGGATGCCGCCAGCAACGCTTCCATCTCGTTGTAGTCGTTCATCTCCTCGGAGTTGTTGTTCTGGCCTTCATGGTAGTTTTCTTCGAACATCGTCTGTACCCGTCCGCTCTTAAAATTTGCCGCTGGCATTGTCGAAAGGTCGTCGTGCTTTTGCACTTGCATGGGAATTATGCCCCCTTCGATACACGGTTTTTCCAATCCTTCAAAATATCTTTAATTCTATATATGCACATCACACCCTCAACTTTGTTCGACATGTCGCAAAGTGACGGATAGATGTATGTTTTAAAATCCTGGGGATATGTCAAAGGACATGGATTTATCGGAGGAGGCTACTCAGGCTGGAATCACTTCCGCATTTTTCTGTCTCAACGGCATCAATTTTGATTTGAGACGAATATTTTGCGGGCAACGTAAATTGCCCAATATAACGGTCATACGAAACTACGCTCGCTGACAGGTAAGCCATGTTGCGGACAAAATAGAGCCATAGCACGGAATACCCCCACTCGATGCTCTAATTATACCAAAAGCCATGCCTGAATGCAAGACAATACAAACCTGATTAGCAAATTGCTCCGATGTTTTAATCAGAGATATTGTATCACAAGTGTGCAAGAGGTTTCAGACTTGCATTTTTGCTCGACATTCGAATTGTTTATGCTAAGATATACCTATGGATTTAAGCAAAAGTAACGATGTCATTTTGACTTTACGGCGGCGGTTAGAGCCGATACAACATGCTGAGTCGATGATAGATGCACAACAGAAGCAGTATCCCTCTGCTCGTTATGCCGCAGTGCTGATTACTCTCTTTGATAAAGACGAGGAAACCTACATTTCGTTTATTCGTCGGGCCAGTACGCTTAGATCACATAGTGGTGAAATTGCGTTTCCAGGCGGTGCTTCTGATATTAGCGATGTTTCACCGATCGTGACGGCTTTACGTGAAGCCCAGGAGGAGATTGGTTTAATCTCGTCCAGAGTAGAAGTGTTGGGCATTATGCCCTCAGTCTTCACTGTTGTAAGTAATTTTTTGATAACTCCGGTTGTAGCATTTTTGCCGGAAGGTCCTGGACCATTGCAATTGCAGGAGAGCGAGGTTTCGGAAATCATTTTCTTACCATTAAAGGACCTCGCGAATCCAGCAATTTATCATACAGAGCAATGGGTACGGGATAATGTCCAACATATAGTTTCCTTTTTTGATTACGGGGTCTATCGAATTTGGGGCGCAACTGCACATATGCTCACGATGTTACTGGAGTTGTTAAAAGAAGCCCATTAGTCATGGTTACCTTGATTCTTCCCGTTCGTTAACTACAATAGAGAATATGGATTGATTAATATTTCTAATGATTGCTGTAATGCGTAATTTGTACATTGTTTCTTTGAGATACGGTTGGCCTTGTGGTCCCCTAGTGGAGAAAAGC
Source organism: uncultured Chloroflexia bacterium (assembly GCA_963702765.1). Lineage (GTDB taxonomy): Bacteria > Chloroflexota > Ktedonobacteria > Ktedonobacterales > Ktedonobacteraceae > DATMNR01. The sequence continues at coordinate 10,434 of CAVPEB010000054.1, forward strand.
TGTGACATTGCCGACACCCGACGCTCAGTCTCCAAGATTTCTGTCACAAAACACACACTCGATACACTCGATTCCCACAAACCCCTCGATACCTGCAACCCCTATACCTTCTTCTCATATTTCTACTTCTATGAAGCCTCTTATGCCTGAGACAGAAAATTCTTCAACGATTGCTAGTGAACGTGCCACGGATTTTGCAACACACTCCTGGGATCTGGCTACTGGTGGTTTAAAAACCCTGACCGCGAAGAGAGAACTGCCTCCTCGGCTTGAGCGACGCTCCACGAACCAAGTGTCCGATGCGCCTGTAACGCCTCGAAGCTACATGTTCCCTCTGGTAATACTTGCTTGTATTGTAATCATGCTAATTAGTGGGGGAATAGTATTATTTATGATGGTGCAACCATAAACAAGTACTCTATAAACTGGATAATTCTAGCTACTTAAAGGTTGGCTGCTGGTACGCCATGCAGTTCTGTTGCATTTCGAACAGCTTTGAGAATTGCCCGGGCAAGTGTAGTTACTGCTGCTGCTCCGATAGTACTTACTTGTGTGGCTGCTATTGTCGAGCTTGTTATGTGTTGCGACTTTGGGCCGATTGCTAATCCAAAAATAGCATCTCCGTCAAACATCGTATGCGCAGGATGAATTGTCTGTGCTATACCATTGTGTGCCATTTGTGCAATTTTATTGACCTGATGTTTCGAAAGTGAAGCAGAAGTGGCTATGACGGCTATAGTAGTGTTACCCATTGCATTGGAGGCCAGAAAGCCTTGTCCTGATGGATTGCGTGTGCCTGCGACAACTCGTTGTAAATGTGGATCAAGGATGTCGCCAAGTGCGTTCACAACAACCAGAGCGCCAACCAGTGTGCCATCGCTCAAAAGTGCGCTGGCGCTGCCCAATCCTCCTTTCATCATAAAGGCAGGTCCGGCCATTTTGCCTACGGTAGCACCTGTTCCTGCTCCAACATTACCTTGCAAAATCACTTCGGAGGTTGCCTGTTCGCATGCTGTATAACCTGCTGCTGCATCAGGACGAATACTGGCAGAGCCAAACCCGAGATCAAAGATAGCTGCAGCGGGGACAATAGGAACACGCGCAATACCGGTGTCGTAACCCTGACCATGTTCTTCCAGGTAGCGCATTACGCCGCCAGCTGAATCAAGACCATAGGCGCTGCCTCCTGTAAGCACGATTGCGTTGACCTCCTCAACCAGGTTGTGTGAAAGTAGCAAATCTGTTTCGCGAGTTGCTGGTGCGCCGCCGCGCACATCAACGCCGCCAACGGCAGGGGGATCGCACAGGATCACTGTACATCCTGTAGCGGCTTCTAAATTAGTATAATGTCCAACGCGAATACCAGGGATATCGGTAATGTCGTCATGCATCTGGGTAAACTCTTTCTGAAGTTTTCAGTTCCAATCAGCAATTTTCAAATCGCATTACGCAATCTTGCGATCGCCTCAGTAACGCTCTCTTGTTCATTGTAAACCGCTGATCCTGCAACTAACAGGCTAGCTCCTGCCTGAACTACTAGTGGAACGATTGTTTCGTGAACACCACCATCGACTTCGATATCGCAGTGAAGTTCTTGCTGGTCAATCAATTCGCGCAAACGCGTAATTTTAGGCAGCATTTCAGGAATGAATTTTTGACCGCCAAAGCCAGGATTGACTGTCATAATGAGCGTCATATCAAGTATTGAGAGAATGTCTTCCAACATGATCACTGGTGTAGATGGGTTGAGTGCTACTCCTGCCCCTTTGCCTGCTGCTTTGATTTGCTGTATCAAACGGTGAAGATGTGGAGAGGCCTCCTGGTGTACTATGATGAAATCTGCTCCTGCTTTTGCAAATTCTTCTATATATTGTTCAGGATGAGAGATCATCAGATGGGCCTCAACAGGTAACGAGGTGCAGCGACGTACTGCGTTGACAATCATAGGTCCCATCGTAATATTGGGCACAAAATGCCCATCCATCACATCGACCTGAATGCGCTGAGCGCCGGCCACCTCCGCTTCTCGCACCTGTTCACCGAGACGTGTAAAGTCGGCGGATAGAACAGAGGGCACAATTCCAATTGCCATAATTATTATTTCCTTTTACATAGGTTGGTTTGCCTGTAACTTTTGTGCAGCCGCCTTATCCAACATCCATACTACTTCGCCGTTTGTTGGACGAACAATTTGCGCTGGATATTCATCAGGCTGATTCTCACCCTCAAGAACAGCATGCAAAGCGTCGGCTTTTTCGCTACCAGTGACTGTAAAGAGTACGTTTTTGGCCGCATTCAACAATGGCGGCGTAAATGTCAGGCGATCTGGCGGTGGTTTTGGTACTGTGACGGGCATGACCAGCCGATGTTTTTCGTGTAAGGATTCCTGGTGGGGAAAGAGCGATACCGTGTGACCCTCTGGACCCATACCAAGATGAATCAAATCAAAGATGGGTATTTCATTTGTGCCAAAGACACGTTGCATTTCAATGACATAGGCTTGTGAAGCCGCGTCACGGTCAGATTGGTCGGCAGGCATGGGATGTATCTGTGAATTCGGAATAGAAACTCTATCAAAAAGTACCTCCTGAGCAAGGTAAAAGTTGCTTTCAGAATTAGTATGAGGGACACATCGCTCATCTCCCCAAAATATGTGTACACGTTGCCAGTCAATCTGGCTTCGAATAGGCTCACTGCCAAGCAAGCTATATGCTTCTCCTGGGGTCGTTCCACCTGTTAATGCGATTGTAAAGCGGCCGTGGAGATCAATAGTATCCTTTGCAATCCGCATGATATATTCTGCTGCATGCTGGCTGAGGATATGTTTATCATCATAAATTGCAATGTGCATTGAATTGTTTCTCCTACACTCCCTGTTTTCTATTATTCTGCTGCTAACATTTCTGTCACCTCTTTAAGTGTTTGCTCAAAATGGTAATCGTGTCCCAGGATCTCCAACTCGTCGTGCAGTAATTCACTTTCAGTATGTACCGCCGCAAGGCTTACAGAGCGCCTGGAACGTGCTTCATGCGATAGTTCGATTGAGGTCTTGAATAACTTCATTTCAGCATCAAGGCTGATAGTGAAAGTGGCTTTTTTATGTTCCAGGTTACTTATCAGGCGTACAAGGCAAATTGAACCGGGACGCATTTCGGCGTTCACACGTGGTCTAATTGAAATGCTTGCTAAATTGCTAGGGGTTGTTTTAACGCGGGTTGGTGTGAGTGAGCGAGTTGAACGTGCATTTGAGCGTACCATGCTCCAGTAATATGTACCGCTGTCAGTATCAAAATCGTTACTTGAAATGTCCTCCGCTTGTGACCAGCCTAGACGTTCTTTGAGCCAGCCAGCTAGAAGCAACGCCCGAGCTGGGTTTGGTGAAACATCACCCATTTCAGTGCGCATTTGTGTAGCGAGAGGTGCAACAGCATGTTCGATCTCTATTGAGGTTACTCCGGTAAGATACGATCTGTATTCTGGAACGTCGAAAAACTGGCTGATTAACTGCCGCCAGGGTGTGATTCGTCCCCAATTCAAGTCGCTCAAAGCACATTCAGGTACTGTATCAAAGAGAGCCGATAAGGTACCGATATCCTGCTCGGGATGGAAAAAACTGGTTAAATCAACAATCATCCTGCTGCTTAGATCGACAAGGCCAATAAATGAAGGATCGTCTCGACCAGGGGGGTCGCCAAGCCACCATAGATAAACTGGAAGATCGGGTTTGAGTAATGGCTGTATGATATTCGCAACTGAACGAACGGCTGATCCTGATGCTAAGATTGTAGTTTGTTCAAAGCAATGGCGCATCAAGTCTGAGATCATGGAAAAGCATCTCAGCGTGACCCATGCATGAAGCGAGGATGGTGCATTCTCTTCTCTGTCAAGGATCAAAAGTGTAACACGGGCTAAATGCGTGCTTGCCAACTCACGTAATATTTTGCTGGCTCGTTGTGCAGTTTCGATATCAGGAGTACAGATTACGAGATTCAGGATACTCGTACGTACTTGAACATTAGCACCAGTTCGTAAGTTATCAGCAGACATTTTCCATAGCGAGGCAATGACTGCCTCGATTTCACTCATACGTACTGCTTTTCCTGCCCAGGGTAGATGAATTCCTGGGTCGTGAGCGGTATCATTTGCCATTCGCGTTTCCTTTGATCTTCATGAAGAACAGCATTGTTCATGTACAGCGAATACACTAGTGCCCAGATAAAAAGGTGATAGTAATATACTCTTAATGACGTTTAAGGATGGACTTTTTCTAATGAGAAGAAAGCCCGAAATTCGCAACAGGGTGATGCTAGCACATATTCATCTCGCTAAGACCTCTCACGCGGCAGCTCTTAACCCAATCTGATAATGCTACTGCGCAATCAGACGAGATGAAAGAAGAAGCATCCCTATCCAACTCAACACTTCACCATCCCTACATTTCTGAGTGTAGCAGATCATGGACGTCGCCACCTGCGACCGTCGCGCCAGATGAACTCATCAGCGGCTTGAGGCCCCCATGAGCCAGAATCATAAGTCAGGATGGATTCAGGAGGCTGTTGCTTCCAATCGTCCAGAATTCCCTGTAAAAAAGTCCAGGCTGCTTCGACTTCGTCACTTCTTGTGAATAGGGTCGAGTCACCTAGCATACAATCGAGTAGTAGGCGTTCATATGCCTCAGGTTGTTCGCGAACGAAAGAGGACCCGTAGAAAAAATCCATGTTGACTGAGCGGATCTGCATCTCTGTGCCGGGCACTTTCGCGCCAAACTTAAGCGAAATGCCTTCATCAGGTTGTATACGCAACGTTAACACGTTTGGCTCAACTTGTCCGTATGCTTCGCTGCGTTTGAAAATCATGAGTGGTGCTTGCTTGAATTGAATGGCAATTTCACTAACACGTTTGGGTAGATGTTTGCCTGTGCGCAAGTAAAAAGGAACGCCTGCCCAGCGCCAGCTATCAATAAACACCTTCATTGCTACATAGGTTTCGGTAGTCGATTGATGTGAAACTCCTGGTTCTTCTCGATAGCCGATGACTTGCTGACCACTTACCCAACCTGCGCCGTATTGCGCGCGGATGATATTTGTGGTGACATCCTGCCCCGTCAAAGGTTGCAAGGCATGCAGAACTTTGACCTTTTCGTCACGCACTGCATTTGCTTCGAATGTGATTGGGGGTTCCATAGCAACTAATGAGAGTAACTGTAGTACATGGTTTTGCACCATGTCGCGAATTGCTCCCGATTCTTCGTAGTAAGCACCGCGACCTTCCACACCTATATTCTCTGCTACAGTAATTTGCACATGGTCAACATATCTTCGATTCCATACAGGCTCAAAAATACCATTTGCTAGTCGGAATACGAGAATATTCTGCACCGTTTCTTTGCCGAGGTAATGGTCGATACGGTACACTTGTTCTTCTCTAAAGACTTTCGCAACCTGGCGGTTGAGTTCTCGTGCCGAGCCTAGATCATGTCCAAAGGGTTTTTCGATGATAATGCGCGTCCAACCCTTACGATTTTTATTCAAACCAGCCAGACCAAGATTATGAATGATTTCAGGATACTGGCTTGGAGGAGTTGATAGGTAAAAGATGCGATTTCCAGAAGTTCCTCGCTGTTGATCAATGGTATTGAGCAATGTGCCGAGTTTCTCGTAGCCTTTAACATCATGGAAGTCGGCTTGCAGGTAATGAATACCTGCAGCAAAACTCTCCCATACCTGTGGATTGACTGGCTTTTGACGAGAATACTGATTAATAGATTCAAGGGCTTGTTCGCGGAACTCTTCGTCGCTATAGGGGCGGCGTGCAAATCCCACGACTGAGAAGCCTGCGGGTAGAGGATGTTCCAGCGCTAGATCATAGAGGGCTGGAAGTAACTTCCTGTGTGTCAGATCGCCAGTTGCTCCAAAAATGACCATGATACATGGTTCAGGGCCATGCTTGATTCGAAGCCCCTCTCGTAAAGGGTTTGGAGCCTCCACTGCAGCACTACGTTGAGGCATGCTTAATCTCCTCGATGATATAACCGTGAATGTGTTCCAATCATAAAGCCTTGATTGAAAAAGAGAAAGACGTATCTAGTCCATTAATGCGTACCTATTTTTGACTGTATGGTTTGCTTTTTACTTTCAATACCTTTAAAAAGTTCATGGAATGAGTCGGCAAATTTTTGCACACCTTCATCCTGTAGCTGCTGTGTTACCTGGTCATAATGGATACCAACTTTCTCAAGTTCCGCGAACTCATCCCTGGCCTGCTGGATGTCATCCTCGACGCTCAGGCGTACTTTGCCATGATCACGGAAGTTCTCGATTGTTTCCAGTGGCATCGTATCAACAGTATCAGGCCCAACCAGTTCCTCAGCATAGAGTACATCACGATATGCCGGATTTTTTGTGCTTGTGCTGGCCCATAAAGGTCGTTGTACGTGCGCGCCACTATGTTTGAGTGTTTCGAAACGAGGCGAATGAAAAATGTTTTTGAAGTCCTGGTAAACAAGACGGGCATTAGCGATAGCTGCCTTTCCCTCAAGAGACTTCAGTTTCTGCTGCTCGGTGCTATCGTTGGATGCTTTAATTTTGTTTTCCAGCAGTTGATCCACTAAAGTATCTACACGGCTGACGAAGAAGCTTGCAACCGAAGCAATATGGCTGATATCCTTTCCTTCGGCATTTCGCTCCTCTAAAGCACTGATATATGCGTCTGCTACTTTGCGGTAATCTTCGATTGAGAAAATGAGGGTGATGTTGATGTTCATGCCTTCAGCAAGCGTCTGACGAACAATCGGAATGCCCTCCGGAGTGGCGGGGATCTTAATCATCAAATTAGGACGATCTACCAATTTCCAGAATCGACGAGCCTCTTCAAGTGTGGCTTCACTGTCATGCGCAAGATCAGGTGAGACTTCAAGACTTACAAAACCATCCTGGCGGTTGGCTTTCTCATAGATTGGAAGAAGCATATCAGCGACAGAGCGTATGTCTCGAATGACGAGGGCTTCATAGATCTCGTTTGTGTTCTTCTTTTCTCGAACGAGCTGTGTAATTTGCTCATCATACGCGTCACCATGACTGATTGACTTTTGAAAGATGGTGGGGTTCGAGGTGACACCCGCAACTCCATCTTCATCCAACATGCGTTTGAAGAGTCCATTGTCCAGTTGGGCGCGATCTACGGTATCATACCAGACACTTTGACCTTGTGTCTTGAGTTGAAGTAAAGGATTTGTCATCAATTATCTCCTTTGTAGTGATATGTGTATATCAATTCCTCGTGGTAAGTGTTTTAAAATGGTATAAAAACTGGCGTAAAATGTTACGCCTCTTAAGACGTTCGTAGGTTTTGCAGGTTGCTGCTCGTACGGGTATCCTTTCCCTGGAAACAAAGCCACTTCTTCATTTTTTCGAGAAGGAGAGGCAAGGAACTCCTACATCCACATATGGAGAAAGACTCGTCTCTACCGTAACGCCAAGAATGACGCAGTCTTTATGATAGTATATCACGCAGAAAGCCAATGAGGCGTAGAATGTACCGAAAGTGACTACTCGAAGATCAGTATCACTAAAATGTCTCAACATCTAAAGAGCTAAAACTCGTCTTATGAAATAGAGACATGTGTCAACTATTCTGGACATCTTTTTCCGTTTCTGTGATGCTGAGAGAGAAAAGTTCTTTAGTGGTGTGAAAACTTCATGTTGCGTGTGGGTCCTCAGTTAGAGCACTCATTCAGGTGTGCTACCTCTGACCGGTAGAAGTGAGAAGCTTGATGATGAAGATGACACTCGTATGCTTAGGAAGATTGGGCTGAAGGTGAGGATAGTACACCGCGTAGGTAAGTTAGAGGCAGCGCGTATGCAACAAATTATCACCGCCAAACTCAAGCTCGAGACCACAGCTGAGCAATTGGTGCAGCTAAGGCAGACCCAACTGGCGTACCGTGATGCCCTTAATTTTGTCAGCCGGTATGCTTTCGAGCATGGGAAGGTATCGAGCGCTAAACGCTTACATAATGGGACTTACCGTGATATTCGCTCAATATTCAATCTCCCATCACAGATGGCATGTACTGTGATGCGTCAAGTGGGTACAACTTACAAAGGACTATGGATGAAGCTCAGTAAGAATATCGAGCACCGCAGATCAGGGTATACCAAGAGGCGTTTCGAAGGACTGGATAAACCACCCAAGTATTTATCCCCAACATTGACCTATGTCTACGGTCATGACTACGGTTTTAAGCCGGATCAGAATGTCAGCGTCTTGACACTGTTCGGACGTATCATCCTACCCTACCAGGGTTATAGTAGGCATGTGGCCCTCATCCATCATGGAGCCACTCTCGGGGAAGCTAAGCTCTGGTATGACAAGCGGCATAGGCAGTACTACCTGCTGGTATCTCTGAAACTAGAGGTGTCTGTCCCTACGCAGGAAATACAACGAACCGTCATAGGAGTCGATGTTGGTCAGCGATATTTGGCCGTGACCTCTACTATGACGGAAAAGAGTCAGTTCTACTCGGGCAAGGCAGTACGGGCAAAAGCCGACCGCTATGCTCGACTGCAAAAACGCTTGCGGCGTAAAGGCACTCGCGGCGCGACGAAGCGACTGATCGCAATCAGCGGGCGAGAGAGACGGTTCAAGCTGCAAACCAATCATGTCATCGCAAAGACCATTGTGACAGCGCATCCACATACCTTGATCGGCATGGAAAGCTTGACTGACATTCGAGAACATGCGCGGCGGAGCAAGCGGTACAGGCGCAAGGGGAAGCGGCCGCTTCCCTCTTCACTGAAGCAACGTCGAGCCAACCGCCACGCCTCTACATGGTCTTTTGCTGAGTTGCAGGAGTTGATCGCTTACAAAGCGGCCTTGTCAAGCTCCCAGGCGATCACGATAGATGCGGACTATACGAGTAAGACATGTCCACTCTGTGGTTACACGGACAGGCAGAACCGCCCGCACGGCGGACTCGTGTTCGCCTGCCAGAACAAAGTATGCCCTTACAGGTTACGCATAGGTCACGCATACACACTGCACGCTGATCTCATCGGGGCAAGAAATATTGCGATGCGAACGCTTCTCATCCGACAAGATTGGGTGAGAACGGGTGTCTTGCCGGTACGCCCAGGGTCAGATGGCCCGAATGTGTCGGACCGCGAAGCCAAAGCTGCACGCCTCTCCAGGTATGCAGAATTGCGGTGGAGTTCGGATGCAAGCTCCTAACCAAAGTAGGAGTTTCTTTCATAATAACATCAAACAGGATGGAAGTACAAACTACGGTTGCAAGGGTGCTCCGGGCTGTCAAAAAGCTGCTTTGATCGTCCTGCTGGTCTTCTTCGTGCAGTCACAGGACAAAAGCCCTTAGCCTACTCATCGATGCTGAAGGATACCACACCTAATGATCGCTCTTGCTAACACTTCCAGTTGTGCTTTTCACTTCTTGTTGAAGCAGGGCATCAGCCAGGTCGAAGAAGTCATACACATGGGGAATAGCCCGCGTGGGGACCTGCCCTCCGATCAGTTCGATTGCATTCGTCAGGTGCTCCATCTCCCGCGCAATGTCGCGCAGCATCGCCATCTGTTCAGCGCGATGCACAGGAGGCAGCAGGGTCGTTCTCCACTCCTCCTGGCCTTCTCGTATGGTGCTCAGACCGACCAGGCGCTTCATCCCATGCACGATCCCCCGTAATCCCTCCAGATGGCTTACGGCTGCCCATGCCTGGTGCCGCAGGACACTCTTGACCGCGATGTTAGCCATGGCCCAAAAGTAGGTGCTGAGTTGGGTGGCCTGCTCCGCACGCTCTTGCTGCGTGACAAGAGAGAGGCAGGCTCGCATCCGCTTGTCGCTGCCAGTACCAATCCACTTGATGCTCGCCCGCCTGCCCAGGATATAAAGCCATCAGATACGCACCGCCGCCGGGGCGTTTAGGGAGGACTCGAGCAGGAGGACAGGCCGTTCGAGCTGGGCCGCGTAGTGTTGTCGCTCTGCACAGATCGTCTCGATGGACTCATCCTTGACCATCACCCACACATCGAGATCACTCACTCAAGACATCCGAGGTGCGGCGACCACTGAGCCAAAGAGCCACGCTGCAACGATGCGCTGGTCCGCTTGGAGCACGCTCTGGATCTTGTTGAGGAGAGCCTCATGCTCTCTACGGCGGGTCTGCAAGGGTCATCAACAGACATCTCTGCTCCTTCTCACGTTCCTAGACTAGTCCTTCCAGCGTTTCACAGAGCTGACACTTTCGCCCACGTCGTGCTTTTGAAGAGACGTGGTATCTCGTTAGTCGCAGCTCTCTGCGGTGAGTCGATAAAGATAGTAGTTGCACGAATGAGTAGGTTTACTACAATTCTTTTCTTGCTTTCTGCTGCAACTCATACAATTTGCCAATTGCTTCGATCGGTGTGAGTTCATCGATTGCAAGCTGCTTGATTTCTTCAATTAACGGGTTTTGCTCAGCCGCGAAAAGCGTCATTTGCATAACTGTCGGCGTCGCTATTTCTTGCATGGCCTTGCGTCGTGCTTTTGCATCACCCTTTTGTTCTAACTCCGTCAAAATCTCCTCTGCGCGGTGTATGACCGGGCGTGGGATACCGGCTAATTGTGCTACATGTACGCCGTAGCTCTTGTCAGCTCCCCCTGGCACAATCTTATGCAGGAAAACTATATGTCCCTCTTCTTCTGACACGGCTACATTCATACATTGGATGCGCGGCAACATCCTGGCTACTTCTACAAGTTCATGATAATGTGTTGCGAAGAGTGTGCGCGCTCCACACCTGCGATTGTTGTGTAAGTATTCTACCACTGCGCGAGCTATGGCCAGTCCATCATATGTACTCGTGCCACGCCCAATTTCGTCGAGAATGATCAGGCTTCGTGGCGATGCATGATGAAGGATTGTAGCAGTCTCAACCATCTCTACCATGAAAGTGCTCTGCCCAGTCGCCAGATCGTCTTGCGCTCCAATGCGAGTAAATATGCGATCCACCAGACCTATTGTTGCTGATTCAGCTGGAACATAGCTGCCAATCTGAGCCATCAATACTATCAGCGCAACCTGGCGCAAATACGTGGACTTACCCGCCATATTAGGCCCGGTGATGATAAGTATTTGCGCATCTGAAATGGAAATCTGAGTATCGTTGGGAATGAAGGGTGTTTCTATTTGTGACTGCTCTATTACAGGGTGACGACCAGCCACAATGTGAATGCTATCTCCGTTATCAAGCCGTGGACGACAATAATCGTGCTGCGCCGCTACTCCGGCCAGACTTAGATAGACATCAATCTCTGCAAGCGCGTGTGCTGTGTTTAGAATGCGTTCAGAAGCATGGACTGCGATCTCTGCTCGTACTTGAGCGAAGAGTTCGCTTTCGAGTTTGCCTATTCTCTCTTGCGCATTCAGAATGAGTGCCTCGTACTCCTTCAGATCCGATGTGATATAACGTTCACCTGTAGTTAGTGTCTGCTTACGCACATAATCGGAAGGAACGCGATTCAGTTGCGATTTCGTTACCTCAATAAAGTAACCAAACACCTTGGTGTAACCAACTTTGAGAGAGGGTATGCCTGTTCGTTTGCGCTCGCGTTGCTCCATCTCAGTGATCCACTTTTGGCCGTTTTGTGAGGCTTCCTTTACCTGATCAAGTTCAGCACTGTAACCTTCACGAATGACACCTCCCTCAGAAGCGCTTAATGGTGGTTGATTTACAAACGCGGACTCGATTAACTGTATCACGTCATCGTTATCTGCGAGTCTCTGTACCAGGCAACACACCGAAGGCATTAATGTTTCGGCATCCGCTGGTAAACTTGCGCGTACTTCTGAGGCTGCGCGCAAACCTGCCGCCAATGCTACCAGGTCTCGAGGTGAAGCTATACGCTGCCGTATTCGATTGATCAGCCGTTCAATATCTCCAGCTTTTTTCAATGCCTCTGCCAGGCGCGCTTGTGTCATTGTATCGGTGAGGAGTTCACTGATGACCTCCTGGCGAGTTTGTAAAGCATCGATATCAAGGAGTGGTTCTCCTACCCAACGGCGCAACAATCGCCCTCCCATTGGGCTGCGAGTTTTATCAAGAATCCATAATAGCGATCCTTTTGACGAACCACTGCGCCCGCTCTCAAAAAGTTCCAGGTTACGCCGCGTATGCAAATCCAGTGTCATAAATGCAGCGATAGAATAAGTTTCAAGTGAAATCAATTGGCGCAGTAAGCCTTTTTGCGTTTCTTGCAAATATGCCAGTACCGCTCCTGCCGCTCTAATTGCCAGGGGCAGGTGCGCACAACCAAAACCTTCTAGTGAAGCTACCTCAAAATGTGACTGTAATCGATGTCTCGCATCCTCCTCAACAAAGTAGCGCGCATCATATGGTGTAACATGCCCGGCAATGCCTGTCAGGAGCCTGGCAAGCGGAGCAATTTCATCTTCATCTTCGTCAGGTAAAGATGGTGTTGCTGAATCGCCGAATGTTGCATGTGTAATGGCCATTGTAGCATCTATATCGGCCTGGGGATTTCCATTATTGCCAACGCGGGTGACTGGTTTCTCGTTCATTACTGCTGCAAGCCAGCGCCGTTTACGTGATGCTGCTCCCTGAGAACTATAGTAGGCTTCGACAATTACTTCGGCGGGACCGACGCGCGCTATTTCTTGTTGCAATGTTACTTCAGGCTCATTTGTGTTGAATTGGGTCACCGCAAACTCTCCTGTCGTAATGTCGACATATGCAATACCTACAGCATTTCGCCCAATAAGAGCGCCTGCGAGAAAATTGTTGCGCTTCGCTGCCAGCATAGTTGGATCAATCACAGTTCCAGGTGTAACAATACGCAGGACTTCGCGGTCTACAAGTCCCTTTGAGAGAGCTGGATCGCTCGTCTGTTCACAAACAGCTACCCGATAGCCTTTACTCACGAGTCGCGCAATATAGCCATCGGCTGCATGGTGAGGCACACCAGCCATGGGTGACTTTTCTCCACGCCCGAAATCTCGACGAGTCAGAGCAATTTCGAGTTCGCGAGCTACAATTTCTGCGTCTTCGTCAAACATTTCGTAAAAATCGCCCATGCGGAAAAAGAGAAGTGCATCAGGGTGCTGGCGTTTAATCTGCAGGTATTGTGTGCGTACAGGGCTATGAACGGGATGTTCTTTCAGGTAGTCTTCGAATAACACAGTGTATACCTCTACGAGCTTTGCCTTTGTTTAGTGGGGAAAATGGCAACTGTACATTAGAGTCGTTGGTGCTAACATGATCCCTACAAATCCAACCTCAGTATAAGGCTATTGCAGTTTGTAGTCAATTTGTGCAGACTGCTCGATTACTGGAGTAAAACAGATGCAAGCAGAGCTTTACTCCAGCTTTCGTTGTTGCTGCTTCCATCCAACTGCCTCAATACCAGGGGTATTTTTGGTTGAGTAGCAGGATGACGTTTCCATCATCCCGCCCTCTAGAACGGGACAAGAAGATTTCTCATTCATCGGCTCAAGCCTTTCTGGACGCCTTTTTGTCAGTGGGACGCGGTGCGTTACAGATATTCCTTGGCTATGCACCTGTTGATGACAGGTTGGATGGAGTAAGACGCGGTTTTCCAGCGTGTCTGCCTCCTTTGGATTCCAGAGGATGTGGTGGCTATGCGATCCCGTACTCCTGGTAATCTTTTGGTGGCAGACTGGACACTCGCGTTTTGCTCTTTCCAGAGGCGGTGAAGCCATTCTTTTCCCTTGTAGGTTGCGATCATGTGTGCGTCGAGGCGCTTTTCAAAATAGCTTTCCCATTCAAGATCGTATGGATTTGCCTCCCCCTGGATTTTCAGGTGCCGAATAATCGGCACCTTCGCGGCTTTGAGCAGATGGGTGGTGTACTCATCGTATATGGCTCCGTAGAACACCCAGTTGTCATTTCCCACGGTTGTGAAGTATTGCTTCGCAATCCATTGTCAGACTTGCGCGGGTGTTTTCGCCTTATCCATCGTCTCACTGCATGATAGATCTCTTCGTCTACTTGTTGAAAGTTTCTTTGCTTACCACATGCCGGTGATAGTTGGCAATCCTCTAATGATGGGGTTGAGCTTACCGATCAGTTTTCCTGCACTGAGAGCTTTGTTCGCCTTCACCACCTCTCGCACTTTTTCTAGGAAGGCTTTCACATTCTTCTTGGACGGTTTGATCAGCAGTTTGTACTGTTTTCCCGCCTTGTACTTTCGTACGTTTTGGCCTAGGAAGTCGAACCCTTCTTCAATATGCGTAATGACCGTTTTCTCTGGAGAGAGTTGCAGTCCCCTTTCTCTCATGAATTGCTCCACAAGAGGCTTGACTTCTTGTTCAAGAATTTCTTTCGATCTTCCTGTAATGATAAAGTCGTCTGCATAGCGAATCAAGTGAACGAGTGCTCTCCGACATTTTCCTTCTCGCATCACACTGCGCGGGAAAGCTTTCTGTAGTAGCTTTTCTAGGCCATCAAGTGTCATATTCGCCAATACAGGTGAGATAATTCCCCCTTGCGGCGTACCTTCTTCGGTTGAGTGAAAGACATGTTGGTCCAGATACCCGCTT
>CAVPEB010000054.1:27500-149809 GCA_963702765.1 uncultured Chloroflexia bacterium
AAACAAAAAAAAAAAAGAAAAAAAAAAATAAAAAAAAGAAAAAAAAAAAAAAAAAAAGAGAAAAAAAAGAAAAAAACGAAATAGAAAATCGAAACAGCCTTTGATGTCGCCTTCGAGTATCCATTGCGGTGAGTTTTGCTTTGCTACTGTGCAGAAGCATTGTTCGATCGCATCAGCGGTAGATCGTCCAGGGCGAAAGCCGTACGAGTTCGGGTCTGCCGTTGTTTCCGCTATTGGGTTAAGGGCAAGCAGGTAGAGAGCCTGCATTGCTCTACACTTCATAATGGGGATACCTAAGGGTCTCTTTTTGCCGTTCTTCTTTGGTATATAGACCCGTCGCATTGGCTGTGGGTGGTAGTCCCGTTGTCGTAGCGAGTAGACAGCGTTGATCTTGATCTGTGGAGTGTTCCAGATTATCTTGTCCACTCCGGGGGTGCTTTTGCCTTGGTTCTCCGTCACCCGTCGCACAGCAAGAGCTTTGCCGCTAAACGAGTGGGTTAAGAGGCGTTGCAGGGCTTTCACCTTGCCCCATCTCTTTTCCTTCGTTGCCTTGACGATACGCGCTTGAGCCGACGCACGTTGTGGTTGACTGCTCGCCAATCAATGGCGTGCCAGTCGGTCACTCCGTGGAAGGATGCACCAGCAGCATCTTGGCCAGTGGATTTTGGCGTCGATAGTTCTGCCGTCATCTGCTTTTCCTCCTCTGTCGTTTGGTCAAGTATTCTCGTCATGCGCATACCTTGCGGAAGTCTGCCCGCTTTCGCGTGGGATGATGTTGCCATCCCTATCCATCTCATTACAAGATAGCATTCGCTTTTTCCGCGTTCCTTTGCCCGCACTTCTATGGGCTCACCTTGCGGGGAGCTTTCCCTTTCGGGAGAAGTACGGGTTTCCCGTGTTCCGCGTAAGTAACAGTTGTGGGTTAGGTCCGCTCTCTTCGCCGGTGGCGCTTCGTGTCCACGAGGGAGACTAAGACATACCTCCTACCCGCCACAGTGCCTTTTGGCTCAAGCTTCTCAGCATCTTTAGCTTGTTCTTGATAACGACAAGTAAATGAGCGTTCGCATATGCTAACCATACCACTCACCCTAGCCCCCGATCCGCTTTGATGCTAGCAGATCCCGACGCCACCTCACGGTTTTGTCGATAGCGTTCCCGCTAAGGGTCGTTGTCAGCAGGCTTCTTACAGCGCGTTACCTTGCTGCTTTGCTGCTCAAGGGTACTGCTGGTGGAACAGCAGGTTCCGTTATGAATGCGTTCATGCGGAACAATTACTTACACGACTTCACGTCGCACGTCTTACGTCAAGTCGCAAGCCCTCGTTCACGTCCGCGTCCGAGCCAGTACCGCTGACGACTTGATCAAGGAGCCCGATCAAGTGAAGGGCTTCCCGCAGGATATTATGAGCGGCGTTGTGGTCCCGATCCTGAGCAAACAGGTAATAGGCACAGCTCTCGTTCTGGCACAGGAACACGCGATCCGACAGTTCCATGTCTTCCCATTTCCACCCGCACGCGTGGCAGGTTTTTGAAGAGGGAAAAAAGCGCCCGACCTGGATCGCCTGCCCCCCACGCTGCTCAACTTTGCTCGTGAGCAGATTTAGGAGTTTGCCAAGTGCCGCATCCGAGAATGCACGAGCAAGCTTGCGATTTTTGAGCAACCCCTTGAGATTGAGGTCTTCAATCCCAACAATTCCATAGCAGGCAGCGAGTCGTGAGGTCAGCTTCTGGAGCACATCATCCCGCAGACACGTGATCCGATAATGAAGACGTGCCACCTCTTTTCGGGCTTTCTCCCGATTCTTGCTGCCTTTCACTCGACGATGCAACCGTTTGTTGGCAGCCCGCAGCTTTTTGAGTGTTGTCTTGAGGAACGCTTGGTTTTCGAATCCCTCAGAGGTACTCAAGGTCGCGAGTCTGGTCAAGCCAACGTCAATACCCACCGCAGAGGTGCGAGGGGAAGCTCTCTCATCAGGGACTTCCACGGTAATACTCACAAACCACCACTCTGCCGTCCTGGTCACTCGTGCACCTGTGATCTTCCCTTTGAAGCGCAGGTTCTGGCGCATATTCACCCAGCCGAGCTTGGGGATCCAGATGCGATGATCGCCCAGCTCCAATTGGTCGTTGGCAAGGTAAAAGCTTGGCTTGTTTTTCTTTTTGCTTTTGAATTTGGGACGACGAGCACGACCCTCAAAGAACGCCGTGGGTTTCTCGCCTGCTTCATATTGCCTCTGCCATTCTGCCAGTGCCCAGTTCGCGCGCGTTGCGGCTGGTGCCTGCGGCCCGCGCAAAGTAGTTGACTTGCGCAGGCGTGGGATGCAGGCGGATTTTGTGCGCGCGAATCATGAACGGTCCCTCATACACGTACGCTATACTCAATGCTCCTCGCCTATTTTAGAACATTTCTTCTTCACATGCAAGATGGAAAAAAGTACTCATGTTGCCTATGACTGCCTACGTTCTCCACTCTTTTTGTGAACAGTCATTTTCTCTTTTCACTGGGCCTCTCAACAGTTACGCATGCCGTTTGAGAGAGTGTAAGCCAGGGACAGTGATAAACAACTTTTGAGAGACTCTATCTATTTCTTTTTGTATACTGGAAGAATTCCCAAATCAGGAAGTATGAACACATCAGCACGTTTGGCCCGTACAAATCATAGAAAAATTAGCTTCCCCAAACTCTGCCCAAAAAACGCCTCATAAAGCCCGGTCGCTTATGTGCTACTTGTTCAAAAGTTGAATCGGCCTGAGGTGGGGAGGATGTTTGAGCAAAGGGTGCTATTTCTACTGGTTCTTGCAGTGGAGGTTGCTCCTGAATGGAAGTCGCGTTGCTCTCAACGGAAACATGCTCTTCTGATCCAGAAAACTCTTTGCGGGTGTCATTTTCATTTTTGGGAGTATGTGTATCTTCAGTGGTATCAACTTGATTCGCATCATCTATAACAGGTGTGTTATTTTCGAGGGTTGTATGCATCTCATGGTCAGTCAGTATTTCATTTGTATCTTCAGCAATTTCAAGTGTATTCGCTTCTTGCAGGGTAGCTATAGAGTTTTCATGAGTTGTTACATCTTCGTCTTCTGCGTGGGTATCTTCAGATAGATGGGCTACTTCTTCGAGATCGGCTGTGGTAATGGATGGTCGTTTCATCGTTATCTCTTGTGCGAATGACTCTTCTTCATCAGTGCTGATCTTTTGTAAGAATAATTCTTCAGTAGCTTCTAAGAGTTCCTCTTCCTGCACTTCTTCTATCGTTATCTGGTCAGTATCTGTTGCAGGTGGGGAGATAGCGCTACCATCTAATACCGAGTCAATCCAATCATAAGCGCCTTCCAATGCGTGTTGGCACCATTGCGTATAGTCATCACTGATGAAGTCATCCAATTGTTCGAGATAATCCAGGCGTTGCATGGTACGATCCAGCCACATCTCGCCACGTTCTAGCATCCGATCGAGCAGGTCAATATTACTCACCCCGTTTGATTGGAGTCGTGCCAGCGTTGCGAGTTCAATAGCTGTTGGTTGTGCTTCTTGAATACGTTGTGTATTTTCGCTGATTTGCTTGCGAATAGCACTCAGACGAACGTGCAGCATTTCAATCTGATGTTGTACGTTCCAATATTGGTATCCTCTATAGAATTCTTCCACGTCTTGTGTGTTCAATTGAGCGAAAATTGTCTCAAAACTATCAGGACTTTGCTGAGGAGATGCTTTATTCACCGGAACTCTCCTCCTTGCTTTCTGTCGAACTAATAGTTGGGGAGGGTTGCCGTCCCCAACGCTCAATCCATCGCTGTACGAGGCGGTTTGTGCGAATACTGTTGTGATCAATAGGCCTGCCCGCCTGCTCATCTTTAGAAGAAACAGTAATCTTGCGCAACCACCATGGAAGTTCAAGTTGAGGATCAGTCTGCTCGTGTTCATCGAAGAAAGCGATCATATCTTCGGGTAACAATTCTATCTCAGAGTGGTTGAGAAATGAAGACGATAGATTCTTATCAAAAGATGGTTCCTTGATCTCGTATAGCTCGAAGTTTGGGAGTCCTCCCCAGCTTCTAAGTGCGGGTGAAATCGAATCTCCGGACTCACCAGAACAGGTCTCTGATGGATTATAAGTTTCGGGCGTATAGCTTGAGTTGTTAAGGGGAGAATTAGGTTGAGGAGGCTGGTGAGCAACGAGTGATTGTATAATCGGGTTGTCAGCAAATGATACTATCTTGTGTTGTTGCCCCAACTGCTCTAAACAGTCCTGAAGTTGAGCTAATTCCGCCTCGAGATCCTCAACTTGAGTACTCAGGTGTCTATGAATTTCTTGATACTGTAACCATTGCTGGTACTGGCCCATCTTATACAATCCTGGTCTACGGTGAATGCTTATAAAATTTAGCTAATATTGTAAGGGGAAGTATAACATGTGAGACACTAAGAAACAAGCAGACATGCTTTGATACAGATGCCTATGCCAGCCCTTCGCGCTCCATGGCTGTATTGTACGAGATGCGCAACAGGATACCGATGATGATGAAATTAGCGATTATCGAACTGCCTCCATAGCTCAAGAAAGGCAGCGGAATGCCAGTCAGTGGTAGGAATTTCATATTTCCCGCGACGATAATGAGAGTTTGAATTGCAAAGATCGATGTCAGACCAGCAGCCAGTAATTGATTAAATTCATCATTTGCTTCAATTGCGATGCGAAAGCCGCGATAGATGATCAGCAAATAGATACCAATGATCGCAAATAAACCTGCCAGTCCGAATTCCTCACCTAGCGCTGTAAAGATCATATCGGATTGCGCAACAGGCACAAAAGTACCTGTGTGTCCAAGACCAAATCCAGCTCCCAGAACTCCACCGTTTGCAAGAGCTATCAAGCCTTGAACGACCTGAAGCGCTCCATTTCGGGCGAATTCTTGCGTTGCCTGAGACCAGTTTTGCCAGTTCACAACATCAAGTGAAAGTACCGCGAAACGAGCTTGTACATAACCAAACAGCTTAAAACCAATGAAGCCCAACAATACAAATAATAACAAACCGCCGATCACGTAGGTAAGTTTCCCACTGCCAAGGTATATCATACTCAGGAAAATACCATAAATCAGCAGCGCCAGGCCCAGTTCGCGTATTACTAAGAACAGCAAAAGTGAGATCGCTAGCATCAATAGAATCGGACCCAGAGTCCGTAAAGGTGGAAGGCGTAAAGGACCGATCCGTAGATTACCCTCGGTCAATATATCCCTGTTTTCACTCAGATATCCGGCAAAGAATACCACGATGAAAATCTTCAAAAGCTCTGAAGGTTGCAGATTAAGAGGTCCAAAGTTTAACTGGTCATGTGTCGGGCTGTTCAAGTTCTTCACACGCAAAGCGTTGACAATCGTTAATGCTACCAGAAAAATTCCAAGCAATGCCCACGTATATTTGTAACGTTTTAACCAGTTCATGTTACGTAAGCCAAATACGGTTGCCATACAAAGTATTAGGCCAAGTATGACCCACACCAATTGGCGTGTACCCAATAATGAATCTCCTACTTGAGGTCCAAGCCGTAGCGCCATTAGTACACCAATTCCACTCATAAGACCCACAAGAGGTAGAAGCAACTGATCAGCTTTGGGGAAAAAAACACTAAGCAGCAGATTTACTAAGAGTAGAGCAACGATCAGACCGATGACTGGTATAAGGTCAGTAAATGACGGCAGGATGGCAGTACTAATTGGAATTGTTTGTTGGGTATTTGCAATAACGGTAATTTGTGATTCGAAATAATGAGCTAGAGGTAACTGGACCATTTCAAGTAAAAGTATGAGAAATGGAATGACAAGTAGCCCTAATTCCTTCCAGCGATAACGCCGTAATATTCCAGAGTTCATATTTGCTTGCATATAAATCTCTCTATTGAGCTAGCTTGAAACGAATAAAACCGACTTGAATAATATCGCCAAATCTCGCTGCCAAAGCCTCTCGCGCGGGCTGGTTATTTACAAATGTCCCATTCGTACTGCCTGCATCCTGTACATACCATAAGCCGTTACGGAACCAGAGCCGAGTATTTTCACCCGAAATGAAATTATCCGTCAGTTGGATGGTGTTGGTTGGGCCTCGACCAATTGTGGTTTGAGGGCTAAGGTCGAAGCGCGTCCCGGGCAGGATGGCGCTCGGGCCGCTGTCAACCACTATCAGATGTCCCACTATAGGTGGCGCTTTATTGAGACTACTTTCACTGGCTGTAGCTGTCTTACGTAAGTCGCGTGTGATAGCGATGACCACCTGCATTAAAAAGAGATACAGTAAAACGATGAATAATAGCCGTAAAATGAATAAAAAGACATCCAAACTCATATTTCGCAACCCTTACCTTCTCTCGAAGTAAAAGTCATAACTGCCAATAGTGAAGCGATCACCGGTACGTAGAGTATGCTGGCGTAAATGCGGTGTACCGTTGATAGTGATTCCATTTGTGCTACCAAGGTCAAAAATCATGAACTGGCCATTGGACTGGTATTTTATTTGAGCATGATAGCGTGAAACTCGCTTGTCCTCAACAATGATATCATTGGTGAGTTGCCGCCCAATATTGACAACTGGTTTTTCTATACGATAAACCTTTTGTTGCATCTGTGGTAAACGAATGGTCAGCCATGCCTGGGGCAAAGCCGGGATGGGCATCCCTTGTGAGTTGTCTCCCTGAAACATGGTCGATGAGCTGGAATTGTTCGGTGAACCACCCGGTTGAACAGGTGGGTTAGGCAAACCAGGCATCTGTTGTCCAGGTGGTAGTTGCTCGCGTAAACGCGCTAATTGTTCAGCGCTCAAAGCCTGTGTTGCCATTGGCCCGGCTTCTGTGCCTACCCCATCGGCAATTGATTGCTGGCGATCTTGTAAATGAGCCTCAATGCGAATTGCCCCGGAGCGCAAATCGCTGCTTGGATGCAAGCGTAAAAGAGGCATTACTCTCAAAGTATAGTGTCGTTGGCGTGCTACCTGTACCAGGTGATCCTGCCAGCCTTTTTTCAATGTAGCTTCTACTGGTTGCAATTGCTGGTGATCTTTAAAGCTAAGAAAAATGTCATAGATATCTGGTGCTAATCGCCGACCTTCGCCTTGTAAAAGGACGCTATCCTCCATTGCTCGTTCCAATTTACGGGCAACCTCGGCAGGCTGCAACTTCGATGGAAAGAGGAAAGCAAAGGGACTTTCAACTATGCGCTGCATGAATGATTCAACTTTTGAGAGTGGATTCTGGCGAGCCTTCACCTTGCTCACGTTTCCTTTTGTAAAATCTGACGTGCAGAAAGCACGTCAGAAGCAATCTGTGTCTTCAAAGCTTCTATACCTGCAAAGCGTTGCTCATCACGCAGGCGGGTGATAAAGTCTAAAGTAATCCGCTGATCGTAGAGGTCGAGATCAACATCGAGTAAATGTGCTTCTACAATTCTTTTGTGGCCCCCGAAAGTAGGACGCACTCCGATATTCACTACACTGTTATAGACGCGATTTTCATACCTCTCGTCACGTTGTAGGACATTTCCAAGATGTACACGTGCCGCATAGACTCCATCGCCTGGTAACAATTTGTGCGACTCGGGCAGAAGGTTGGCAGTTGGGAAACCCAAAAGTCTCCCACGTTGATCACCCTTTACAACAATACTACTGGCAATCACCGGGTGTCCTAATAGTGCGTTCGCTTCGTCAATCTGTCCATCGCTCACAAGAGTGCGTATGCGCGTACTGCTAATTCGCGCCTGTTCCGCCGCCTCCAATTGGATAGGTTGAATCTGAATAGCATGTTTCTGCCCATATTCTTGCAGGAATGCAATATTACCCATTCGATTATGACCAAGACTAAAATCTGCCCCGACAACCATCCCTCGTAAAAGAAAATGTTCACGCAAATTATCAAGGAAGTCATCTGCGCTCATTTGCGCTACCTGCGATGTAAAATTGATGACGATATTGTCTGGAATATGACCGTAGAGAGTAGTGAGTGCAAGTTTCTCTTCCAACGTTGTCAGGCATTGCAGGTTGACGTCTGGACGCACAACCAACAACGTATGCGGATCAAACGTGACTAAGACTGGCTTTGCATGTACTGTTTGCGCCATCATGCGTAATGCTTGCATCAGGCGCAAGTGTCCCTTATGTATCCCGTCGAAATTGCCAATAGTGATTACTATCGGGTCATTTTTCGTTAAAGTTGATATGTAATCCATGTTGAGCTTGATTTATTACCTTGCTTTACTTTGGATAATAGTACCACAGCCGCCAATTACAGGCAACAGGGTTAGTCTGAAGCGAAAACTTTCTTGGGTTGCCACGCCTGTTGCTCTTCGTTCCATTCGGCTATAGCTATAAAAGCCTCGTTAATATCATAAACACGCGCAAGGCCAGAGTTATTTGCTACTACATTGTTGAATGGATTACCATGTTTTACGCGCTCGACGGTTTCAGCATCGAGCTTGATGGCAGGGTATTGTTCAAGTGCTTTGTCGAACGGGAAGGAATAGTTTCGTATAGTATTTGTTTCGACCGCGTCAGCTAATTGTTCAAGCGTAATGCTATCTGCTAGTGTGAATGGGCCACTACGAGTTCGGATGAGGGCTTCGAGATATGCATAGCAACCGACCTGTGTTCCAAGATCATGAGCGAACGAGCGAATATAGGTTCCTTTACTGCATTCTATCGCAATAGTCAGTCGAGGTGGAATCCATGCTAGAATTTCGAGTGCATAGATGACGATTGGTCGAGGCTCAAGTACAATTGCTTCACCAGCCCTTGCTCTTTTATAAGCAGGTTGTCCCTCGATCTTGATAGCAGAGTAGAGTGGAGGATACTGCATTTGAGGACCTCGAAATTGTTCAATCGCCTCTTCGATTATATTCAGGGTAAGTTCAGTAGTGCTTGCTGTAGCGGTAATAGTGCCTTCGGCATCATACGTATCTGTAGCAGTTCCAAATTGGATTTCAGCCTGATATGCTTTACCACTTTCACTGAGATATTCCGCTACACGTGTTCCCTGACCGACACAGATGGGTAGAACTCCACTGGCGAGGGGGTCAAGCGTGCCAGCATGTCCTATACGTTTCTGTTTCAGGTGTTTACGAATGATTGCAACGACATCATGCGAGGTTATACCAGTCGGTTTGTTGATATTGAATATGCCGTCCATTAGCAATTCATCGCTCTTTCCAATTCTGTCACTACCAATTTGGTAGCTTCTTCAATTGGTAAATAAAATTTTGCTCCGGCTGCACGCGCGTGACCTCCGCCTTCTCCATTACTTACGCGCTGGCAGATTTCAGCAGCATTATAGGGCGCAGCACAGCGTAGGCTGAGCCTGGTGATGTTTGGATCGTCATAGCTTTTGAAAAAGGCTGCTACTTCTACACCCTCGATATCACGCAAGAGACCAGAGGTGTTGTCGTCCATCTCTGGTGTCGCCCCTGCAGCTTTCAGTGTTGCGCCAGTAGCCTGCGACCAGATCAACCTCCCTCCACAGGAGGTCTGAGCGCTAGCCAGAATCATCGCTTGAAATTGCACTTGTGCCAGTGGACGCGTACGATAGATAGGCTGAACGACTGTTTCTGGTATTGCCCCGGCGCGAAGCAACATCGCTGCTACCTCGAACGTACGAGGCGTGGTGTTCGTGAATTGAAAAGAACTTGTATCAGTAATCACTCCGGTTAGCAAGCACAATGCAGCATCCCTGTTCAGCGGTAAATCCGCCTGTAGCTGGAACAGGACGATGAGTTCAGCAGTAGCTGCTGCTTTTGTATCAATAATATTTACCTGCCCGCAACCCTCGCTGCTGATATGGTGATCGATATTGAGGATTGTTGCCCTGTCCAGAAAAGATTTGTGATCTTCATACAGTCGGCCAAAACGTCTCAACTCGCCTGTATCCAGGGCAATAATCAGGTCAAATGTCTCGTCACCCAACGTTTGCTGCAGTGTCTCAATTCCAGGTAAGAACGAGAGATTTTGCGGCGCTGCATCTGCACAGGCAGGAACACACTCCTTCCCTAGTTGGCGCAATATATGAGCCAGGCCAAGGGCCGAGCCGATGCAGTCGCCATCAGGAGATTCGTGTGCGAGTAAAGCGATGCGCTGTGATGATGTGATCAGTGCCATCGCCTGCTCGACAAGAGCGGAGTCAATTTGTGAATTCAGTGTATCCGTGCCTTCACTCATTGGTTCCACCGCTGATTGTTTCTTCCTGTTCGATCTTGCGAATAAGCTCAAGAATACGTGAGCCTTGCTCAATCGACGTATCCAGCTTAAAAGTTAATTCGGGCATGTAACGCAAGGTAATGCGGCTTGCTAGTTCACTGCGCAGAAAACCAGTCGCGTGTTTCAGCGCTTGAATTGTGGCTGTCTGCTCTTTCTCGGTGCCCATGACGCTGACAAAAACTTTGGCGTGACGAAGGTCGCCGCTAACCTCGACATGTGTAATGCTTGCGAATCCAACTCGCGGATCTTTCACGCGCGTACGTAATAAGTCGCTAAGTTCGATCGCAATCAACTCGCCAAGTTTCTCTTGTCGGTGTGGATTTGGCATGAATCTATCCCTCTAAAACCCTGTTCTTACATACCGGGCTTGACGCGTTCCTGTGCGTACGACTCGATAATGTCGCCTTCTTCGAACTCAGTGAAATCATCAAGCACTATGCCACACTCATAGCCAGTGGCGACCTCTCGTACATCGTCCCTACCACGTCGAAGTGAGGCAATTTTTCCATCGTACACCATTTCTTTTTTGCGTTGAACGCGGGCCTGAGAAGACCGTGTTATCTTGCCGTCAATGACACGACAGCCAGCAATGACCGTGTTTTTGCCTGCTTTGAAGGTTTGCTGTACCTCGGCATGGCCCTCGATGACTTCACGGTATGTTGGTTCCAACATACCTGTCAGGGCCGCCTGGATATCATCGATCAGTTTATAGATGATATCATAGTAACGGATTTCGACGTTTTCTTTCTGTGCCAGGCGCTGTGCGGCTCCATCAGCTTTGACATTGAAGCCGATAATGACTGCATCGGAAGCTCCTGCCAGGTGTACATCGGTTTCATTGATATTACCGATTCCCTCGTAAATCAGGCGAACCTTAATGTTCTCTTCGCCTACTTTGCTCAGAGAATTCTTGATGGCTTCTGCCGAACCCTGCACATCGCATTTGAGCACAACATTCAACTCCTTGACCTTGCCCTCCTGCATTTGCATGTATAGCGTATCAAGGCTAACCTGGCCCAGCGGTATGCTTTCATTGCGGCGCTGCTCAGCGA
The DNA here is from genome assembly GCA_963702765.1 of uncultured Chloroflexia bacterium. Lineage (GTDB taxonomy): Bacteria > Chloroflexota > Ktedonobacteria > Ktedonobacterales > Ktedonobacteraceae > DATMNR01. Next base: position 38,783 of record CAVPEB010000054.1, read on the forward strand.
TTTTCGAAGCGGCCTGTTTTGCTTTACGCTCGTCAGATACTACTTCGAGTCGGTCTCCGGCCTGGGGAACCTCGGGTAAGCCAAGGATACTCACAGGTGTGCTTGGAGGAGCCTTCTGGATGCGCTTGCCGCGATCGTTGAACATAGCGCGCACTTTGCCTGACATCGATCCAACAACGATGTTATCACCCATTTTGAGAGTGCCTTGTTGGATAAGCACTGTTGCCACTGCACCTGAATTTTTTTCCAGTTTTGCTTCGATGATAACACCGGTCGCTGGCCTGTTCGGATTTGCACGAATATCCTGCACTTCTGCAACCAGTAAGATCATTTCGAGTAGCTCATCTATACCTGTCCCTTTGCGAGCTGAAACTGGAACGCAAATGACATCTCCGCCGTATTCTTCAATCGCGACTCCAATATCATAGAGTTGCTGTTTCACGAAGTCAGGATTGGCGTCGGCTTTATCTATTTTGTTGAGCGCGATGATAATGGGTACTTTCGCTGCTTGAGCATGATCAATCGCTTCGCGTGTTTGTGGCATCACACCGTCGTCGGCTGCTACTACAATAATGGCGATATGAGTGACCTGTGCTCCTCGCGCGCGCATGGCAGTAAATGCTTCGTGTCCAGGTGTATCGAGAAAGGTGATTTTCTTGCCATCCACTTCGACCTGGTACGCGCCAATATGCTGAGTGATACCTCCAGCCTCACCAGCCGCAACTTTAGTCTTGCGAATAGTGTCAAGCAAGGAAGTTTTGCCATGGTCAACGTGCCCCATTATGGTAACAACAGGAGGAATGACAACCATATTGTCTTCGTGGCGTGTTGCCATCATAGCTTCGTTTGCTGAAAGCCCCCCACTGATGCCCTGTACCGCAGGAGTCGTGGTTAGTTCGCTCTGGGTAGGCTCAAAGCCAAGATCGGTTGCGACCAGCGCTGCTTTATCGTAGTCGACAACCTGGTTGATGCTGGCAAAAATGCTATGTTTGATAAGACCTCGAATAACATCGTTAGGTGTTGTTTGCAATAATTCCGCAAGGTCTTTCACAACGATTTGAGGCGGGATGGAAATTGGTCCCGTTGGTTTTTCTTTAACGACTGGAACGCGTCGTTCTGGCTGCCTGCGCACTGGTGTGGTTGGAGTGCGTCCTCCCGTGCGAGTTCCATATCCCCCAGGTCGATGCGTGCCTTGTGAAGTGCCACCTGGCCTTGTACCGGGCCGTGTGGCTGTGCTACCAGGAGTGGCAGCGCGTTGTGCGGGAGCATTGCTTGCCTGGCGTTGTGCAGGCGAAACTGTCCCGCTACTACGTTGTCCTTGCTCCGAGCGTTGAGTTGTATTTGAACGCGAACCATCAGGCGCTGCTACTTTCGTTGCGGGACGAGCAGTGCTGGTGGTAGCAGGTTGTGCTGTCGTTGAACGGCCTGTGTTTGTGGTAGTTGACCGTGCTGTTGTAGGACGAGCAGTATTGGTACTTGTCGACTGTATTGGTGTTGTTGCAGGACGAGCAGTACTGGTACTTGTCGACTGTGTTGTTGCAGGACGAGCATCAGGAGTAGCTTGCGTTTGTGATTTTTCGGATGCGCTCTGCGTGCGAGCGGCAGTGCTGGCCGTTGTTGATGTTGCGCGACGTTGGGTCGTAGGCTTTTCTTCTGCTGCCTGCGTGTTCGGTGTGGCGCTTTCAGTTTTTGCTCGAGCAGTTGTCCGACTACGTGTTTTCGTTGGTTTGACTTGCTCGTTTGCATCTGGGGTATCAGATGTATTACTCATGAAGAAGACCCCCTTCTATATAACAATACGCCCTTTGGGCGGTGGAAATCTCTCTTCACAGCCATAAAAAAGGACTGCCATCTTCCCCTTTGGGAAGAGACAGACCCTCTCGTTGGTGCAGTGCCAGGCATGATACTCGTCTGCGCTCACTGGCGTCATGGTTGCTATGTTTAATTAGTCATAGCTGTCGCTCCGCAAACATTGCCAAAACTGCCCCCCAAACGGTGGGCTGTGCCTCTATCAAGAGTAGAGAAAAAATGACTCATACGTTTTTTTCAATCCTCATCCAACCTTGCTGGTCAGATGCATTGATGGTAATAATTGAACTGAATTGAATAACTCCGTATTTCCACATGGTTGGTTTTGACGGCTATTGTAGTATAGCTTACTATGTATATAATTGCAACAATCACTCATCTCTGGGTAATGTTGCGATAAAGGATTCTAAGCCAGCGCGGTCTTCGTCTGACAATGTCACTTCGAATTCTTGCTCGAGACGCTTTTTCTTCATAGCGTTCTCCCAGCACGATAGCCGGGCGCAAAGATAAGCGCCACGTCCCGATTTCTTACCGACAGGGTCGAGCTGCACGTGTCCATCTGGAGTGCGAACGACGCGCAGCAACTCTCTTTTGGGTTTGGTTTCACGGCAAGAGATACAAGTGCGCAAGGGAACGTGCTTAGGCCTTTTGGTTTGAGTCTTTACTGATTTGGTGGCCATACTCGTCTTCCTTACTCATCATAATCAAGCTGTTGTGAGTTATGCCTGCCTCCGCGCTGGTGATGCGAGCGTTTTGATCCGCCGTCATTGCGTTCGCCACGATCGTAACGACTTTGTGAGCGCTCGCGGTCACGTCGTCCACCGCTATGAGTTTGTGCTGGCTCGTAACTCTCTTCAAATTGTTCTTCGTATACTTCACCCTCGACAGGTTTCAGGACATCAACGCGCCAGCCTGTGAGCTTTGCTGCGAGTCTGGCATTTTGTCCATCTTTACCAATTGCAAGTGAAAGTTGTCTCTCTTGAACAGTAACCAGGGCGGTATGATCCGATTCGCGTAACTCGACGCGCAGTGGTTTCACTGGACTGAGCGCATGTGCAACGAATGTGGCAGGATCAGAACTCCACTGGATAATATCTATCTTTTCATCATTGAGTTCATGTACGATATTATTGATACGCGAACCACGCACGCCGACACACGATCCAATGGGATCCAGCCCTTCCTGGCGTGCTACTACCGCCACCTTCGAGCGGCTTCCAGGTTCCCGTGCGATGGCCTTGATCTCGACAGTGCCTTCGTAAATTTCAGGTACTTCGGATTCGAATAAGCGACGCACGAGGTCACGATGAGTGCGCGAAACCATGATCTGGAGCATACGCCCTGGTACGCGGCGTACGTCATAGACGTAGACACGAAGACGCTGTCCAACACGGTAATGTTCGGTGGGGACTTCCTCACCAGGAGGCATGACCCCTTCTACACGCTCTGCTTTATCGAAATCGAAGAGCCAGCCGCGAACTGGATCTTTACGGGTGAGTATACCGAGGCGGATTTCGCCAACCCAATCTTTGAGCTGGTCGTAGAGATGCTCATGTTCAGCTTCGCGGATGCGTTGCAATATAACTTGCTTGGCCGTTTGTGCTGGAATGCGTGCGAAGATATACGATGAGTCAACATCTATTGTTTGTCCAAGCGCCGCGTGTGGCTCAATGCGTTGCGCTTCTGCCAGTGAGACCTCTTCGTTAGCATCGGTTACCTGCGCCACAACCTTTTTTGACGCCCAGACACGTACTTCACCGTTCTTATCTACCTCAATGCGAATATTCTCTCCGCCGCCAAAACTTTTGCGGTAAGCTGACAGGAGAGCTGTAGCAACTGTTTCCATCACCACTTCGCGGGGTAGTCCTTTCTCGGCTATTAATTGCGCGATAGCAGCCTGAAATTCGCTCCTCATATGCCTTACTCCTCCCGCAGATTGTCCAGGTAGACACTAACAAAACATCATTTTTTCGAGTACTACTTCCGTTGCGTGTGTGCAGCGGGTATGGACGAAAATGTCCCTGGCAAACAGAAAAGTGGACGGGATGCCCACTTTTCTCAAAAAGGTTTCCTTTATTCTATGCTTATTATAGCATATTCCTGCTATTTATAGCAATACTACGTCCGGCGGCAATCGCGTGGCGACCGAATAGGCTCGTTTAGCTGAGAGCAGGCGTTCATGGCGGAAAGTTTGGCCGACCTAATTATCGCTTAAGTTCAGGCCCTCAACATCCTCGATTTCTATCCTGCGGCCCAGTTTTTGACCCAGGAGAGAAAGCACCTTTCTAACAGAGAGGCGTGAGGTTGGGCGACCATTGACCATGCGGGAAACTGTCCCAGGGGATAACCTCGTTTCATCGGCTACCTCTTTTTGTGTCATCAGCGCCTCTTCAATTAATCTGTCGAGTTTCATAGATACTTTCCTTGATCCCATTTTGAACAATAATAGCATTTAAGTTTGCATTTTGTCAAACATTATCTCATGAAGCATCTAAACGCATCTAAAAGCATTGTATTTGCGCTAATCGCATGTTATAATTCCTGGATCGGTGTCTTGCGACTCGGATGGGTATAAAGAAGAGAAAGCAATGTTTGGCAAGGACAAAGAAAATCAAAGTCAACGTGGTATGCTTGCGGAAACCGCCGTACTGAACCGATTTGTCGAACTAGGGTATGAGGTGCTTATTCCTTGGGGTGGGTACCATGCCTACGACCCCGCATATGTCCGAGCTGGGATAAGTGGCATACTCTCAAGCAAACCACCCGAGCTTATTCGCGTACAGGAACAGGGAAGGTCTATGCCGTGTGGGTAGAGCAAGCACCGAAGATGAAGATGATCTTGCGCCTATCAAAAGTACAGGTAGGAGAGGAACGCAAGTATATTAAGTAGGCAAAAGACTACGAATTATAATCTCCGTTTGCAGTAAACAGTTTTCTTCAGAATCATCTAAAGTGACTGATAAAGGGGCTTAGGATAGCTCTTTGGGGTGTCTCGATTACCCAGCAGTAACCTCACTGCATTACAGATCCTTCGCAACCAAATTGACCAGGTAGCGGCTGAATGCAGGAAGAGAGCAGGCGTGCTCTCCCTTTACTGCACCTCGCACGGCGGTGTGCGAATGGGAGACGGCAGGCGTGATATACTTTGGTAGTATTTTCTTCTTTTATAAGACACAAATAAAGGAGCTTTACTATGGCTGTATCTCATCTGTCGGAAGACGAACAGCTGCTTATAGAAGCAATTCGAGAGATAGCGCGGGAGCGCGTGGCGCCACGCGCTGCTGAGATTGATCATACTTCACAATTTCCCTGGGATATGAAAGAATTACTGGCTCAACAAGATATCCTGGCCATGCCTTTCCCAGGTGAATATGGTGGTATCGAATTTAGCGAACTGGCGATTGTGATGGCAATCGAAGAACTAGCCAGAAATTGTGCAACCACCAGTTTGATTCTAGCGGTGCAACAACTCGGATCGCTACCTATAATACTGGCGGGCAATGACGAGCAGAAACGTAAGTATTTGCCGCCACTGGCAAGTGGCGAGTGGCTTGCTGCCTTTGGTCTCACCGAGTCCGGTTCTGGCTCGGATGCTTCTGCTATGCAAACGTTTGCTGTACGTAAAGGTGATACATATATTCTGAATGGATCGAAGCGCTTTATCACTAATGGTGGGCTGGCACAGGTCAACTCCATTTTCGCGCTGACGGATCCAAAGGCAGGTACACGGGGTATCAGCGCCTTCATCATAGAGAAAGATTTTCCAGGTTTTTCTGTAGGACGTATTGAAGAAAAGATGGGCATCAAGGGGTCGCAAACCGCTGAACTGATCTTTACTGATTGTGAGGTACCGGCAGAAAATCTACTGGGACGTGAAGGCGATGGTTTCAAGTTTGCGATGATGACCTTGGATCGCACGCGCCCAGGTGTTGCGGCGCAAGCTATGGGTATTGCGCAGGGCGCGCTTGACCTTGCTGTTTCGTACTCTAAGGAGCGTATCCAATTTAAAAAGCCCATAGCCGAAAACCAGGGCATTCAGTTTATGCTAGCCGATATGGCGACCAAAATTGAAGCGGCGCGTTTGCTAGTCTATAACGCAGCTGAAATGATTGATCGTGGAGAACCAAATTTCGGGAAATACTCATCAATGGCGAAACTGTATGCCTCTGATATCGCTATGGAGGTTACGGGTGATGCTGTTCAGATTTTGGGTGGCTACGGGTATATGAAGGAATATCCTGCTGAGCGTATGATGCGCGATGCTAAGATTACTCAGATTTACGAAGGAACGAACCAGATACAGTTACTCATTATTGCTCGTGCCTTATTGGGCGAGAAATAGACAGGATACTATGCCATCAATTTCATTTGATCGGGTTGCACATGCTTATGATGCTACTCGAGGTTATCCTCCAGGCATCGATCAACAAATAGCAAAAGCTATTGTCGATACAGTTCATGCCACATCAGTGACAACCTTTATGGAGGTTGGTGTTGGAACAGGTCGTATTGCATTTCCTCTCGCATCCCTGGGCCATATATATACTGGTGTTGATATTTCGGAAAACATGGTCAAGCAGTTTCGTAGCAAGCTGCTACAAAATGGTTGGCAGGAATACCAACAAGCTTGGGGTTCTTTGCCAGATGAGAATGATGTAAGCGCTCATGCAGTTTCGCGTTATAGAAACAGAGCGCAAAGCGCTTCAATGCGACTGCTTCTCTCGGATATGACGACATTGCCTTTTCGCGATGCTTCTTTCGATGTTTTGCTTGCAGTGCATGTCTTCCAACTGGTAGACGGCTGGCAGCAAGCGCTGCTTGAAGTGATGCGAGTAATTCGTCCAGGAGGAGTTTTTCTTCATTGTTGGGATGAGTCTCTAAATGTAGAGGCATGGCCTGTTGGGGAGACATGGGGCAAGATCGTCCGTGAGCTTGGTGGTGATATCAAACGGCCTGGTGTGGAAGAACGATCAGATGTTACAGCCTGGCTAAAAGAACATGGATTACAACCGCAAGAGATTCCTGTGCTGCAGTGGGAAGTTACGGAGACGCCACGGGAGGCTTTAGAACAAGTCACCAGGCGTCTCTGGTCTAGCACCTGGATTGTTCCTGATGACATTTTTGCTGAATCGATTGTGCGTTTAGAAAGCTGGGCTAAGAACTACTTTGGCGCTGATATTGATAAGCAATTTAAAGGAACTCGTCAGTTCGTAATCTGTAAAACAGAGATATAATTCAATGCGTGAAATTACAATTTTTAGCGGCACTGCTCATCCTGAACTGGCTTTAGAAGTATGTGAATGTCTGGGCGTGCCTCTGTGCCCGATTACTATTCGCCACTTCAGCAATGATTGCCTCTATGTGCAACTGAATGCCAATTGTCGTGAAAGTGATGTGTTTTTAATTCAACCACTCGTTCCACCCGTACAGGAACACCTGGCAGAGTTGCTTTTTATGCTTGATGCTGCGCGCGGCGCGTCGGCAGGACGCATAACAGCGGTTATTCCATACTACGCATATGCTCGTTCGGACAAGAAAGACGCACCGCGTATCTCCATAGCAGGAAGACTGGTAGCCGATTTGCTGGCGACTGCTGGCGCCAATCGCGTGCTTACGATGACGCTGCACGCTGCACAGGTGCATGGCTTCTTTAGCGTGCCAACAGATCACTTGAACGCGCTCAACGTGCTGGCCAATCATTTTCGAGGTCGTGACTTGAAGAATACTGTCGTGGTAGCGCCAGATCTGGGTAATGCCAAGTCTGCTTCCCATTTTGCACGCATGCTTAGATTGCCCGTTGCGGCTGGCAGCAAGCAGCGTTTGAGCGACGAAAAAGTCGTTATTGAAGCAATTGTTGGTGACGTTGATGGGAAAAATGTCATCATGCTCGATGATGAGATTGCAAACGGTGGCACGGTACTTGAAATGTTAGAGCACTTGCGTGAGCATCACATTGGTCGTGTTACAGTTGTTACCACGCATGGGCTATTCACAGGCGTGGCTATTGAGCGCCTGGGAGCACAGCCGGACATTGATGAGATCGTGACAACCAACACCGTGCCAATTCCACCTGAAAAACGCTTGCCCAACATGCGCATCCTCTCGGTAGCGCCCTTGTTCGCTGAGGCTATTCAACGCATTCATAATGGTGAGTCGATTAGTAGCTTGTTTACCGATACGATGTAACCTTCAAACAATCCTCCAATAGTAGGCGACGATACGCATTTTCGCATGGTGGACCCTCGGCAATGTCCACTGTTCCTGCCGTTAGGTCGAATATGATCGAAGCAATACTCTCGTAGTTCTCTACTAATGGAATGCCAGGTTCTACATGCAGACAAATGGAACCAGGAGACGTTGCATGGTCTGCTAGAATGCTACGTAAAAAAGACTCATCAATTTTCTGTTCGCTCGCAAGTAATCGTGCGCGTTCACCACGAGCAAGTGTCTCAGGAAATTCTCGTGCATTGCTGTCGTGAATGAAAAGTTCTGGACTGACACAGTGATTTGCATGTGTCAATACCCCGCTAGCTGTGCGTAACACATGCTGTCCTGCTGGAGTTGCTTCCACTCCCGCGAGGGTACCCTTGCGATCTACCAGCATGTGGAAGCACGAGGTGCATCGATCTGTCTCCTTAATAAGCGTGACCGCTTCTTCAACAGAGTGGGCGTCTTCCAAAACACGGCGTAGAATAATATGCATAGGCACTGCTGGACCAGCATGATCGGTATCTGACTTCAAGAGATTGATACACATCGCTAGCCCGCTTGAATTAATACCAATTTTGCCAACCATCCCTGCTTCTGTTAGTGTTAGCACATCCTGACCTTCCTCAGGATGTAAAGCCCAAAGAATAAGTGACCCTCTCAGCGTGGGGCGCCAATCCCAGTTTTGTGCCACGCGAATATGCCCGTCGGTTGAGGCGTTCTCGGTAATACCTATAGAGGTGCATTCTGATTGGTGTGTTACTCCATACATCAGCTCTGTTCGGGCATTGATGGCAACGATCTCGAGTAGATCGCGCCCGGCTCCTTGAGCAATACCTCGCATCTCCTCTAGTAAGTGGGGCGCATACTGAGTGATCGATGGCATAAAACGTTCGGCATGTGTGAGAACGGCTTTGTGATTTAAACCTGATGTTTGTGTAAAAATATCCATATACGCTGTGATCGTGTGTATCACGCGTTCTTTTTCACTGCTCCCAAGATGAAAGCCACACGTAAATGGATCACCATTACTGATTACGAGTGGAATGTGTCTGTCCATGAATGTTCCCTCACATGGCTTGTCGAATATATGAATATGCTACAACTTTACCATTTCGTGGTAAGGGAAACAATATAAAGAAGGAAAAAGGAATCTCCCGCTTCCTCCAAACAAATATTCACTGCGAAACACTTGTATCTGGCCCGAGCGCTGCTGAATAAAAAGCCACAACACGCTCGACATACATTTCACCTGCTGTATGAAATGACTGTGCATGGTCTGCACCTGGAACCAGCCAGGTCTGAACATTGGCATCAGGCGCTATACGAGCTGCATCGGCTAAAGTGTTTAACTGAGATGGAGGAATCCAACTATCATTCGATCCCTGGATCAAGAATATGGGACGTGGAGCAATGTTAGCAATAATATCCATTGGTCGAATGTTTGTGTAATCTATACCGTAGAGTACACGAGCCGCTACAAACCCTCCAGGGGTGAATAGCGGGGGAAGATGACCCATCTCTGAAATCTTACGTTCTAGACTTGGCAGGATATCTGCGTAAGCGCTGTCCGTAACGATTGCACGGATTGCTGGCTCTTGTGCTGCGGCCATCAAGAGAGTACCGGCTCCAAGCGAAACACCCCAACCTGCGATGCTTCTTGGGCGACCAAGTTCGGGATAGGGCAGTATGCCAGAGTGCAAGAAATCCACCGCACCTAAGACATCACGCTGTTCATAGATCCCAAAAGAAAGAGGGGCTGGTTGTGACTCACCATGGCCACGCAAATCGAAAGCCAGGACAGCAAACCCATTACGGACAAGATCCCCGCTCAGTTCGAGGAGTCCAGCAGCGGGATCGGTCCGGTTTTGCCATGTACCATGCACCATGATAATAGTGCGCTGTGATGTCAGTTGGCCATCAGGTAAAACGCCTGGAATGAACCAACCGCGTAGTTGCAGATGATCATCTCGACTAAGAAATGATATTTCTTTGTATTCCAGTCCGAGGGAGGCTGGCGTGGTGTTAGGTAGTACCTGTGATGAGTGGATCAACTTTGTTGCCATATAGATCGAGACGGCGGTGTACCCGATTGTCAACGCTGTTGTAAGAATGAGTAAAACTGCCACAAGTCTCCTCCATCGGCGGTCTGCTTTGGGTAACCTGTCTGAAACAGGCTTAACAGGTATTGTTGGTGGCGATACCTTCGTGGACATATTACTACCCTCTGAATAATGAATAAACGTACAAAGCACGAGAATCAGATCTTCGAAGCTATTGTAGACAAGTATAAAGGTACTCTCTAAATCACACTAATCCTACTAAAAATAGTAGCTCATCGAATGCACATAGATATCACAAAACTGAGTCTATCTGTAACGAAAACATCACATAATTCAAGAGAAAGAAGCAATATAGCCAAGTATGTGGATAGATTGCTTTGAGTTCACTTGAATATAGTTGGTTTTTACATTGACAAGACAATAGCCGAATCGTACACTTCAAATGAAGAGCTAGCGTTCGATGCAAGCTCTGTTACTGGCATTGGTGGCTGTTGTGGGGATCAGCGTACCAATGAAACCTTCGATGCTCGCATTTCACAGTATTTTTCATTGGAATTCAGGTTTCAATCTACACTGTTCCACATTCACATCAGATGTTGCCGGGAAACTTACTTATTTACTTCATTCAAAGGAGATGAAACGATGAAAAAGTCTCTCGTTCTTACGGCAGTCGCCGCGCTCTTAGTGGGAGCATTAGCAGGTGCGTTCTTTACCATGCATACATCGGCTCCATCCGCGAAGGCCAACGGTCAGAGAGTAATCCATGTTGTAGAGCATGCAGTCACAGACACAGTTCAACAATTTCATCCACCAAACAATTCTTTAGGTGATATTCTGGGGTTTCATAATCCCGTATTCGATGCAAGCAACAAGCATCAGGTTGGAACAGATAATGGGCAGTGCACTCGTACTGTTGCTACTGGCAAGACAGAATGGGAGTGTTTCTGGACAGTCATCCTTAAGCAGGGACAGATCACTGTAGAGGGACCCTATTACGATGATGGTACCGATACAACGCTCGCAATCACAGGCGGGACAGGTGCCTTTGTAGAGGCGCACGGTCAGATGCTTCTGCATGCAACAGGAAATCCAGTTGGGTCTGAATATGACTTTATCTACACGCTCGTTGATTAAGACACCTCTGCAAGATGGCCTCTGATTATCCGATGATCAGATAGGAGACAGGGATTCTTACACATCACTGTATGATTGTTTACAATGTCCCTGAGCAACGTACTGATGAGAGAGTGGGAGGTTTTGCGTGGAAGCAGCCACGCAAAACCTCCCACTCTCTCATCAAAAGGCTCACTTGCGAGCTGGCCCAAAGTAGGAAGCGATTTTTGAAAAAAACAGGACAGGAGTGCATGTTATTGCGCTCCTGCTTTATGTTTGGGATAATACTAGAACATAGTGAAAAGTTTTCAGTGGAGTAATTTCATGGGCGTTGATGCATCTGCTAGCACTGTTATGAAGGGCTGCGAAATACTTGCTAGCTATAGTGAAGAGCCTGATCGCCTCACTCGTCGTTTCGCTTCCAAGCCAATGCAACAGGTTAATGAAATTGTAAAGACATGGATGCATGCGGCTGGTATGACCGTCGAACAAGATAACATCGGCAACCTGATCGGTCGATACGAGGCGAACAATACTGGCGCAAAAACTTTGCTATTGGGTTCACATCTTGACACAGTACGCGATGCGGGAAAATACGATGGACCACTAGGAGTAATGATTGCCCTAGCCTGCATAGAACGATTACATGCCCGCCGAGAGCATCTTCCTTTTGCTATTGAGGTGCTGGCTTTTGCAGATGAAGAAGGTCTTCGCTATAACAATGCCTATCTAGGCAGCAAGTATATGGCTGGTAGACTGGATCCGGCTGTGCTTCATCTCATCGATAGCAATGGCATCACGTTGGCTGAGGCGATACGTTCCTTCGGTGGTGATCCTGATCCAGAGAGCTTACATGTTGCACGCTGGAGATCTGATGAGCTTCTTGGCTACTGCGAGGTTCACATTGAACAGGGGCCAGTGCTGGAATCGCGCAATTTGCCTGTTGGAGTCGTAACCGCAATCTCCGGACAAAATCGTCTCAATGTCGGTTTTATTGGTGAAGCAGGTCATGCTGGTACAGTCCCCATGTCTCTACGTCGCGATGCGCTCTGTGCCGCGGCTGAATTTGTGCTCTCTGTTGAGACATTGGCACTAAGTATGCCAGGAGTGGTTGCGACCGTGGGACAGGCTTCTGTTCGGCCAGGAGCTAGCAACGTAATCCCTGGAAAAGTAACTCTGAGCCTGGATGTGCGTAATCAAGAGAATGAAATACGTGCTTTTGTGTGCAGCCAGTTGGAAGAAATCGCTCGCGAAATCTGTAACACACGCGAGATTTCCCTCGACTGGCAGCTTCTACAGGAGCATAAGACGATTCCATGTGCACCAGCCCTGACGAAGTTTCTGGAGCAAGCAATTGTGGATTTGAACTATCCTCTGATTTCCCTGCCGAGTGGAGCAGGGCATGATGGTGTAACACTTTCAGAACTAACTGGTATTGCCATGCTCTTCGTGCGTTGCCACGCTGGCATCAGCCACAATCCCGCCGAATTTGTCACTGTTGAAGATGTTGATGTGGCTCTTAAAGTGCTTGAGCGGTTTATACTCCTTTTGAGTGCTAACAATGATCTGAATGTATAAGCCGTAGAGCTTTATGGTAAGAGAGAACGCTATATGTTACGATTTGATGTGAATATCTCTTTTCTCTTAAAGGAAGTGCCATTCCTTGAGCGCTTTGAAAGAGCAGCCAACCTGGGTTTTGGAGCGGTAGAATTCCCATGGCCTGGCGATGAAAATCTGCCTGCAATCGAAGCGCATGTGCGTGACACCGGATTGAAGGTCGTGTTGATGAATATCGATGCAGGCGACATGGCACGAGGAGAGAGGGGATTTCTCAATGACAGCAGTCGAAAAGCATGGATACGCGCACGTGCTTCAAAAGCAATTGAGTATGCGCAACTGATTGGATGCCCTCAAATAAATGCTCTGGTTGGCAATAGCATCCAGCAGCAAAGCCGAGAAGAGCAACTTGACCAGGTACGTGAAAATCTTGTCTGGATAGCTGATCATGCAGCGATTGCTGGCATTGGAATAGTCGTCGAATCGCTAAACAGCTTTGAAAGCCCGCGCTATCTCTTAACGAACACACGCGATACGCTAAAACTGCTTTCTGAAGTGAATCGTCCAAACCTCAAGTACCAATATGATATGTATCATATGCAGCGTATGGAGGGGAATCTGATTGCAACGTTGCGCGAGCATATCGGGTGGATACGGCACATTCAAATCGCTGATCCTCCTGAACGCCATGAACCGGGGACTGGTGAAATACACTATCCTCACGTCTTGAACACCTTGGATAGTCTCGGATATCAGGGCTATATAGGATTGGAATATAACCCGTCTGGGAGTTCAGAGGAGAGTTTTTCCTGGTTGCCAGTTAATCGACACGGAGAGATTGCCGTGGGTGATTTGAGTTTGTGAAGTGTGGTTTAAGAAGTGTCTAGATCAGATGGTTTCACTCGAAGAAAAACCATTTGATCTAGCCACTCTCTTTATCTCGTTTGAATTTCCTGCCGTGCTTCGATTGCCTGGACAACAATCTCAGCAATATCTTCGATTTGCATCTTCTCTTCCGCCTCTACACCTTTGATGCCATCATCAAACATCGTAATGCAGAAAGGACAGGCAGCAGCGAGAACTTCAGCGCCCGTATTCAATGCCTCATTGACACGATTTTGATTGATGCGTTTGCCGATTGTTTCCTCCATCCATGCGCGACCACCCCCACCACCGCAACAGAAACTCTTGTTGCGATTGCGTTTCATCTCGGAAATATCATTGCTATTGAGGACTTTGAGCACCTGGCGGGGTTCATCATATATATCGTTATAGCGCCCGATGTAGCAAGGATCGTGATATGTTAGCTTACGCTGGTCAAAACCCTCGGGAAGCGTGATGCTTTGATTGTACCAACAGCGTATTTATGTATGTGGTATGATGCACCACTTCATAGTCGCCACCAAGCTGAGGATACTCGTTCATAATAGTATTGAAGCAGTGTGGGCAGGCAGTCAGAACCGTGCGATGTTTTGCAACAGCGCTGTTACCGTTACCCGAAGCATGTCCATTATGCCCGTTCTGAGCGCTTGATCTATTAAATCCGTATCCGTCGAGCGTTTCGATGTTTTGCTGTGCCATCATCTGCCACAAATATTCGTTGCCGATACGCCGCGCAGGATCACCTGTACACGCTTCTTCAGGTCCAAGAATGGCAAAGTTAACATGTGCGGCTTTGAGTATTTTAGCCACAGCAGTTGCAACTTTCTTGTTGCGCTCATCAAACGAACCCATACAGCCAACCCAGTAGAGGACATCAGCATCTGGATTCTCTGCCATAAGCGGGATATCCAGTCCAGCCGCCCATTCAGCGCGTTTGTCATTGCTGATCTCCCAGGGATTGGAGTTGCGCTCGATGTTGTTAAACAGCGAAGTTACCTCAGTAGGAAAGTCGCTCTCTTCCATGACAAGGTGACGACGCATATCCACAATCTTCGGCACATGTTCGATAGATACAGGACATATCTCCATACAAGCGCGACAAGTTGTGCACGCCCATAATGCATCGTTAGAGATGATGCCACCTACCATCTGCTCATGATGAGCTTCTTTTTCTTCAACGGTTTCGTCTGCTTTGACGCCAGCAACGCCCAACTTGCTCCATATCGTATTTTCACTGAGAATTTGATTGCTCTGCACAAAGAGTGCTTCCTTGACACCCAGGATAATTTCCTTGGGGAAAAGTGGCTTATCGGTATTGCTTGCTGGGCAAACGTTATTGCAGCGTCCACATTCAGTGCAAGCATACCCATCAAGCAACTGCTTCCAGGTAAATTGTTCGGGCTGCGAAACACCGTAATCTTCGCGTTCTTCAATGTTCTCCATCAGCGGCAAAGCGCCTTTAGGAGAGTAATCGCTGAAGAAGACGTTGAAAGGTGTTGCCATCAAATGCAAGTGCTTAGAGCGTGGCAAATAGACAAGAAAGCTGAAGAAAATAATAAAGTGGGTAAACCAGAAGATACGGAACAAGATGAGATTGGTTGCAGTGCCAAGTCCGCTAACCGAGGGCCCAAACCACATGCCAAAGAGGGACCATGCAGCTCCGTTGCTTGCCGCGTAATCAAAGATTTCGACCAGGACTATTGCGATAAGAATGAGCAGAATCAGCCCAAGGATGATCAAGCCATCCCAGGGCCCGTGCAAAAAGCTTGAGAGTTGTTTAGGTCGTATTACAACTCGTCTGAAGGCGAAGACTAGCAAAGCTATCGCGACAAGGATGATGAAAACATCCAGGAGCGTTGCAAATGCGTGACTATCACCAATGATTGGCAGAGATAGACCAAAGGCCTGCAGCGTGAGATCGAGCAATCCGACTGAGATGATTAAGAAACCCCAGAATGTGAAGAAGTGAGCTATTCCAGGGATAGGATCGCGTAGTACGCCACTTTGTCCAAGCACAACCTGGAAAAACTGGCCAATGCGATCTTCAATATGGTCGGTGCGATCTTCGGGTCTTGCTTTTACCAGTAATGTAATCAGTTCTCCTGCGCGTATAGCGAAAAGGGATACGCCAGTCACGGCAATGAGCAAAAATAACACAATGCCGAACCAGCCTCCTGTTGGTGAAGGGAGAGGCATAATTCAACCTCCTTCTATTGAGCCTTGCGCTTCTTCACTTCCTCCGTAAGCTGCGGAAGAATGTTCAGTGCATCACCTACTACGCCGAAATCAGCCACCGAGAAGATTGGCGCATTTTCGTCTTTGTTGATGGCTACAATAAATTTAGAGCCTTTCATACCCGAAAGGTGCTGGATAGCTCCACTAATTCCACAAGCGATATACAAGTTTGGTTTGACGGTCTTACCTGTCTGTCCAATCTGGTAGCTATATGGCAGCCAACCGGCATCAACAATAGCGCGAGTCGCGCCAGCCGCACCACCTAAAGTAGTTGCGAGATCCTCCACCAGCTGGAAATTCTCGGCTTTACCCAGGCCGCGACCACCAGCAACGATCACGGTAGCGTCCTCTAGAGATGGCCCTTCACTTTGCACTTCAATGCGTTCAAGTATCTTGATTTTCTGTGACCCGGTGTTGAACGAGGGACTGAGAGTCTCAACTTCAGTAGTTTTTCCCTCAAAGCGCTCTAGCCCAAAGGCCTTGGGTCGTGTCAGCACAATGCCTGTCCCCTGCTTTGGGAATGTCGCGGTAACAACATTTTCACCACCCCAGGGGACGGATACCTCTAGCGTATCTCCTTCGAATTTGAGGTCTGTAGCATCAGTGATCAAACCCATGTTGTGACGCACATTTAAACGGGCTGCGATATCGCGCAGTTCATATGTAGTGGCGAGCAGTAAGATCGCTGGTTGATGTTGTTTCAACAGGTCGCTGATAGTATCTACAGCAGGCAGAGTCAAAAAAGAATCGTAGACAGCATCGGCATGTGCATAAACTTTCGATGCGCCATACTCTCCAAGCGTTGAGGCAACTGCTGAAGCATTGGTACCGAGAACAATAGCTTCGGCGTCACCCAATTGAGCAGCTTTTCCCAGCACCTCAAGCGATGAGCGAGCAGGCTGGCCGTTTTCTAATTCAACCAGCACCCAAATAGTATTAGACATGATCTATGTATCCTCCTGTTTCACGCAAGTATGCTACCGCTTCATTTAGAGTAGCTGGTAACGCTGCAAAAAGTCAGCGATAGCCTGGGCTGAATTGCCTTCATCCTTAATAACCTGGCCGGCAGCACGAGCTTCAGCACTACCAATTGTCATGACACGCTCGTGCGCTCCTGCTTCGCCAACCTCCGAGGCTTCGATCCCAAGATCGGCCAGGCTAAGCTGGGTAAAGGGCTTTTTCTTTGCTCCCATGATGCCCTTCATAGTCGGATAAATGGCCTCAAACGCACCACTGGCGATGGTGACGACTGCGGGAAGAGGACATTCTACATTCTGGTAACCTGTCGCGGTCACTCGTTTGATTACGGCTTTCTGGCCTTCAATGGTAATTTCACGCGCGAATGTCAGCTGCGGAAGACCAAGAAACTCCGCAATACCGCCTGGAACCATACCGGTATACCCATCTGTACTTTCAGTAGAGCAAAATACCAGGTCAGCCTCTTCCTTCTTCAGGACTGCGGCAAGCACTCTCGCTGTGCTGAGAGCATCGGAACCTGCTAGCGCGGGATCGGTCACAAGAATTGCGCGATCAGCTCCCATTGCCAGAGCGCGGCGCATGGCTTCCTGGGCGCTTGCTGGCCCCATGGAGACAACGGTTACTTCACTATCTCCTATGGTATCGCGAATTTTGATTGCGGCTGAGATAGTGCTTTCGTCACCTGGGTCGAGCACAAGTGAGACACCGCTACGCACGAGCCGCTTCGTGTTCGGATCTAGCTTGCTAACAACGGTGTTAGGGTCAGGAATCTGTTTAATACAGACATACATCTTCATAGCTTTATCGCCTCATCTAAAATATATGCAGACAGGGTGTACAGGGTGCCCTTTATAGGTACCTTGACCCACATAGTCAGGTCGGCTATCCTATTGTACCTGTCAGTAAAAGGTAGTGTCAACGTTGCTGGCTTACGTAAATGACCTGTACCGCTAAAGCTGCTTAATTCGTGTAGTAAAATGTAAGTGGAAGCTTTAGCTATTTGAAAGGTCTGGAAGAAAGAACATGAAAACACGAAAGTTCGGTAATACAGATATGCAAATCACCCCCATTGGTTTTGGAAGTTGGGCCGTCGGTGGTGGCGGCTATCAGTTCGGTTGGGGACCTCAGGACGACGAACAGTCAATTGCAGCTATACATCACGCGCTTGATCTTGGTATCAACTGGATAGATACCGCTGCTGTTTATGGTCTGGGCCATGCTGAAGAGGTAGTTGCACGCGCTCTCAAAGATCGATCTGATCGTCCATACATCTTCACGAAATGTGGACGGGTATGGAATGATCGCGGTGAGATCTCTGGTATTTTAAAAGCCCAATCAATCAAGCGTGAGTGCGAAAACAGCCTGCGCCGTCTACAAACTGATGTCATTGATCTTTACCAGATTCACTGGCCGGATCCAGAACAAGACATCGAAGAGGGTTGGAGCGCAATGGCTGAATTGAAGCATGAAGGTAAGGTACGTTACATCGGCGTCTCTAACTTTAATGTCAGTCAAATGCGACGAGCCATGGAAATTGCCCCCATCAGTTCCTTACAGCCTCCATTCTCTCTGGTCAAACCAGACATTCAAAATGAAATCCTGCCATTCTGTCAGGAGCATAATATGGGCATTATCGTTTACTCACCAATGGCTTCGGGGCTTTTAACAGGAACTATGACTTCTGAGCGCATAAATAATTTACCCGACGATGATTGGCGAAAACGCGATCCCCAATTCAAGGAGCCACGCCTGTCACGCAATCTGAAACTGGTTGAACAATTGAATGAGATCGCATTTATGCATAACGTCACTCCAGGTGTCGTTGCAATTGCCTGGGCCTTGCAGCATCCTGGAGTCACCGGAGCAATCGTTGGCGCTCGTCGTCCAGAGCAGGTAGACGGTATTGTTGCCGCTGCCGAGTTTCAACTAACGGATTCAGAGAATGCTCAGATCGACAATTTTCTCAAAGAGCAACCCTGATACAGGAGAAGATCGCGTCTACCTACGCCTTCTCACCAGAATAGCTGTAATTACAGCCACGAACCCGGCAAAAATCAATGGTAACCCGGTCGGAGCGCTCTGTGTAGTTGTCCATAGAACGATTCCGCCAATTTCCAGTACTAGCCCACCAATGAACAATAAAGTAATAGCTAGAGGCGAACGTTCGAACGTCGTGCGTATCTCCTGCCTCCCAAATGCCGCAGTTGTTTCATTAGTTGGTTTCATTTCTTCACTCTGAATCGCTGGTTGTATATTGGGACCGTAGATTTCCATTGCTGACTTCAAAGCTTCGTAAAGTCGCTCTAACTTCTTGCGAGGCGCGCGAATATATACTTTATGCTGACCGTCACTGACAAGTAATTCCCGAAATACTGGCTCAAATGTCTTCTGACGAAACGTGACAACCTTGATCTCCGTGAGGTTAAGCGCATCTATGAAGAGCCGTTCGCGCGGGAAGGTCACAAAGTAATAACCGAAAATGCGCTGATTTGTCACCACAACATCACAAGGCACGCTGCGCTGTTCCTGTCCGCTATCCCAGATGGCAGGTACTGTAAAAAGCGGCTCTTCATCTGGCTGCAAACGGGTGCGCAGACCTTTAAGATGCCTGATAATCTTGTCCGAAGTTACATTTTTGGATTGCATGCTATAATCTCTCCCGTGTATCTGGAGAGATTATAGCATAACATGCCCTGAAGGCTATCACCAGGTATGCGATGGCTCTTGCGCTTCAACTTTCTCACATGCTCGTTCGTTGCGATGGGTTATATGACAATCCCGTTCCTTTGATGGATGTGGTCAATGCTGGTCTCAGCGTGATCGGACTCGCCACTGTTTAGCGCCGCGGCAACGGGACTTGTTTCTTCCCTTGGGGGTGTTTCAACTGACTGCCACGCGCGTATCGACACATATCCATGGGATTCCCAGTGTGCTTCACTCCACAAGCGGGAGCGTTTTGTAAAAGATGATCGTGCTTTCAAGCGTCCCGCTTGCGCCTCGCGCATACGCAGGAATGACGCCAACCTCGCCATACCCCAACGTACGATAGAGCTGCTCGGCGCTATCCCCCAGGCGCGTATCGAGCACGAGCAACGTTCTCCCACCGGAACGCGCAACCTGCTCAACGGCTTGCATGAGCGCTCGCCCGATCCCCCGACGGCGTTGACTTGAGAGCACAAAGAGTTTCTGCACTTCGGCCCGATGCCGCGCATTCGGTTTCAGAGCCAACGCAAGCTGGACCGAGCCGACGATCCGACCTTCGTCACGCGCCACGAGAAGCACACAGGTGCCTTGGACCACGTCCTGAAAGACTGTGCTCCAGTACTGCTGCGCGTCCTCTGCGCTCAAGGGCGGCAGAAAGCCAACCGAGGCCCCACTGGCGACGGCATCCTGCAGCAAATGGACCAGGTGAGGGAGAACGATTGGTTCCTCTTCAGGAGAAATGCGTTCGATGGAGGGTACGAGTGAATCATGCATCGTTTCGCGGTGCTCCTTCCTGGTCTTGAGACTACTTCTCCCACTCTTGTAGCCGAAAGCCCTGGAATGCTACAAGAGCCGTGTTCTCACACGGGTTTGCCAGAAGCCTGCGTCTGCTTGAGTGTATCTCGTTGTGCATCCGGTGGGAGACAAGACCAGAGCAGAACCCTGGCGCCGTAACAGCTCAGTTTGTCACACCTCACAAAGACTCCTACAATTTGGTACAGATAAAAGTAAATAGTCAATAAACTAATGCATAATCAAGGAATAAAGCTATGCCTGACCTGCTTGCTGCGCGTGCTCAGATGGGCACTTCGCTGGCTTTCCACATTATTTTTTCGGCTCTCGGAGTGGGATTACCACTGCTCCTATGTATTGCCGAGGGGCTTGCACTTTTTCGTAAAGATAAGACCTGGATGATGCTCGCTCGTCGCTGGGCGAGAGCGGCTGCCATTCTTTTCGCGATAGGAGCCGTTTCTGGTACCATCCTTTCATTTGAACTTGGCCTGCTATGGCCGACGTACATTAAATTTGCAGGTGCCGTGGTTGGGCTACCATTTGCCCTGGAAGGCTTTGCATTCTTTTTAGAAGCAATTTTTCTTGGCCTGTACCTCTATGGCTGGGATCGTCTCTCACCACGCGCGCACTGGCTTTGCTCATTCCCAATCTGGATCAGTGGCCTGGCCTCAGCATGGTTTATTGTGAGCGCGAACTCCTGGATGAATACTCCAGCAGGCTTTGTGATCAAGAATGGCAAGGTCGTCGATATCAATCCTATCCAGGCTATGCTGAATCCAAGCACCCCGTATGAGACCATTCATATGATTCTGGCTTGCTATGTGGCGACGGGTTTCGGCGTCGCGGCTGTATATGCATTTGCTATGTTGCGAGGCAAGCGCGATGATTACTATCGCAAAGGCCTGATGCTGGCGCTGGTAATGGGAGTCATTGCCATCCCACTTCAGATCATCAGCGGTGATGCGAACGCGCGTTTTCTTGTTGATGCTCAACCTGCTAAATTAGCTGCAATGGAGGGTGTCTTCAAGACACAACAAGGCGCTCCGCTGGAGATTGGCGGTCTCGCTGATTCGAGTACCGGAAAAGTCATTTATGCTCTTGAAATTCCGCGCGGGTTAAGTATCCTTGCTACGTTTAATCCAAATTCGACCATCAAGGGGCTTGATGCCTTTGCTCCTGCTGATCGTCCAAATCCGTTGCCTGTGCATACCTCGTTTGATGGCATGGTCGCTAGTGGATTCTTCGTATTATTCATTGCGTTGTTGTTCTGGTTCCTGTACTTTTTGAAGAAACGTACAGTTCCTACAAATCGTCTCTTGCTTTTGGGGATAGTGCTTTCCGGGCCATTATCGTTTCTGGCGATAGAACTTGGCTGGATGGTAACCGAGTTTGGACGTCAACCCTGGGTCATTTATGGATACTTACGCACAAAAGATGCTGTGACGACAGCGCCCTGGCTTAATATCAGTTTTCTGATCTTCACCCTGATTTACGTGTTATTAGCCGTAGCTCTTACTCGACTGCTCTTGGGGGTTGCTCGCTCACCTCTACCTAAGGTAGAAATGCCTGGAAGTGCACAGCAGCCAGAAAAGGCAGGTGTATAATGTCGGTTGCCTTCATAGCCCTGAGTATTCTATGGGTGGGTCTCATCGCTTATGCCGTACTTGGTGGAGCGGACTTTGGAGCAGGTATCTGGAATCTGTTTGCAGTAGGCCCCCAGGCCAAACGCCAGACCCAACTGATAAATAAGGCTCTAGGGCCAGTATGGGAAGCTAACCATGTCTGGTTGATCTTTCTGATTGTCGGGCTGTTTAGCGTGTTTCCATCAGCATTTGCGATACTCTCTATTGTGTTGTTTATTCCGTTAACCATTGCGCTCATAGGTATCGTGCTTCGTGGTTCAGCCTTTATCTTTCGTACATACGCCATCGATACAACCGCTCCTACAACAACATGGTGGAGCCGTGTCTTTAGTACGGCTAGCCTGGTTACACCTTTTTTCCTGGGCGCTGCCGCTGCCGCTGTAGCGAGTGGTAAAATCGAGGCAACAAATGGTAATGTTCAGGCTGACTCGGGTGCTGCATGGACAACCCCCTTTGCCTTGACGATTGGTGCAATGGCTATCTCGCTTTGTGCTTCACTCGCGGCTGTCTATCTTAGCGTGGAAGCTCATAATGATCATGATGAAACGCTTGCGGAAATGTATCGTGTACGAGCACTTATTGCGGGTGCGATAACAGCTGCGCTTGGTGCGCTTGGTCTTCTGCTCTCACCATCAGAGGCTCCGATTCTCTGGCAAGGCCTGTTAACTCGCGCACTGCCAGTTGTGATTGCCACAATGCTGATCGGCCTTGCAACAGCGGCAGCGTTGTTTTACCGCAGATACAGTCTGGCACGCATATTGATCATCCTGGAAACTGCCTTTCTGCTTGGTTCCTGGGGGCTATCACAATATCCCTATATCATTCCACCGCATGTGACTATCGAAAATGCTGCGAACGATCCGAACGTGATTGTGATCTTGCTGATTTCAATCGGTATTGGAATGGTACTTATTCTGCCCGCGCTTTATTACCTTTTCGCTGTCTTCAAGCTCCCTACTCCCGCTCCTGGCCTGGAGAAAAAAGAAGAGCACACTGCTGGCGAAGTATCACAAGAGAAGAGTGTGTAACTATTGTCTCCAATTGTTGAGCCAGCTATAATGAATACATAAATACGTATGATAGGAAACTTTGTACATGGCTCAGCAAGAAGAGAATGCCGCTAATACTGTAGAGGAACACGTATCCCTCCCCAAACATATTGGCACAAGCAAGAAAGTTACCGATCACCTGGCAAATCAGCGCACCTTCCTGGCATGGATACGTACCGGGTTGGCGACTATCACCTTTGGTTTCGTTGTAGAGCGGTTTGGACTCCTTCTGCGAGAACTAGGTTTTAAGATTGGTTTGACCGAAATCCTCCCAATCCACTACTCTTCGTTTTTTGGCGTCTCTCTGACACTCCTGGGCGTTATTATGATGATTGTGGCTCTGATCGAATTCCTGCAAATTCGCCGTTCAATTGACTCAGAGCGCTTTCATCCACCGGCTGCATTCTCGATCATTTTAACGATTCTGGCAGCGCTTATTGGGGCTTTGCTTGCCATTTACCTCTTTCTCACAGGCTAAAGCGTTTTAGTTGGCAATCATAACTTCCTTGCTACTTTATCAAGGATATAAAGCTCACTTCTTCCATAGGCTGTTACTTCTTCAGCAGAAAAGGTTTTTCCACTGGCTAACTGGAAAGCCGCGATGCGCAAGGCTACGGGGGGATAGGTGGCCAATAATATGTTTTCAATAGTGCCCAGAGAATTGCCACTTTCACTCAGTACATCATAGCCCAGTAAATTGTTGCCAAGGGGTAATTCTGTTAAATCGCCACCATTACTCTCATCAATCAACATCTCCTGGCTGGCAATGGTGACTGCATTTTTAGCAATTGTGCTAATCGCGCTTGCCGCTAGGGCCATGTAACCAGATAAGCTGGTCTTTATGCGTAATGCATAGATCGCATTCGTGCCAGCTTTATAATAAAAGTCTTCCACTGTGCCTACGCTTCGCCCCTCGCTGGGGATGGTTACAGGGAGTCCGCGTAGATCGAACCAATTACGAATGGAGTTGTAGCTATCCAATGCTTTGCTCCTTTAATGATATTATTTCAGTTACCTTGTGCGTGTCAGAGATTGCTTTGGCGGAATATGTATCGGACGTCCTTCCACTGTCAGCATTGCCTCGCGCAGGCCCTCACTGAGCGTCGGATGGGGGTGAATAGTCTCGATGATCTCATCGGCAGTCAGTTCACTGCGCATAGCAACCGAGTATTCACTGATCAGATTGGTCGCGTCTGGGCCTATAATGTGCGCGCCGAGAATTTCATCGTACTTGCCAATGATAATCTTGGTGAAGCCATCGGTTTCACCCATAGCGACAGCTTTACCGTTAGCTGACCAGGGGAAGCGCTCGACACGAGCTTCGGGATATTTCTCTTTTGCTTGCGCCTCGGTCAAGCCGATAAAAGCCACTTCTGGGAAGGTATAGATTGGGTTTGGCACCACATTGTAATCCATTTTCGCTTCATGTCCCATGGCATTATCAGCCGCGACTTCGCCTTCAGTAGATGCAACGTGAGCCAGCCCTGCTCCATGCACAAGATCGCCGATGGCATAGATACCGGGAAGGTTTGTCTCCATTCTTTCATTGACGCGAATACGTCCCCGTTCGTTATCCAATCCCTGTTCCATCAAATGTTCCAGACCACTGGTGTTGGCTATACGGCTAACTGCTATCAGCACGTATTCACCGCTGAAGCTTTGCTCGCCTTTTTCTGAGCTGGCGATTACCTTTTTCAAATTCCCATCATCTGTGATGGATTCAACCTTCGCGCCAGTTACAATCTCGATGCCGCGCTTGCCGAGAATACGCACTAGCAATCGGCGTACTTCGTCATCGACAGGTGCCAGGATGTTCGGCAACATTTCGACAACGGTAACCTTTGAACCCAGTGCATTGAACATACAGGCCAGTTCAACACCGATCACGCCCCCGCCGACACAAATGATGCTTTCAGGCGTTTTGGGCAAGTTCCAGCATGTATCGCTATTGATGACGTTGTTCCCGTCAATGCCTGGAAAGGGTGGTAAGAGCGGAACAGAACCAGTTGCCAGAATAATCTTATCCGCGTTGAATTGCTCCTGTGATCCATCGTTCTTTGTCACAGTAACGTTACGTGAAGCATCGACTGTGCCCAATCCATCAAAGACATCGACGTGATTGCCTTTCATCAACGTGCCAACGCCGCTCGTCATGCGCTTAACGACTTTGTCTTTGTAAGCCACAGCTTTGCTCATATCAAAGGTTGGGGGTTGTTGCAAATGGATGCCCATATCTTCAAACGACTCTATATTGTGCAAAACCTCTGCGATATGTAACATTGCTTTGGAAGGGATGCAGCCAACGTTAAGACACGTACCCCCGAGATATTGCTTCTCAACAATGGCAACTTTTGCGCCAAGTTGTGATGCTCGAATGGCGGCCACATAACCACCGGGGCCAGCGCCTATAACTGCTACGTCATAATGTGTACTTGCCATGCTTATTCTCCCGAAATTTGATAATAGACCTTCAATGCTGCTCGTTCGCGCATCAACTCCACACCCTCGGAAAATCGCTTCAATGGTAGTCTGTGACTGATCAGGTCATCCACACGCACTTTTCGGCTTGTAAGCAAGTCAAGTGCGATGCGCAACTCTTCTGGTGATGAAGAATAGGTACTTGTGATGCTTAGTTCTTGCTGATATATCTTCTCCAGATCAATTGGAACCATGCCTGAATGTGCAGCAAAAATATTGATCGTACCACCTTTGCGTATGCCTGCCAGTGCTTGCATAAATGGACGTGTACCTGGGGCCGTAATAATAATGGCATCCGCACCACGTCCGTCGGTATATTGGTCTATTGCCTGACGCAAGCCATCTTCATCGGCTGGAGCCAGCACCACGTCATCCGCGCCAAGAGCACGCGCGAGTTGCAGACGTTCTTGTAACAAGTCTACACCATAGACGCGAACCTTGCCACTATCGCCAGCTCCTACAGCTTTTACAGCCTGTAGCATCAGTAAACCAACTGACCCTAACCCCATTACCACTACGCTATCACCTGCTTGTAATGGTGTTCTTTGTACAGCACGCACGCAGCAGGCGAGAGGTTCAACAAATGAGCCTTCTTCCGCGCTGAGTGTTTCAGGAAGCAGCAGCGTTGTGTGTTGCACATGCTGTGTTGGCACACGAATATATTCTGCGAATCCACAGGGGTTTATATTCGAAGCCTTAAAATTTGCGCACATCGAGTAATTGTGATGTCTACAATAATGGCATTCACCGCATGGAACGTGGTGAGAGACGATGACGCGTTGTCCAACCTCAAAATTGCTTACATCTTTTCCGCGCCCAACAATCGTACCGGTTAGTTCATGTCCCAACACAACAGGAGGTTGGGCCCGTTGCACTATTTTGATAATATCAGACCCACACAGACCACAACCATGTACCTTGACTAGTAATTCGGTGTCAGATATGGATGGAATGTCCATGTCTTCTATTCGAATATCATCAAAAGCATAGTAAATAACTGCCTTCACAATGCGTTCTCGTTAACCTCTCAAGTGTTCTTTTTCTTGCTGTCAGTATAGCACGCCTGAGGGCCACACGCACATTATGAAGCCAATAAGCAATAAGGACTAATTAAGTAAGAATGAGATATGAATTTGTAAAGTCACTCGTTTATATAAATGTAGGGATTCATAAGCTAGTGGTAACAGCTCTCTACCTATGTATATTGTAACTACACAGCAGGGAGAAGAAATCCCTTTGCTAACGTTCTGTGTATCTCCAAAGGTGCCGATGTCAGGGCTGCAGAGGACAAAGTCCTTTGTCGACTGTTTGGTGATCCACCTGGCAGAGTGACTGGTGAAGACAAAAGGGGCGCAGAGGACAAAGTCCCTTGCTAGATTGGCGTTTCCAATTATCCGAAACCTAATTGGTGGCACAAGGGGCAATACATCTCACTTAAGAACATGTGCGAGTCAAAGAAGGCCAATTCGCAAGCTCAAAAGATTGGTTTTTACCTCTACCATAGAGAGCTAAAAATCCCTTAAGTGAGATGTATTGGGCACAAGGGGTGCAGGGGACGAAGTCCCTTGCCGGGGTGCGGGGTGTCCCCGCTTCACCTTTCTTCTGCCGCCGAAGGCGGCAGAAGAAAAAAGACCTGAAGAGTTACAAATTACTTAATATGACTGACAATAGTAATAACCAAAAAACGTCCTGCGCAACGTTTACCAGGAGGGCGCTCGATGAATAGGTGGAAGGGACTCGGAGTTAACCCAATTATCTAATCAAAAATACTTATATGCATTCAGATCACATCTGAATGAAAGGAAGCATCAGGAGAAATTATTATGGCAACAACCGGAGAATTGCGGGCAATCATCGAAGAACTGCAACTGGTTGACATCGGCGAAGCTGCAAGTTACCTGGGGGAGGAAATCATAGTGGAAGAGGAAGCAAGCATTTCTAAACAACAAACAGCTCTGTCCTGTATCATCTCTGTTCAGCAAACCATGTGTACCGCTCCCCTTTGCAATTGCGCGCTCTAGCAATCAAAGGGTTGCCTGCGCGGCGTGGTTCAAAAATCGAACTACGCCGCGCTTCTTTTTGCTAATACTTCGCCTCTAACAGAGTCTTTACGCGTTTCTCTACATTCGGAATGCCGCTCGTTTTGATTTGTTTCACGACCGCATGAACGTCATAAGCTACCCGGCGAATTTCTGCGACCCAGCTTCTCGCTTGCCAACTGAGAATAGCATACGAAGCTCGCAAATCTTCATCGCGTGGTAATCCACAACTACCAACATCGACAAGAAAGAGATGCCTCCATCTTCGTGTGTAGGCGATATGCAAGTGCCCGAAAGCCAGAGCGCCAATACCGTCATCCAAGCCACCCAGAAGATACTCTAATGTGCTATCAGGCGCATTTGGAAAGATTGCATCTTCCAGATTGAGAGGGTTAGCATGTACAACGAGCAGGTCATTGCCTTGCGGGTTTGCAATACGATGTGAAAGTGGAAGAGATGCAAGATAGTCAATACCTGCCTGCCCAATTTGCTCGCGTGTCCATGCTGCGGTGTTGCGCTTCTTCATACCCTTGTCAGGTGCTTGAGTCACCACTTCCAGGTCTACATTACCCTGGAGGACCACACAATTGAGCCCTTGCACAATTTCGAGAACTTCTCGTGGGCACGGACCATTCAGACAAAGATCGCCTGCAATAACCAGATGGTCTACAGGAGGTTGGCGGTGAAAATCTTGCAGCACAGCTTCGAGGGCAACCTGGTTCCCATGAATGTCAGAAATGATCGCAATACGCATGTGATATCCTTGTATGGGGCGACAACAGAACAGTAACGACATCTTTACTATACCCCAAAAGAGAGGTGTACGCCAAATTGCAGCATCATATAGGAATTATCTCCGATACCCATATTCCTCATTTCAAAAAACTACCCGACGCCATCTGGGAGCATTTCGCAGGTGTTGAATTGATTATCCATGCTAGGAGATCTCTCCATACTTTCAGTAATCAAAGAGTTAGAGACGATCGCGCCAGTTGTGGCTGTGCAGGGCAATGTCGAAGAAGACGAAGTGATTCACGCATTACCGATCAAACGCGAAATTGTGGTTGGGCATTGTCGCATCGGTATTGTGCATATCCTGGGCGATTCACACAATCGTGAAAAAATCGCACGCCAGGAGTTTCCCAATGCCCGAGTTGTCGTCTATGGCCACAGCCATATTCCCTGGAATGAAGAACGCAACGGGCTACTCTTGTTTAATCCGGGGAGTGCTACTGATCGACGAAGGCAGGAGAGATGCAGTATTGGGTTGCTGCATGTGGATGATGAAACAAAGAAGGTGTGGGGAGAGATTATTTGGTTGTAGAGGAGTAATATAAGCAACCCTGAAATCCATATGCATGAACTAATAATGCATATGGATTTCAGGGTTAGCTCAACCAACACTTTATCTCTCCACCCTTACCCTCTCCCGTCGCCCTGATATACTCCTGCCCACCCATAAACGGCCTCAGCGCCTCCGGAATACGTACACTACCATCGGCCTGCTGGTGAACCTCGAACAGAGGCAGCAGAATTCGTGGCGAAGCAATAGCTGTATTGTTCAGCGTATGCACAAACTTTACTTTGCCATCCTCGTCACGGTAGCGGATATTCACGCGGCGCGCTTGCCATTCGTGGAAGTACGAACACGAGTGAGTCTCGCGATACCTGCCCTCGCTGGGCAGCCAGCATTCCAGGTCGTACATGCCAACTTTACCATCGCCCATATCGCCTGTACAAACGTTGACAACACGATATGGCAACTCCAAAGCCTGTACCAGTTCTTCCGAGTTTGCAATCAACTGCTCGTGCCAGTGTACCAATTCCTCATGCTCGGCTTTTGCGATCACATACTGTTCGACCTTGTTGAATTGGTGAATACGGAAGACGCCTCGTGTATCTTTGCCATAAGTGCCAGCCTCTTTGCGGAAGCAGGGACAGAAACCGACGAAGGTCAAGGGCAGATCCTCGTAACTGAGAATCTCATCCTTGTACATGCCCGTGATCGAGACCTCCGAGGTGCCTACCAGGAATGTATCTTCATCCTCGATAGCATAGACCTGGTCACGTCCCTTGGGAAATTGTCCGTTGCCTATGAAGCAGAAATCTCGCGCCATTGCAGGTACTATCATTGGAGTAAATCCTTTGCGTGCAATGCGATCCATGGCGAAATTCATCAAGGCCAGTTCGAGTCGTGCAGCATCACCTTTGAGCGCATAGCTTCGCGCACCAGCAATCTTGACGGCTCGCTCGATGTCTACTACATCCAGTTTTTGCATTAAAGCATAATGGTCGAGTGGTTCAAAGCCGAACGTAGGTTTCTGGCCCCATTCGCGAATTGGCACATTGTCGTTCTCGTCCTTGCCGATTGGCGCGCTTGGATCAGGGATATTGGGCACAAGGTAGAGCAACTGCTGGCGTTCCTCCTCCAACTCTCGTAACGTTGGTTCAAGACCCTTGATCTCCTCAGCTAGACCTTTCCCCTCGGCGATCAACGCGTCTCGTAGAGCTTTGTCTTTGCCAGCTTGTTGCACGCGCTTCGAGATTTTGTTCTGCTCGGCTCGAGCTTCTTCCACTTTGTGTTGCAAATCCAGCACGCGTCGATCAACCTCTAACAGGTAATCGATATCAAGCGTGTTGTTTTTGACTCGTGCCGCTTCTTTTACAACGTCCGGATGGTTGCGAATAAATGCGAGATCTAACATAATAATGTTTACTCCTGATTTTTTAAAATTCATAATAGACAATAAAAAAGCGCCACCGTCCTTTGCTAAGGACGACGACGCGTGTTGCGTTTATCGTGGTGCCACCTTGATTCTTCCAACCCACAAAAAGCGAATTGAAACTCACACTGCCTGTAACGGAGGCAACCGTTGGCGCTTATCGCGCTGGCTCGAGGGTGGATTTCACTTCTACTGACTGCTGCGTTGCACTTTCCCGCAGCTCGCTGTTGCCTGTAAAAAGCTACTTGTCCCGTTCAAAGCTCTCTTATTGTGCTTAAAGATTACCAGTGCTTTTGCTAATTGTCAATAGTCAAATCATATCGTGACTGTTCGACCAGCGGTAAAACTAGTAAAATGAGGAAGAGAGAAATTCCAGGAGGCAGAGCCATGCGGTTACGGATTGTCTTACCCAAAGTGACCCGTGAGGCGATCACAATTCCCACGCGATGTGTGTATGCTGGGTGTAGTGGACGGAAGTTGCACCTGCGCCAAGAAGTCGCGAAACCCTTGCGAGATACGGTGTATCATGAGGTGCAGGTGCATCGCTATCAGTGTTTGAAGTGCAAACGCACCTTCCGAGTCTATCCCGAGGGAACGACGCCTGCTCAAACATCACAACGCGTGAAAGGGCTAGCGGTGATGCTATATCTGCTGGGATTAAGTTATGGAGCGACCTCGTTGGCGTTAGAAGCCCTTGGGGTCTATCTGTGTAAGAGTCGCATCTATGATGCGGTGCAAGAGACAGCCAGGCTGGTACCAGGCCTCAAGGGGGGTCAGGTGTTTGCTGGTGTGCAGCACGCCTGCGTTGGGAGGCGATCTGACCAGCGTCAAATGCAAAGGCGAGTGGATACCACTGGGCATCACTGTTGATCCGATCAGCGGGCTGGCCTTAACGATTGATGCGTTAGACGGTCCAAGATATCAAGGCGCTGCAAGAGTGGATTGAGCCAATTGCCAAGAGCGTGGGTGCCAGCGTCTTGGTCACTGATGATGCCGATGGCTTCAAAACGGTGGCTGACGAGATAGGTGTGCAGCATCAAGTGTGTAAAGCGCATGTGGTGCGCAACACCGAGACCTTGATTGAGCGCTACCAACCGTTAGTGGCCAAAGATGCTGATGGCTCCCTCAAGGCCATTGGCGTGAGTCCAGAACAAGCAGCAGCGGACGTAACGCGTCTTGGTGAATTGGTCAAGAGTCGACAGAAGGAGCAGGCTCCCGAACTGGAAGCGCTGCATCGCCGCTATCTAGAACGCTGTGCCACCGCGAGAAGGAGAACACCAAAGTTTGGCCTATCGTCTGCGGCTCTTGTTTCTGGACCGCTGGAATCTCTGGCATCGCTTGACGCGCTACCGGACCTGGAAAGGACCCAAGGGAGAAACGTTAGATGGCACCAACAATGCCTGTGAACGCGCCATTGGCTGGTGGATCAAAGAGCGCTATCGCACCATGCGTGGGCTACAAAGTGCCCGAGAATGCAGTGTGTGTCAGTCGCCTGCTCGCCTGGTGTGGCAACTTCCTCGCTACTGAAGACGGAGCCACCTTGCCAGGATTCTTACAGTAAGCAAGAGGTACTCGGGGCTACCCACGGCTGGGTCCTTTCAGACTTCTCGATACCAACTATCGAACAATCACAATCATATCCTCCACACCTTCGCATTCGTAAAAGCCACATCAGCTGACGTGCTTGCGAAATCTCCTCCGAAAACTCCAATTTGACCAGACTGGTATGTGTTGTCATGTACCTGTACCAGAAATTTCTGGTTCACATAGAGATAGAAATTGCTTCCATTGGCAAGCACAGCTACAAGATTTGGCTGATTTAACCCGGTTGCAATGATGGATGAGGCAATGCCAGTCTTTAAGATCTGATCATGCGTGGAGTTTGTATCGTGTGAAACGGAGAGATCGTAGGCTCCATCTTTGCTAACACGGAAGTAATAGTATTTCGAGTTTACCCCATTGGCACGGAAAATAATGCCACCATAATCACCTTGCAAGATTGTCATCTGTACTTGATAGGCGAAATTGGAGAAGTTGGGAGCTGTAGCAAAACACGCGTACAGATAATTTGCTTGAAGCGCTTCGGCATGATAGGCGTTGTTCTTGAATGTGCAACTTCCCTCGTCACTGTTATTGACCACATCCCATTTGTTGCCATTTTGATGATACAATGAATTGTTAAGCGTCGGGTTTCCACTGGAAGCCTGAATGTAGAGTTCCTGCATGGCAGTTGCTGTTGCTTCTACATACGCACTGGCAGTGGCTAGAACTGCGGCTGTTGCTTTGGCATGCGTTCGGGCTACTTCAGTTGCCTGTAAAGCTTGTGTTTGGGCAGTTGCTGTAGCCTGCAAACGTTTCTGATAAGGTTGGACGACGCCTACAAATGCGAAGAGTATTCCTCCACCAATCAGCACCAATGCTAGCATGACAAGTCCAACTATGACTGTTTTCGAGAACCCCTTGTGTTTCCGTGAAGGCTCTGTACCTGGCCGCAGATCTGGTTGTGAAGGTTGCTGAAATTGGGAGTGAAAACTCACAATTGCCAGACCTTAGCGTTACTGAATGCTACGACAGTCGAGTTGGTGTTACTTTCAGCAAATACACCGATCTTACCAGAGCTAAGCGTCGTGTTATTGACGTTGTCAAAATACTGCCCATTGACATAGAAGTACAGGTTGCCGCCCTGAGCGACAACTGTAATAGTGTTCGGCTGGTTCAAACCTGTTTTAAAGAGTGTGGTTGAGTTGCTTAACAGGTTCTTGGCATGGGTACCCTGGTTATCAATATAGACAAACAGGTCATATGCACCGCTCTGGGTAATACGCAAGAGGTAAAACTTTGAGTTCGCGGTGTTAGCTCGGAAAAGGATGCCTCCCTCGTCGCCTTGTTTGATTGTCATCTGCACCTGGTAGGCAAAATTGGTAAAAGTTGGAGCCTCGGCATAGCATGGTTGAAAGAACCCTTTTGTAGGCATGCTCAATTCATATGCTCCTCCAGCATAAGCACAACTCCCGCTTTGAGTCGAATTTGATGCTGAGAGTTGGTCCCAATTGTTACTGCTTGGAGCGCTTAACGAATCATTCAGCGCCGGGGTTCCGCTTGTTGCCTGGCTCAAAATAGCCTGGTACGCTGTGGCCGTTGCTGATGCGGCTGCGGTTGCTGATGCCTGGGCAGTAGCAGTAGCGTTTGCTTGCGCTGTCGATGTCGCCAATGCATTTGAGGTAGCTTGAGCGTTTGCCTGCGCAGTTGATGTTATCTGGGCATTGACTGTAGCAGTAGCATCAGCATGCATTTTTTGAGGTTGATAGACGCCGATAAAGTAAATTAAACCACTACCCGCGAGTAGGATCAGTACAAGCACGATGATCAATATGATCACAATTGGTGACATGCCTCGTTTTTTAGGCGGAGGAGGAGTTGTGTATTGTTGCCCTGCCTGCGGATATCCACCATATTGTGCAGGCTCGGCATATTGTGGCTGATTCTGGTACAGATAAAGTGGTTCCTGTGCCTGTGTCTGGTCTTGATAGTCTGGATAGCCTCCACCTGACGCTGCAGTTGGATAGTTGGGAGCAGATGAACCATATTGCCCGTACTGGTTGTAATTCGGTGTTTGTCCGGGCGGTGTATAAGACCCGGGATAGTCAGGTGTTTGGATTGTTGGTGGCACTGCGGATGCCTGTATAAAATCAGTGGGAGAAGAAGGATCGTCTATAAAATTTGGCTGACTGCCATATTGCTCTGAAGGTGCGATAGCTACGGTCAATATCAAGTCACCAGCAGGGCCACCTGACCATGCTGGCTCGCCCATACCTTTAAGGAGAATCTGCTCGCCGTTGCGGATTCCTGCGCGCACAGGCACGGTAATACGGCGTCCTCCAGGAAGCGTGAGGGTTCTGCTACTGCCGGTCTGTGACTCAGACTGGCTCAGTGCTAACGTTGCGCGAATGTCGCCGCCTTGTGGTCCTTCATATGCCATCTTTTTCACCTGCCCACACTGTATTGACCAATCTTCAGGTCTATTCTGTGGCTATGCACGCGATGTAGTATAGCATATAAGCACTCAACCTTAAAGAGCAAATCTGAGCTTTTCGTTTAGACCATGCCAAGTTCCCACTTTGCATCTTCTGTCATGCGATCGGGTGACCAGGGTGGATCGAATGTCAGGGTGCATTTGCAGGATTTGACATTCTCAACTTCCCCTACACGCATCTCTACTTCACTGATTACCTCTCCTGCCAGAGGGCATCCCAATGCTGTAAGGGTCATTGTGACATCAACGTGGCTTGTGTCATTATTGATTTCAACATTATAAATCAGACCCAGATCAACAACGTTGACGGGAATTTCTGGGTCATAGCATTCATGTAAGGCGTCCATGACTTCCGCTTCGTTTATCTCTGCCATATTCCGTGGCTCCTTTAAAAATTAAACCAACTAATTTAGTAGGAATTATACTTCTTTACTATAGCTCATTCTCCGTGGCCTTGTCAAAACCAAAAGTGGATTGGATCCTCTCAACAAAAATCGAAATAAAGCGTTCAACATCGACCTCAACAGAGGTGAGCATGTTGGCAGAATGTAAATGCTCTAGCGATGGATCAATATCTTCCTTCAGGTTAGAAAAATATGCGACAGTTTCTCCTAAGGTAAGGCTACTGCCTATCTCAACATCGACATAAGCTGGCTCCCAGGTAATGA
Organism: uncultured Chloroflexia bacterium; assembly: GCA_963702765.1. Classification (GTDB taxonomy): domain Bacteria; phylum Chloroflexota; class Ktedonobacteria; order Ktedonobacterales; family Ktedonobacteraceae; genus DATMNR01. The sequence continues at coordinate 73,755 of CAVPEB010000054.1, forward strand.
TATCTGGTTGGATTGCAGCAAACAAACAGAGAGGATCATGCATTTGGAAGGCGGTAATGCCTCGTGGCAAGCCGAAAGTGGTCAGAAAATTATCGACCATCTGTTGGATGAGCCTGGTTATTGTATTGCCATTGGATGCCAGATCCTGCACTCGCTCGCGCTTGAGTAAAGTTTTTTGCGTTACATCGAGTGCTACGAGTCGAATGGGCCAGCCTGCATGAAAGACCATGTGAGCAGCATGTGGATCCGCATATATGTTGAACTCAGCTTCTGGTGTTACATTACCTGGTACGCGCAGTGCTCCACCCATAATCACCACTTCGCGGACATTCTCAGCAATTCGTGGTTCCTTACGTAGAGCCATCGCGATGTTAGTGAGCGGTCCAACCGGCACGAGAGATATTTCTCGCGGAGCAGCCATGATCTTTTCGATTATCAGGTCTACAGCGTGTTGGTTTACTGGTTGTAGTTGTGGTTCAGGAAGCCAAATTCCTCCAAGCCCATTTTGACCGTGAACGTAGTCGGCAAAGACCGGCGGGCGTACTATTGGTCTATCGCATCCGCGCGCTACCGGAATTGTCGTTCGTCCCGTTAATTCTAAGAGTGCTAGGGCATTGCGCGTGGTTAGATCAACATGCACGTTTCCGCTGACGGTGGTTATAGCTTCAAGTTGCACTTCTGGCGAAGCAAGGGCCAGAAGGAGCGCTAGGGCATCATCCAGACCAGGATCAGTATCGAGAATTATACGCTGCATGTTACACCTTTCATTGTGCTTGAAATGTCTCAACCTCTGCTCTTGTAGGCAGGCCTGATTGCGCACCAAATTTAGTGACTTTTAGCGCACTGGCATATATTGCGAATTTTAGAGCGTCTTCAGGGTTTTTTCCCTCGATCAAAGCAACAGTAAATGCGCCTACAAAGCAGTCACCTGCAGCGGTTGTATCAATGGCCTGTACTTTTGGAGCGGTTTGATAAAATGTTTGCGTGTTCCCACTGCCATCATCGCTTGCAAGCACTGCGCCACGTGCTCCGAGTGTAACCACTACATGTTGTATTCCTTGTTTCTGGATCATTGTAGCAGCATTACGTGCTTCGTCTGGATTGTCAATCTGTGTGTCAAGTAGAAAACCGGCCTCGATCTCATTCAAAATCAACACGTGCAATTGTTTGAGTATCTCCCATGCTAAAGGGTGTGCCGGTGCAAAGTTAAGCACAACTGGAATGCCAGCATTATGCCCGGCGGTAATCAACGAAGTTACGATTTCGATAGGTATCTCTAGTTGTAGTACAAGCGCCTGCGCATTTGGAATAGCCTCAAAAATATGCGCAAGTTGCTCTCGATCCTTACCAACACTCATATTTGCCCCTGAGGCAACAATGATTGCATTATCTCCATCTGGGGTGAGAAATATAAAGGCGACTCCTGTGGCCTCTTGCTGGTCGATACTGATAAGTCCTGTATCAATCTGATCAACTTTGAGAGCATCGAGCAACTGCTTGCCAAAGGGATCTGTGCCAACTCGACCAGCCATTGAGACAGACGCACCCAGACGGGCCATAGCAACAGCTTGGTTTGCTCCCTTCCCACCAGGAACCAGCTTTAGTGAACCAGCGCCAAGCAACGTCTCCCCAAGCACTGGTGGGCGAGTGACTGTTACAATCTCATCCATATTTAGGCTGCCAACAACGAGAATCATGCTATTCGTCATAGTATTCTCCTGAAAATCACTGCAATGATATTGTTAGCAAGCATACGATATCACGAATGAGACATGCAAATTCTGCTCAGGTTAAGAACTCTTCGCTTGAGTTGGCAAATCTCAACCTTTATAACAGTCATCTCTCAACGAAAGATTAACAAAATTCATTTATATTGAGATGGTACATCAAAAACTCGTAAGTAAATTCTTACGTCGGTAGAAAGAGAATGAAGTTATGCTCACTGTGTTGGACTCGCCATCTATCCGTTTAGCACAGGAAGCTGAGCGGCTCCGCATTGCTCGTGAATTGCATGATAATGTAGTGCAATCTTTATCCGCGTTGGTAGCCGATCTGGAGCATTTCCAAACACGCCACCTTCCTACTTTAGAACAGACCAACCTGGCAGTCGCTACAAAAGTAGCCATCTGGCAAGAACTTGCCCGTGAAAGCTTAACCTCCTTGCGTCAGGTGCTTGGCGAGTTACGTCAGTCAGGTGAATTAGACTTCGGTCTTGAATACGCCATTCAAGTGGTTCTCTCCGAGTTGCAAGAAGTCGGCTATGTTGTTGCTTTCGAATGTGACAATTGGCCCGATCAGTTGCCAGCAGAATATACCTCTCATATTTACTACATAGTCCGAGAAGCGTTAACCAATATTAGCAAGCATGCACATGCAACTTCTATCACTGTCCGAATGTTTGCTTTCGAAGAATCACTTGCACATCAGTATTCGTGATGATGGTGTTGGTATGGACAAGCTATGCACCAACGTTCATATGTATAACGGGTATCAACAGGGATTAGTTGGAATACGAGAGCGGGTAACCTTATTGAATGGTCAACTTACCATTGAAAGCTTAGAGGGTAGAGGTACTCGTGTTGATGTGGAAATAGTAATGGTTTGATAGATGTCTACAATTTTTTTGGATCGAGACGGGGTAATAAACGAAAACCGCTCTGACTATGTCAAAAGTTGGAGTGAATTCAGATTTTTACCGGGGTCGCGTGAAGCGATCGCAAAACTAACGCAGGCGGGTCATCGCATTGTTGTTTGTACGAACCAGGCAGGCGTAGCCCGTGGAAAGATATCTGTCGAAGCTGTCGAAGACATTCATCGTAGGATGATAGAGAACATATGGTGATTTTGGCGGGAAGATTGAGAAGGTGTACTACTGTCCTCATGATCGCGATGAGGATTGTTCCTGCCGCAAGCCTCGTCCCGGCATGTTGCTTCAAGCTCGAGATGAACTTGATATTGATATGCGTGATGCGGTATTTATCGGTGATAGCATAACAGATATACGAGCGGGTCTTGCTGCCGGTATTCACGCGGTTCTCGTTTTATCTGGCCTCGGTTTGGATCAGTTTCGCGAACATCGATATGAGGTAAATGGCCCATTCCGTATCGGTATTAACTTGATGCATGCCACTGAACTTGTCTTGAAAGGGTTGCACCTATCTACAGAAATACAAACTTCCCTGGAACAAGCCTGCTACTCATTCCTTGATCTGACTGAACAGCTAGACCCTCGAAGTTTCATTGAAGAATACGGCGTACAAAAGGTAACTCTTGCATTCTGAACTGATGAGAATCATAAGTGATAATAGTATTCAACCCCCGGCAATAGACGAGTAAGCGCTCAAAAACGGGTAATTCTTCTAGCGCAGAGGCATTTCCAACCAGGATCAGTTTCTTCTGCGCGCGAGTAAGGGCCACATTCAATCGATTCGGATTAGTAAGATGGTCTCTCAATTGGCTATCCGCTTCTGGTGTAATTGAGGTTGCGAATGACATAATTATCACTGATCGTTCGCCACCCTGGAAACGATCAACAGTATCTACATTCAATTGAGTATCATATGCAAGTGCTTCCCAACCAATCGTCTCATCGTCTTTAAATAGATGTCTGCGTAGATTTGCTACCTGTGCTCGGTAGGGCGCAATTATCCCTATTTCTTGTTCAGCTATTCCTCGTGCAAGGAGACCCGCAACTACTTCGCGAACTGCAAGTGCCTCTGCGTCGCTCGTTTTGGCTCTTTCCTGATTTCCAGGCACATCCAGGAAAACCATCGGTGCCATTGGGTCTATAACCTGCGTAATGGATGCCTTTTCATCCTTTTTAGCTCGTGATGAAGGCGCTACGTGCAACAGGCTATTGGCTACTGAAGAATGAGGTATCAACTGGCCATCATAAAATACTTTTGAGGCGAAGTGAGAAATCCACTTGTTCATACGATATTGCACCTTAAGCGTTACGCATGAACTATTGTCTTTCGTATAGTCATAGTCACTGAGCTTGAGTATATTGAAAAGTGACTTCGAAAGCCCTGCTTCAGAGGCTTCTTTACTTAACACAAGTGGTGGAAGTTGTTTTTCGTCGCCAACAAGAATAAAGCGTTTCGCGAAACGTAGTGCTCCTAAAATAGCTGGGACTGTGAGTTGCCCGGCTTCATCGATAATTGCTACATCAAACAGAAAGGGAGCGTTTTCTTTGTTTTCTCCCACTCCATTGAATGTTGGAGGATTATACTTGTCCGAAGACCATGTTGCTGTTGTTGAAGCCACAATTGAAACGCTTCTGAGTAAGTCTTGAACAGCTTCTAGAGTATCTATAGATTTCAGGTTTTGTTCTACAAACCTTTTCAAAAGGTGATCCGCAATAGCATTGTCGACATTGCGAGAGCTTCCTAAACGCATGAAATCATGTACACCTTCAGCATCGAGACGTTTGAGCATATTATCAACAGCTTGATTTGTGAAAGCAGCCAGCATCACTCGCTGACCCAGCGAGCAATATCGTTTGACGATTTCGGCAATAACACTTGTCTTACCTGTACCGGGAGGGCCATGGATGAGCAAGTAGTCCTTCATTTGCATGGCGCGTTCAACCGCCAGGTTCTGCTCCACATTGAAGTCTGAACGGGGAGAAACCTGTATCTTGGTATCAAATTTTGGTTGTATGGTTCCCGACACCAATGATCGCAGGTGTGGATCAGTCTGTAACCAGCGTAACAAGTTTTGTAGCGTGCGTATATGCACGCTATTTATATCATAGCGATCAATCAGCGTTGGACGAGCGATTAACTCAGGACTCCATACTGTAGCTTCATCTGCGCTGATAGCAAGAACCGAGCCTGTGACTACTTCGCCAGTTATTGGATTTCCATCACTGAGCAGGATTTCGTCTCCCACGCGTAATTCTGATGTATTAGTACAGGTGAATGTCTGTTGCCATTCGCCATGTCCTGTTGGTACTGGCTTTGCCAGTGGTCTCAGGTCTTTGATCGCTGTGCCTTGTTCAACTCGCTCTTCGACCTGTAATTGCCAGAGTAAGGCCTGTTGTTTCTCTCCTTCAAGACCCTCCATCTGCATCAGATTGTAGTATTTTGCAAAAAACTCCCGATCTTGTGACGTAATCTTGTAAGGGCGCAATTCATTGCGCCCTATAACTGTGCCCGCACCATGTCCATTCTGCGCGATACTACCATCGTCGATTTCAGGTAATTCTGGTTCTGGGGCTTGCCAATTGAGAAACGAAGAAACCTGCTCGCATTGAGTAAGCATAGCGCACTTTGTGCAACGTGATGCTCCTGGAGGTGCAGGGGGAATGCCTGTTATATGGCTGAATACAAGCATATTGCGCTTCTCAATCACACGCTGCATTTGAGTTACCGTGAATCGTATATCGCATGTTTGTGCTTCTCCAGGTGTGCCACTATAGAGGAGGAGAGCAAGGGCTTTTTTCATTTTAGGATCGCGACGCACTGCTAAGAGAGCATGATATCCTTGTACTTGCCATCTGTGGGAAGGTATTGGCAACTCGCCTGTTGCCTTACCTGTCTTCAATTCGAGTAGCCGCTGCCGCCCTGTCTGTCTCCAGAGAACGTCGAGCCGTCCTCTCAAACCAATTTCAGGAGCAAGCAGGAATGTTTCAGCGCGCACCATATTCTGACTGCGATGTTCCTCGGGCATGTCAGTATAATCATCCTCGGAAGAGGCTGTAGCTGGCATGTCCCAAAGAGTAGCGCCCTGATTCTGAAACCAAGAAGCCAGGCTGTCCAGGTGAGACATCGATTCCGTACGCATCTCTTCTGGAGATGTATTGATCAGCGCCAGGTCAATAGCGCTACGCTCAAGAGCTTGCTCGAAGTGACGACGTAGGGTTGCATGCGGAGTTTCATTCCCATTGATAGCGTAACCCGTCATCAATTCTCCCCTATCATACTCCTTGAGCAGTTCTTTAAAGCTGTTATGCACCATGTTTCCACGGATCATGGCTGCAGATTGTGGTGAAGAAACGACTCTGTTTAATAAAAATTGGCGAGCGCAGTAATCAGCATCATTCAAATCCGTGATGTTCAATATGGTGTCAGGTTCCAGGATAGCGAGTGTATATTCGTTTGCTCTATAACGATAAACCGTGCGGCCATTGCGATCAATAGCGCTTGTCGCTTGAGGCAGATGGAACACTCGCAATGTGAGTTTTTTTGCGCGTAATCCATCCCCCAATTCAATGAGCGATCTCACGAGGCCACGGTAGTGATGCGTAAGGCTGAAGGAAGCGAGGTCATTTCCTCTTTCTATAGAGATGAAAGGTGTGATTTCGCCATCAAGCCTCGCCTCGTGAGCGTAAGCAATTGGCCCTTCTATACTTGGAACCGAACAGGGATATGGATCGAGGGAGCAGAGAAAGCAGTTGTGCTGTGTTTGATCCTGGCTTAGACCATTGAATGCTACCATTGAATGTGAACTCTCCTGCAACCCTGGTGTAGAATGGATATCTATAGGTGTTGCAGGAAGTGTAAGGGACGAACGGATTTTCGTCAAGTCGATGCTAACCAATCCGATTTCCTCAGAAGTACCCCAGTAAAGGTATAATGTTCCTAAAGACATTTGGAAGAAAAGAGGTATCACCTATGCCAACCCCTCCAATACGTACCATCACACTTGGACTTGCAGATCAACATCCACTCAGGTCAGATGCCATTCAACAAGCCTCCACGATATTAAAACGTGCCAGTGATCGCTATACTGAAGCAGGATATGAAGTACAGACAGTGAGGCTCTCGACTCGTTCAATTTTTGACGATCTTGCTGATTGGTCGTCTACTGCCTTGATCGACTATGTACAAGATCTTCAACGTATGCTAGATGATCATAGTATAAACTTTTGTTCGCTAGGAACGGCTCATGCCGCTCGTCCCAAATTTCCTCTGAAGCGTATTGAACTGATCACCAATATGCTTGCTCCAACTAGCGCGCTGAATGCAACTGTACAACTTGCGACTAAGAAGCATAGTTTACGCCCAGAGGCGGCGTTAGCAGCAGCGGAAGTCATGAATCGCCTTGCCACTGAGACAGCTGAGGGCTTCGGAAATTTCCGTTTTGCAGCTCTGGCCTGTGTTGACCCTGGTAGTCCTTTCTTTCCCTCAGCATATCACGAAGGGCCAGCCAGCCTGTCTCTCGGATTGCAGGGTGCGAGCATCATAGCAGATGCTTTCCTTGCTCAAAAGAAACCCCTCACTACTCCTATTGAATTGACGAAAATTACCGATCTGGTGAAAGCGAAGCTCATTGAACGTGCTTTGCCAATCATATCTTTGGGTCAGTCTCTTGCCAGCGACTTTGGCCTGTCGTTCGGCGGAATTGATCTATCACCCGCACCTCTAGGCGAAGATAGCATTGTATCGGCTTTAGAGGTGAGTGGGTATGGACCAATCGGGAGTTCTGGCACAGTTGCTTTGGTTGCCGCTCTCACTTCTGCACTGAAAGGCACAGGGTTGCCAACCTGTGGCTATTGTGGTCTCATGTTGCCTGTGCTGGAAGATGCAACGTTAGGTCAAAGATGGGAGGAGGGCCTTGTTACCACACATGAGTTGTTACTCTACTCTGCTGTTTGTGGTACAGGCTTAGATACCGTGCCTCTGCCCGGCGATACAGAACCAACAGAAATTGCTCGTCTCTTATGTGATGTAGCCACCTTGGCATTGCGCTTGAACAAACCACTCTCTGCTCGCCTTTTCCCTGTTCCAGGCAAAAAATCTGGTCAACGAACAGAATTTACATCACCATATTTAACCAATACACTTGTGCTGTGAATTTTGCCATAAATAAGTGCCAATGTATTGCGTACTCCGTCAATTCATCGGCACAGTGTGAGTGTTCTTAGATATATCAGTATTATTTTGTTAATCTGCACTCTCTGCCCTCATTAACTGGCTCGTTCCCGAAATGGAAGTGCATCAACAGATTAAACAAATCCTCTATAAGTTATAAGTCAGGCTACTTCCCCAGAGAACGTCCATTACTCCCTCATAGGAGTTTTTTAGGTTCTCGTAAAGATTTGCGTTTTCAATAGCAAGCGCGGCTAGACTCGCTAGTACCGAGAGGAACTGTATGTCATCATCGTGAAAGATACAAGGTACATTTGTGTAAACACGTAGCACTCCGATAGCTTCACCACGTACCTCCAATGGCACACATAATACGGAAACTATGCCTTCGCGTCTAGCCGCTTCTACATATTGAAATCGTGTATCATTACTTACATCTGGGATAAACACGTTTTTGCCGCTCAAGGCCTCGCTATCGATAGGGCTATGTTCAACATCAACGGGGCCTTTCGCAAGATATCCACTACTCAACCCATATACAGCGCTCAATTGGAGTTGGCCTGTGCGTGAATCGAGTAATCGCAACACGCAAGCTTTAACTTGCATTGCCTCCGTGATACTCTTTACGACGCTTTGCAAAACGTCTTGCAGTTCAAGGCTGGATGAAATAGTCATGGCAGCCTGGTAGAGTGCTGTGTAATAATCTTTATGCGAACGAGTAGGATTAGTGGCTGGGTTGGAATTGGAATTCATCGAACTGTTCCTCCCGAAGTAGATAATGCAAAAAGGTGAAAAGAGCTATGTAAATCTGAGATAGTATGTTTAATTATAACATATGAAGCACACTGAATTGGGCAATAACGTAGTAAGACCACAATTATTGGTGTTAAAAGCAATGAAAGTCATAGATGAGTAATCGGCTTGTTGTTATATCGTATCCTGGACAACCCAGACCCTGCATGGTGAATTAGACAGGACATAGGGAATGGTCTTACCAAGATAGCTGGACTTAGTATGGCCTTTGTGTGTATCACGTACCAGGCCAAGCAAGATTAAGGCGCAAGCATGGTCTTTTGCTTCATCAACAATAGCTGGTCCGGCGTCGCGTGTCTGCACAACTTCAGCAACTGCTTCACATCCCGCGTCATCTGCTATTGCCAGCGCCTCGTTGAGTAACTTATCAGCCTCTTCAGATTCTTTGGTGAGAGTTGCTTTAAGTGGCAATGTACGAGGAACCTCAATGATGTGGACAAGATGAACTTTGCGTCTAGCCTTTTTTGCCATGAAACAGGCAAGGCGTACCAGTTCAATATCTAGTTTATTACCATCTACAATTACAGCTATATCGCCTGTTGCTCCAACCCCTGGAGCAGATTTGCTCGTCTCTGTCTCGTCTTTGGCTCTACGCCATAGGTGAACCATTATATCTCTCCTCCTGCGGGAACATGATAAATCAGCATCATTTCTTAATTGTAGTATCCATACAACGGATCCTCTTCAATGAGTTCCAACAGGTTATACCTGATTCTAAACTCTAACTCAGCCGCCGTCAATGGTGGAAATGCACAGCAATGGCACAGTTTTATGCTGTGATAGTGTCTATTCAGGTTCAATTGTCGCAGTAAGACCATAGCTTAGTAAACATTCCTGGTAATATTCCGCAATTTCCTTGGGACAAACAACAACTACTGCGCTACCTGTGAGATGCGCAGTCAGCATAATATACTCAGCTTCGGTTTGTGTTAGATGGTTGATGGTACGCAGAAGCACAGCGACGACGAAATCCATATCATTGTAATCATCGTTAAAAAGAATAACTTTGTACGGGGGGAACAATTTGGCACGTTGACGTACTAATTCCTCAGTTTCCGTCTCTAGACGGGGTCGTTTTGAGAGATTATTGGACATGTTGAGTAATCTCCGAAACCAGCGCTGTTCAGGATGATTCGGCTATACTAATTGTAACTAATCGCTTTGGATATTACTAGTGCTAAGTTTCACGCCCAACACTTCTATCTATCTTCCCTTTATTGTTTATTAGAATAGCTCTTGCTTTCGACTTACGGCTGATATTATCAGGATCTTGTAATCGTATCGCGATAACTGTTTGTGATTCTTGCTCGGGTTTTTTAGCAGGTGTGTTGACATTTGCCAGATCTTGACCAATTGCTCCGCGTACAGGTCCCCTGCGCAATAGGCCAACTATAACCCCCAGTATCACACCAACTACTACACCTGCCAGAGTAGCTAACAATATAGGATGTGATTGTATCGCAAAATCTGCGACCCCGAACATCACCCCCCCCAGAATTAACCCGAATACAATGGCAAGCAAAATGATCAGCGTTGGGTTCGGCCCCGGGCGAGTGGTTTGCAGAAAAACTGAACTACGATTACGGTCAGGACCATGCTCGCGAAATTGTCCTCCAGCCACACTACCCGCTGCCAAACGAAATACTTCATCCTCTCCATAATTTTCTTTATGTAGCTTGCTCTCTGCATTATCTGCTTCACTCTGGCTATTGAAGACCGCGAGCAAATCATAATCCATTTCTTGTTGTTGCATATCAAAAGCTCCTGAAAGCAATACATAGTATTCCCTATTTTTACACCACGTATTATAGCTAATGACTGGATGCATGTATAGAGATAGTATTTCAGGTCATTTTGGGGCGGATAAATAGGCTACCCTTCTATGTTGTCTCATAACTAGATAAAAAGTCATCAAAGCTTGATGTCATCCTTTGCGAAGCGAAGGATCTCGTACATCTGGTTAAGATGCTTCGTTGATGTGAGGCATGACAACGCTCATTCCTGCCTCTTCTGAAAACCTGCTTTATTTTACTCTGTTATCCTGATCAATAAACAGCACAGAATGCCTATGATATACTTGTTCAAGGATACGCCTATAGTAGTAAGCAACTTCAATTCGGAAAGATTTATGGCAACACAAAACAGTCCCAGTAGAGCAAAATTCCAATATCCGAGTGGTACTTTTTATCGGGCTTGCAATCCTCATCGTAGCAAGTGGTATTTTCTTTTTCGCGAAATCCAGAACATCCCAGTCTCACACTCAACAACATCTCACAAATCCAGCTAGCTCGAACGATGCCATGTTTGGCTTTAATGTGCAACGCACGCACTTTAATCAATCAGAACAAATCCTGAACACAAGCAATGTCTCGCGACTCGTGCCCCTTTGGTCGACACCTACCGCAGCTTATATTAACTCATCACCAGCAGTTTCTGGCGGTATTGTCTATATTGGCTCGAATGACAAGGCAATGTATGCCTTAAATGCGACCACGGGAAAAATTCTTTGGGCGCACAATGCAAATGATGGCGTTGGCTCTTCACCCGCAGTTGCCAATGGTATTGTCTATGTTGGCTCAGATGACAACAGCCTGTATGCCTTTAATGCCAGAACTGGAGTCACTATCTGGATTTATGCAACTGGCGGGCCTGTCTGGTCTTCACCAATTGTCGCAAATGGAGTAGTCTATGTTGGTTCGAATGATAATGTGTTATATGCCCTGAATGCAGCGACAGGGAAGGTTCTTTGGACACATACCACCGATAACTTCGTTTCCTCCTCACCTGCTGTTGTAAATGGTGTACTCTATGTTGGCTCAGAGGACGATAGACTGTATGCCCTGGATGCCAGAACTGGAAAAACGCTGTGGGTATCCTCTGTTAGCTTGCCATTCCGCGTCTCCTCGCCAGCAATAGCGAATGGCATGGTCTATATTGGCTCGGAGGATCGTTATGTGTATGCATTCAATGCTGAGACAGGACAACTTCAGTGGAAAGCTCAAACGGGCAATTTGATCCACTCCTCGCCAGCAGTGGCAAATGGCATCCTTTATATTGGGTCTACCGATGGCAAGCTCTATGCTTTTGACGCTATGACTGGAAAACCTCGTTGGACATTTTTAACAGGAAACAAGATCTACTCCTCGCCAACTGTTGCCAATGGTATCGTCTTTATCACTTCGCAAGATCACAAGCTCTATGCGCTTGATGCAATAAGTGGTACAGTACTTTGGACCTATGCTACAGGAGATGCCATCGACTCTTCGCCTGCTGTTGTAAATGGCGTGGTCTATGTTGGTTCATATGATGGCAAGGTGTATGCATTTCATGTGTAGGTTTTTTGAGGAGAGTACGTCAATGCAAGTTGAGCAGAGGTATTTAGCAGGAACTAATAGAAGACTGGCGTCATTGATGAAGGCTTGCCAGACACTTTTCAATCAGTAAATAACATAGTATACTACTGTAGCCGGTGGAGACCAGACAATGAGGCTTTAACCGGCTTAACTGTAGATATATTTTTACAGGCAGTGGACAGGAGATTACCTGGCACAACCTGGCAGGAGGGTTTGTTATGCAATGTAGAACGTGTGGGTTTATGCTTCCAGAGGGAGCAACGTTTTGCACGAATTGTGGTGCTCAAATGAATAGTCAAGGAAATGTAGGGAACCAACCTGCCGGACCTTCGCAGGTAGAGCCTACCGTCGCGGCATCCTCACCCTATCAAACACCACCAATAAATCCATCTCCAAACCAGCAGGGTGTTCCACCAACAGTCTATGGTGCGCCATATAGTACGCCACAGCAATATTCTTATGAAGCTCCACCACCACCACCGCCATCTAATGTATATGGGACTCCACCACCGCCAAACGCCTATGGTACTCCATACGCACAAACGCCAGGTTATGGTCAGACTCCTGGTTCCTATGTGCCACCAACTCCTCCTCCTGGTCGCAAAGGCCCGCGAGTCGGATTGATCATTGGTATTATAGTACTTGTGCTTTTGATAGTTGTTGGTGGATTACTGGCGCTACGCGGTGCTGCAAACAATTCAACGGCAAATAACGTAACACCAACTGCTACTACAGCATCGTCGACCGCGACAACAGCAACTACACCAGCAGTGACACCTACGTCGGGCTCTACCTCACCATCGGGCGCACAAATTGATCCAGCGGCAGCGGCTATTATCACAAAAGCACAAACGTCGAGTGCTATCGATAGCAACGATTTTCCTACACATATAACAAGCAACTTTGGTGTGGGGCAGAACGTCTATGTCACATTTAATCTGACTACAAATGGACAGTCAGGATATGCAGAAGCAAAGTTGTACAGTGACACCACCTTCGTGGGGAATAAAATATTGACGATCCAATCAAATTTCGATCATGGTTACTTTACAGCATCATTAAATCAGGCCTCAACTGGAACGGTCGAGTTGTACTGGTGTACAAAATCAGATTGCAGTGATAACAAACTCGCAACGTTTGTAACATTTACTGTCTCGTAAACGGTTTGTCACGTTTCTACCAGTAAACGTCTCAGCACTTTGCCTACAAAATTTTTGGGTAACTCTGAGCGAAACTCAATCTGGCGAGGCACTTTGTAAGCATCAAGACGCTCGCGACAAAGTGCAAGGAGTTCATCTGGGGTAGCTTTTTCACCACGTTTGAGAACAACATAGGCTTTAATAAACGGAGAAGCGGGAACTGAGCCTTCCTCGCTTGCTCCGTTTGTTTCATGTGAGTCCATAGTGCTGATTACGACTGCTTCCAACACTTTGGGATGTTCGTAGAGTACCTCCTCAACGTCTCTTGGATAGACGTTGTAAGCGCCAGCTAAAATGAGATCTTTTTTGCGATCAACAATCGTGAAAAAGCCATCTTCATCCATACGGGCAAGATCCCCCGTATGGAGCCAACCATTTTTGAGCGTATCCCGTGTCTCTTCAGGCATGTTCCAGTAGCCTTGCATAACCTGTGGCCCGCTGATCAGTAACTCACCAATTTCCCCATGCGGAAGCGGTTCACCAGTCTTCCAATCTACAATGCAGGCATTGGTTTCAGGCAAGGGTATGCCAATACTGCCTACATGCCTTTCACCTTTCAGCGGGTTGGAGTGTGTGACAGGTGAAGCCTCGGTCAAGCCGTATCCCTCTACAAGCCGCCCACGGGTCAGCTTCTCGAATTCCTCTTGCACTTCAACAGGTAGTGGAGCAGAACCACTAATACAGGAGCGGATAGCCGCAACACCAAAGGAACGTACCCTGGGATAATTTGCGATGGCGAGATAGAGTGCAGGAATACCTGGGAATATCGTTGGGCTGTAGTTCTTGATTGCTTCTAGAATTCGATCGATGCGCGATGTTGGTAAGAGGACCAGTGTTCCAGCGATCCCAATAGAAGTATTCATACAACTTGTGACACCATATGAATGTGAAAGTGGCAAGGCACATAACACGACTTCGCGCCCCCGTTTAGCATCTGGCATCCAGTGCCGGACTTGTACGATGTTCACTACCAGATTACCATGGGAAAGCATTACGCCTTTGGGGATATCTGTTGTGCCCGATGTATATTGAAGCAATGCGAGATCATTTTCATCTGTTTTGCTATTGATCACAGACATTGGTTGGCTGCGCAACAGTTGCTGGAAATCATATTGCTTCCAGGTAGGTCTGCTCAAGGTTACCCGCTCTCGTGTCAGACTAACAGTTTTTGCCGATGTGAGGACCTTGGAGTCATTCTGATCGGTGGACTCACTGAGTTGTGAACTTGTTGCTGAAGTCGCAAGCAACTCGCTCTCTTTGCTTGTTATACCTGCTTTAGAGACAAATGTGCTGGATTGAGAGCGTGATCTATGCTCCGCATTGCCAGATTCGTCTATAAGGGTCGCAAGCTTTACGCGCTGTCGAACAGGAAGGTATTCTCGTACATTACTGAATATCACTCGTTTGATGCTTGTGGTAGTACAAATACGTTCTACCATAGAATGGTATGTGGAGAGCGTCAAAAGAACCTGTGCGCCTGAATGTTGAAGTTGATAGGCAATCTCCGCCTCGTTCGAAAGCGGACTTCCCAGCACGACTACCGCACCAGCCTTAAGTATGCCGTAAAAAGCAATCACAAATTGAGGAATATTAGGTAAGACAATCGCGACTCGATCTCCTCTTTGAACGCCTAATTTGCGCAATGCGTGAGCGAATCTATTGCTCAAACGATCCAGTTCACGGTAGCCAATTTTTTGCCCAAAGAAGATAAGCGCAGCTCGATCAGGAAATTCACGAGCGGCATTGCTAAGCAGATCATGTAACAATTGCTTCGGTAATGGTAACAATTCAGGCACCTCTCGGTCGTAATATTGTAACCAGGGCATTTCAGCATGGCGAGTAGCATGGGGACTTAATTGAATCGTTCGAGTGCGCGATTCACTCTTAATAATGCTAGCTTTCGGCTCAATAAATCTGCGTATCGCTCGGTTTACTGCATCTGGGCGCTCTAGTTGCACGAGGTGAGCTGAAACAGGAATAACAACTTGCTGTGAGTGTGGTATATTGCGTGGCACATCTTCATAATGTTCACGTAGGAAAACGGTGTCGCGGTGCCCAAGAACGACGAGTGTGGGGACTTTCAGTAGTTGTACTCGCTCATCGCCTCGCCAGGGTGAAAGGACACTATGCAACATGCGTTTGAGTGTCCGTTGTGGAGCATATAATGCCACCTTTATTACTTTTGCTATCCAACTAAACAGCGGATCTGGAATAAGCATCAAACGTTCGACGATGGCTCTAAGGATAAAACGGGTTGGAACACCAATGAGTACAAGACCGCTTACTTCTTCGGGACGGCGTAATGCATATTCAGTAGAAATGGCTCCCCCAAAGGAATGTGCGAGAAGGTGAAATGGCCGCTGCACCTCCAGGCGCTCCAGAACAAGTTCCAGATCATCGACAAGTCCTTGCATCGTATATGGTAGATTTTCAGGATCATCACTCATACCATGTCCCCGCATATCTGGAGCGATGACACGCATTGTCTGTCCAAAATATTGCAACTGGTACAGCCATTGTGTCGCGCTTCCACCATAACCATGGACAAGCACTAAGGTGTTGGTTGCCCCCTCAGGGTGAATATCGATGACGCTGATGCGACGAAGTCTATGAGCTTGATGATCGATCGATGAATAAATAGTTCGGCGGTACAATTCAATATCCAGCGCCATATGTCCTAACCTCCTGAACACCCACGAAAAGTGTGTCTATACTTTTCCCAGGATCTCTGCTAGCTTCTTGCGTTCTTGCTCAGTCAGGGGTAGTAAAGGCGAGCGAGGACGACCACCATAACCGGCGGTGAGTTCGAGAGCTGCTTTTAAACCTGGCACACTGTAAGTTGAGGTCACTGCTGTGTTTGCATGTACCAGGCGAGCCTGGAGGAGTCTTGCTTCTTCTAACTTTCCATCAATGAAAAGTTCGTGCAGTCGGCAAACTTCACGCGGGAATATATTGGCAAGTGCTGCAACAGCGCCAACAGCGCCAACAGCTAGAGCTGCAAGCAAATAACCCGCACTACCTGCGAAAACACGAAATCGTGAGGGTGCTTCAGAAACAATCTGAGTAAGTTTTACCATATTTCCCGCACTATCTTTGACTCCGATAATATTGTGATGTTCAGCCAGTGCGCAGATAGTCGCCGCATCTAGATCGAGGCCGCCTGTACTGGCAGGCATATTATAGATAACAACTGGAAGTGGACTATTATCTGCAACAGCCCTATAGTGAGCAATCAGTGAGCGTGAGTCCATACGGCCTTTGAAATAAAAGGGAGGCAATACGAGTGCCATATCTGCTTCAGAGCGTGCAGCTTGCTTGCAATTGGCAATTGTTGCATGCGTAGATTGCTCGCCACAACCCGCAAGAAGTGGCGTATTTCTCCCAATGACGTCTCGTGTAGTCTCAATAATCTGTGCGCGTTCATCAGATGTAAGATGAACTGCTTCACCATTCGTCCCCATCGCGACATATCCAGTAATTCCAGTCTCCATCAGTCTCTGGATATGTCTACGCAAAGTTACGAGGTCCAGTTCATCCTGTTCGTCAAAAAAAGTGGGAAGAGGCGGATAAATACCGTCCCTAAGGATCGAAGATTCTGCCATTAAAGCCTGCTCCTTCACTCGGTACGCGCTCATAGTGGAGATTATAGCATAATTTAGAAATACTAAGGCGTTTCTCATTCGTTGTACTTATTATAAGAGTTAAATCGTTTATTCGAAGTGTTAAGCATCTCGTTGTTTATCTGTATTTAGAAAAAGTTATATGTATATGAATAAGAGCAAAATTCTGCTAAGTTTTATCGTATTGGGTTCCCTTTTTGTAAGTCTGGCGCTAGCTTTTAACATGTTTGGCAATGGAGCCAGGCATACTTTTGCCCAGTCGCCAGGAGTCTCTGTCACTGACTTCTGGATGAATGGTGGTCAGGAACCGTGGGGCACAACCTTTGATAGCAAGGGCAATGTGTGGGTAGCTGTTCCTGGATGCGATCCTTCTCCGACCTGTAGCCCATCTACTCCACCTGGAAAAATCGAGGAATACAATCCTGCCGCTTCCAGTTGGATTGCGACATACCAGCTCCCGTCTGGCTATGCCCAGCCGCTGTTCCTCGCGTTTGATGCCAAGGGCAATCTCTGGTTTCCCATGCCCATGGCCAATTCCATTGGAATGTTGAACCCTGTCGCTAAAACCTTTCAGCAATTCTCAGTACCTACCTCTGGGGCAGGACCCTGGGATATTGCCATCGATCACAACGGCAACATCTGGTTTACCGAACATTACACAAATAAAATTGGTGAACTTGACCCATCTACCAGCACAATAACGGAAATCTCTACTCCGGCCAGCAATAGCCAGCCCTATGGCATCGTCGTAGATGCTTCGAATAATATCTGGTTTACCGAAAATAACTCGGCAGTCGCGCAGATTGGAGAGTATACCAGCGGCGGAACCTTGAACGAATATAAGATACGTGCCAATCCACCTGGTGGTCTAACACCGCATCTAATAACTACAGACCCAAATGGCAATATCTGGTGGACAGAAGGATGGGTTGGGATGATCGGCAAACTCAATGTTGCCAAATCGCTGCCGGGTACAAATAATGGCGTCACCGAGTTTTCTTATCCAGCTACATGCACCACCTGCAATGGGACGCATACCTCTGGCATTAGCGTTGATAGTTATGGGCAAATCTGGTTCGATGACGCATTACAGGGCATCTTTGTTTCTTTCCCAGATACGGGGACGGGTTCATTTTCTGAATACCCGGCTCCAACGCAAAACGCGCATCCACATGATGGTTTGAACGTTGATTCGCAAAATCGCATCTGGTTTACGGAAGAGTTTGCGAACAAACTTGCGGAAGCCACACAAAACGGTATTCCCACACCTACACCGTCTCCAGGTATGTCGCCTTCTCCAGGGCTGACCCCATCGCCTTCACCAACTTTGTCACCATCACCAACGGTTACCCCTTCTCCATCGCCTGGCACGACCTTGGCTCAGGATACGTTCCAGCGAGCAAACCAGCAGCACTGGGGCAAGGCCAGTGATGGGCAAACCTGGGGCAGTGATGCGAACACATCCAGCGTATTCTCGATTAGCAATAACACTGGAAAATTGGCAAACGGTGGAACTGCTTATAACGCTGTGCTTGGTCCAGTCGCAACCAATGCCGAAGTGATCTTTAGTGGCTCAATCAGTAGCTTTACTAATACTAATCTAGGAGCTGTTTTGCGCTGGACAGATACAAATAATTGGTACAAGGCATATATCAGTGGCAACAGCCTGGTAATACAGAAAAAGATCAACGGTACGAATACTACCTTGAAGACTGTCTCGTTTACTGCGATTGCTGGCACTTCATACAGCATTGATTTTAGTGTCGTTGGTACGACTCTTTCAGCCAATGCTTGGCCAACTGGTACAACCGAACCATCCGCATGGATGGCTACAGCTACAGATAGTTCTTTGGTATCAGGTAATTGTGGTCTGCGCATCCAACTACAAAGTGGTATCACTGCAACCATAACCTCGTTCCAGGCTCTATCAAAATAGATATCCCACATTGCGAACAAATATGTACTATCTCACAGTTAAAATGTGCCATTTGGCATAGTATTGACAAAAAATATGCTGTATATTCGTACATATACCAGAACATATGAATGTTAGTAGGTAGTAAGAGAATAAAACAAAGACCAATGAAATTCAATGAAATTCAATCAAAATTAAAACAAAATGTAAGAAGGAGAGATACGATGAATCAAAAATTTGTAAAACAATTAGTTGTGGGCGTGGCTGCTCTTGTATTGATGATCATGTTCACAGCATGTGCCGGAGTTGGCACCACAGGCAGCAATGGCCTGACGAACCTCACTTTTTCGGGATCAGTAGTTTCAGTCGATGCAGCAAACCATTCTGTTACGCTCAATGTAAACGGTCAGACAAAAACGATTAATAACATTCCTGATAATGTAATCAGTAATTTGCAGAATCAGGTTGGTAAGTTTTATGCAATCCAGGTGACCCAGAACTCAGATGGCACGTACAGCATCCAATCAGGGACAAATGTTACTCCTGAAGCGAACGAGACACCCGATAGCAATCAGACTTCAAGCGTCAATAAGCCTGGAAGTATCGATTATATCGGCAACGTTCAGTTAGTTAACAGTAGCAGCATTGTTGTGAAAATGCCCGATGGCTCACCTCTGACGATGAGCATCGTGACAGGCCAGACTGATCTTTCGAAATTCAATGGTGTCCAGCCAGCCGTTGGCCAGTTAATCAAGGTGAGCGCAACAGCCAACAATGGAAGTTTCACAGCTACAGAGCTGAAGCCTACAGACAGCGGTGATCTGCAAGATCAAAATACGGTAAAATTTCAGGGTGTCACAACTCAGTCGGTTGGCTCTGATCGTGTCATCCACTTCGCGGTTGGCAACAGACCTTTCAGCTACCCTATCATCTCTACAGCGGATCTGAAAGACTTTAATGGAAATGCTCAGTCTATCGCGAACGGCACCTCAGTGAAACTAGACGTTCAGTTCAACGGGACTTCAGGTACAGCATTAGACGTCAGCAACAACGGCCAGTAATAATAGCTGTAGTAGCGAAGTGAAGAATATAAGTTCTACATACATCTGAATTACAACAAGAAAGTGGGCATCCTCCGGAGGATGCCCACTTTCTTTTCATCTTCAGCAAGTAATGAAAAGTGCTGAGAATCACAAATACTGCACTAGCTTCCTAACCTTGTTAACATCACCGCCATAATGCCAATCACAACCACTGCAATCGCAAATGCACTCATCCATAGAATCGCTCTTCTACGGGCGCTGGCAGCACGCAAGGCATCAATACGAGCATTCTCTGCAGGGCACCATTCCGAGCGTCTGCAATTTGGGCAAAGAGGAAAGAGTTCGTAAGGATGATAGAGTTGACCCTGGCCAAGAATTTTATCGCGCATCTCCTCACTTTCAAAGACGGCATGACAGTGTACACACCGTAGGAGCATGAATTCTGCCCAATCGCTGGCTTTGCAGGAAGGACAGATAGTGCGAGATTTCGCGGAAGACGCAATAGGCATCCAATGGTTGTGGCATCGATGACAATAATTTTCTGGTTGTTGAGATGAAGTATGAGCCAATCCGCCATTTGATGGGGTAGCTATACCTCGTAGAATGCCATCGTTTTTCAAACAATACACATCATCCGGCCAAAGTTGATAATTGACATCGCCCAGATTTAACGTAACTGATGTCAGGGGAGATGCATTCAAATCAGGAAAAGCAAATGTACGCTGGTTATCTCGACGTGTAGCTTTTGTAGGCATACCTGCAGATCTAGACACCCCCTCAACACGTGTGCGTTGCATTTCGTCTTGCCTTGTGCCAGATGCATCCAGGATACGTTCGGTTCGCTGTACATCATAATCTCTGCGTGAGACAGGGTCGCTTAAAGTTTGGTAAGCGATTAGCAAATCACGCATGCGCTCCTGAGCATCCGGTCCTTTGTAAACATCGGGATGATATTGGAGAGCGAGCTTCTTAAAGGCGGCTTTGATAGTACTGGCGGAAGCCTGAGAATCAACGCCTAGTACTGTATAGTAATCAGTAAATGTATTCATAAGCAAATGCGACGGTGCGATAAGACCTTTTCACAAACTATTTCTATCTTCTGTAGATGTCGATGTATCGGCCATCACCAAATTTCTCGACATCCGCATGACAAAGCGAGATCTATCCTACTGGTAATTTTGAAAGAAAACAGGTATCGTATTAATAATTAGACGTACAAGCTGGTAAATTGTTGCATGCAGAGCAAAATCATTGACATCCAGCTCAATTGGTCTTCGATTGATATCATAACATAAACCCGGGAGGAAGGCTTTGCAAGAACATAAAGATCAAAGTCCGCACGAGCATGCTCATCATATTCATGAACATGATAAGCATGACCACGATCACGAACATGACCATAATCATGGTGAACATGAACATGATGAAAAAGGCCATGGACACGAGCATGGGAAAGTGGATGCAGATCTCTATGGTAACCGTGCAGGCCTACGCGCTGTACAAATTTCTACAGCAGGTATGTTGCTCGTTGCAGTAATTCAATTTGCAATAGCCTGGATTGGTGGCAGTGCCGGACTTTTCGCTGATGCTCTACACAACTTTGGAGATGTTTTTACTACCATTGCCCTCTGGATTGCTTTTGTAATCTCCAATCGAGCCGCAAACCAGCGGTATACATATGGCTACTATCGTTCAGAAGATTTAGCTGGAATCTTTATTGTGCTGGTCATCATCGCCAGTGCCATTGCCAGCGCGGTGGAGTCAATACAGAAGTTGACGAGTGGTAATATACCTACCCAGATCTACTTGAGCATGGCAGCTGCATTGGTCGGTGTTGCTGGTAACGAGCTGCTAGCACAATACAAAATATCGGTTGGCAAACGAATAAATAGCGTTTCACTTATTGCAGACGGACATCATTCACGCATTGATGGTCTTACTTCCCTGGCAGCATTTGTCGGGCTTGTTGGGGTTTTACTTGGTTTTCCAAAAGCCGACCCGATTGCGGGTATTGTAATCACCATTGTGATTGTGACCGTCGTTTTTTCAACTTCACGCAGTGTGCTACAACGCCTTCTTGATGCAGTTGATCCACACATCGTCCCATCGATAATTACGCTCGCAAGTGCAGTGCCAGGTGTTGAACAAGTTACAGACGTGCGAGCTCGTTGGGTAGGACATACACTGCATGTTGTCATGAATATAGAAGTCAATGCGCAATTAACCCTATTAAAAGCCCATGCGATTGCAGAAGAAGTACGCCACCAACTCTTTCATAATATCAAAGGTCTTGCAGAAGTGCTCATTCACACCGATCCTAGCAGCACAAGTGGCGATTATCACCAGGAATTGGCGCATCATATTCAGGAAGCGCAACGACCAATTGCCGAACGGTAAATAGAAATATATCGTGTTTGCTAGTTTCCCAACTCTGCAAATAAATAACAGCCAAAACGCACAGCTCGATCCAAATCGTCAAGTCGGATATGCTCGTTTGGAGCATGAGCGCCACAACCCCAGTAGATGGGATTGTCGGGTGCAGCAAGACCTGGCACTCCAACGTAACGGCGCAGGTCTCCCAAAAATGGAAGCGTGCCCCCGCCAATAGGCGTAATTGATGGCCGTTTATCTGCAAAAGACTCTGCAATAGTGCCAATTCGCTTCACAAAAGCATCATCGATAGGTGTAACAACTGGATCCGCTTGCGCAAATGCAGTGACTACAATGTCGCTGTACCCAGCAGAAATAAGATGCGTTTGTAATTTTTCCAGTATATCATGAGGGTCTTGTTCAGGAACCAGGCGAAAATCAATTTTAGCCATAGCTTTGGCAGGTAGAACAGTCTTCGAGCCTTCTCCAGTATACCCACTGACCAATCCGGCGATATTACACGTTGGGGTGAAGGCTGAACGTTTGCGAAGATCGGCGCCACTCAAATTATCTACGAAACACTCTACTTTGTAGGCTTCTCGTAGTTCTGAATCTTGATCTGGCTGATCAGTAATAGCCAACAGTTGGGCCGCTGAAGGTGCTAAGACCGCATCGTAGAAACCCGGAATTCTGATATGGCCTTCAGGTGAGCGTAACGTTGCAAGAGCCTGAACAAGTCTCCATGCCGCACTTGGTAAAATTGGAGCTGACCCCGAATGGGCATCAATTCCTGTGCTCTGGATATCGAGTTGTACATAAAGCAGGCCCTTTGTGCCTAATCCCAAATGTGGACGATCTGTCGGATCGAAGCCAGACCCTTCCCACAAGCATCCATCAGCTTGTAGCAGTGTACTGTACGTCTTTACGATTGCTCCAAAGTGTGGGCTACCTATCTCTTCCTCGCCTTCAATAATCCAGCGAAGGGTTATTGGTAATTCACCATAGACAGCGCGTAAGGCACGAATAGCGATCAGGCGCGATGCGATTTCAGCCTTATTATCGGAAACACCGCGAGCATAGAGTTTGCCATCGCGTACTGTTGGTTCAAATGGAGGTGAATGCCACAGTTCCAATGGTTCAGGAGGTTGAACATCGTAATGATTGTAAAGGAGTATCGTATAGTCGCTTCGACCACGTAATTCTCCATAAATGGCCGGTGGTGCGCCGTCGGCGAGGAGGCGCTGGGTTTGGAAACCAATTTCACCTAAAAGCGTCTCGACCAGATCTGCCATTTCGGCAATGCCAAGATTTTGTGCAACGACACTTGGCTGGCGACAAAGAACCTCAAGCAAGGCCTGGGCATCATTCGCATGAGCTTCTAAATATGCTGAGAGGGCAGTATCAAGTTTGGGATAAGTCATATCGTCATTCCTTACTCTGAAGTGATTCAAGCACGGCGGCAATTTCGCGACGGACGTTGTCATTATTCGCTACTTGACCCTGAATTTTTTCCCATCCATGCATAACTGTTGTATGATCTCGCCCGCCGAGTTCCATACCAATTTGAAGCAAGGAAGCTGATGTTTCCTGGCGCATCAAATACATGGCCACTTGACGAGGCCATACGATCTCTCGATCGCGCTGTTTACCACGAATTCGTTCAATATCAACATTATAATAGCGGCAAACGCCCTCTAAAACTTCTGTAGGAGTCAAATTTGAGGGAATTCTACTTTCGCTATAAATATGCTCAAGCGCCTGCGCGGCCAGACTCACCGAAAGCGCCGCATCGTGCAAGGTTGCATAAGCTATCACACGATTGAGAGCTCCTTCTAGCTCTCGCACACTACTACATTCAGGACGAGCTACGAATTCGATAACCGAAGCTGGAACTGCAAAGCGTAATGACTCTGCTTTGGATCGCAGTATAGCAAGGCGATGCTCATATTCTGGTGGCTGAATATCTGCTAGAAGACCCCATTCAAAACGTGATCTTAGGCGATCTTGTAGACTATGAATCGCCTTTGGTGGGCGATCACTTGAGACCACAATTTGTTTATTGGCATCATGTAAAGTATTAAAGGTGTGAAAAAACTCTTCTTCAGTTGACTCTTTCCCGGCGATGAACTGAATATCATCAACGAGCAGGATATCTATCTGTCGGTACTTTGCACGGAATTCTTCAGTTTGCTGAAATCGAATTGCATTAATGATTTCGTTAGTAAACTTTTCAGAAGTTACGTAAAGTACATTCAAACCTGCGGATTCGCCAACATGCCCGATTGCATGCAGTAAATGGGTTTTACCAAGGCCGACGCCACCATAAAAAAAGAGTGGATTATATACACTACCAGGATTCTCAGCAACTGCAAGGGAAGCAGCGTGGGCTAATTGATTTGATTTACCCATTATGAATGAACTGAAGGTATAGCGAGGATTAAGCAAGCCCTCTCCACCTAATGGCAACAATCCTGGCTGCGCATTTCTGGAAACATGAGATGGTTTTCTCGAGCCAATATAGCGATCGTATTCCTCAATTGAGGATTCATTTATTTCAACTCGTCGATGCGCTGCAGCGTGAGGCGCAGTGGGTTCAATTGAGTTTTTCGACGCCACATTAGCATCGAACCTGGATTTTTCGCGTTGCAATGGTGTTAGTCGACTTTTGGGAAGACGATATCCCCGCTTAGGCGAAACAAAAGGCGCATCTTCTATAGAATTGCTTGGTTGGTCAGGATTCTCCCTGGCTACGACAAAACGGACCTCCACCGGCCTTGCAGTAACTTCTGATAAGATTGAACGAATCAGATCAAGAAAACGTCCTTCCAGGTGAGCCTTGGCAAATGTCGTTGGTACACGCACCACGAAGACGCCATCCTGGAAGGAAATGGCAGCAGTGCCCTGAAACCATGTTGTAAATACGGCTGGCGAAACTCTTGATTGCACTTTTTCTATGGTTGTTTGCCAGATTTGTTTTGCATTCAAATGCTATTACCTCTCAGGTAATGTTCGTAATCAATATATCGATAACCTCAAGCGTTTTTAATTTGAAGATAGTAGGCACTGTACTTTTTAAGACGGTTATCATGCATAAAAATAGGTATAATAGACTAATTTCTTATACGAGTTAATACAGAACGGACTGGCTATCCGTTTACATTTCAATGATGCAGTGGGTAATAGTAGCATTAAATCAAAACGCTGTAAAGTCCTTTTTTGGTTGAAATGTGAGAACTATTTCATAGGAAAATCTTTTCATTTACTATATACTAAGCGAAAAGAACACATGAATATACTGCTTTCTTATGAAAGTTCGCTATGTTCGCGCCATTCGTAACTTTCCAGATGAATGAACTGGATACAGGAGATTATATGTTTGTGTCACGGATATTGTCTTATATAAAACACTCGTCAGGTAGAAGTGTGTGCTTCCTCTTAACTACTTGTCTTTTACTATCGAATGTATTTCTAGCTGCCTGTTCACCCTCATTACCATTTAGCAGTAGACCAGGCTCATCTACTGCGACGACATCGCCATCTGAGTTGACTCTTGTTCAACTTCGTTGGTGCGGTAAACCATCGATGCTGTTTCGGGACGAAGGGGCTATAACTCCCACTGCGACTTCTACTGCCGTTCCAGGAGTAACACCAAGTACTACCTCCACAAGTACGGTAACGCCTGGCGTAACTTCTACACCTACCGTAGGGAGTGCCGAAACTCCCACCGCAACTGTGTTACCTGGGGCACCTAGAACAATCACAGATTGGTCTGAGGTTGAAGCAGGCCTTGGCTTTACTGTCTACTTGCCGGCAAAACTCCTTGCAGGAACATGTCTGGTCAATGCCCAGGCGACGATACACGATCCAATCATTGGAGGCAGTTTTACAGTTGGCTATTTGCTACCTGATCATAGTGCGCTATCACTTTCCGAAGCGCCATTGATCTCGCAAAATACGGCATTTCAATGTAATCCATCGAATGTCACTACGCCTCAAGCTACCAATACACCCAGGACTGGAACACCCATCGCTTCTCCAGGTACAACACCGGAGGTGCCTCTTTTATTATGTTCCGGAGCAAAAGGCTCGACGAATGTTGTCATGTCTGCGCGAGGGAATTCAGATCACTTGCAACAGATCTTTCAAAATTTACAACCGAATATATCCTGGATACCTGCCTCATAAGTGAGAGGTTTAGTGTTGAGTGCGTGAGTAGGAAGTACTTTAGTACTCATAGGTCTAAGGTGACTCAAATTCTGGGTTCGTGGAGCGTTTTCCTGGACATAGCCCTGAAGAACACCTTATAATTCTGGTCCTATCTAAGTTGTAACTGTAGTTTTGTACGTTATATTGTTGTTCGTCGTAATTCACTCGACGCTCTACATCTGATTCTGATATAATGGCATAGGTTTGCGAGTAGTACGCATTTCAATTCAACATGCCAGCAAAGGGAGGAATGTCAATAATGGATAAATGCCCCTACTGTAGCGCTGAGACTCGGCCTGGAGATAACTTTTGCTTGAACTGTGGCAATCGTCTGGTTCCTTCAACTCCCTCGCCGCAACAGGCTCAACCAGCCTTTGGAGACGCTACGCTTCCAGCTTCTGAGGATTGGGTGCCGCCCATCCCTGAAACTTCACCCTCTCCCCAAGGGAGTGAATGGCAAGAAGATGATAATCTAATGACCATCGCCAATACAAGCATGGAGCCACCTGCATCACCTGTTGAGACTTCAGCCGCTACCGCTTTCGCTGCTCCAGTTGCACAGGCCGTCTTGGACAAAGTTGAAAACCCCGCACATCTGATTTTACGAACTGATACCGGTGAGGTTTTGCAAGAATATCCCCTTGAGAAGGCCGAAACCAGCATTGGTCGTGCTCCTACCAGCGACATATTACTTTCTAAAGATAAACTCACTTCGCGTCGCCATGCGACAGTCAAGTATGAAGACGGCAATTACGTTATTCTTGACGAGCGTAGCGCCAATGGGACATTCGTAAATGGACAACAGCTTGAAGAGATGGTTCCTCGCACGCTTCATGATGGGGATCATATTGGCATCGGAGAGCATGAACTTGTATTTCAGGCTTATCAGTCTGCATCGTCAGGGGTAGATATTGAAAGCATGCCGACTGTTGCTGTTAGCCCATCTGCCGTCGCCGATATCACCTATCGGACCCGTGAAGATGATTTATTAACGGCAGCATCCGATGATGATTTTAGTACACGTTCCATGAATGGTAGTGATTCGTCAGTCAGTTCTGAGGCTGAAGTAGAACCTGTAACTCCATCTACTTCGAACGATGTTGCTCCTGCAAGTGTTGCTCAAGTGGAAGAACCTGCTGAACCAGTTGTTCCAGCAGTTCCCGCTGTTGCAGCAGTTCCTACAACTTCCACAATTTCGGATTCCGCCTCGGGAGTTACTTTCAGTCGGCTCACAAATTTGCCACAGCCTACAATTCCTGATGTAGCTCCATTGATGGCTGCTCTTGCTACCCTGGATGGACAGGTATCTTCTTTGCAAGACCAACTCAGTGCTACTCAAGAAGCTGTGCGCAATCACGAAGCAGACATTGCTCAAACTAGTAATCAACTTCGTGAGGGTGTGCGACGTGTATCCGAACGTATGGATAACACTATAGCTGATGTAGCACGAAATCGAGAGCAATTGGCGTGGACCGAACTGATTCAATTAATGGAAGACGTCATGAATAACCCTCGCGATATCGAGTATGTGACCAAACTCGCTCGTAAGGCTCGAGAGTTAAACAAAGTATTCCAGATTCATCAAAACGTACTGAACACTCTGGCAGAATGTACAAGCCTCTTGCGCAGTCTGCTTGGAGAAGATAAATAACTTGTGGGTCACCACTACGTATCCCCTTATCTTGCAGGGTAATCCTGGTGGATATCCCTGCAAGGGTTTTACCGGACAATTTCATGCATGAACAACACTATGATGTGATCATCATTGGGGCGGGGTTGGGGGGTCTCCTTAGTGCGGCACAGTTAGTACAACGGGGCAAAAGAGTTGCAATAGTAGAGCGACTTCCACATAGCGGTGGGCGATTTACAGCAAAAACATTTCAGGGCGCCCAGATTAGCACGGGCGCTGTACACTTAATTCCTTTCGGAAGTAGCGGTGTTCTGGCACGCATGCTGAGTCGTCTGCGTGTGCCACACCGCTTTTTTGATGCTGATGTATTCGGTTCATTTTACGTCCATGGTAAGCAGATTCGCTCGCGCGGCATACTTGGGCTTATCAAAGTTTTTGGTCCTCGCCAGTTCTTCTGGTTCACACGCATTGGCTATTTAATGTTCTTTCGCAGCCTCCCAAAAGAACAACGTGGCTTGCCTTTCGACCAATGGCTCGAGTACCACATTGATGTAAAACGAAACCCCGAACTCACTGCTTTTTTCACAAGTATCTCTCGCTTTGCCCTGAGTTTGGAACTTCATCAGATAAGCACAGAAGAAGTTATTAAAACAACGAAGCATATGTTTCGTTTTGGTGCTCCCGCTATAGTAGAAGGTGGTTGTGGTGCTTTGACGAAAGAGTTAGAGCAATATGTTCTTGAACGCGGAGGCGATCTTCACCTCTATCACGATGTATTGCAAATTTTACGGGAAGATAATCAGGTGATAGGTGTGCGCGCTCGTGATAAGGCGAAGAGCGAGGAATCGCTCTTTCTAGCGCCACTTGTTGTCAGTGACATTGGTCCGCGCTCAACAGATGCTTTGCTTCAAAATCGACAGATCACACAGTCCGAGGTACTGAAACAACAAGGCAAGTACTCGATTGATTCAGAACCTCTCCCTGAAGCGATTGGATTGAAAGTGCATGTGTTAAGTGATGTTTCTCTAATTCCGCACAAAGGCATTATGTATTGCCTGGATACACAGCGTATTGCAGGTATGGTACAGCCAACAAACTTTGATCCTGGCCTGGCTCCAGATGGAAAGCATTTACTTATCAGTCACCAGGTCATTCAGAGTGGAGACATCGAAGACGAAAAGAGATTGGCCATTGCCGACTTGCGCAAGATGTTCGGAGAAACATTTGAAAAACATTGCCGTATTCTCACCATGAGCGCCTATCGTGGAGAATGGCCGGTGAACCGCATAGCACAGGGTGCTGACCTACCATCTAGTACACCTGTGCAGGGTCTTTATTTAGTAGGGGATGCTGTAAAGCCTTCGGGCTATCTCATGGTCGAAGGTGTTGCGCAGAGCGTTAATCATTTTCTTGACATTCTCGAAAGTACCGAGAATGATGGAACCCAATCTCCTGCCCATAACAATGTTATTTCGCCGCCCTCACGTCTGAATGCTTTTCGTTGGTTATGGGAGGCACCTGGAAATGCTAGAAAATCCTAAGGATATTCATGAAAACATCGGCTCCGTATTATTTAATTGAGGGTGGTACCCCTCTCTGTGGAAAAGTTCGTCTTAGTGGTGCTAAAAACGCTGTTACCAAATTGATTATTTCAACGCTCCTGACAGATGAGTTATGCGTCTTGCGCAATGTGCCTCTCCTTGGTGATATGTATTTGACTCTGGCTCTTTGTCTTGATATTGGCTCGCAGGCAGAACTTGTCGATCATACACTCTCCATTAGCACCCAAGGAGTTCATTGTCCTATTATATCGACTGAAGTAGGTGGTTTGAATCGTATGGCGATCATAACTGTTGGACCACTTTTACATAGATGTGGTGAGGCTGATATTCCTATGCCAGGTGGTGATCGTATTGGTGCCAGGCCGATAGATTTTCACATTAACGGGCTGAAATTAATGGGCGCAAAAGTTGAAGAGTATGAAGGACGCTACCATTTTAGCTCACCTGATGGTTTGCATGGAGCAACAATTCGTCTACCATTCCCTAGCGTTATGGCTACCGAGAATTTTCTGATCACAGCCTCCCTTGCAAAGGGTGTCACGATCATTGAAAATGCGGCATTGGAGCCAGAAATCATCGACCTCATTAAATTTCTTCAAAAAATGGGTGCCATCATTGAAATTAAGGTCGATAGGAGAATAGTCATTGAAGGTGTAGATCGCTTACATGGAGCAGTCCATACGCTCTTGAGCGATCGTAATGAAGCAGTATCTTTAGCGATTGCGGCGTACCTGACGAAAGGCAATGTGTATCTTGAGGGGGCTCAACAAGAAGCACTGTTGACTTTCTTGAATACTTTGTCAAAAATGCAATTGCGATTCGACATAGATGACGAGGGTATTCGTTTTATTAGTGATGACCGTCCTCCGCCTCCTTTGGCTCTAGAAACCGATGTTCATCCAGGCTTTATGACTGACTGGCAACAACCTTTTACGGTCTTATTAACACAGGCGGACGGCCTATCAGTTATACACGAAACAATTTATGAAGATCGATTTGGGTACACTAATGCGCTTTCTGAGATGGGCGCGCACCTTGAGCAATATACCAAGTGCTTGGGCGAAGTGTCCTGCCGCTTTCGAGAGAAGCAGTATTATCATAGCTGCCTGGTTCGAGGCCCCACTCCTTTAAGAGCAACAGTATTGGACATTCCCGATATTCGAGCTGGATGTTCTTACATTCTGGCTGCGCTCAGTGCCTGTGGCACTTCGCAGGTGTTTGGTATTGAACATATTGAGCGCGGGTACGAGAACCTTCATCTTAAATTACAAGCTCTCGGTGCAAAAATTGAACGGATCGCTGGGATTGCAGATTAAACTGCACTCTCAGCCAATCCAGCTTGCTCGCACCTCGCGTAGCTGTTCAGGTGTAAGAATACGGAAGAGTATCAGCAAGCTCTCAAGGTCATATTCCAACCCGATGGAGTGCAATTCTTGCCGGATACGACCAAGAGCACTAATCTGTGCTGTAGAGATCAAACCATAGCTAACGAGACTTGCTGCCAGTAATTGATCGGGGGTTAGAAGCTTAAACATAAGTAAGATTTCACCAAGCTGATAATTCATATCTACTCCACGTAACATGCGCTGTACGTGTTGTGCTACCTCCAGGCGATGCTGGGGTACAAGATGACCTTCGAGTAATACACTGCCCAATGAACGAGTGGCTCGTCCACTTAGCACTGGTGTGCTGGGTTGAGCCTGTGGTGTTGGCAATGAGGACATAGGAGGAAGGCTTTGGACAATATTTAGCAACATATCATCTGATGTGGCATCCGTTGCAAGTGATTGGTTTTGAGTTTTCTTCAAACTCAAGCTGGGTATTTCAGCAAGAGCGCTTGCAATAGCATGCTCCTGTCCGGCCTTCATCGTGAAATCGTCTTCCTCGATACTCTCCAAATCAGTCGTAGCTGGCGACATTTCTTCTTGTCGCCCAGGAATAGCTCGTGGAATGGATTGTGCAACTGGAGACGAAGTGGATGCTGTTGTAACTTCCTGCGCAATGCTCTCTGCTTGCAGTGATTGCATACCAGTATAAGTGCTTCGATACTCTTGCTCTCGTTCGATAGGTATATCCTCAATAGGTGAAGCGCGTAATGGAAGCGCACCTATAGTATTGGCATCTGTCGATTGAGATTGTTGCAATACCTCATTTTGAGTATGCGAATTGACAACGTTGTTGTGCATCTCACGTATCTGCGTTTGAGCTTTCTGATCCATCGGTTCAGCAAGAGGCGAAGTAGGTCGCTTAAGAATACCCGGGTCAGAAGAATCATCAGTTTCAGTAAGAAGACTGTCGTGTACCATTCGTGATAATTGAGCCAGGCCTGACTCCTGGTCCTGTCGAGCTGCTGTTCTCATTGAATTCTCAGGGCTAGAAGGTATTTGCTGAGGTGTTTCTCTTTGTACTCTTACCTCATTATTCAGCCTCTGTGCAGTATTTTCTCTTGAACTTTGCACCTCTTGTGGTCTTATCTGACTGCCCTGGGTACCCACAGTTTGTTGGGTCAAAACCTGATTCTGGACATGATGCGATACTCGACTTGGTTCTGGTGCGGGTGAAAAATTTCTACTGCTCGGATAGATGACAGCTCTGATCTTATCTGTAAAACCAGAAGCCGGATTACCAATCCTGTTTGTCCCGGCGGATTTAGCAGTGGGAACTGCTGATGAGTTCGGGTTAGGGGGTGTAGCTAAAGAAGGATTGGTTGATTGCATAGTTAGTGAATTTGTAGCCTGTGTTGATGTGTCTTGCCTGTTCGACCCGGCAATTTGTGAGAATGAGCCTGTGATCGGTCCTGGAATGCGCGACCTTACTGCATCGACGAGGTTCATAATTCCCATCATGCCATCTACTTCTATATCAGTGAGTACCGTTCGGGAGGCTTCTTCAGAATCATCGGATCCATATCCAGCAATATTCGTACATCGAAATGTGAGAACCTGTACTCCACGTCCCCTTCTCTGCGTATCTAGCGCAACCCAGAACTCACGTCGGCTCGCCGCTGGTTGCGCTAAATTTACCAGGACTAGGCGTACTGGATTGCGAGCAATTGCATCGAAAACTTCGACTGCTGTGCGTGCCGGATGGCATTCGTAACCGGCAAGCTGAAACTCACTTGTGAGTAATGTTGTAAGTTGTTGATCTCGTTCGAAAAGGAGGATATGAGGTCCACCACTATTTATATTCATAACGACACTGCCCCCGCATGTTGCTCGCATTCTACTCGAATTTGCAAATGTAGACTGTGAGTCTTTTTGATGTGCTCTTGTCGCAACGTGAAGATACTCCACTTTATCAAAGTCTGTGAAATATTGACACCCTGAAGTATAGAATGCTCTTATGAATTACTACAGTTGACATTTTCGCTAGTATAGCACACAAATGTACCAAGGCATAGCAAATAAGACTATTTGATACAGAATTAGACATAGTAGTCTCTTTGAGAAAGGTAGTTTAATCGAAATATGAATCAACAAAACTTTGTCAATCCACGTGCAGTAATCGCTCTTATGACCGACTTCGGTATTGGTGATGGCGATGTGGGTGTAATGAAAGGTGTTATAACTGGTATTACTCCTGATGCACATATCATTGATATTACGCATAATGTAGGTCCACAAAATGTCCCTTCGGGAGCGTGGATATTGGCTGCTGCCTATCGGTACTTCCCCAGGAATACAGTCTTCGTCTGTGTTGTTGACCCTGGTGTTGGTAGTACTCGTGGGGCTATCGCATTACATGCAGGAGATTGGTATTTTGTTGGGCCTGACAATGGGCTTTTCAGCTATGTCATGTCGGAACAGCCTGTACATGCCTCCGTACTTCTCACAAACACATCATATCACCTCCCAATAGTTAGCTCTACTTTTCATGGTCGTGATATTTTCGCGCCTGTAGGTGCCCATATTGCGCGTGGATTGGAAGATCTTTTCTTTGAGCTTGGACCTTCCGTCAATCCAGCAGAACTGAGGCGCCTGGAGCTAGGAGGAACTGTTCGAGAAGGGTCTACAATCAATGCTCATATTGTTCATGTTGATAACTTTGGTAATTTGATCACAAGTATACCACTTGCCGCTCTACCTGAACTTTATACCATTTCACAGGTAAAAATCGCTTTCAAGGAAAATGGCGTCATTGTTGATAAGGTCCGGCAGTTCTTTGCAGAGGGACCTGATGATGGGCAAGCGTTTATCTTTGGTGATAGTTCTGGCTACGTTGGAATTGCGGTTCGTAATGGCAATGCTGCAAAAACACTCGGCGTGGGATTAGGCGCGCCTCTTTCACTTATCTCATCGGAATCGTAAGCCATTTTAGAACTAATTTGCTTCTTCATTCGTATATAGAGTTAGTCGGATGTACCAGCATTTCAGGCTTTGATTGCCCTTGACATAGGAACTATCTGTGCTGTATGCTACCATTACCAGCACGAATTATGTCTATACTTGTAGGTTTCGCCTCCCGTCTAAATTGAGGAATGGGACCGAAATTGAAACGAAAATTGAAGCATCAGGGAGTTCGTCTTCTGTTTGGTGTTGTTAAAAAAAGGGCTGGTTCACAACCTCGATTCGTCGAGAAGTTCACCTCCCGTTTGGAAATAAATGGTAAGGGCTGGTTTTCCGCCTCGTATGACGAGCAAGAAACCAGCCCTTTTGATCAATGCATCTTCGCGTTCGAGAGAACCATGCATAGTCGTCTTTTAGATCTACTCTTCATTTCAAGTGTATTATCCCAGCAGTTAGCAAAGTCAGTCTAACGGCAAAGAACAGAGAGGGTGACCTATGGATCTGGTAAAGCGGTTAGAGGAATATAGAGATCGGGAACGTGAAATACAATGGGAAGGTACTTTCGCCCAGTATTTTGAAATTGCCACCAAGAAGCAAGAAGTGACTCGTCTCGCACATGAACGCATTTATCATATGATTATGGATTCAGGGGTTGGGACAAGTCGAACAGGCGAACCGCTATTTAACTTTTTTAGCGATGAAATCTTTGGCATCGAGAAGCCTTTGCAACAGATTGTCGAGTATTTCCACTCCGCTGCTCAACGTTTGGAAGTGCGTAAACGCATCCTGTTGCTTATGGGACCCGTCGGTGGTGGTAAATCAACCATTGTGTACTTGATCAAACGCGGATTGGAAGCATATAGCCGCGTGAATGAGGGTGCCCTTTACGCCATCAGGGATTGCCCCATGCATGAAGAGCCACTTCACCTGATCCCGAATGACTTGCGCGCGGATGTTGAAAAAGAGTTCGGCCTTTATATTGAAGGTGATCTCTGCCCCCATTGTCGCTATATGGTGGATACTCAATTTACCGGACATATTGAGGATGTGCCCGTTAAACGACTCGCTTTCAGCGAAAAATATCGTGTTGGGGTTGGTACTTTTACTCCATCAGACCCCAAAAGTCAGGATATCAGCGAACTAGTGGGTGGCATCGATCTCTCTACCATTGGCGAAGTTGGGGTTGAAAGCGATCCGCGAGCCTATCGCTTCGATGGTGAGCTGAATATCGCAAATCGAGGCATCATGGAATTCGTAGAGATGCTGAAAACCGATGAAAAGTTCCTCTATGTATTGCTCACACTCAGTCAGGAACAGAACATCAAAACCGGTCGATTTAGTATGATCTATGCCGATGAAGTTGTTGTCAGTCATACGAATGAACATGAATACCAGTCCTTTGTTGGCAATAAAAAGTCGGAAGCTTTGCAAGACCGCATTATTCTTGTCAAAGTGCCTTATAACCTGCGTGCTTCTGATGAGGTAAAAATCTACGAGAAGCTGCTCAAGCAAAGCGCATTACAGAACGTGCATATAGCTCCATATACATTACGCATTGCCAGCATTTTCGCCATCCTTACGCGCCTTGAGCCATCAAAGAAGGCGGGTATGAGTCCGATGAAGAAACTGAAGCTGTACGATGGTGAAGATATCGAAGACTTCAAACAGAAAGATATCAAAGAATTGCAGGATGAGGCAATTCGTGAAGGCATGGATGGCATTTCCCCGCGGTATGTCATCAATCGCCTATCAAGTGCGCTTGTCAAGCAGAATACAACCTGCATCAATCCCATAGATGCACTTCGTGCATTGCGCGATGGACTCGATCAACACACCAGCATCACACGTGAAGAACGAGAACGCTATCTGAACTTCATCCAGGAAGCGCGTAAAGAATACGACGAGATGGCAAAGAAAGAGGTTCAGCGAGCCTTTGTCTACTCATATGAAGAGTCTGCTCGTACGTTGCTGAACAACTATCTCGACAATGTCGAAGCCTACTGCAATAAAACAAAGTTGCGTGACCCCATAACTGACGAGGAGATGGAACCCGACGAGCAATTAATGCGTTCGATCGAAGAGCAAATTGGCATCACTGAGAATGCGAAGAAATCTTTCCGTGAGGAGATTCTGATTCGCATCTCGTCGCTGGCACGTAGAGGACAGACCTTTGAATATACCAGCCACGAACGACTCAAGGAAGCAATCGAGAAAAAGCTCTTCGCCGACCTGCGCGACGTTGTAAAAATCACTACATCGGCCCGCACTCCTGACAAAGAGCAGCTGCGTAAGATAAACGATGTCGTGAACCGCTTAATGGCGGAGCATGGTTATTGCCATGTTTGCGCAAACGAGATCTTACGCTATACAGGTAGCTTGTTGAATCGATAATGGTTGGAGTGTAATGCACTGCCTGTCTCGTTAATAGCATAGTATGTCCAGGCTGATAGAAATAACGGTCAGGCATATCATTGCAGTTGCTACTATTCCAACCACGTCTCAACTGGAAGGAGTTGTTCCATGTCGGTCTCCCAACATGACTGGTCATTGCATCGCAAGGGTCAGGTCGATCAAGAGCGCCATAAAGAGAAAATTCGCGAAGCGATAAAGAAAAATTTAGGGGATATTGTCAGCGAGGAAAGCATCATACTCTCTGATGGCAAGAAGGTAGTCAAGGTGCCAATTCGCTCCCTCGATGAGTATCGTTTCCGCTATGATCCAGGTCGCCAGGAGCATGCAGGTGAAGGGAATGGGAAGAGTAAAGTCGGGGATGTAGTAGCTCAAGAACCTAGATCTGGTAAAGGCAAAAAGGGTGATGCAGGCAAAGAAGCCGGCTACGACTACTATGAAGCCGAGATCTCAATGGAAGAACTCGCAGAACTGATCTTTGAAGATCTTGGTCTCCCAAACCTTGAACAAAAACGACAGCAAGAACTCCAAACTGATGCGGTGCGTTTCACTGATGTACGCAAAAAAGGACCCCTGACAAATCTTGATAAAAAACGCACGATCATGGAAAACATGAAGCGCAATGCATCGAAAGGTGAGGCGAAATTTAAAGATATCAAGTCTGATGACCTGCGTTTTAAGGTTTGGGAACCGACCATACGCTATCAATCAAATGCGGTTGTAATCGCTATGATGGACGTTTCAGGTAGCATGGGAGAATTCGAGAAGTATATTGCCAGAAGCTTCTACTTCTGGATGGTACGCTTTTTGCGAACGAAGTACAACAACGTGCAGATCGTCTTTATCAGTCACCACACAGAAGCGAAAGAAGTTACTGAAGAAGAGTTCTTCCACAAAGGTGAAAGCGGTGGTACGCAGGTATCCTCAGCTTACGAACTTGCTCTGGAGATTATCAGAGAACGATATAATCCTGACGACTGGAACATCTATCCTTTCCACTTTTCCGATGGAGATAATCTGCCATGGGATAACGATCGCTGTGTACAGTTAGTGACCAGGCTCATGGAGCTGTGTAACATTTTTGGCTACGGCGAAATTCGCGAAGGGCATTATCGCTCTCCTAGCACGTTGATGTCAGCCTATAATAAAATTTCCGACAAAAAATTTACTGCTGTGACTATTTCAGATAAGAAAGAAGTCTATCCTGCCTTGCGGAAATTTTTTGCTCAACGCGATCCTGTTTCAGCAATGTAACTGTCTAGATAAAGGGAGTCTCCTGATGGCAGATAGTGGAATTGAACGTTTACGTGATGCGATCGATCATGCCTGGGACGAAGCTTTAAAATTTGGATTAGATCCATTTCCGACTCATTTCGAGTTAGTCCCTGCTGCTATAATGTATGAGTTTGCTTCATATAGTCTACCAGGTCGCTTCAGCCACTGGACTCATGGAAAAGCATACCATCGTCAGAAGATGCAATATGACTTTGGGTTGAGCAAAATCTATGAGATGGTTGTGAATACCAATCCTAGTTATGCCTTCCTGATGGATATGAACGATTTGCTACAAAATACATTCGTAGCGGCTCATGTCTTTGGGCATACCGACTTTTTCAAGAACAACGCTTACTTCCAACATACTTCGCGACGCATGATCGACAAAGTGAGCATTCATGCCGAACGCATTGCCAAGTACGAGTTCGATCATGGCAAAGCAGAAGTTGAGCGCTTCCTCGATGCAGTTCTTTCAATTCAAGAGCATGTAGACTATAACCTGTTTATTCGTGATACTGAACCTGACGAGAAGGAAGCAATATCTGTTGCAGATGTATCAAGCGAGTATGATGATCTCTGGGGACTGGAAAGAAAAGCTAAAAAGGCCGAAGAGGAACGCGAGAAACAATTGGGCAAACCACCCAAATTTCCTGAGAAACCAGAGAAAGATATCTTACAGTTTTTGATGCTCCATGCTCCGCACCTCGAGCCATGGCAGCGTGATATCATCGAGATTGTTCGTACTGAAATGCTTTACTTCGTGCCTCAAATGCAGACCAAGATAATGAACGAGGGATGGGCCAGCTTATGGCACTCTCGCATCATGCGCAGTTTAGGTGATACTGGTGTTATATCGGACTCTGAAACGGTCGAGTTTGCTCAATTGCATTCAAGTGTACTCTCACCCTCCTCCACTTCACTCAATCCTTACTACCTTGGCTTCAAAATGTTTGAAGATATTGAGAGGCGCTGGGATAATCCATCTGAAGAGGAGCAGGAGCGATTGGGTCGCCAACGTGGTATGGGAAATCAGAAGATCTTCGAAGTACGCGAACTTGATAATGATGTCTCCTTCTTGCGTAATTACCTGACCGAAGATCTGGTAAAAGAACTTGACCTCTACCTCTATAGAAAAGAAGGGGATGAATGGGTCATCGTGGAGAAAGATTGGGAAAAGGTGCGTGATGGGATTGTAGCCAGTCTGACCAATTTCGGTAATCCATACCTGGTTATTGACAATGGCGACTATCGCGGCAATAGTGAACTGTATATCAAGCATCTCTTCGAGGGCCAGGAACTCGACCTGGTCTACGCAGAAAAAACACTTCAGCATGTATATCAGTTGTGGGGCCGCCCTGTTCATTTAGAGACAGTCTACGAGGATAAGCGCATTCTCGTCAGCTACGATGGCGAGCGTAATACGAAGAGTACCTTGGAAAAGTAACCTGAGGGTGATCCAGAACAAAAACAAAAGGAGAGCCTCAACACATATGCTTGCTGAGGCTCTCCTTTTGTTTCAACACTTTGAAAATCTATTCTGCCTGTGTTGGTTCAATAGAAGGTGTGGGTGGGATCTGGCTTGTTGGTGCTTCTGTGCTGACTGTTGTAGCACGGTTGCTCAATGCATTTTCACTACTTTCAATTAATCTCTTGGCAGCATCACGTCCTCCGAGTCCGAATGCAAGTCCAAACGCAAGCGCACTTCCGAAAACAATAGCCCCGAATAGTTCCAGGACGAGCGCTGTTGCGATATCAAGCTGTGTCAGTGCCATCAAAGCCGCAAACAGGATAATCACCCAGCGAGAAATCTCAGCAAACACATTTGGATTGCCAATACCAGCGGTAGCAATTGCGCCACGAACGATGTCTGCAACAACAGTCGCTAGTAATGTGCCCAGGAAAAGGATTAGTATCGCCACGAACACATTGGGTATGTACGAGATAAATTCGTTTAAGATAAGTGTGATTGAAGTGAGGCCAAGTGATTCCAACGCAGGTACCAGGAATACAAGAATGACAAACCAGAACACGATTTGGCCCAGGAAATCAGCAGGATCTAAATGAATACCCATACGCTGCTCAAAACGTGTGAGTCCAATTCGATTTGAGAAGTTATCGAATCCAATCTTGCGTAAGAGGAAAGTAACAGCTTTGCCAAGGGCCTTTGCAACGAGCCAACCAACCAGCATAATGATGAGGAAACCAATCAACTTCGGAATGAACGCGAAGATGAGTGCAAGTGCAGAAGTAAACGAGGTAAGGAGTGCTTGACCCCAGTCAGTAACAGTTTGCATAACAGGTTCCTTTCTACCATAGCTTCTGGCTTAGTCTAGTACAACTAAAGCCTCGTAACACAGAAAAAACTGAGAATTGCTATATGCAACTCTAATGATCAGTATATATGTACATATGTTTGAAAAGCAAGAACGACCCAAATTTGCAAGGATTTTTTTAAAAAATTCAAACCGCTACCAGTATCGCTTATTTCCCAATGACAAGCTATTGACGAGCGCGTTACGATAAGTAGCGTTAGTATTGCTGTTTCCGTTCAAATACGATTAAATAAATCAGGAGAGATTGCCATGATTATCTTACTATTGGCTCTCATCGGTGCACTTATTGTTATGGCCATACTGAGTATTGGGCGACTCGCTTTTGGTCGACGCGAACTGTTCATCGCTCGAAGTTTTGCCAGATGGTTCTTAGGATACTTTGTCTTTAATTATTTCTTTTGCCTATTGATCCTCTATGTCTCTGAGCCCGCATTAACCGGCCCCTTTGGAGGCTGGCAATGGATACTGTTTCCGCTTGTCATCAGTAGCATCGCAAACCTTTTTGTGTTTGTTCGCCCATTGCTAGGCTCATTAGAAGATGTAGCGGCTGCCAGCCAGGGAAGACGCTCTGGACGTAGCAGTCCCATCAACCTACCAACTGAGACTTCACGGGGTGTTATTGCGGCGGGCATTTTTGGTTTGGTGGTAGCAGCCACTATCGGCATTGTCGTCGCGGGTCTTATTGTTGTCTTTACAACCTGGTTCGATACGAATGCTAAAGCGCTTGCAGCTATACCAAATGTAAAAGTGGAGACTGAAAACACTCCGTTGATAGCTACCGACCCCAATCATATCGTCCTGGTCAGCCAGAGCGTTGCCGCTTTCAAAGGACAACAGATACTTGGCTCCAACGGACAAAACCTCGGCTCTTCTTATAATATTGATCCTGCTAGCTATACACTGCAATCTATCAGCCATCACCTCTATTATGTTGCCCCATTGACCTATAACAACATCTTTATCAACCTCTCTAATTCTTCCACCCCCGGTTTTGTGGTTGTTGATGCGGAAAATCCCAATGCCCAACCCACATTGCATACCGCCCCGGATGACTCAATTGCCTACCTGCCTGGTGCAATCTTCAATCAAGATCTGATACGACATGTCTATCTGAGTGGCTATACCTATGCCAGGCTTGTTGATCCTACCCTGGAACTCGATGACAGCTTTCATCCATATTGGACGATATCTCTTATGCAGCCGACGCGTGGCTATACTGGCGATGTACTGAGCCAGGTGCTCATCGTGAATGCGCATACCGGAGCTATCACTGTATATCAGCCGAATAAAGTGCCGGTTTGGGTAGATCGCGTCATGCCATCCGACACAGTAACGCAATACCTGACATGGTGGGGATTATATCATGCTGCACCCTGGTTCAACCCTTCCGGAGCTGGTCAGCAATCACCTATCACTCCCCCCCAGTTACTCTACAACAATGTTGATCAACCTGTCTGGCTCATTCCAATGACTTCTTCATCTGCCAATGATAACTCCAGCACGGGCGTCTTCCTCTTCGATACGCACAAGAATGAGGCACACTTCTACCCGGAGGCAGCAGGGATTGGAATTGGTGACAATGTAGCGAACACCTTTCAATCCACTCGCGCCAATATACTGAGGTACAATGTTGATAGTTTTCAATTGTACCAGATTTGCGGACAAGCCACCTGGGTTGCCATTTACAGCAGCAATAGCATTTTCCAGGATGTGGGTATTCTTGATGCGAAAAATCTGAATGGCAGCAATGTGCAATTTGAAACCAACCTCGCGGCGGCTCTTAGTGACTACAAACTCTGGCTTACCCAACAAGGCATCCCTAATGCGTGTGTAAGCACAAACATTGGCGGAACGCAGCAAACTGTGACGGGGAAGGTTTTACGAATATCAGTGACCCAACAAAGTGGAAATACGATTTACTACCTCCAGATCAGCGGGCAGAATGTCATCTTTACTGCGAACCTGGGTCTTTCACCCAAGTTGCCACTTGTACAACCGGGCGATACTGTCATAGGTACTTTCTCGAGTACTTCGGTTTCGGCAGGACAGCCAGTGAATCTCAAAACCTTTGACGATTTGACAATTAAGCTGGGTGGGCTCTCTCCATCTACGCCAACCCCGGGGACTGGAACGCCCGTTGCAACGCCGACAGCATCGGCAACACCCTGATGTTACTTACATTTTGACAACCGTTTTGCTGTGGTAAAATCATTTCTGAGAGGCACCTTGCACCTTCAAATGCATATGCCCAAATCCTACCCTCAGCCCCATCATGGCTGAAGAAGTTGAAGCCACATTGGTTACATGAATTGTGCAGAAAAGGAGACAAGAAATGATATTTACTCAGCATCAAAAAGGCGATATCTATGATATCATCGTTGTCGGGGCAAGTTTTGCAGGCCTGAGTTTCGCGAGTGGAGCTGCGGCTCGTGGACTACATGTACTCGTTCTTGAAAAAGATGCCGAGATAGGCAATTTGGTACGGACTACTGGTATTCTTTTCAGCGATGTGCTGGATGTAACCGATGTACCTACACGCTATCTGACGAACTCTGTGCGTCGCTTAAGCCTGCTGGCTCCGGACCAATCAGATCCGTTTGAGATTAGCTCC
Source organism: uncultured Chloroflexia bacterium (assembly GCA_963702765.1). Classification (GTDB taxonomy): domain Bacteria; phylum Chloroflexota; class Ktedonobacteria; order Ktedonobacterales; family Ktedonobacteraceae; genus DATMNR01. Next base: position 116,194 of record CAVPEB010000054.1, read on the forward strand.
AAGGCCTATCGCTATTACATGGTAGATGTGACAGGTATGCTACGATGGATGGCTGAGGAAGCACAAGAGCGTGGTGCCATTATTCGCCCGGGTGCGACCTTTCAGGATGCATGCTGTGACGAGGATGGATTGATGCAGATCACTTTTAGCAGCTTTCCCGAAAACGAGACTTCTGGAACTATACCAGCAATACATGAGACTGTACGGGCACGTTTCCTGATTGGTGCTGATGGGCCTCGTTCACGAGTGGCACAACGAATGGATCTTGATCAGAACACGCATTTGTTAGCAGCCGCAGAATGGCTGGTAGATGGTGTATCTGTTGATCAAGAAAAGTTCTTCATGATCATGAATCACGATTTGGCTCCTGGCTATTGTATCTGGCTGGCGCCCCACGGCGAAACGGCTGCCTTAGGAGTGGCTGGCTATCAACGTAAGTTTAATCCAACCACCTCTCTTCGAATAGGGCAAAAACTCTTTGGTGAGACGATGGATTTGAGCCATATGCGTGTGATACTGCGCAAAGGTGGTTTGATTCCGATTGGTGGAAGATTGAAGCGAGTCTATCGTAACGACGCAAAAGGGCGAGCTCTATTGTTGGGTGACGCTGCCGGTCTATGTGGCGCTGCAACGGGTGGGGGTATCTACCCTGCGCTTATCAGTGGTCGACTGGCAGCACAGGCGGTAGCTAATGAAATTCTCAATCATGTACCTGGGGCTATCGATACCTACTTACACGATTTATTGCATGCTGGGCGGCTAGGACAGCTCTTTCGGATTGAGGATTGGTTGCGCTGGGCATTAGATCGTTTAGGCTCCAACACTGACCAGGCAACTTTCTTTGGACTTTTTGGCACCCAGAAGGGACATCAGGTACTCCAACGGGCGTTGCTCGAAACGCCCATCATCAGCATGGATGGCAGCTATTTGAATATGCTTCGCACACTCCTTAGTCAAGACCCACACATCGCTGGCTCGCTGCTACGCATAGCTTGGCAGCGATTGACTACGAGGTCATAGAAAAGCTGATTTTGAGGGATGGTCAAATCGGTTCCGCCGCTGTGCGCAACAAGCCTTTCTTGTATGAGTATATGGGTTGTTGCACACCTGCGGCGCGCAGAAAACCTGCAAATATAGACTTTTGAGAAAACTCTGCGGATCGCATTCAATCCCCCTATGCAAACATCGCAGAACATGTTATCATTCTGCCAGCGAACGTAAGTTAAGCCAGTGCGCTGAAAGGAAGGGAACGCATGGCTCATTACTTTACACGCGAAGAAGCTGAAATCCTTATTACCCCAGATATCAAGTGTGCTCCTTCAGATTCAGGATCATCGCAAAGTTATGCAACAAAAGGAAGAGGAGCTTAGCGCTCTTCATGCGCAGGCAATGGGTAATGGACATCACCTACACGTGCGTATCAACAAACTTCAGAAAGAATTGGCGGAGCTCATTCAGACCATGCAAGAAATGGTTGCTGAACTCAGTAGCTTTGGTTGTGAATTGAAAGATCCCTCCATCGGATTAATTGATTTCCTCAGCATGCGCAATGGACGCGAGATTTATCTATGTTGGCACTTAGGTGAAGAGCATATCAACTTCTGGCACTATCCTGATGCAGGTTTTGCTGGACGCCAGCCACTCTAAATTATGGCCACAATCCACCAGGCATTAGAACAAGCAACTATATCCCTTGCACAAACAGACCAGGCTGATGCTAGGTTTGATGCACAGGTATTGTTGAGCCATATTTTGCACATCGGGCGCAGCTTCTTGTATGCATATCCTGAACACAAGCTTACCTCTGAACAAGAACAACAATATCAAGCTCTCATAGAGCGACGTTCGCGAGGTGAGCCAGTAGCATATCTCATTGGCCATAAAGAGTTTTACGGACTTGATTTCCTCGTTGATAAACGTGTCTTAATTCCCCGACCGGAAACAGAATTACTGGTTGAAGCGGCGCTCAACGCCTGTAGGAAAATGTTTGAAGCTGGACGCATGCCAATTTTTGTCGACATCGGCACTGGTAGCGGTGCTATTCCGGTGACCTTAGCAGTTTTGGAGCCACGTCTTCCTTACCTCTATGCAAGCGATATCTCGGCTGATGCGCTTGACGTGGCTTATCTTAATTGCCAACAACATCATGTTGAAGATCGCGTACGACTTTTGTATGGTGACCTTCTGATGTCTTTACCTGAACCCGTCGATATACTTACGGCCAATTTGCCTTATATAGGCACAGATGAGTTGGAGGAGATACCTCACGACGTTCGCGCCTATGAACCACATCTTGCACTATTCAGCGGCCCACTTGGGCTAGATCTGATGCTCCGCTTTTTTCAAGAATTACAGCACTCGCAGAAACTGAAAGAAGGAGCAGTCTTGTTTTTAGAAATCGGATATCGACAACACGAGTCGCTTTCATCAATACTTCAGGAAATCTGGCCGCAGGCAATCCTGACTTTCACGAAGGACTTTGCAGGTTGGAACCGTGTGTTACAGGTAACGCTCTAAATCGTATAAAGTAGAAAGAGATTAACAAACACGTTTTCTTAACTTAGAATGCAATATTTAATGCATTCAAGTACGATGTTGATGTCCTGTAGAGACGCATTGGGTGTGGATGATCGGTGGGGCGCTTGGGCCGTCCTGACTCGGGTTTTGCTTAAGACGACGCATGCAAAACCTCTATGTTTAGCCTCTTTACAAGAGGAAAAGGATGCATTAATCTACACAAGTAGGGAGAGTTGTTTGTAATGCTTGAGCGATGTCTCGGACATATTCGGCTGTTATTACTTGTTCCCATCAAACTTCCTGACGCCATCACTTTGTTGATCGGTGGCGTGACTGCCTTTCTACTCGCCTTTCTACTCACTTTTTTTGTCAAAGCGTACTGTTACAAGATGGGATGGCTCGACAAGCCGGCTGCGCGCAGAGTCCATACAAAAGCTGTTCCCCGATTAGGTGGCGTTGCTATCTACCTGGCTTTCGTCATTGCATCTTTGTTTTTTTATACTCCTGGCCCAAATCTCAATGCACATGCTAACGAACTCACAATTTACTGGTTACTGGTTGTTGCAGGGGCCTTGCTTGTGATTGTTCATGCCTATGACGATATATTAGGACTTGGTCCCTGGCCTAAACTCATTGCTCAGACATTGGCGGTAATTATTATTCTTGGTCCATGGATTGATGGAACGTTCCATGGTATCCTCCTCTTCACTTTTAATAACCCTTTTGGCGTTGATCATATTACTGCAAATTTGCCATGGTATCGCGAACCTACGCTCTTTCTAGTCGTTCACAACAGCGACATTGCACTTGCCGCTATTCCTGCCATTTTGTTTACCTGGTTTTGGACTGTTGGGATGATGAATACGGTTAATTGGATCGATGGGATGGATGGGTTAGCTACCGGGGTTGTAGGCATAACCGCACTTTTTATCACAATTATTAGCTTCATGCTTCACCAGTATAGCATTGCAGTGCTCTCGGCCATTTTTACTGGTGCTGTCTTTGGCTTCCTACCCCATAACTGGAATCCGGCAAAAATTTTTATGGGGGATACTGGCTCGATGTTTTTAGGTCTTGCGCTTGCTGTTCTTTCGATTATGGGGGGAGCAAAACTTGCACTTGCCTTGATGGTACTCGGAGTGCCTATTTTGGATGTTGCTTTAGTGATCATAAACCGCATTCGACGAGGCCAATCACCACTACATTACGATAAAACCCATCTTCATCACAGATTGATGGCGATGGGTTTGAGTGTCAAACAAATTTGTTACCTGTTCTACGGGGTTGCGATCATTTTCGGCTTATTGGCTCTCAGTTTCTCTGGCGTGCATGCTGCACACTTTTACAAATTTGTTGGCATCGTACTTGTAATATGCACAATGTTTGGATTAATTATTTGGGTTGATTACCGCCAGCGTTTGCGTGGTGTTCCAATCAAATTGGGCGGTCCTGATCCCTCACCGCATGATACTGAAGGGCAATTCTCAAACAATTCAGTTCCAGATAACGCACAGGAAGAGCCGTCTGAGTCCAAAGCTCAAGCTAACCCGCCGCAATCTCACTCGACTGATGAGCAAGTGCGAACTCCGCTTCTTCAGTAAACATTCTTTTCAGATAGTATCCTGTAAACGATCGCTCATTCTCTGCAACGTCCTCTGGCGTTCCTTCCGCGATTACCTCTCCACCAGCGTCTCCACCTTCTGGCCCTAGATCTATAATCCAATCAGCGCTTTTAATGATTTCCAGATTATGCTCGATCACTACAATCGAATTACCTGCATCAACAAGTCGTTGTAATACCTCAAGCAAACGATCGACATCAGCGAAGTGCAACCCTGTTGTTGGTTCATCAAGGATATACATCGTACGTCCCGTAGCTCGCCGAGAAAGCTCGGTTGCCAGTTTGACACGTTGTGCTTCACCACCCGATAGCGTTGTAGCAGGCTGTCCCAGGCGCATATAACCCAGACCTACATCATTTAGGGTTTTCATCTTATTGTATATGGAGGGCACATTCGCGAAAAAGCTCATCGCTTCTTCGATTGTCATATCCAGCACGTCGGCGATGTTTTTGCCTTTGTAATGAATTTCCAGCGCTTCTCGATTGTAGCGTTTCCCTTTACATACTTCGCAAGGCACATACACATCCGGCAAGAAGTTCATCTCGATTTTAACAATACCTTCGCCTTTGCAGGCTTCACAACGTCCCCCTTTGACATTGAACGAGAATCGACCTGGCATGTAGCCACGAATTCGTGACTCGGGCACCTGTGCGAAGAGTTCGCGAATGCCTGTAAATGCATTCGTGTAGGTAGCAGGATTTGAGCGAGGTGTGCGTCCAATGGGCGATTGGTCAATATCAATGACTTTGTCAAGAAACTCTATGCCCTCGATTGAATCATGCGCTCCTGGTTTGTCATGCGCGCGATGTAGCGTATGGGCCAGTTTGCGGTACATGATATCAGTAATTAGCGTACTCTTCCCAGACCCTGAAACTCCTGTAATCACGACAAACTTCCCAAGTGGAATATCAACCGCAACATTTTTGAGATTATTCTCGCGTGCGCCTGTAATTCGTAGAGATCTTCCATTCCCTTCCCGACGAGTTGTTGGTAGTGGAATGCGCTTGCGTCTGGATAGATAGTCACCAGTGAGAGAATTCAAATTGGCAACTATATCTGCAAAAGTGCCCTCTGCGACAACCCAACCGCCATGTTCTCCAGCCCCTGGCCCAATATCGATAATGTGATTGGCAGCACGCATGGTATCTTCGTCATGCTCAACCACCAACAGCGTGTTACCAATGTTTCGTAATCGCTCCAGAGTTTTGATCAAACGTGCATTGTCACGTTGGTGCAGGCCAATGCTCGGTTCGTCGAGTATGTAGAGTACTCCCATAAGACCCGAGCCAATCTGCGTCGCCAGCCGAATGCGTTGTGCTTCTCCACCCGAAAGACTTGCAGCTGCTCGATCAAGACTCAAATAGTCCAGGCCAACATCCACCAGAAATTGTAGCCGTGAACGGATCTCTTTGAATATCTGCCGCGCAATAAAGCCTTCACGTTCTGTAAGAGAGGCAGAAACCAACGGACCGTGAGTATCAATTGGTGTGAGTGGATCAGGTACGCCTGGGGCATCATTGCCATTTTTCTTCTTGCCATTCCCGTTACTCTTTGGCGCAATAGTTATTACCGCCTGGCTAACATATTCTGAAGTGCTATTCTCTAGCTCCTGGAAGAAACGTTGAGCCATCACAATCGAGAGACGAGTAACCTGCACAATATTGCGCCCACCGACAGTTACACCCAAAGCTTCTGGCTTGAGCCTTGCTCCATGGCATTCGGGGCAGACCCTTGCCGACATATAGCCCTCAATTTCTTCTCGGACACCTTCGCTATCGGTCTGTTTGTAACGTCGATCCAGGCCTGTGATAACCCCTTCGAAGTTAACACTATACGTGCGCGTGCGACCATGCTGCGGTGTATAGCGAATCGTCAGTTGTTCTGGTGTACCGTAGAGTACCTTTTGGCGTTGTTCTTCCGTCAGGCTCTTCCAGGGGGTATCAAGACTGAAGTTATAAGCTTTTGCCAGTGCTTCCAAAATCGCAGCATGCCACTGGCTTCCATTGATCACTTTGCTCCAGGGTACAATCGCTCCCTCTGCCAGGCTCAATTCAGGGTGAGTTACTATTAACTCAGGATCGATTACCTGCTGTGTTCCCAGACCAGTGCAAGTTGGGCAAGCGCCATGTGGGCTGTTAAAGCTAAAGGTGCGAGGCGCGATCTCTGGTAAACTGATTCCATCGTAGACACAGGCAAAGTTCTCGGAAAACAAGATCTCTTCACCATCAACAATCGAAACCAGCACAACACCACCGCCAAGTTTCAATGTTGTCTCGAGCGATTCAGTGACACGTTGTCGTAATGATGAATCGACCTGCTCCCGTCGGCCCTCTACTGGCTCTATCCTACCTATATCTTCTCTCTCAGCATTTACATCATAAAGCGCAGGGCGCTCTGCGACCTCCCTGTAGGGGCGCAATTCATTGCGTCCTGATTCAACTTGCTGATAGTGCCCATCTCCGAAAGCAGATGCCCTTTGCTCTTTACGTATCACAAGGCGATCAACAACCACTTCAATCGTATGTTTTTTCTGCTTATCCAGTTCGAGCACTTCGCTCAAATCGTATATCTTGCCGTCCACACGTATACGTACATAACCTGAACGTCGCATATCCTCAAAGATACTTTTATACTCACCTTTGCGTCCTGAAACAAGCGGAGCTAGCAGCATGATGCGTGAGCCTTCCGGCAAATTGAGAACGGCATCGACAATTTGCTGTACAGTCTGCCGGCTTACCTCGCGTCCACAGATCGGGCAATGTGGATGTCCAATACGTGCGTAAAGCAGGCGCATATAATCGTAAATCTCGGTAACAGTGCCCACAGTCGAACGAGGGTTGTGCGAAGTCCCTTTCTGATCAATAGATATAGCTGGTGAGAGACCATCAATATGATCAACATCAGGCTTCTCCATTTTATCAAGAAATTGCCGCGCATAAGCCGACAATGATTCAACATAACGTCGCTGTCCCTCGGCAAAAATAGTATCAAAAGCTAGGCTACTCTTACCTGAGCCAGAGAGACCTGTAATGACTACTAATTGGTCACGGGGAATAGTAACATCGATATTTTTAAGGTTATGTTCGCGGGCACCACGAATAACAATTTTGTCCTGGGGCATAAAAAAGAACCACCAATCACCACTAGAAATTGATACAAACGTTCGATATCGCTCTAATACTATACAATAATCGTCAAGACATTACGAGGCGCAAAAATGGGTAATATCGAACATCTAAACTCGTTACAAGCTATTCTTCTCTTAATGAAAACAACGATGGTGGTAACCTTTATTTCCTACTCGTTAGCTAGTGACAGTTATTGGCAGTCTCATTCCAGCTAAATAATGTCTCCCCATCTGACACGCTATCTCGTATCTCCCAGCGGTTTGGAATGTAAAATTAGTCGTCCACGTTGAACCTGGCAAGATTGGTTCAAGTTCGATAAGCATCCCTTTATACTGTTCATCAGGAGGAAGAGGGCTTCCATCTGGCTTATCAGGCATAATCATGAACTCGTGGATATCATGACCGACATTAGACACGACAAAGTAGTAATGAGTTTTGGCATGAAATACCGTCACTGAGGAATGGATGCGAAACTCAACAAGCGAAACCTTGACTTCAATTGAACCTGGTGCAGCAGTTTGTTCGACAGGTCCACTGGTAGGAGAGATCTCTGGAGGAGGTGACGTGGGCTTACTGGTTGCAGCAACAGTACTTCCGCAAGCTGTCATGAGCAAAACTAGCAACAATACAAATACTTTACCCAGGAGTTGAGTGTTCCTCGAATCGCTCAAATTTTCACTATGTATCTTTTCAGGTCTTTGCACTACAGCGACCTTTCTAGCAGAATACTTCGACTCATGTACTCGCAAAATGCGCCATCACAATATATTGTTAACATGGGAATTATAGGCAATGTTCGCAATGGCGTCAATGTGGACTATTACCTATTTTTGTACACATTGACGTAATAAAACATTGCAGCGAAGATGTTCAGAAAAATAAATAACAACGTCCAATAATTCTTTGCGTCACCAGGCAAGTTGTCATTATTCATCATTTCCCGGAACATCCATGCCCAAAATACAAGCAGCGGTATGGGCAGAATTATAATCAATAGAATTAAGATCGATGGATTTGCCTGAGCCATGTCACTCTCCATATCTGTTCTTAATTAGAATACGTTATTTTGATAACAAGGGTTATAAATAGAGATTGGCACAATGTGCAGTGTATGACTCGAAGATCACAGTTGGGTCACATGCGCAGGAGTTTCTCTCACAATGGCGACACGGTTACATACTCTGTCGCAAAGAATGCGCCAGGCTCTTTCATGCTTTTTCCTGAGCAATTATTGTATACAAAGCCATTAACACCGATAGATCACTCCGTAAAGCATCATATAATTCCAATTCCTGATCTTGTTGCATAATGCCCCCAAAAATACGAGATGAGTGCACAGGAAAAGCCAGCAACACTCATCTGTACAACAAACACAGTTATTGCAGTGTAATGTATCATGTATCATTGAGGACGCATTACGTACTGTTAGGGAACAACCATAACAAATACTTAGGTAGCAAAGAGGTAACTTATGTTTCGACGTTCGCAACCATCAGATACTGTCATTGGAACCTGGAGCGGAACAGCAACTGTCTGGACATCTAATTCATCTTATCCAGGACCCTATACAAATACTTTCAGCACCACACTAACCTTTACTGGAAGTACTGGTTCTGTTTGGAATGTCAGCAACGATACCTTCTCTCTCAGTATTCCCGAGGGACTGGTCACGATCACGATTACGTTACAGCAAGATTCATCTGGTCAAACTGAGCCAATCACTGGGACCTTTACACCACTTTCCAATGCGACATCTCCCGGATCGATGGATTTGTCTGCCCCTCTTCACATAGATGCTGGAATACTCGGTAGCTCAGATGTCGTCTTGCCGCTATCATCAAGCAGTACCATTACAACTCCAACAGGCGTAATCAACGGGCAAGCACTAGACGCTAATGGAAATATTACACTGGTAGGACAGGCGAATGCTGTAGGTGGACCACTGGACAGTAGTCTTGTACAGGCCAACCTCGTAGGCACAATTGTAAACGCACCTCCAGCTTAATGTAAGCTTGTGTTATATTCAATCAGCAAAGACAAATATTTTTACGATCAAGCAGTTCGAGCAAAACATCTGGTTCCACAGCTTTCGGGTGCTAAATACCGTTCGTGGAGGGACTGAGATTGCCCTTTCCTTGTCATGCTCGCGCTGCTCTTACTCATCTTAGACCTTTCCCATCCAGTACCTGATAGTTGGTGGAACTCCCATCCTGGTAATTGACCCTACATCCTATATATGATATAGGTATTGATGGTTGAAGCGTAACACAGGCCCACGGCTTTGAAAGGAGAAACAACGTTTGGTATATTCAGAGTCACAGGCTAGTACACCTGCAACTTCTTACGCCATTACCCCGGCACGTCTTGACAGAAGCGAACGCCTGCTGCGGAGATCAACCGCCTGGATCATGCTTGTATTGCTACTCTCCGGAGAATTAGGCTCTATCTGGGACAGAGAATGGCACTACTACGTTGGGCGCGATCAATTTTGGACGCCACCACATACCTTAATTTATCTATCCGTGGCTGGAGCAGGAATTTTAGCGCTCATAGTAGTGCTTATAGACACAGTGCGATTCTATAAAGGCGCATCTGGAGTTGATGACAACTCGACAGTCCGCATTTTCAAACTCTTTCACGCACCTCTAGGCTTCATAATCGCGGGCTTTGGTGCCCTTCAAGCACTGGTTTCGGCTCCACTCGACAACTACTGGCATACCTTATATGGTATTGATATTGCGCTTTGGGCGCCATTCCACATGATGGGCATAACGGGCGCAGCCATAGGTAACATAGGAATGGTCTACATATTTGCATCAGAAGCTGCAATCGAACGCAAATCAGTATACCCTTATCGCCGCATCCTTGGATTAAGTGTACTTGAATGGGGAGCTTTACTCATTCTCGCGGGACTGATCAATTTCATCTTCATAGGATTTTTGCAGTTTCCTGTAGCCACATTCGGCTTACTCCTGATTCCTACATACCCGTTACCTTTAGCTGTTTTTGGCGCGCTTGTATTGATAGGTGCGTCACGACTTACATACAAACCCGGAGCGGCAATGCTGACTGTCTTTCTACTCGCGTTTCACACCGTGTTTGAAGAACTTTTCGTGCCATGGGCGATACGGACATCCGTTTTGCACCAAGGCATGTCATATCGTGTTCCAGGAGAAATACCACATTTTAACGCAACCGATGCATTGTTGCCACTGGTATTCATCATTTCAGCATTGATTGTCGATGGAGTGGCTTTCTGGCGACAGCGCAAAGGCTATCAACTTGGTGGGTATACACGCGGAATTTGGCTACTAGGTGTAATCATTACCATCCCTCAATTGATAGTCGCGCCGTGTCTCCTTTTAGGCTCTGTAGATCTCCTCACAGTGTTCCTGGAACAGCCGGGTGTCACGATACTGCCAGAGTTGAGATTAGAGACGGCTCTGATTGCAGTACCCATCATCCTCGCCTGTGGAGCCTTAGGTGCAATTGCCGGGGCAAACTTCGGTGATATCTGGCGCTGGAATAAACGATAAAAGGGGCTTTGCTTTGGAAGGAAAAGTTATGATGTACAGGGGCAAGATGCTCCTCTTCGCACTTGTGCCCATACTTACTTGCTTCACGGCACTAGTGCTACTTCCAGGAAATGCTTTCGCAAGTGATAAGCCCGCCAGCACTGAGACACTGCTCGCAGGCCCCTATATCATCGATGTCAACCTCTACCAGGATCCCCCGGTCGCTGATCAAGCTTCTGAGATAACGGTGGTGCCTCATGACGCCAACCTGCGGCTCAGCGGTAGCGTCATTGAGATGCCAGGACTTGGCACCGACGCTGTAACACTACACTCAAATCTTGAACCGCTCAATCAGACCAATACGTTAATAGGGACCATAAGAATGCCCGTTCGTGGCGCCTGGCAGATCGTAATCCAGCTCAATGGTCCTCGTGGAGCCGGTGAAGCTAGTTTTCCCGTCACAGTGGCTGGGCCAGGTGCAATGCCTTTCTGGATGGCCTGGCTTATCGCGCTAACACCTTTCGTTGGAATAACCTGGTGGATATTTCACCAACGCCGTTATCGACAAAAACTCCTGATCCAGACAAATGAACAAACATGAATGGTATTATGCTTGCCGATCCTTGCGCTTCAAAATGATAGCCGTAATTACTCCCAAGACAACAATAGTTGCCAGCAGTGCTCCCCACGTAAAAAGCAGGTAATTCAAATTATGCTGGTACGTGTTGCACGAATCACACGATCCGAATACCTTGTCTCCATTCCCTATTAAATTAACCGATGAACCAAGAGCGGCCATCGACCAGCGCATGGAAAAGATAGCTCCGAAAATTTGTATCGGGTAACCTTTCAACGCAAACATACTCCCGGAAAAGACTATCTCGGGTAAGCAGGATCAGCGGAATAAAACTGATAGCCTGGTCATTATTGCGCACCGACGCCGATATGGTTAATCCCACCATCACGCCCGCAATTGCGGTCAAGGCAAGTGTAATGTAAACTTCCCAGACCCCTGGCAGCAAGATCCCATCGTGAAAAGGCGCTGCCAGGTTCGATATGAACAGCAGGATTGCGCATTGGAGCAGGCAGAGCATGCTTAGAACAAGGATCTTCGAGAACATGTATGGTATAATGCCCAGGTTGACCGCTCGTTCTCTCTTATAAATAGGAGCCTCTTTGACAATCTCGCGCGTTGAGTTGATACAGCCAAACAAGATGGCCGCGAAGGACAGGATGAAGAGAAACCGTTGCGCGTCTCCCTGGTTACCCAGCGAAATAGGCTGTTGGTAGATCGTGCTTTCATTCAAAGTGTGTATCAACAAGAGGATAATCACACCAATCACAGGAGCCTGTAATAACAAAATGGTGAGATTCAGTTTATCGTTCCAGAGCAACTCAAGATAGCGCTGGGTCAATACTCCAAACTGCTTGAATGGTTTGCGCTTCTTAGTCTTTGTCCTGGTCTGCAGTTGCAAACTCTGAGTCGTTACCAATAGGCCTCTCTTCAAGCGGATCGCTGATGTATTTTTGGTACTGTTCAGATTCCTTGAAATGCTCCTCTGCTTCTGCGGGTATAGTTGGAGCTTCATCGGTCGGCTCTAAAAGGTTGTAGATCTCCGCGAAGTCGGGCTGTTCAAAATACTTCTTCGCCTCCTCCGCCGGGCCGTAATACGCCAGGCGACCTCCATTCGCCAAAAAGCAGATGGCGTCACACACGTTGATGTTATTGGTGGCGTGCGTCACCAGCAGAATTGTGTGTCCTTTATCGGCCAGTTTGCGTAGAAGTATCATCATCTTGCGATCAAGGCCAGGATCAAGCCCCGATGTAGGTTCATCCAGGAAAAAGACATTAGGGTTTGCCAGTAATTCCAGAGCAATCGAAATGCGTTTTCTCTGTCCGCCTGATAGCTTTTTGATCAGCATATTTCGACGGTTCGTCATCTCGACATCTTCCAAAACCTCGCTAATGCGCTGTTCGATTTGTGCTTTGGTAAAATCGGATGGTAGGCGCAGCTTTGCGGCATAGTAAAGCGCTCGTTCCACCGTCAAATCTCGGTGAATAATATCTTCCTGAGGCACATACCCGAGCAGTGATCTGAAGGAAGCAATATGTTCATAATAATCCTGCCCATTGTAGAAAACCGAGCCACTTTGAGCAGGTCGTAAGCCATTGAGCGCATCCATCAGCGTTGACTTGCCTGTGCCGGAGCCGCCAACAAGGGCGATAAAAGAGCGTGGTGGAATACTCAGCGAAATATTATTGATCAGGACTGCCTGCTTAGTGCCCATTTTCACGAGATTCAACGCATCTATTCGGATACTTGCGCTCTCGTCATATTGAACGAGTTCGTTCCCTTTGAAAATAAGCCTGTATGGTCCAATACGAATTTCATCGTTAGGCTTGAGCAAGCAGGTGTTTACAGCTAACCTGTTGACGTAAGTATGATTGGTGCTACCTAGATCAGTGAGGCGATATGTCCCTTCTTCCGACTTGAGCTGCGCGTGATGGGCCGAGACTTGTGGATGATTCAAAACCACATCATTATCTTGCAAGCGACCGATTGTAATCGAATCAGTATTGTAGTTGAATTGGCTGAAGCACAGGTGGTTTTTCCTGTGGCGCGCCGCTGCCATCGTTGTAAGTGAGTGTTACTAAAGTGCCTTGTACATTGCCGATGCGAAACACATCACCCCGCTCTAACACTTTGCGAAATGGCTCGTCACCTTGAATCGTGCTTCCAAGGTAGATGAGACCATTGAGCGTTTGTTGTCTTGCAGGATGTGGATGAATGAGTACCCATTGATTATTCTCGCGAACGATTTGCAAGTGCTGCTTTGAAATCATCGGATCATTGATGACAATATCATTCGATGCATCTCGCCCAATATTGATGATTTCATTCGAAAGTGCATAGATGTTATGCGATCCAGTCGTGTTATCAGTCACTTCGAGCGTTGGCAAATCAAATGCTGGGAACAGTGCAATGGCTGTTTCATGTCCGTCTCTGCCCTGCTGCAACTGCCAGCGGGGAAGATGGGCTGGCATTCACGTTATGAGCAGCAATCAATTGCGCAGAAGGATGAATGGACACAGTATCCAACACTGTTTCATCTGAAACGAGCAGAAAGAGAAAAGCGCTATCATCTCCAAGACCGATCGAAGTGTTATCTTGTATCTCCCCTTTCTCGACCCGTCGTTGATTAATTGTAACCAGACTGTTTTGAGAAAGATTCTCGACACTCCACGTATTCTCGTTTAATACTAACCTGGCATGATTTCGCGAAACCTTTGGATCGGGGATCACAATATCGTTGTTGGGATTGCGCCCAAGGGTAATCACTGATTTATCAACTCGAAATGTTTGACCAACCAGGGGGCCATTTTGAAAGACAATCGTAGCCATGATTGGTAGAAGTGTTTCTGAATCCATGCGCTGCTCCTTGCTGGGATAGCATGATTAGTACTCTGTCAAAAAATAACGTAAAGATACTATTTCAAGCATGAGATGGTGACCCAGAACATGTATTCCGGGTCATGTGTTTGCGACTCGTCCGTCTCTCTTGTCGTTCTACTTCCTCTTGTAGAAACGGTAATGCAACTTCAACTACACGTTGTGAGTTCAGCAAAGGTGCGCTATGGCAACCTTGAATGATTACATCATTCGGCCTGAGATGAGTCGGGTGTTCCGAAATGGCATCACGCGAGGCCCAGATGTAGAGAATAGGCACTTGCGTTGTGCCTGGCAAGATAAATGGGGCGCGACCCAGGTTAGGTAAATCAGTAATCACACGCTTGAGATTTTCAACAGGTAATAATTTGATTTCGTTCATCCAGTCGCTAATGTATTCATTCCGCTGTAAGTTGAAACCACTGAGCCATAGCCATCCATAGAGTCGCCAACCTGCAAGCAACCAGTTCACTATATAGACATGCTTTGCATTGATCCCTATAAAAGATCGCATTAACGCGTAAGGAGGCTTGCGTATGTAAAAAGGGCAGAGGAAAACGGATCGTGCAACTCGTCCTGGATAGAGCTGCAGATACGTCTCGCATACCCGCGTGCCAGTAGAATAGGCCAGGATTGTCCATTGCTCGATTCCCAGAGCAATTCGAAGCTCTTCTAGCGCTTCTGCGCATGTTGGATAGTACGGTTGTGTAAACTCCGCGTCTCTCAATGTACCTGTGCCAGGTAGTTCAACCATAATCAATTGGAAATGGGGTGCAAGTAAGGGTACCAGGTTTTGCCATGTTGCGTGAGTAACTCCCAAACCATGAAGAAGCAACAATGGATATCCATTCCCTTCTAATCGATAAGGTAGGAGCGTTTGATTCGGTAACATCCGATTGCTTGACAATCCTTTATTGAAGATAAATCCTGGCATCAGGCACGGTTGCGCTTTTCAATATTGTAGCATATAGTTTCCCATAAAGTAACTAGCTCAAGGACCTTACATGCCAGATCAGAAGAGCATACTCATCCTTACATCCAGGACTGGTGGCGGACATGTTAGCCTCGCCAGAGCCATATGCGACATGCTTGTAAACGCTGAACAAGCCCAGGATTCGCTCAAACCTACTATTTCAATCGTCGATCCCCAGCCTGGCCTTTTCCACCTGCACTATCGCCTTGTGAGCCGCTACGCCCTGTGGCTCTGGGCAGCCGAGTTTCGCTTCTTAGATACACCGGGGCGATCACTCCGGGCACACAAAGCATTCACACGCTTGATGCGCAATCGACTGCATACACTGCTTGATCGTGTCCAGCCTGACCTTATCATCACGACCTATCCATTTCTCTCCTATGAAATTATGCGTGTGCTTGAGCAAGGTTCGTCAAGTATTCCCCTGGTTATGCTTTTTTCTGATGCGAACAGCGTCCATGCTTCATGGCTTACAGAACGTCATGCCAGTGCTACCTTCGCCACCACGCGTGAAACATACCAGCAAGCTCTTACCCTCGGTTTCGCTCCCGAACGACTACACCTTGTTGGCTGGCCGGTGCGTGCGCAGTTCTACCGTGCAGATCTATCGAATCAAGAGATGATCAGAGAAAAGCTAACCCAGCTTGGTCTCTCCCACGATCGGTATACTATCTTCCTTCAAGGGGGTGGTGAAGGCGCGGCACGCGTCGCGAACACCATCGAAAATATTCTGTCCATTGACACATGCGTGAACGAAGTGCAAATTATTGTAGCAGCAGGCACTAATCAGCACTTACTCACACACTACAAAAATATGCCAAACGTTGCAACGCTTCCTCATACGAATAACATTGCACCCTATATGGCTGCTGCTGACATCATCATGGGTAAAGCTGGCCCCAACATCCTCTTCGAATCCGTCATGCTTGGCAAACCCTTTTTCGCCACAACGTTCATCCCAGGCCAGGAACAAGAAAATCTGGCATTTATTCAACGCCATGGCCTTGGTTGGGTTGCCCTCCACCCTGAAGAACAACGCTCATTACTGCTGAACCTCATCCACAATCCCGCCCAACTCGCATCACTATCCACCACCATCAACACCTACCGCGACTGGAACCACACAACCACCCAACAAATCCCCCATCTCATTCACCAGCTTGTCGTGTCATCCTGAGCGATCCTGTCCTGTCATCCCGAACTCACTTAACCCTGTCCAGTCAACCAGAGAGAACTTGTCGTGTCATCCTGAGTGGCAACGAAGGATCTCGTAGCTCATGTCATTCGGCTGAATATATCCAGTCAACCTGAGAGCACCTGCCCTGTCATTCTGAGCGTCGAGCGAAGAATCTCGTGACCCAACACGTGAGATTCTTCGCTCGACGCTCAGAATGACAATGGAGAGCCGATTCGCCTCTCCACACAAACCAACTATCCACCAATCAACACCTTCACCATCACAGCAGAGTAGTTCTCACTGCTAAGACCTCCCATGTCTTGATAGGCGACAACTATCCCCTCCTGTGCTCCTTTGAAACTGGAGGTGTAAGGCACTTTGATGGAGTAGTTCGCTTCACCCATGCCCGGACTTCCAACGATCTGTGCGTGGCCAATAGTGGTGTACAGGTGATCATAAACCACACCTTGACCGATCACCGCTTCGAACGCTGACCCGGTTCCAGTGAGCGTTACAGGACTGCTGATCAGCGAACCTGCTGGAATATTCGTTAGAGTCAGCCTCGTACTATCCTGTACAGCGGTAGCTATCCACATATTGTGCGTATTACCCTCCAGACGACTGAGCGTCACTACGATCGTTGGCTGTGCATTCTGTATAGGAGTTCCCTGCACCTGCACAGTTGCATACACATCCTGCGCTCCACCACCACTCAGCACTTTCGTTGTCACCGTACCCTGCCAGTTGAAGAACTGCACTGCCAATGCTTTCGCAACCAGGGCAGGATCATTTTTCCAGCTATCATGTCCCGCGTTGACCTGAGCCTGGTCGGCTTCAGCCTGATAGCGTGTCAAATCAGGGAAGATGCCCGGGAATGCGACCTGTACGAAAGTTCCAGCGCTATTTGACCACTTGAACTCACGGAAGAGATCAGTCGTCAGCGCGGCTTCCATCTTGCCTTTATTGATCGACGAATTGACATCCACCTGCGCCGTCATAATCGTGTTGTAGGCACTGATCTTTGCATCACCATGCAGGAGACTGCTTTCATGCCAGAGCAACTGCGGTTGAGACGCAGTGATGTTGTCAAAGACAAACACATCACGGTACACGGGACCGCCACCCAGAATGTCCCTCGCCACCACCACGGCCTGCAGAGAAGGCTTCCCTAGCAGGTGTCCGAAAGCAACGCTATCGGCTACTCTGATGGCTGGTGGCGCTGAGACGAACTGTGTCCAGTAAGCTGGATCCTGGATAGATGATGTGGTGCCTGGATTGATCAACACCTTCACCATTACCTCTCCACGCGCGAAGGAAGCACCACTTGTATGCACCAGTTCGACTATCCCTTCTTGCGTACTCCCTGTGAGACTCGATGTGTATTTTACATCGAGAGTGAATTTAGAAGGCGGTGAAGAGCCGTCGGGTGCCATCGCAAAGTTGTTTCCGATTTGGATTTGCTTATAGAGACGATCCAGGATATACACCGTACCGATTTGTGCTTCAAACTGGGGGCCAAATCCCGTCACCGTTAATGGACTGTTGATCGTCGCGCCGCTCTTGGGCGTGTAAATGAACAACCAGTTGGAGCCAACCGAGGTGATCTCCCAGACGCCATTGGTTTTTCCCTCCAGGCGCTGCAGCGTCACCTGGGTGATGGGAATGTTGGTAGTAGGACCTCCTTTGTCGGGATATGTCACATCCACCACGGCAGTGAGGTCGTTAGGACCACCGCCTTTGACCAGTTTGGCCGTGCCACCGAGCAAGGTCCAGTGTTGCGTGGTCTGCACCGGATCGAGTTTCCAGGTATTCTGTCCCGCCATGACAGCACTCTGAGATTGTTCGGCTTGCCAGCGTGTCATATCGGGGAACATCCCGGGGGAGATCACCTGCACAAAGGTACCTGCTGTCCCAGACCATTTGAACTCCCGATAGAGATCGCCATCCACCGTCATGATCGTGCTCACTCCACTGATGCTCGCGCCCTGCGTTTGCAACTTGTAGATCTGGACGGGGTGAGGACCGGTGCTCAGGTCAAAATTGGTGAGGTTATCATACACGTAAACCGCGCTAAGTTTGCCATTCGTGTAGACGGGTACCAGGGCCTGGAGCGACGGATCTCCTTTCAGATTGGCACAACTCACCGTGCCTACCGAACTGGTACTGGGATCAAGACCCAAGTAGTGTGACCAATATCCTTGTACTTGCGTCACGATCGGGCAGGACACTGGCCCCTGCACTACAACTGGCTTTGGATCCAGCAAGACCTTCACCATCACAGTCGTACTTGGATTAGCTTCGATAGGTGTTGTGAATAAGATTTGCACAACCCCTTCCTGTGCGCCTGCCTTGAAGCTCGAGACATAGGAAACTGCAGTTGAGTAACTGGCGTTGTTTGCCATGGCTGGAGTTCCTGTTACTAAGGCCTGGCCAATGGGATTATACAGGTGGTCCAAGATGTACGCCTGACCAATCGTACCCTCGAATGCGCCACCTTTCCCCTGGAGAATCACCGGACTGGCAACCAGGCTACGAGCTGTGATATTGGTGAGCGTATTGGCATCATCTTTCACAGCAATAGCTACCCACATGTTATGGGTATTGCCTTCCAGTCGGCTGAGTGTGACATAGGCCGTGGGACTGAACTTCGGACCACCTGCTACCGGCGGCTCCTGCACCTGCACAGTAGCATACACGTCATTTGGTCCACCACCGCTCAGCACTTTCGTAGTCACTGCTCGCGTCCATTTGAAGCTCTCACTTGCGAGCGCTTTGGCCACCAGCGCCGCGTCGTTTTTCCAGGTATCAATGCCATGATTGACACGTGCCTGGTCCGCTTCGGCCTGGTAGCGTGTCAGACTAGGGAAGATGCCCGGGAAAGCTACCTGCGCCATTGACCCCTTGCTCCATGCAAATTCGCGGTAGAGATCGGGCGTCATCTGCGAAACAGCTCTTTCCTAGATTAACCGTGGAGTTCTGATCCACTTCGGCAGTCATGATGCTATTGTAATAGCTAATCTTCGCCTCGCCTTTAATCAATCCAACCAGTTTGAAGATCTGTACTGGATTCTTGCTAGTGATCTTGTCGAAGACGTAGACATCCAATGTCCTGTTAGCATCGCTATGTCGCACAGTTACCAATGCCTGTAAAGTGGAATTGCCCATCACATTGGCAAAACTCACACTTTCGACTTTCCCATTCGTGTCCTTGGTGCCCAGAATGGTATCCCAGTACGCCGCAGTATTGACACTTGATGGACCATTCTGCGGCCCATTCGTTACACCCGGCGCTGGAGACGGCGTAACATCACTTCCAGGCGTCGTTGTACTGGTGGTTGCGGGAACTGTGGCCGTCGGCGTAACCTGCGTGCCAGGTTGTTTCCCTGGTTGCGCAATGAAGACTGCAAAGACACTGAAAATCAGCGCCAGCACAATCACCACCGCCGCAATGGTAAACCAGAAATCTCTCCTGTTGTGAGAAGGCCTTTGGGGAGGTTGTGGAACATTCACAGGTGGGGGTGCCTGCTCTAAATGGATAGTATCCTCATTGTAAATTGTTCCAGTTGTCCCACGAGAGGCTTCCTGCCCTTTGTCTAAATCTGTATTTTGCGTACTCATATGTTTCCTCCCTCCCGAATCTGCTCCATTGCAGATTCGCCATTACTCCAATCATAGTGTACCTACCCCAGTTCACAAATCAGTCGCAATTTGTAGTCAAATAATCACAGGAATATCACTCTTTCCAGGCAACCAGCCAGGCAAACCAAAAACCCTCCAAATTGCTCTCCAGAACACACTTAAGTTAAAAATACAATCGAGGATTCTGTAGGGGCGACGGTGGCTGGGTGGATGGGCGGTGTGCCTTTATGGTCGCCCGGGGGTGGGGCACGACCAAATATCGTTGAGCCAACACATTCAAGCAATCCACAGCGGACAACCAGAAAGGCACAATCAACACCACATCATCCACTCTCGCCCCTACGGACGTTGATGGGCTTTTCTTACGTTGATGCCTATTTGTATGCCTGTATGGCCGCTCTCCCTGGTTCGCCTGAAAACGTCAGCTCCAAACAGTGATTAAATCGTGCTTCTCCCCCGACCAATTGTGATAAAAACGTGACGCCAATAGGCTATCCTACACCATAGAACATAGAAACAATCAGAGTCAGGCAATAGTTCGGAATAGAACTCCATCCTGCGAACATAAAGGGAGAACAATTATGAAACATAAAGCCGTACGCATCGCGCTCGCCGTAATAGAAGTAATTATCGGCCTTGGTGCCATCGGAGGAGGAATAGCGATTCTCACAGGCGCCTTTGACCAATGGTTCCCACTCACATGGCTGCAAGGCACACCATTCAGCGACTACACCGTTCCGGGCCTGATTCTCCTGATCGTCATAGGCGGTGGAATGCTGCTAGCCGCGGCCACAATATTCACCCAACAAGAATGGGCAGTGCTGCTCTCAGCAGCAATGGGCCTTGTCATGATCGGATTCGAGATCTTCGAAGTCGCCATCATCGACCGCCATCCCGATGCTATCGTACCCAGTTCGCTATCACAACAAGCCCTCATGTCAATCCTTGGTCTGGTCATCTTCGGGCTTGCATCCTACCTCTGGATAAGCGAGTATCGCCAGCAACACTTCCCAACCAGCCCGGTTAGCCATGCCTGAAGAAGCATGAAAGCAATTCCTAACTCACCAAAGGGGGTAACCTGACTCAAGGTTCTAGCGTATATAAAACAGTTTGTTGAAGAACCCAAAACAGAGGTGTAGGATACTTGCGCAAAAGCGGCATTTTTGTTCTTACAGAGAGATCTAACTTCAAGGACAAGGTTGAACAGATATTTCCTTGGTGAGAGAACGACCAACTATCATAGGAGGAAAGGGACTATGACAGAAATTGAACTTGCTAACGGAACATTGATTGTCCACGTCAGGGGCGCAGATAAATTGTGGGCATTCAAGAGCCAGCTTGAGATTCCGCTCATTCACGTAGTAGGTGCCGAAATAGATCCTGCCGTTGGAGAGCATTGGGATGAACTGTTCAAAGGGATAAGATTCCCAGGGACTCATTTACCAGGGGTGATTGCTGCTGGAGGTTATTATTCCGCTGGAGGATGGGTATTTTGGAATGTCAACGATCCTCAGAAAGCTCTCACCATCAATCTCGATCATGAGCACTATTCCAAGTTAGTTATAGAGGTAATAGATCCTGCCGCCGACGTTGCTAGGATTAATGAAGCTATCCGAGCGCATATGCCTTCTTGAATCTAACTCTATCATGAGGTAAGAAATGTCCTTGAAACAACTCACCTGGACAGGAACGCGTCTTCTATGTGAAAATAAAGCATGGCTCTCATTCGATTGGAAACATACATGAACGCTCCTATAGATCGTTGTTTCGATCTCTCGCTGAGCGTAGACTTGCATCGAGACTCCGTCGCACATACTCAAGAGCGTCCAGTTGCAGGTGTGACTTCAGATATGATGAAACTGGGCGATACAGTGACCTGGGAGGCAGTGCATTTCGGTATCAAGCAGCATCTAACATCACAGATTACTGCGTATGAACGACCAAATCGTTTTACCGATGAAATGCTCAAGGGAGCTTTTCACGATATCACTCATCTTCATGAGTTCGTTTCCCAGCCATCTGGAACGCTTATGATTGATCTGTTTGAGTTCCATGCTCCCCTTGGCTTTCTTGGGAAATTGGCTGAAACGCTTTTCCTCACCCGATACATGAAAGGACTGTTGCTCACCAGGAACAGATACTTGAAACAGGTTGCGGAAGCAGAGAATCATGAAAATCCATAAATTACACCCTGGAAGCGAGGAAACACATGTTGCCAGGAAATAGACCCGGCCAGATCGTGATTTTAAACGGCACACCGCGTTCCGGAAAGTCCAGCATCGCCACCGTGATCCAGAACACATTTGACGGAGTATGGATGAATCTAGGAGTCGATCGGTTCAAACAGATGACCCCAGAACGCTACCAACCCGGCATTGGCCTGCGGCCTGGAGGTGAACGCCCCGACCTCGAACCGCTCATTGTGATCCTCTATCACGCCATGTACGAAGCCATTGCACAGCACAGCCGCCTGGGGCTGAATGTTGTTGTGGATGTTGGGCACCATGATGCCTATTCTGTCCCAAGAGGAATTCTCCCAAACTGTGCCAGGCAATTGACAGGTCTCCCGGTATGGTTCGTAGGCGTGCGTTGCCCGCTAGAAGTTATCATGGAAAGACGGCGTGCCACATGGCATGTTGATAGCACCGATGAACTTTCGATACCAGAACCAGTGAGGTTGTGGCAGCAGGCCGTCCACGTGCCAGGAATCTATGACCTGGAAGTAGACACCTCCTTGCTTAGCTCAGAAGAGTGCGCTGACGTTATCCGCCAGCGTATCGTAAATGGTCCACCGCCAAAAGCTTTCCAGATTCTCGCCACCATGACCACAGGAGAGGAGCGCTAGATATCTTTGACGTAGGGACCATTTATGCACATTAACAAAATAAACAGGATACTGTGAAAAGCCACGGAAGGCCGATAATGGTGATTGACAAATTAATCGGGTAATAAACATGGGCTCTTATGCTCAAAACATTACCGGATTATTTAGTTAAAGTTCATTATCGGCCCCTACGAATTGTCGGCTTATTTTGTTAATCAGCATAAATGTGGATGCTGGGGCGCTTTCGCCACCACCCGTCTCTTTAGTTCTCTCTTTTTTGTGAAGCCATTTATTAATTATTGAAAATACCGCTCATTTACCGCTCAAAATGCGCGGTAATTTTGGGGCGAGCTTTTACGGGTTGGTTGACGAAGAGAATTGGAAGGATTCCATTATAAAGACGGCGCAATCGCTCATCATGATTCGTAGGGACAGGGGTTGTGTGGATGTGGTGTGGGGCGCTTGCGCTGTCCTGGCCGATCGAACGTCTCTCCCCTGGGTACGTTCCTCGTCCTGGCCGATGGAATGCTCCTCCCTTGTGTGGGTTACTCCAGCAGGACAGCGCAAGCGCCCCCGCCACCTGGCATCCGCTCCCCTGTCCCTACAGATCGACGAACGTTTCGATTTTCCAATTTTTGTATTGCGATGGAATAGATGCTGCGCTGTCCTGGTGCCAGGTATTGTCATCATGAGCGCAAGCGACCCCTGCCGACCGAATCTCCTTGAAAACACTGTGATCATACTGAGACACCAACACACAACAATGTAAGCTCCCTGTGATCTGCCCGTAGTATTGTTTTCATAGTATTGAAAGGAGCAATGCCATGAAAGCATGCATAATCTACGACTCAATGTACGGAAATACACAGAAAATTGCTCAGGCCATCGGTGAAGGCCTGACAGGTGAAGTGAAAGTAGTGAGCATCGGCGAAGCGAATCCCTCCGAACTCAAAACATGCGACCTGCTCATTATTGGTTCTCCTGTGCATGGTGGAAGAGCCACACCAGCGCTTGACGCATTTATCAAACAATTACCCGCAAACTCTCTTGAAGGAATAAGCGTCGCAGCCTTCGACACCAGATTTGAATCAGAAGAACAAGGCGTCGGACTTCGGATCTTAATGAGTGTTATTCGCTATGCAGCTCCACGCCTCGCAAAAGCTCTGGAGAAAAAAGGCGGTATACTCGTGGCTGAGCCTGAAGGATTCATCGTTGAGAACAAAGAAGGACCCTTGAAACAGGGTGAGATTGAGCGAGCAACGAAGTGGGCATCGCAACTGTCCCTGGCAAAAAAGGTTCCCGCCTCAACTGCTAGCTGATACAGGACACCATTCTGCACTCATCCAGGTGATTGTCGTTGGGTGCAGCTCGAACTCAGAATATGCTGTCTTATGGGAATTTCATCGCGTCTGTGCTTGCTGATACTGTCTTTCAGAGGCACGCTTGAGGCGCTGCAAGGAATGATCTACGCTGGCAGCGATTGTTTTCGCACCAAATGTTTCGAGAAACCAACCCCACCAGCCTGGTGGGAAGATGAAGTCTCAGCCATATTGGACGCGGCAGGTGGTCGCATCGATAGGAGTAGCAGGCAATGTGTGGCTTCTCTTGCAGTCCCAATGGAAAAAAAACATGCAGGCCGAGTTGGTGTCTTTCGGGATTGACCTCTTCGACCTTGAAGATGAAGTGCAAGGTGCGGCCAAAGGCTTTTCCCGTGAAGGAGATGGTCTGGCCTACGGTGGCTGGACCTTCTGGCTCACTACGTTCTACCTGGACATCGGCCCACTCGGAATAGCGTTCCCATTGTACGAGGTTCTCCCAGACCACCTCAACCGGGGCTGCGACGACTGCGGTGGGACAGACTGTCAGGCCCATAGTATGTTTCTCCTCTCTATGTCAGGATGGAGGCAAGGCACCATTTACGAAAAGCCGATCTAGCTGAAAGCGTCTTCTTCGTCTCCTTGTGGAAAGGGATGGCTGGCGTGAGACCCTATCAATCTCCCTGCGGCTTTGCCGTGAAGATCCTGTCTTTCAAGGCGGCGCGTGAACAAGGGGGTGTCCTCTGGCACGACTGCCAGCGCCCGGCGCATGCCATCAAATGAGACTAACTAGTCTAACTATAGATGTGGATGGAGTGAGTGTCAAGGGTAAAACTTTTCAGATTTCATTGACAGATATGGCATTTTCTAGTACAATGTAGACATGAACTTAAGCAATAAGAGAAGAAAGCCGCATCAGATACAAGACCGAGTGGAAGTAGTAAAAAGAAAGAAAATTGGAAGATTAAAAAAATAAAAAAGGAATGGTAGTGGTGAGTGAAAAGATAGAAGAAAAGGTAGGGAAAGGGAGAATTGCCTTGTATGAGAGAGTATACTAAGTAGATCAAAAAAGAGATATGGAACGACAGGTGCAAAGTATGAGAGACTATGAAGAAGCGAGTGGAAAACAGGTAGACAAAGCAATGACGGAGATCGCCTCTGGTATGAATGATAGCTGCTCGAAGTTTCTCAGCTGCTAGCTGACAAAAACATTAGGAAGATAATAGTGGAACACCGTGACCGAGAGACTAGCTAAGGCTGGAACTACATCGCCACGCTATGGAAGTGCAGGGACGACGTATAGAGGCCGTGATAAAAAAAGAAAAGAAGGATGATATGGTGAGCGATTTTGTCAGCTAATAAACAGTATGGCGGCAAGGATCTATGGCAGACGTGGAAGCTGGAGGAAAGCTGAACGGATAAAGCAGAGCGTGGAACAGGTCAAGCAAGAAGAGAATGAGTAAATAAAGGGAAAGAGAGGATAAAAAAAGGAAGAAGAAATAAATAAAGAAAAAAGAAAGCTGAGATAGAAGAAAGAAGGTGTGAGAAGATAAGAAAAAAAAAGGGGAATGGAAAGAAAAAAAGAAGAAAGGGATGATGGAAAAAGAAAGAAATAGGCAAAGGAAAAAAAAAAAGAAAAAAAAGAAATAAAGGAAACTGACTATAACTGGATGTAAGAGTGCTAGAAGTGAGATACTAAAGAGGAACTGAACGAAATGGATGATGCTATAAAGAATATATAAAGAAAAGAAAAGATAAAAAAACAGGGAAAGCATCGTGGCAAATGTGGGTATAAAAAGAAAAAAAGACGAAAAAAAGGCATTGGGAGCTTCCGCTTGACAGGCGCTATCCATGTCTTTGAAAAGAGCATCCAGCTTCCGCGTTTGGGCAAGCTGCGTCTCAAAGAGCATGGCTATTTGCCTGTGGGCGCACAAGTGGCTCAGGCGACGGTGAGCGAGTGAGAGGGTCGCTGGTATGTTTCTATCCAGGTGGAGCAAGCAGGAGCAGAGCCTCTGCCCGCCACCGGCCCCGTGATGGGAGTCGATCTCGGAATAAAAACACTGGCAGTCGTATAAGATGGCAGCGAGATACAAAATAAAAAAGCCTTGCGCATACGTTTGAAGAAGCTGCAACGCCTTTACAGTTGGCACTAGCGCAAGCAGAAAGGCCAGCAAACAGCAAAAAAGAACAGAAGAAACTTGCAAGGATGCACGAGAAGATGGCTAATACTAGTGAAGATGCCTAACACAAAGCAACGACTTCACTAGAGGCAAAAACCAAGACAGCAGAGAAGCGGCACGCTGTCATCGGCATGAGGATCTGGGTGTCTAAGGCATGCTCAAAAACCGGAAACTGGCCCGCGCGATAGCAGATGTAGGCTTGTCTGAGTTTCGTAGACAATAGACCTACAAAGCTGAGCAAGCTGGCGTGCAGGTCCATGTCGTCTCCCGGTGGGAGAGATCCTAGAAAACCTGTTCCAGTTGTGGCTGGTATAATGCGGATAAGCAGCTAGCTGATAGGGTCTAAGTGTGTAAGGAGAGCGGATAAGAGATAGACAGAGATAAGAATGCAGCCAGAAATCTGAAGATTTTGGCCTATCTAGAATTGATCAGTACAGCGAGTTACGCGGGATTTTACGCGTGTGGACAGAGCAGCTCTGGCCTGATGGAAACTGAAGGTGAAACTGCCCTGGTTGAACCACGAACCGAACCGGGTAGGAAGGCTTGTCCTATTTGTCCAAGTTTAGGAGGCGAGCGGGGTGAGGCGTGGTTGGGTGGGCCTTTATGGTCGCCCGCTGTGGGTCGCGTGAAGAGGTCGGCTCAACGATGCATGCCGTATCCCCCCACCCCGGGCGACCATAAAGGCCCTGAAGCGACCACCACCCAAACACCCTCGCTCTTGTATAACCCTGCCTCATTATGAAAAGCCAGTCTAGTTGAAAGAGTCTTCTTTGTCTCCTTGTGTAAGGGATGGCTGGCGTGAGACACTGTCAATTTACCTGCGGCTTCGTCGTTCAGAGCCTGCTGCTCAAGGCTGCTAGAGAACAACGGCTTGTCTTCTAGCAAGACTGCCAGCGCCAGGCGCATGCCATCAACGGTCTGATCGGAAATATGTGCGATGGCCTCGCGGTCGAGCTGCGACCAGTGAGCGAGCAGCCAGTGGTCGCTGCCATCATCGAGAGCCTGAAGCCAGGCGAAGATAAGATCCTCCGACAGATCAGGCGGATGACGCCCAGCTCCTGTCCGCGCTTCACAATGCTCATCATCCAGGTTTTGACCTGCCTGGCAAAGGTGGCAAGTGGTAAGAGCAAGAGAGCTGCGGGAGACAGATGCTCCGCGGCTCTGACCGCTGCGAAGAGCCAGGGCTGCTCGAATGAACGCAGCAACGGCTGCCGGTGCAGTTCGGCAAAGGTGGGCCAGAAGTTCTCCGCGGTGAGCGTCGCAGGATCTGCTCCAGGTCGAGTTTCACGCGCTCGATGCAGTATAGGATGACGGTGAAGAACAGATCGAGATTGTCCTCAAAGTAGTAGTAGGCCGCTCCTTTGCTCATCTGGACGGTTTCGAGAATGCGGTTGAGCGAGGCATCGTCGAAGCCATAGACTGCGAATTCTTGTGCAGCAGCTTCCATCAAGCGCTCGCGTTTTTCGATGGTAGTTTGTAAAAGCGCGGAAATGGCATGCTTTCTTGCACCTCAACAGCAAAGGTTTAGACCATATAATTAGACTGACTGGTCTAATTATAGATGTGGATGGAGTGCTTGTCAAGGGTTTTCCCAGAATACTGGTCAAGAAACCAGGCAGCAGACAGCAAGATCATCCGGAACGGCTGGGAACGAGTCAAGATGGAGAGTGTGAAACCTTGTATATCTATCGGAATATTCGATTGAGGGTCTTAGGTTGATGCAAAACTAATTTCCCAGATATGGTATACCCACGGGATGCGCAACGAGCTGATGCCCTTTCAATTTTTATCGGTTCCTCAGCCAAGGAGAGGCTCAAGGTACCGGTGCAACGCGGTTTTGAGTTCCCGCACCAGCAGCCTCCGCTCAGCCTCCTCCGCCTGGAGAAGCAGCCGGAGGACCGCTTTGAAGAACTGGACCGTCATAGTGGCGCTGAGTCTGCGTTGCGTCGGAGAGAGGTGTGGGGCGCGTACCTGAAAGCCGAGTTCAAAGCGGGTTTGCAACTCTTGTGGCAAAGCATCAGTAAGGCTCGCAAATTGTACCGATGGAGCAGGAATGGAGAGCAGAATGTGGAAAGCGGGATGAGCAAAGTGAAACGCGAGCAGGGCGTCAATGATCCGATCCAGCCAGGTGGAGAAAGGAAGTGATGCGGCCTCGACTGAAAAAACGGAGCCATACACCTGCTGGAGTTCCTCGGTGTAACGAGCGGCCAGAGCGTGTGCAATCTCCTCTTTGTTGGAGAAGAATTGATACAGGGAGCCCGGCGAGATCCCGGACTGAGCAGCGATACGATTGGTGTTGGCCTCGTCGTAGCCCACTTCGGCGAAGACCGTTTCAGCAGCATCCAGAATGGAAGCGATGCGCTGGACCCCTCGCGCTCGTCGCTGAACCGGCTGTGCGTGTTTCCGCTGATCCATACTCTACACCAAACCTTCGATCCAAACAACGCTCGATTGCGCTTGTCTTTCGTTTCTTGCAAACCTCTTGACAAAGCGAGTAAAAGCTCGTACAATTAATTACGAGAGCGAATAAATACTCGCTTATGTAGTATAGCAAAGCAGAACAGCTTTGTCCACGAGAACAGAAGAGGATTCCAGATGATTATTACCACCGTTCGGTACGTCGTGCAAGCAGCGTACGCGGCAGAGAACCAGGAGCATATTCGCCGGGTGATGGAGGAACTCCGATTCTTGCACCGAACTGATCTCAAGTATAGCGTCTTTATGGAAGACGACGGAAAAACATTCATCCACTTGCGTTTCTGCGAAAACGAAGAGGCGAGCAAGGTGTTTGACACGCTTCCAACCTTCCAGGCGTTTGCGGCAGCGCTTCGCGCAAGTCATCCTGAAGTGCCACCCTCCCCAGTGATGCATCTGACCCTGGTCGGTTCGACCTCAGACCTTCTCTCATGATGCTCTTGAGAAGACTCTCATATCTTCGACATCAGTGAGGGGTCTTTGTCTGGAGTGAAGAGGTCAGCGCATGCAAACCTGAAAACCTATTTTCATTCTCGCCTGGAACCGGATGAGCTAGTACCCGAGTAGTTTCGGAGTATTTTGACAACCGTGATTCACAAATGATATAACACTTAGTGTCTCAATAAGAGAATTGCAGGTGCCGGAAAAAGCTAGAGATCGTGAACTACCGGTTAAGATGAACTCGAGGAAATAAGTCAGTCAATTTCGATCAATATCACCATAGTCAATCAAGACAGGAGGTGGTTTTGTGGCACAAATTGTGCATAAACACGGGCTCGATGGAGGCTGGGCCTTAGATGATGCTGGAGACTATGACTTCCCCTTGTCCTTGTACAGAAAGATCCCTCTTATAGTGCAAGCGAATGCCGGGTGGGTTCGTCTCAACTTCCGACTTGGTGCACACTACCAGGACTGGACCACACCCGACAGCCGAGGGAAGAGTGCGTTTGATCAATACGATGTGGTGGTCAATGCTTGCCAGGCACAAGGACTGCAAATCCTTGGATTAGTCTGCAATGAGGCATGGCCAGGGCATCAATCCGATTGGTGTGCTGGCAACGCTGAGAATGGCCTGGGGAATGGAGACAATCCCTATATGCAAGCCTTGACGAAGGCATTCGTAGCGATCACCAACCGTTATAACGGCGTCATTGCAGACTACGAGATCTGGAACGAACCCGATGCATGGAAATCAAATCCGTCATCTACTGTCTATCAGGGTGGAAGTTTCATTTATCCCTCGAACTTCGCATGGCTTCTTCACCATGTCTACAATGCCAGAATTGCTGGTCTCACCATCCTGAGTGGTGGTCTCTTTGGGAACAACAACAACAACGGAATCTCAATCCCTGGTGACGTCTATCTCAGTAACACCTACAGACAAGGAAAAGCACTCGCCAAATGGGGGGATGATCTCACTACCTATGGGAGCTATCCACTGGACGTGATTGGCCAGCACATCTACGTCGACCAGTGGGGAAGTACATCATCAGCGATCATCAAATCCTTCCTCGATGCAGTACACAACGCATCTGTACAGAATGAGCCACCTCCATGTAGCAAACCCACAGTTGTGACTGAAATTGGATGGAATACGACGAACGTTTCTGAGAGCATACAGGCAGCCAATCTGGGAGTATCGTTTGATGTCATCAACCAGACGAGCTACGTGACCAGGGCAATTTGGTACGATAGTCACGACACCCTGACACCAGGCTTTAATTGGGGGGTCCGTCATAGCGATGATACACCAAAACCATCTTTAATGGCATTCCAGGAAAGGAGCGCAAATTATATGGAGCAATCAATCGTTGACCACTGGAATAGTTTTTTCAAGCAGCTACAGCAACTCTTCCCTACACAAAACATCCAGTTGCCCAGAACTGGCTCTGGAATCTACTCAGCGTGGCACAACCTCTATGTCGGAGGCAAACAGATAGGGCCAGCGACGTCGTATGAGTACAACAGCATCGATTGGCAAGGCAATCCTATCGTCTGCCAGGACTTCGGATCATGGCGATGTGAGTGGCAGAATGGAAAAGGTAAGTTCTATGGGCCAACTGGAGTAATCTCATAGGAGTGACTATATTTTTCACAGTATTGCCTGCATAGGTGATGGTGGCAACTCACGAGTTCCCCAGTCTCCAGGAGCCGTACTCTAAAGTAAAGCGAAGGACGGCTCCCTGGGCGATTTCATGATGGCGAAGCCATGCACGATGGAGAGGTTTGCCGTTCAGAGTCACGGCTTTCACATAGATCTGCTCTTCCCCTGCATCAGGCGCCTCGATAACCAGGGAGTTGCCACTTGAACCGAAGGCCATCTCTGAACGCGTGAATGCGGGCGCTACAAGCATATACAGATCCTGCCCCATGATTGGATAGAGACCTAGCGTTGAGCACATGTACCAGGCACTTTGACATCCCATATCTTCATTATCACTCAGCCCATTACGCGTGGCATGAAAAAAGTGCTTTCTGAGAGCGTGTACCCGCGCGGATGATTTGTCTGGTCTGCCAACATAATGATAGAGATATGGCACATGCAACATCATCTCTTTCGACCAATAGCGTCCTTCATCAAAAAACGTGTCAAGGTGTCGTAGAAAGGCATCTCTACCTCCATGCCGCTCGATCAATCCCGCAAAATCATGGAACGTTTGAAACGACCAGTGACAACTGGCGGCTTCATAGAAATAGGGATCGAACGAACCTCCGACTTCATTCGGATCAAAGGGGCTTACCCAGCTACCGTCAGCGCTGCGTGGCGCAAATGTTCGTAAATCGGCACGCCAAAGATTCCAGAGCCGTTGAGCATGCTGGTAATACGTTTGGGCTATGCTGTGATGTCCGAGGTGTTCAGCCAGCCTGCCAATACACCAATCCTGGTAACTATACTCAAGATGACGCGAAACACAGGCTATTTTCACGTTCGTCGAGACATAGCCCAGATCGCGATAGTCCGTCAGGTATCTGCCATAACGCCAGGGATCAGGAGACTCAACCTCGTTATTTTTACGCATATAGCCCAGCGCCTTCTCATAGTCGATGCCAGTAAGACCCTTGAGCGCGGCTTCGCAAAACAGTATGTCTGCTGAACTTCCCCCCTGTATCTGAGCGGCATGTCCTGCAATCCATGCATCCGGGAGCCACCCGACATGATCTGCAATGTCGAGCAGACTATTGAGCAACGCAACCTCCATCTGTGGATCAAAGAGGCTCAGCATCGCATTAGCATTGCGCACGCTATCCCACAGGCAGTATATATCCGTGAATTGTCTCACACCGGAGTGCCAGGATGGAAATTCATCGTCAATCCCCAGATCGCCTGGCATACACAACTGGCGAGAGAACAGCGTGTAGAAAAGCGTTGTTTGCTCATGTGTGCCTCCCTCCACCGAAATGCGGCCTAGCGCACGTTCCCACGTCGCCCTGGCTTCATCGTGAATCGCCTCAAACGTTTTTCCCTGTGTTTCACGAACGACACTGGCTCGAGCTTTGGCAACGCTCACATATGAGATTCCCACGCGTACCTCGATGATCTGCTGCTGACCAAAACTTGCGACCGCCTGGCACTGGGTTGTAGTCGCGACAGGACCTTCAAGGAAACCAGCACCATTTGCCACGAACCGTTGTGCAGCGGGTACTGAAAATTGCGCATAAAAGTAGACCGAGTAAGGGAAACGATGGCCCCATCCACCCTGGCAATCAGCGCGTCCAACAACCTCGTGATCAGAAATCCACTCCACGAATCCACCAATCACTGCTCCCAACTCCCGTTCAATAGTTGCAGGACGAATAATCGCGCCAACATTGATGAGCACATTTGCCTGGGCATCATTGGGAAAATGGTAACGATGCACACCCACTTTTGGCGAACTGGTGAGTTCCACTCGCACACCCGACGACGTCAACATAGTCGAATAGTAACCCGGGCTGGCCATTTCCTGGCTGCGCTCATTGGCTTCAACCATCAATCGAAGCTGCCCTGTGAAAGGCATCACCCCAATATTGCCATAGCGACTTCCCCCACCTGTGCCACTCACATGGGTATGGCTGAAGTAGATGATCGGGCTTGCGCTGCTGTAGCCATTCGTAGGTTGAGGAGGAAGTGTGTCAGGTCCCAGGCGAACCAGACTGTAAGGGAGATAAGGACCGCACAGGCAGTTTCCTCTTCCATCAGTCCCAATAAATGGATCAACATAATCAAGCATCGACATAAGCCTCCTTCTTAATTCTAACATCCGCTGTCGACGCCTTTCGTTCCAAAAAGCGAAAAAAGGATAAAACCCCGACAATGCAGAGGTGATTGTCGGGGATTGAACGCCATGACGGCGCGTCTAGCTGTTAAGACAGCAGCTTCTCCACTTTATCAAGTAAGGTATCCAATTCAAACGGCTTGGCGAGGAAATCATCAGCCGGGTATGATTCTCGGAGCTGTCTGATAGAGACATACGCGGAAAGCATAATGATAGGAACCGCTTTGGTCAGCTCATTAGTTTTCAAGTGCTTGCAGATAGCCCCTCCTTCATCCTCTGCAAGCTCTACATCCAGCAGAATGAGATCAGGAAGATCACCTGGTTGTACCTGCTGAATATCTTTTCCGGTTGTGCTACCCCGTGCATCGTATCCTGCACATTCGAATATCAGTTGCATCAGCTCCAAATTGTCTACGTCATCATCGACGATCATGATCTGCTTTGACATTTCTGCTTACTCCTTCTCACTAGCAGATAATGGAGTTTTCATAGTCTGATCGGCTGAACGTTTACACACTCTTCCTACACGTTTTATCGCTCCTGTC
>CAVPEB010000055.1:0-238925 GCA_963702765.1 uncultured Chloroflexia bacterium
CGCTCAAGCCCAAGTGTACCACTGGCAAGCAAGGTCGCAGCCTGTGTCGCAGTGTGGATGAGGAGGTACTGGAACGGGTGCGTGCCTATCAATCAACTGAGCCCTACAAGAAAGCCTTACGGAAACGTCAGACCGTTATTTGCGGAAGGCAAAGACTGGCATGGGATGCGGCGGTTTCGTTTGCGTCGGTTGTGGCGGGTCAATTGTGAGACGCTTATGCGTGCCGCTGGGCAAAATCTCAAGCGCCTGCTCAAAAGGCGAGGCTGGGGATGTCGTCCTTGCCCAGCAGAGGCGCTGCATGCTCCTCTTTTGGCTGCTCTTGGGTTCTTTACGTGTCCTTTTTTGGAACCCATATCTACTTCCATGATGATGTGCTCATAATTCTCGATAGTCGGGAAGAAGGACATCGTATTCTCTTGAAGAGCTTTATGAAGACTTTTTCAACACGCTGAAAAAATGTCCGGCATGGACTATAGATGATACAGTAAGAGGTTAGTTTTTGAGGGGGTTAGGGGTTTTTGTATGTTCTTCTAAATTTTCAATTCGTCTTTGCTGCTTCACAAGATCAGCTTTGATGTCTTGCACGTCTGCTTTTGTTGCCATTTTCTCTTTTATATCCTGCTGTCCTGCTCCAAGAGCTTCTAACGCTGTACTGATGTGGGTGACGACTTTCTTGACGGTTTGCATGTCTGTTTTGATTTGTGCAATAACTGTTCCTTGTTCGTGTTGGGTTTTTTCTATTCGCTCCTGTCCATCTTTCAAGGGGATAATCAGTTTTCCAAATTGTTCTACTAGCTCGTCATTGTTCATATGCTAGGCAATTGTATCAAGGGTGGTGGCTCCTTGCAACTGGTGTCTTTTCTGCATCATGGCTTTGTAACTATCGCGCTCAAGTTTGCGGGCTTGCTCAATCACTTTTCGTCGGGCTGCTTTTCGTGCTGCAACATCAGGGGAAATGGCGTGTGTGCGGGGAAAGGTATATGCGGTCATAAACTGAGACGATTAAACAAACATGGAGATGAAAGTCAATAATTCAAAAAAGAGTAGCGAGTGCTACCCTGCTTTTGTTGTATTCGCATGGAGTACAAGACGCCTATTATGCTACAGAGTGAGTGAAGAGGGTGAGTTTCGATTGTTTCCAGAATGGTTGTCCGTTCTGTCTCTATTCGTTGCATGTCGATGACAGGAAACCTGGAGATAGAATGAGTACGTGTGGTTGCAGAATGGAGCCTGCCGGTCGTTTCCAGCGTCCGAATGAGGAGTATGTGATTATACAGCGTTGTTTGCTTCCCATCATGGGTATCACCTTCCTAACGAGCTTCATGTGATGGCAGACAGTACTTTCGCCGATGTGCTTACCCCTCAGTGTTTGGTTTGCTCGTGTGCTCGCTCTTCCTTAGCCAGAGGGAGACATGTGTCGGCTGCATCGTGTCCTGCACCACCGCGAGCAGGTGCTCACGCAACTGGATCAAGTCGACTTCATTACGCAACGTTGCGCTGAACGCCTCCACGGTCTTAGTCGCATCATACTTGCGACGGTAGAAGCGACGGTCAATGACACGTTGAATCCCATGACGCAGGGGCTGGAATAGCGCCGCGATCACCAGTGTGGAGGCGACAATGACCAGGGGATTCTGCTGCTGGTCGAGAAGGCCGCGTACCAGGGAACCGAAGCCGAGTACGAGGCCAGCATAGATCAGGGCCAGGATCACGGTCAGGATGGTATACACAAGCGTGCGACGAATGATGACATCAATGTCCCACAACCGGGAGCGCAGAATAGCAATCGCAACGCTCAAGGGTATGAACAGGAAAAGGACAAATGTGAGTGTTCCATTAGCCAGTTGATAGAAGGAGTCAGGCGCTCCCAGTCCGGGGATCAGGCTGCCGATGAGATCATACAAGATAGTCAGCACAATCAATCCCGCCAGGCCAAAGAACAGCCACTTCGCCTGCTGCCGCTGTGCGAAATTGAAGACGCGCACGTAACGGTAGATAAACACACCAACCGCCCCTCCATTAGTCAACAACCCTTCGGTTGCAGCGAGTAGAGGAGGCCAGTACATGATATTGAATGGCCCAGGGATCACATAAAAGATGGCCTGCACCATCCAGAGCACCACCACCACCCAGCTCCAGCGGGGATCAAATCGACCATCGGGAAACGTCACCAGGAAGTAGCCTAGCGCCGCAAAGATGAACGGAACACCAATATACCCGAAGATCACCACTGGCGGGTAGGTTGTAGAGGGTATGAAAGCCCCCAATCCAATGCCTACCAGGAAGAACGAGGCCACCAGCGCAACTGGTTCACTTGGCTTGCGCCAGAAGATGAACCCTCCTACGATAAGAAAGACCAGAGATTGCAACAGTCCCAGCACCAGATTGTAGGTGGCATAGCTCGTAGGGGCAATTGACAATTGGTGCAGCGCTTGAGCCGTCGCTGGAGTCACATTGCAGCTCACAATGAACGGACAGATGGTCAAGCCCTGCCCGCGAGTCGCCACCAGAGTCAATATGAGCACCAGGAGTTCGACCAACATAAAACCGATCCAGGCCCCTCGTGCAAGGTGCAACCAGAACCCTCTTAGTTGAAAGTTCGTCTTCTGCTGCCTACTCCCGCGTGCGGAGATATCTCTGTGTCGGACGTGTGTCACATCCTCACTCAGCTTCATTGGATTGCTCCCGCTCCTTATCTCCTGACTCATTCGAGGAGCATACGATTACGCTCGTTTTGTTGAGTATAGTGTAGCATACATCCGTTACAAAAACGTTACGAAGCCGCAGACATCTAGAACGCTTGCACGTGATGTCATCTTTATAACCTGATCTCTTTCTAGAGCTTGCCCGTGACAGGCGTAGGACTCTGCTCAATGCGCTCAACCTTTTTCATCCGGGTGCCCAACTCCACCAGGAGGACACCCAGTTTATTGATCGCAAGGTTTAGTACGTTTTGCTTTGGTGAAGCACTAACACTAGCCACCAGGCGTTGCCGTTCCGCTTCACGCTCAAGTTCCCGTCGATGTGTATTTGCTAAATCGTTTTGACCGTAGTTAGTAAACATTTGAGTTACTCCTCGTCTTTTTTAGATTTTTTTCATAATGCTTAGATCAATATATTGTGAATCCAATCAGGTACTGTACTATTTTGACGATGGAAAACCGTCTATTTGGGTTATGCTATCTTGGGGTAGGAGCACAGCCTTCCATCAGGATCAAAAAAGCATGAAGTGCGGACAGTGAAAGGAGTAAAACCAATAGCCGATGAGCAAATGAGAGCGAAAGTCTTACTTTACCTTTTCGGTGCGATAGTCAATAATAACCAAGAAAGAACGTCGAAACGCTCTAATGATTTCATCAAAACGGGTAAGGAGATACGAACTCATGAGAATGCTCATTTTCAATGTAATGGTCTTTTTGTACAATGTGTCGGGTGGCCGTATTGGGGGCAAGATGGGCAAAGTGCCTGTCCTTCTGCTTACGACTACGGGGCGCAAGACTGGCAAACAACGCACCCTGCCTCTGGTCTATATCATGGATGATTCAGACTATGTGATTACAGCTTCGGCAGGTGGAGCTGATAAACATCCAGGCTGGTTTTTCAATATACGGAGCAATCCGCAAGCCACCATTCAGGTAAAAGATAAGCATATACAGGTGACGGCTGAGATCGCGGAACCAGAGAAGAAGTCCGAGCTTTGGTCGCGGTTAGTAGAGGTTGCGCCAAACTTTGCTGGATATGAGAAACGCACGAGTCGTGAAATTCCTATGGTGATTTTACATCCTGTAGAGGAACGTTTAAGCGCTTAGTAGAATGTGGGCTATATAAGGATAAAATGTCCCATAAGATACGAAGATCGCTTATAATCCAGGTATGTCAGAGACTTTAAGCATAACTTCATCAGAGACAGAACAATTTCTTCAAGAGAAATATGGATCTGGTATTGGTGATGTCAAACAGATAGGCGAGGGAGGCTGGTCGCTTGCGTTTGCTTTTGCTCTCGAAGGAGCGAGATATGTTATCAGGTGGAGTGATGTAGCTGATAATTTTGAAAGAGATGCTGTTGCTGCTCGCTTTACGAGTGATGATCTCCCAGTACCTCCAATCACAGAAATTGGACGAGGACTGCATACATTTCTTTGCTATTTCGCCATTTGTCGGTGGCACTTATCTTGAGGCGCTATCAGCGGCTGAGCTAGAGAATACGCTACCATCTCTTCTAAAAATGCTTCGTGCTATCAGAGCTGTTGATCTTTCAAGCACTACAGGGTTTGGATTTTGGAATAAAGATGGGAAAGGGAGCCAAGATAGCTGGAAAGCATTTTTACTAGACGATAAGAACGAATCAGAAGGAAGTCTGATTAAAGGATGGAAAGCGAATCTTGAAGCTTCGTCGATGGGAATGGATGCTTATCAGAAGCTTTGGAAAATGTTTGTGCCCTTCGTTGAGCGCTGTCCTGAAGAGAGATTTCTTGTCCATTCTGACTTGCTCAACCGTAATGTATTGTCGAGTTCTGGCGCTATTACTGCTGTTCTGGATTGGGGATCATCATTCTATGGGGATTCGTTGTATGATGTCGCCTGGTTTATGTTTTGTGAGCACTGGTTTCCACATTTTCAAGATGTTCGTGTATCACAACGACTGCTTGAAGATTTTATAGCTGACCCACATGCGAATACAGCAAATGTAGATGCAAGGCTCATGTGCTATAAGCTTGATATAGGGATTGGTTCGATTGCTTATAATGCATTTAAAAAAGATTGGAAGAATGCAGAAGAAGCGGCGAGTTATACTTTGAAGTTGTTAGGATAATCCTACTTCCATCATTTTTGACTCGCCGCCTTCGGCGGCAAAAAAAGAAAAAAAGTTTTCGGGGACACCCCGAACCCCGGCAAAGGGCTTCGCCCTCTGCACTCCCAAAAGTGTCAAGAGAGATGCTCTACGGGTACACCTTCTATAGTCTCTTCCTACAAAATGGCCCAATAGTCGGCGGCCAGGTCGGCATTTTGTTCTGCATCGGCAGACATTGTGACAATTTCTTCCACTTGCTCATTGTAAGCAGGTATGATAATTTCATTGTCGAGATCATAAGCAAATTGACCATCGGATTCAATGTCAAACCCTGGCCTGGAACCGTTCTCGATATCTGATCTCTGTGTTGTGAAGTGCGACACACTGGGCATGAGTGGCCCGACACGGGCAAGTAGATCGTAGTACTCTGTGAGTCGTAGGGCAATCAATTTAGCAGGTTGCTCGACCATGTGATGTTTCGCGGCATCGGCATTGAGGGCTTCCAGGGCAAATGAGCTTTTGAGCAAACCAACCGTAAAATATTGATATTTCTCTGTGTCCTTAGGCATCATGCTCTCCTTACGCGCTGTACACTTGAGCATCCTTGCGCTGCATGAGGCGACTGGCAAGGGTACAATATCCCAGGGCGTTGGCGTGGATAGGATCATCCGGGCGAGAGAGGTGCGGGATGCGTTTTTTCAGGGCACTGTAGAAGTAGTAGACACCACCACCAATACAAAGAACGGGTTTAAAGCTGGCAGCAATGGCTCCTCGATCATTCTGTCGCCATGCTGAAGACACGAATGAGACGATCTCAGACCCGATATGTATGACAGCCTCGTCGGCCAGGCGGCCCAGATTGGCGGTTCCGATGGATCGCCCATACACGCTGATGTTTGGAATTTCTTTGCGTCCGTTGGAGGCATAGGCGTGCATGATCTCACGCGCCTCGTATGGTGAAAGAGTGCGGTCAAATTTGCGTTCACACATCTCAATGAGCAACTGCGTTGCGGCCTCGACACCAAGTGGTTTACCCTTACAGAAATCTGTCATCGGGACCTGACCACGCGCAACATACAGATCGGTGGTTCGACCGCCAATATCAATAACCGCGCTTTCTGTGGTTTTACCGAAGGATTTATCTCCGTAGGTTATGAGCGCACCCGCTCCTTCCATAACAACGGTAGCGACTTCAATTGTGATGGAGCGAACTTGCCCATTGAGATTGAAAAAGTGTTTTCCGTCGAGCGCTTCCTTAATGTCATTGCGCAACGATGTATTCTTGATGTACGTTTCAGCAGGCAAACCTGTAACCACATAAAGACCGAAAGCATTGTCTGGAATGAGTAGCGCGGCAACTGTGAGCAGTCCACGCAAACTGAAGTGACTGGCGTAACGTTGAATGTCGCCAAAGCCGTTATAGGCCTCAATAGTCTGTTGAAGGGCAAGTTCACCAACAGCGTAGGATGTTTCCTCACCAGTCATACGCATGATGTTTGCGTTATCTATTTCGACTCCAAGACTTTTCATAGCAGAGGTGTCGACTTTGGCGAATGCAGTCGGAATACTGCGCGAGAGGAATTGCCCGTTGTATGCGATTACACCACCAATCTCTGCGTTACCAAAATCATGTCCATAAGAATACCAATTCAGAGTTGATTTCATATCGATCTTTATGCTCCTTTCCAGCTCAATCGGGGACTCATATTAGTTGCGGCTTTGCTTTGATCTAATTGGGTCCGTGAAAAATAGCTCGCTCCCCCCATTTTGACAATTGACAAAAGAATACATTGTTCTTCTGTATGTACAATGCAACGAATGCTACTACATTTTGATCATTCAATATTGGAACGAGTAATCACAACCAATGTAACGTTTTTCGATTTCCTGGTTGTTTGCTAGGAGAAATAGAATAATGACACCCGGCCGGGATGTCATTATTCTGCTCTTTTCTTGACTGGCCGCCTGCGGCGGCAAAAAGGAAAAGGGGATTTTCGGGGACACCCCGAACCCCGGCAAAGGGCTTCGCCCTCTGCACTCCTAAAAAGTGTCTGGAAGAGAGGGATTTGAATTGCATCCTGTCAACGCGACAGTGTCATTGACAGGACGCATTGAGGCAGAAGGGTGGGGAAGATATGGGCGGGACGCCCTTTTGCATCCCTAGATGGGCGGCTCCGCAGTGCGCCAAGGGGCCTCCCGGTCACCTCTGAACCACTGCTGATTAATTACCAATGTTTCTCAATGTGCTTTGAGAAATTCGCGAACCAGAGACATGTATTGATTGAAGGCTACACGGCGAATCAGGTGGCCTGTGTTTTCAAAGTACATGATTTTGATGTTGGGCTGTTCGGAAGGTTCTTCGCGAACTATTGGCTGTGTGCCTGGGGATGGAAAGGCCCAGGCATGTTTCATGATCAGAGCCGGACAGGTTACACGCTGCAATAGTTCATCTGGGGTTTCCTTTTCCTTATTGGACCAGAGTTGCATGCCGTTTCTTGCGAGGTTGAGATCGAACAGTGCGTAAGCTTCGACGAATGGCACATACTCTTCTTCAGGCCAGATTGAACCTCCCATGGTGGGTAAGAGTTGCGGCAATGCAGAGATCATGCGCTCTTGATGGTTCAGGGTGCGTAGTTGTTCTAGCCAGGCAAGCCAGGAGTTGTACCAGGCCTGATAGCCTTCAGAGTTCGTAAAGGATGCAGGTTGATTTTGATCACCCCAACCTTCAAAGATGAAGGAGTGTACGAGATGGGGGTATGTTGCTGCGAGGTGTAACACCGTTGTACCACCCTGGGAGAGTCCGATGATGCGGGGACGATCCAGTTTGAGCGCATGTATTACTTCTACGACATCTTCTACGAGCAGTGGAGTTGAAAATCCGCTGCTGATGCCGTCTGAGTGGCCATGACCACGAGCATCGAGCATGATGATGTCGTAGTCGCGTTCGAGTTCTTTGGCGACGCGCAGCCAGGTTAGCCCATATTCATTGAAGCCGTGCAGGAGTAGCAGTGGGGGCTTTTCACCGCCTGTGCGATAGTAGTGCTGGCGTATGTTGTTGGCGAGGATATCTCCTTCGGTCCAATGAGCGGGAATGAGTTCTTCGATGGGTCGATAGGTTTTTACGATGGTTTTCAGGTTTTCTGGCGGGTTATCATGTTTTCCCATTCACATAAGGCTTCCCGAGGCCGATGTGGTGCCTCGTCTTTGAGTTTCTTTGCTGTTATTAACAGTATAGGGGATGATGTAAAGTCATAGTCAAGGTTGTATTGGATTCCGTTTGGGGATGCAGATTGAGGATAACTGGAATATAATGCTTTCGACTGCAATTGCTCATGAGTTTAAGAAATCAGACGAATATACGTTGACATGTACGGTGCCAATGTGAACGTATGAGAAAAGAAGAGGTGGGGAACATTGGCAGACGCAACAGCAGACATCATGTTTGAGCATGTAGTGCAAAAGTTTGAGCCTCAAAGCAAGCTGTTACGCACCTGGGAGTTGAAAGGTGGTGTCTCGGCACAGGTGACGG
This sequence comes from uncultured Chloroflexia bacterium, assembly GCA_963702765.1. Taxonomy (GTDB): domain Bacteria; phylum Chloroflexota; class Ktedonobacteria; order Ktedonobacterales; family Ktedonobacteraceae; genus DATMNR01. The sequence goes on from CAVPEB010000055.1 coordinate 8,322, forward strand.
CGATTGAGATCGAGCGACCAGATGGCTACACACAGAAAATGATTGTGCGCCAGCATGGCGAGGTGGATCTCAAACACAATCCACATATTGCAGCAGACGAATTCAAGCTACTGCAACTTTTGCACTCCGTAGGATTGGCTGTACCTGAACCTTATTATCTCGATCAATCTGGTGAGATTTTTCCTACGCCATATGTTGTGATTGAATATATCGAGGGAGAGACGATATTTGGACCTCATTATATAGCGGATTTCATCCTGCAGTTAGCCATGCAATTATACAGGATACACGAGGTTGATTGCGTGAAATTGGATGTGTCGTTTCTGCCGTTACATGCTGAAAAAGTTGCTGAAAAGATAGGGGAGCGACCTGAAAAGGTTGATGAAGCATTCGAAGAGGGGCGTATTCTGGATGTGTTGGAAGAGGTCTGGCCTTTATCCGAGCAGAATAGGTCTGTGTTGCTACATGGAGATTTTTGGCCGGGCAATATTTTGTGGCGTGATGGGCAAATTGTGGGTGTGATCGATTGGGAGGATGCGGCATTGGGAGACCCACTCGCTGATATTGCCAATAGTCGACTTGAGTTGCTGTGGGCGTTTGGAGTCGAGGCAATGCAGCGTTTCACTCATCACTATCAATCATTGGCAGATATTGATTTTACCAATCTCGCGTATTGGGAGCTCTATGCAGCTTTGCGGCGAATTTCTCAAATTGCTGGATGGGGTCTGGACGAGATTACCGAAAAGACTATGCGAGAAAGGCTCAGGTGGTTTATCGCCCAGGCTTTTATGAACTTATAACGTAAGGAGAAACTAACGACATATGACACATCCGCACTCCTGGTGGCAATCTGGAGTTATTTATCAGATTTACCCACGCAGTTTTTTCGATAGCAATCGGGATGGCGTGGGAGATTTGCCAGGTATCACTAGCAAGCTAGATTACCTGCAATGGCTCGGCGTCGATGCTTTGTGGATCTCGCCTATGTATCCATCGCCCATGGCCGATTTTGGCTACGATATTAGTGATTACATTGATGTTCATCCTCTCTTCGGTACTCTCCAAGACATGGATACCTTGCTGCACGAGGCCCACCAGCGCAACCTCAAGGTCATCCTGGACTTTGTGCCCAATCATACCTCTGATGAGCATCGCTGGTTTCAGGAGGCACGTTCCAGTCGCACCAACGAGAAACGTGATTGGTATATGTGGCATGATCCGGCTCCTGATGGTGGTCCACCCAATAACTGGACGAGCTATTTTGGCGGCTCTGCCTGGGAATTTGACGAGTCTAGCGGGCAATATTATCTGCACCTGTTCGATGTGAAGCAACCCGATTTGAATTGGCGCAATCCAAACGTGCGGCAGGCTATGTATGATGTTCTGCGTTTCTGGCTCGATCGGGGTGTCGATGGTTTTCGTATCGATGTGCTCTGGCTGCTGCTCAAGGATGAGCAGTTCCGCGATAATCCAATGAACCCTGATTGGAAGCCGGGAGATGCTCCAGACAAACGCCAGTTTGATCTCTACACGGGAGATCAACCGGGCATTCATGAGATCGTGCGAGAGATGCGTGCTGTTGTGGATGCATATGGAGAGCGCATTCTGATCGGCGAGCTTTACCTGCCAATAGAGCGAATGGTGCGGTACTACGGTGAGCAACTTGACGAGATTCACCTGCCTTTCAATTTCCAATTGGTGCTCATGCCAACCTGGGAGGCGAGTGCTATTCGCCAGTTAGTCGAAACATATGCAGGCACTCTTCCCACAGGTGCGTGGCCTAACTGGGTCCTGGGTAATCATGACCAGCGCCGTATCGCTACTCGTGTGGGACGAGAGCAGGCAAAGGTAGCCCAGATGTTGTTACTCACGTTGCGTGGAACGCCAACATGTTACTATGGCGATGAGTTGGGGATGCAGAATGTGGCAGTTCCACCAAAGCTCATGCATGATCCTCCCGGAAAAGACAATCCTGAGCACAGCCGCGACCCAGGGCGCACTCCTATGCAGTGGGATAGTAGCCCCAATGCTGGCTTTTGTCTTCCTGAGGTGCAACCGTGGCTACCTGTCGCTGAAGACTACCAGACCTACAATGTGGCTGTTGAACAACAGGAGACGCACTCCTTCCTGGCTCTGGTACACGCATTACTAGCCCTCCGACGGTCATCGCCTGCGCTCAGTGTGGGTTTTCAGCGGTCTCTTAACCAGCACAATTCCAGCTGTTTCGTCTATGTGCGCGAACATGCTGACCAGCGCTGCCTGGTGGTACTTAATTTCTCAGCGCAAGATCAAGTTGTGACATTGCAAGAACAGGGTCATGGGCATGTTCTTCTCTCCACTTTCTGGACTACGAGGGTCCTATTGCATTAGGGGAGATACACCTGCGCGGGAACGAGGGGTTGCTTATTGAAGTGGAGAAAGCCACAGAAGGCCGATAATGAAGTTTAACAAAGATCGTGAACGGCTACGGGAGGCCGAGTACGGATTTTAACAAATTGTGAGACGGCCACGGGAGGCCGATAAATCGGCGATGGGCGCGATAAATCGGCCCCTACGATAGTACCGGTTATTGCCCTGGCGTCTCCAAAACTCCAAAGACGCCAGGGCAATAAGTATTGTTGCGGTTATGGGTTTGCATGTCGTTCGAGTAGAAAAACAGGGATTTGGCGCTCTGTTTTCTTCTGGTAGTCCGCGTAGGGTGGATACACTGCAACAGCTTTCTCAAATGCCTGTGCCCGCTCATCGCCATCGAGCAATCTCGCATTTGCGGTGAAGGTTTCGTTTCCGTTTTCAACAGTGACATCAGGGTGAGCAAGCACGTTGTTGAACCACAAGGGGTTTTTGGGCGCGCCGCCTTTGGATGCGACTGCGATGTAGTTTTCACCATCAGGAACAGACATTAATGGGTAGATACGGGTTTGACCTGTTTTTGCTCCTCTGGTTGTGAGCTAGGATTAAAGGACCCCAACCCTGCACTTTGCCGTTGTTTGCACGGAACTCTTCGATTACTCGACAATTCATTTCAATTCGATTACTATCAATCATTGTTTTCCCTCTTAAATATTTCAAAATTGAGACACGAGTTTAGAGAAACTCGCGTCTCTACATAAACAAATATGCAAAACTGGCTTATTCCCATATTGGGGAGAAAGGCAATTCTGTCTTGGGGAAAGCAAGTGTGATAGTCCTGTGAGAAAGAAACTGCCATTTGTGATTTCTCCGAGAGGTCGTTGTGGTATCTCTTCACCAGAAGACCGATTTACTCCTTGCCGATCTTACCGGTCCGTTGTGAGGAAAAGGAAAAGCACCATGAACATCTCAGATGTCATGAAATCATCATCAAAGTGAACAGGCCAGGACACAACGAGCACGAGTACTGCTCATCTGCGGTATCCTCACTTCGCTGCTCTCTGTCGCCATGACCACACTGGCCCGTCAGAGGAAACGAGTGCCAGCGGTGGCAGCTCCTTCTCTTTTGGACCAAACGCTTCCCGACAAGGCTTCCGATGCAGCGCCCTACGACGCGATCGACGGCTACATCGAGCAGCAACTGAAACGCCTGAACGTTCCCGGCGCGGCTCTCGCGATCGTCGAGGGCGATCAGATCGTGCACCAACGCGGCTTCGGTCAGACCCGTCCGGGCGGCACGCCGCCCTCACCCCAGACGCCCTTTGTCCTTGGCTCCGTCACCAAGTCGTTTACCGCTCTGGCGGTGATGCAGCTCGTCGAGGCGGGGAAGGTCGACCTGGATGCCCCGGTGCAGCGCTACCTGCCCTGGTTTCGCGTCGCCGACCCACGGGCCTCCGCCCAGATGACTGTGCGCCAGTTGCTCAACCAGACCAGCGGTCTGCCCTCGGCCTCCGGCTGGGTTCCTCTCGCCGATTTCGACAATAGTCCCGGAGCGGGCGAGAGCCAGGCGCGCGCCCTGGCAACGCTCCAACTCAGCCGCGCGCCTGGCTCCGCCTTCGAATACAGCAACATGAATTACAACCTGCTCGGCTTAATCGTCGAGGCCGTCAGCGGCGAAAGCTACGCGGCCTATGTCCAAGACCACATCTTCGGGCCGCTGGACATGCGCCACAGCTACACCACGCGTACTGAAGCGCAGCAGAACGGCCTGGCGCTGGGCCACCGCTACTGGTTCGCCTATCCCGTCGCCGCGCCCGATCTGCCGCTCCCGCGTGGTTCGCTCCCGGCAGGTTATCTTCTCTCCAGCACCGAGGACATGTCGCACTACCTGATCGCTCAGTTGAACGACGGACGCTACGGCGGCGTCCAGATCCTCTCGCCCGCGGGCATCGCCGAAATGCACCGTCCGGCGGCGGAGTTCACCATGATGGGTGTTTCGCTGGGACAGTACGGCATGGGGTGGTTCATCAATGATCGTGACCAGGTGAGGATCGTCTCGCACAGCGGCGTCGTTCCCGACTTCTTCGCCTACATGGCGATCGTGCCGGGGCAGAAAAAGGGCCTTGTGCTCCTGTTGAATGCCGATCACTTCCTGATGTCGAACTTCGCATTGGAGGAGGTAGGAATGGGTGCGGCCACGCTGCTGGCTGGCGCTCGCCCCGACCCTGTCCGGTGGGGCATCGTCATTCCGTGGGTGCTGCGCGGCCTGCTGTTGATACCAGCCCTGCAAATCCTCGGCGTCGCCGCCACGCTGCTGCGCCTGCGCAGCTGGCGGCGACATCCGAACAGCCGTCCGTCACGCGGTCAGAAGTGGGTGCTCCATATCCTGCTTCCGATGATCCCAAATCTGACGGTAGCCGCCACGCCGATCGCTCTAGTAGCCAGCCCCCTTCGCGGCTTCCTGTTGCTCTTCGCGCCGGACATCTCGTGGATGGCCCGGATCTGTGGCAGCTTTGCCGGGATCTGGATCTTTTTGCGCACCGGGCTGATTCTCAGGACATTACGAAATGGCCAGTCCTCTCAATCTCTTATTCACGCAACTGATACGGTATCGTGAGGAATGTTTCTAATTGAGATCTTTTAGGGTTGATAATGTCATCCTTTTGAGGCAGATATACGTGTTCAGTTATGAAGAGCTTCGTAGCTATTTATGTCCTTTTTCTATTTTGCCACCTCAGATGGCAGAATTGAGAGATTTGCAGGATCGGCTGCTGCATCCCCCCGAATGCGCAGCACAGCCAAGGGGCCTGGCTGGACCCTTGGATTCCCTTGCTGAAGAGTTACGAAGCTCTTCATAACACGCACCGAGATGGCCCAGATAGCACATCGGTGGATTCACAGATCCACGGAAGGCCGATAAATCGGCGGTGTGCACGATAAATCGGCACCTACGGAAATTCCGGTTATTGTGTTAAAAGTCATAATCGGCACCTACGGGTGTCTGGATTATTTTGTTTATCAGCATTATTGGCCCGGTGAATATGAAGCGGAAGTTCGCTTACTCAAGCGCGCTCGTGCAAAATCTCGATGAGAGGGTTGAATATCTGGAAAAGATTGACGAAATCGACCGCGAAGAGATACGCTTATACGTGGAGCGCAATTTCTCAGCTAAAGTGATGGCTGAGAAGTATACCCGGGTATACAAAAAGTAATGAGAAACATATCTTGAAAAGATCGCCTCATTTAGATCGATACCGACGCTTTGTGGGAGATGATGTGCTGACACGTATTTATCGTGCTGCCGAATCTCTGGCTGGAGTGTCGGTCCATCACTTCAATACAACCGCTCATGGTGGGGGAGTGGCCGAATTGCTTGAAAGTCTTCTCCCTCTTATGGAGGAACTTGGCATTCCACATAGCTGGAAAGTCATCCCGTTGGATGAGGCATCTGGCCTGTTCGCGGCGCGTCTTGTCGACCTCTTGCAAGGAATGGAGCATGGAGATATCCCAGAAGCTGATCAGCGCGTGTTCCTGGAGAAATTACGTCACACACCGGATTTGCAGCAGGTAGATCACAAGCACGTGGATATTTTTTTCATTCATGATTTCCAACTCGCTCCCCTGGCTACCTTTTTTCCCTGGATGAGACCAGCGATCTGGATGTGTCATGTCGATACAGCAAATCCAGATCCACATGGGAAGGCCTACATCGATCAATTCCTCGATCCATATAACGTATGTGTATTTGACACCCCACTCTCAGTCTTCAAGACTTTGCCACCAGAAAAGGCACACGTCATCAACCCAACGATAGACCCTTTCAGCGAAAAAAATCGATTCTTGACACCGACGAGGGGATTGAGGATGCTTGCTGAATGTGGAATTGACACAACGCGGCCTCTCATCACTCAGGTTTCGCGATTCGGCAACTGGAAGAATCCCTGGCAGGTGATCGATGTCTATCGCCTGGTGAAACAGAAACTTCCTTCTGTGCAGGTAGCGCTTGTGGGGGCCATGGAAGCGGCTGATGATATCAATGCTATGGAGATCCTCGAAGAGATACAAGCGAAGGCTGGTGCAGATCCAGATATCTATTTGCTCTACGATCCTGCTGTGATCAAGCATCCCGAAGTGAATGCATTTCAACGCTATTCCAGCGTTATCCTCCAACGTTCTATCCGTGAAGGCTTTGGCCTGACGGTAACAGAAGCTATGTGGAAATACCAGCCGGTTGTCGGGACTTCGGTGACTGGCTTACGGACGCAGATCCTCGACGGTCAAGACGGCTATATTGCGGATGAGACAGAAGCGTGTGCAGAGCGCACGCTCAAGCTCATTCAGGATCGGGAGGTGTGGAGGAAGCTCGGCAAGCAAGCACACAAACACGTCAAGGATCATTACCTTTTCCCTACATTGGTGCTGCAATATTTGGATGCGCTTAAGAAGGCATTACGTAGATAAATTATACCTGGTGGAGTGGGAGCAGGGCATCAAGCGAGGACAGGGGCTGCCCAGTCCCTACTATACACGAGCCTAACAAGCCCATCCACCGTACAAAATAGGGGCATATCCTTGTAATCGCCCTGGGTGATGGCCCTCTATGAGTCTTATATTACTACCTATGGCAGGCATCCCGAACCCTGGCAAAGGGCTTCGTCCTCTGCACTCCCAGATAGTATCAAGGAGAGACCCTGCATCTATGATGAGCCAGGGCTGCGCGAGTGGGCTCTCCACAAGCCATCTGAAGAACCGAGCCAGCGCAAGCACCAATTCACATTGTTTTTGCCCATCCAGCCATTCGTCGTGTAGGGTAGAGGACGGCGCAAGCGCCCATACTTAGCTTCCACACAGCCGTCGTCCCTATGGCAGAGGCATATTGGACCCTTTAGTTGGTGAATACGATTTGTTGTATTCGTTGTGCTTTTCAGATAAGCCATGTTTTACGCTGGAAAAGGGAAATGGGAAGGTAACATGCATTTGCCTGACACAACGATATATGCTATAGAAAAATCTCTTGCGGTGTTGCTGCAAGCTGAGAAAGATTTTCCTGGTTACTCGCTTGATTTTTGTAGCGGTTACGTTTCTACGGATGGTTTGCTGCTGTTGAAACAAATGCTGAAGGCCGCACCCAAGGCACGAGCAATTGTTGGATTAAATGCTACAAATCGCGTTAGCGCTTTCCAAATGTTGCGAGATGATTGTAATGTAGAGGTCTATCTCTATGTGACAAGCATTTATACTCTGTTCCATCCGAAAATCTATTTTGGCAAATTGAATGCGCAGGCATGGGCAATGGTTGGCTCCTCTAATCTGACTAAAAGAGGACTATCATTGAATGTGGAGCATAATCTATTTATCACTGGGCAACGGCATACAGAACCTTTTATCTCAATAGAGACGCAGATTGCGGCATTTTGCAGTGAGGCATATCCTTTCGATACTGCTATTGAGAAGGAATTGGTAAAGATCGAGGAAGGGCTTCGTAACAATACATCAGATGCAGAATATAAAAAGCGACTCCTTACGCTTGGACTGAAGCCAAAGGCACAATTAGATATTACTATCCCAGACGAGGCCCAGCAGGTTGCACTTGAGACGCTCTATTCGTTTACCGAGAACACCAAGCTCGAGTATGCCTACCAAATGTTATTGCTACTTGTCATGTTAAAATGGGCGGACGAGAATGGTGAGTTCTCATTAAAGGAAACTGCTCTTTGTTTCTCCGAATTTTGCAGGCTGCTCAGAGAAGCAGGTTTGCCAGCCGAAAAAAGACATGGCTTGAAGCAGGCTGTTGTCGATAACCCGAATGTAACGACATCGCGGCTATGTCAAATGCTCAAGATAAATCCTTTTCCACGTTTTGAACGTCAGGGCCTGTTGGAGTTGAGCGAGGATGAGAGGTCTTTTGTTGTAAATCCGGCGTTGTTGGAGGCGTTGACGTCAGAGGTAAGGGAGAGTTTGAGGAGGTTGGCGATTGCGAGATTGGTGGAGCATTTTGAGGAGGAGGAGGGGATAGAGGGGATGGTGGAGAGGGCGGTTGGGTAGGTCAATTATACTTTATGACATAACTATTGGATTGGCCTGCTATATACCGTACGTTTGCAAATCAATTGAAAGAATTATATCATGGACCGACCACCTTGGTTTCACACATGAGTGCCAGCGTTATTCTCTGGTTCCTTGGGACTACTCAATGAATGAACTGTTATTGATCCCTTGCGAGGCTTGGTTTTCTTAAATAAGCCTATATCTTTCTCTCCAGACATAAGAAATTTGAGCAACGATTTATCTTGGAACCTGCACGTTTGAGTAACCCCAAGCATTAACAAATACTGGGGTGTAACGGATTTGAAGAAAAATTTCGATATCTTCCTTTGAACAGCAAGATGCCTGATGGCTCTTTCCGCCGTGTTATTATTCCATGGGATGTCGTCTTGTTCAATAAACGTAAAGATGCTTTGTCGATATCGCTTAAAACGACTTTGGTACCTGATGATCAAGTCGGAATGATAGATTTGTCCGTAATAACTCTTTCGTAGAATTGGTCTACCTGCTTGCTAAATTTCTGAAGATTTCTTTTCTTCAATCCATACTTTTGAACGGCTTCTAGTATGGGGACAATCAAATTCTTGACCTCAAGGATGAAAGATTTCAAATTCAACGTCGAAGGGTGACTTCCAGAGATCCTCATTCAGGTCACGAATTAGGTGAACAAGGCATTTCTGTTGCCGACATTTTACCGAATCGTAGCCAGGGTAAAAATCAGAGATCAGGATACCTTGATAGTCAGTCAAAAAATCATGAACAACCGCCGCCTCACGCGTTTCCGTCATCCTAAAGACCACATGAGTTCCGTCAGTGAAAACCCATACATAATGGTCAATACCCTGAATGTTGATAGTTGTTTCATCGGCGTGAATGAAAGGACTTGCCAAAATGTGCTCAATAAGCAGGTGTTCTGTATCTGCATAGGAACGGGCAAAGTTATTGAGAAAGTTTACAATACTAGCTTCACTGATCCGCTCATTAAACTGATCCTCAATGGCTTGAGTAATGATCCGATATGGTAGACGAAGTACCAACCTCTGGTAAATGATCCATGATTGGAAGCCATGCCCGAATAATTGGGCTGTAGCAAACTTACTAATTTCCTCTGGACTGTAATAACAACAACATTTTTGACAATAACCTTCTGGTCCAATATATTTTGTAATAGTTTTTCTGCATCCATTTTTAAAGAAAACAAGATCAATGATCGTTCTTTCAGCCATCTTCGCTGATGCTCGCAAGGGCATATCACCGCATTTGGGACACGTTCTTCTTTGCGGTACTTGGGTTACTTTAGTTGCCTTTGGGATAAGTCGCATATATCCCTGATAACCTATTGACCCACCACGTCTCCTACTTCTGGTACTCTTCTCCATATCATCTTGCTGGATACTTATCTTTTCCCCTTGTAATCAGCATGCGCGAATTTGAGGAATCGCCTCAAATGGACCATGAATCTGTTCACCAATAGATGTGGAAAGTTGTTTCGGATGATCAGCAAAGTCAATGTTCGGTTGCGAATCCGCAGTAAATCCTATCTTAGTAAGCTCATCAGTCAGTATATGCAAAGCTAAGCAATCCTCTTTATTATAGGTTTCCAGGAGTTGCTGGCACTCGGTATGCCGAGTTTCCTCCCATCGATGGCGCCAAACAAGCGTTTGTAAGCCTGACGCATCGGGCGATGTCCAGAACGCACCGATAAATCTTCCAATGTCCTTCAATCTATTTGAAAGTGTGGGGAAATACACTTTACCATAAATGAAGGCAAGAACATTGGCCATGCGCCGCTTAAGCTGATCACATTCGGTTTGGTATCGTGTCCCTAGTTTCTCAATAGCTCTAAGTTCATACGTCCCGTAATGATAAATCGATGCCTCGGGGTACTCATTGACCTTTTCAAGAAACTGGTGCCAGATTTGTTCTTCATCCTGTACGGAGTCTGCCCAGAATGGGTAATACGAGCAAACGTTGTTCTCACAAACCAACAAACCAAAGAGGTAGAAACGATGTTGATCCGGCTTCCCCTCAATATCCGGAAAATAGTTCAATAGGGTGTCTTGATAGGACTGGAAGTTCTTGAATATAAATTTTGTTCGTCCTAACTGCTAAAGCTTGCAGTTCTAGTTTGTGAGGAGTATTTGTCTTCTTTGTTTGCTTCCGGCTTCGTCTCAGCTTAAATACATAGGAAAGTTGTTTGACCGTAAAAATCCCTTTTTTGTGGTAGCGCTGCATGATCTTTGGAGTCATGCGATCCAACAGGCTCAGATCATCCTCTTTTCCGCTTTTTCTCTGCATAACATCCGAAATTGGCAGGATGGACAATGTTTGTTTAAAATGACAGGAGGAGGTTCAGCAGGTGCTGCTGCTAACCATTCCCACAAAAGGATCAAGGAACCGTTTCAGCCTTTTATAGTGTAGTTCCAGCTTTAATTCATCAACCTGACCTCCCATCCTCACAATGTGACCAACCGAAGGAAGCTTCTTCTGCATTTGTCCCAGCACGTATCCTGCAAATGCGAGCTCAAGTTCCTGTTCTTTGCTGATCATATGTGTTCCGACAACAATTGTCGGCTTCGTATCTAGAGTCACCTGGGGATGAATCTGCTCTCTATCTTGGTTAACACATCGCAATATGCTTCTAAGAATTCAATCTTGAGCGTTGCTTCGATGACGAGATTACCTTTACGAGCGAGGTCACTGACAATGTATGTTTTCTCTTCAAGGGTTGTTGGTTTGAATACATTGAGCATATTCATGTATTTGGTCTGATTGAGACTCTTTTGCTGTTCAATTATATGCATATACTCATGTGGCATTCCCTGCTCATCAGTACAAAGCATAAGGAATGCTTTTCGAGGGCATTGCGAATAGGCGACTACAATTTCAGATGTAATAACATTGCGCATGGGTTACTTTAACTCATTTCGCTGGTATGCAGTATCAGAGAATCCTTAGCTGAAGATGAGAGGAGTATACTCTGCAAGAGAGTCCAAGGTAAAGTGGTGAAGATGAAAGGGTACTACTTACCTATGTTATTCCAAATTCAAACGCAATTGTATGAGACCTGAGAAGAAGCTATGTGAACAGACTTCAAATTGTCCTGATGTAATGGGAAGTGAACTCAGTTACTATGATGCCTCTTCGGTCCACTTGAGATGAGTGCTAACTACCGTTTTACATACAACTAATCATACACCTGTGTTATGTACACTGAACCATCTCTCATATAATGCGGAATAAGCTATATACCAGTCTGGGCCATTTGGATATGCATCCTGTAGTTCCAAAATACGATCAAGTAGTTCTCGAAAATTGACCACAGTCACGCCTTGTATCTTTATGAGTTCTATTAGCTGAAGTACTTGCTCGATTTCTAAGGCAACAATAGGTGTCGAAACAGATTTCTTGAAACTTTTCCAATAGCGGGCTTTGTAGAAAGCATCGATTGTATTTGGATCAAGCTTTCTCGCAATAAAAAGGCCATATACAGGCTTTTCATCGCTTTTCTCAATCGCTTTGAACACATGCCTGGTGACAGGTTCACCTTCTGCAACCAACTGACGGCTCCCGCTCGTCAGTGTCATTTCACATACAAGTTTGAAGTTATTATAGGTAAAGGTGAGATCGGCTTCACCTCCTTTAGCATGATGAATGGGATTAACATCCTCATCAATCCTAAAGCCTCGTGTACTGCCAACGGGCCCTACAATCTCATTTATTGCAAGAAATAGTCTCCAGACAGCCCATTCCAGGAATGCAGGAGCATAATCGGAACCACCAAAGAACGTTTTAGCACCAGTATTAAGATCTTCCAGGAGATCTTTTATCTCTTCCAGAGATGCTACCGAACGCTGGTTACGGTAAAACTGTATTTCTCTTACATCTCGTAACTTGCCTCTTACACGAATCTCGTATGCCTGAAGCTCGGAAATGGTCATTCCTACTGGTTGAGCTGGAAGTGTAGTATTTTCTCCTACAAGAGTAGCAAGTTCAACGAACCGATTTTCAAGACTTACAATCTCACCTTTTAGGAAGTGTAGATTATCCGTTGGAAGTAGAGGCACATCAGGATCATAGAATAATTTGAGATAATCCAATTCTGGAATGAGCGATGTACCATCAAAAAGAATAGCATCAACAATTGGTAAACGTACTTCGGAGAGAGCGAGTTTATTCCCCAAGGTTGTTAGTAAACCCGTCATGAGTGCATATCTACCATTGCTGTCCGCATAGTCAAGGAGAGACCCAGGTTGCAAATCCACCTTTGCCGCTACTACTTCCAACTTTTGGTTAATATACCTGTTTTTATTGACCTTGCCCACAATAGCATTGTAGCCGATACGAAACTCTTTGATGTTTTGTATGGATTCTTCGAAAGCGATTTCATCATCTTCGTCAAGCATACTAATAACGTAAAGAGCGATTTCAAACTTTGTGAGACCCGTTAACTTCTCTTCGCGCGCTCGTTTAAGGAAGCGTAAAAGTAAACGGTAGGGGCGAACATGAAAGCCTTGTAGACGTTTTCCGTTTTCTAAAGGCGAAGGAATTTGATATTTCATCAACTGCCGCAGAAAAATTATTTCCTCTAGCTCTGGATGCTCAATCAACATCGTTCCTACAGGAGTCATATCCCATGATTTGCCTCTTGACCAATCAGTTACAAATCCCAATTGTTTAAAAGCACTGGCAAACTTTCGTCCTCCGTCATCACCTTCTACTACTCGGTCAAATTCCACCATACCAGCCCTGACCAACTCATTAAGATATTCCTGCTGCTCAGCCCTTTCGAAAGAACGTCCACCCATTTTAGTTCTAAAGAGTTGTAAAGCTTCCCTGAGGCGATGAGGATTGCGAACAGTTGTATTCCCTATATTCCACGTCTTCATCCGTATGTGTTACCTTTTACGAGGATTTTTAATATGCTACAAACAGAAACTCTTGCACAGCATTGTTTTGATTTCCCACCTTATGAGAATGGGTGCCGAAAGAATATTTATGCCCAATGACATCCACTTTAACTCTATCTTTACCCTTTATGGCCTCGAGCATATCGATTAGCTCTTCACGGTTCGGTAGTGAATTGGAAGAATAGGAAACCACTATAATACTGTTTGAGAACTTTCGCAAGAGGCGTTCAAATGCACCGTATACCTGGGTACGTGAGTCAAAAGGGGTATCATACTTGCGCAACTTTTTCGTCTTGGTATGATGTAAGATTTCAACTCCCTGCCAGTAGCAGCTCAATCCTTCAACAAAATGGTAGCGACGAAGATAATCATTATCGGAGAGTGGTGTGTAATATGGGGATCCAAATATACTAAATCCGGTGCAACATCCAGGCTAAATACATCCTGGTTAAGCACAAGATTTTGTTGTCCATTATCAAATATTGCGGCGTTCAGAAGCTCAATGGCCTCAAGAAATTGTTCCTGTAAGGATAGCTTGAGGTCTCTCCTTCCATCATCATACCTATTGCCTGTATAAGTAAAGACACCACGAGGGCGACGCTTTACACATGCCCGGTTCAGCGCAGTAATTGCCAATGAACTTTTAAAGGGAGAAGCCAACTGCTGAATATTAGCAACTGCGTTATCGAGAAAGAGATTGTCTTCATCTGAAAAATAGAGGCCTTGAAATGTCTCCTGGATGAAGTTTTGCCGAATTCGCGTTAGGTTCCAGAAGCATCGCTATATCGTTTTCAGAAAGCACGTCTGATAGAGTTTGCTACCAACGCATTGGCTATGTGATAGGAATATTTCAGAAAATCATTTGCGATAACTGCTTTTCCGTGGCTCTTAAACATGTAGCTAACGCAACCACTACCACTGAAGGCATCCAGCACCGTATTGAACGGTAAGTACTTTACAGCGTCCCAGATAGAAGGGAGGATTCCTTGCTTACTTCCCATAAAGCGAGTTGGCGGGAAAGTCGCTGCTGTTTCGAGTGATATTGTTTGCATACTACAAGTACCTCTTTAACTTCACCACGTTTATTCGGGTCTTTATTAATATTGCGCTTTGCTGGAACCTCGATGATCTTGCATCCTTCATATATATCTAAAATGAAGTCACAATAGGAATTGCTTACCAGTACATAACATCCTTGTCCTGCGAGTTCTTTCGCGGTTTTAGCTAGCATGCGTTGATCATCGATATAAAAGAATCTGGCAGTATAGCGTTTGAAGTCGGAATATTTAGAGACAGGATGATAAGGAGGATCTATGTAGACAAAATCACCTGATTTTGCAAAAATTCTTAGAGTCTCTTGATAATCTGCACAAAATAATTCTGTATTTCTTAACGCAAAACTGGCTGCTCTCAGTCGTTCGGCGTCACAAATAACAGGGTTCTTATAACTACCAAAGGGAACATTAAACTGGCCTCGTTTGTTCACCCGATACAGTCCGTTATAGCATGTTCTATTAAGATAAATTATGCGAGCAGCCCGCAGAATAGAGTCTTCTGGTACCTCTGCCCGAAGTTTATAATAAAACTCTTCAGAGTAAGGATAGGCACGCAGTACTGTTATAAGATCATCAACATTGTCTCGCACCACTATATAACAGTTGATAAGTTCTGGATTTGAGTCAGCAAGGACGGCCTTTGCAGGTTGTAACTCGAAAAAAAGCGCACCTCCGCCTACAAATGGCTCAATATAGGTATCAAATCGAGTAGGGATGTTTTTGAGCAACGCTGGAAGAAGTTGTGTTTTCCCTCCAGCCCATTTTAAAAACGGGGACGCGCTACGGATGGTTTGTGAGATAGCCATTTTTAACATCTTTCAATGATCGTGTTTGCTCTGTAAGCAATTGTACATGTGAAACAGCAAATTAGCAATAAAACCAGGAAGATTTTAAACCAGATGTTCTATTGACTAAGAACTGCGTATAGATTTCACATTAAAAAGATACAGCGAATGCTGCGAAAAGAGGAAATCTCAACAAATGTTGTTTTCCCTTATTTTGCCACCTTACCAATCTCCCAGACCCTGTTCCTTTTGCATTCCCAAAAGCGGTAAAATGGAAACAGATGAGTATCAACATTCTGATAAACGTATAATGTATCATTTCTAGCCTGATCGATTGAACGTATATGAACTGAGATTGAGATTGAAGCCAAATCCAACTACGGGCGAAGAACAGCAGCAATAGCTTCTTGATGTTGCGAAAACCAGAGATAATCAAGGCAATCTTTGCCTTAATTGATTGGAGGTGAACGGGATGCGCGTGGGGATTATTGCAATTGGTTCGCGTGGGGATGTCCAGCCTTATGTGGCGCTGGGCAAGGGGTTGCAGCAGGCAGGGTACGAGGTTTGCGTGCTGACGCATGATGCGTTTGAGGGATTGGTGCGTGGCGAACATCTGGAGTTCCTGGCTGTTGGTGGGGATCCTCGTAGTTTGGTCGATCACGTTATGAATGAAGCTGGTGCGGGCAACAAGCCAAACGAGGTTGTTCTTATGAGCAAGTTGATCCCTCTGCTTAGACCGCTTGGACGTGAGATTCTTGAGCGATGCTGGGAGCAGTGCCAGGATATTGATGCACTGGTGCTGAATGTGTTGGGGATTGTGATGGGTGTTCCGATTGCACAGAAACGCGGAATACCTATGTTCCCTGCGTATTTACAGCCGATGACGCCAACCAGGGAATTTCCGGCGCTTTCCTTTCCGGCAGTTCCTGCCTGGCTGAATCCTCAGATTACACCTACTTATAACCGGCTGTCAGCGGAGTTTCTGGACTGGCTTCGCTGGCAAATCTACCGATCTATGGCCAAAGCTGTGCATGAGTTGTTGGGGATGCATATGCACTCGCCGATGACCTTGTTTCAAGAGCTTCAGACGCCAACTTTGTATGGGTTCAGTGAGAGTTTTCTGCCAAGGCCTGCGGATTGGCCTGATTATTGCTACATTACAGGTTATTGGTTTCTTGATGCATCTGCCAACTGGCAACCATCGGCTGAATTGCAAGAGTTCATGCGGACTGGTACACCTCCAGTTTATATCGGCTTTGGGAGTATGGGCAGTGGCGATGCGTCACATCTGACGGAGCTGGTGGTGCAGGCGCTGGCGCTTTCCGGGCAGCGCGGCATCGTTATGACTGGCTGGGGCGCTTTGAAGCATGAGCAGTTGCCTGAGACTGTGTTTGCCGTTGATGATGTGCCGCACGACTGGTTGTTTCCACGGACAGCGGCTGTTGTGCATCATGGAGGGGCCGGTACGACGGGCGCGGGTTTACGTGCCGGGGTGCCGACTATCATTATTCCTTTCATGAGCGATCAGCCTTTCTGGGGTGATCTAGTCTATAAACGCGGTGTTGGACCCAGGCCGATTCACCAGAGGCGGTTGAGCGCTGAGGCGCTGGCTGAGGCGATTACGCAGGCTGTGACCGATCAGGAGATGAGGGATTGTGCGGCGATGTTAGGGGAGAGGATTCGTGGGGAGGATGGGGTTGGTAATGCGGTGCGGTTGTTTCAACAGTATGTGTCATGAAAAGATGCCTCTTGCAGTTGCCCTCGCACGGGTGTTGTATGTCTCGCAGTCGCCAACTGTTGCGCCTCACTGTTGGATACACACGCCTATTCCCTTTCATCATCCTTCCAAAAGCTGGTCCAAAATTACCGCGCATTTTGAGCGGTATATGAGCGGTATTTTCGATAAAAACTAAAACCCTTCACCATAAATTGAAATGTAGGGACACCCGGTCAGAGAGGGCGCTCGCGCCGCCCTGGGTGATCGACAGGGCAATGGCTGGGGGCACAATGACCGATGCGCCCTCCTGGAGCTTTCCAGTCTGAAATGCTCCCCTGTGTCATCCTGAGCCGCAGCGCAGGATCTCGTAACGCAGCGCTGAGATCCTTCGCTGCGGCTCAGGATGACCGATAAGGATGCTCAGCATCCAACAGGAATAATGGATGACACTGGACGTGCTCCATTCGTTCCCTCGTACGATTATTGAGATGGGGAACGGGGTGTGGCTTCATCGATTGTGGGGTGATCAGTAGCAGAACGAGAGTTATCTTGTACGGGAAAACAATTGGGTTTCATCGTACATCGCGTAAGGGGTTGAGCCAGCCGAAGAATCCATAGCGGCGGACACCGAGCAATTCCCAGGCACGGATTAGGCCAATGGCAAAGGCGCCCAATAGGCACGATATCAAGCCATACACATTGCCGGGCTGTGAGGGATAAGTGAAGAGTTGATACCCATTCCACATTTCTAACCCATAAAGGGTGAAACTGATTATGACTAGAACGGCCCGTCGAAGCAAACTTTGCCAGTTGTTGGTCCGCCTCAAGAGGCGCCATGCCTGGATGAGGCTCGTCAACAGGCATATAAAGCTAAAGGGTATGATGATGAAGCCAATATTGAAATTGGGGATGAGCGCGAAGAGAGAGATGAAGAACGCATTCATCAGGGCGGTAAAGGCGCTGCCTGCGACAGCTTGTCTCTCCACCGGGGCCTGGGCAGCCACGATCTGCTCCGGTGCGATAGATACGGCCACAAAGAGCAGGCCGACGAGCGCGCCTCCTGCACTGGCGCTTGCGATGAAGAAGTTGGCGAATTCTGGTGGAACCACGAGATGAATTCCTTCCTTGCTCTTGTTCCTTTGAAGTGTTACCAGCCTCTGTGTGAGCCATTGCTTGCATTATAGTTTGCTGGGCGGGGAAACACAAGGTGTATATCTGGCATCCACTCATCATTTTTCTTGCAGGCCTACGGCCTGCTTTGGGGAGAAGGTTGGGGCACAGCCCCAAACCCCAGGTGAAGGGCCGCGGCCCTTCACAATCCCACTTCTTTCTGATTTATGAATGGATATCAGGCATCTTTATTGTGATAGCTTCGGGATATTGAGAGGGAGATTTGTGAGTGTGATGTGAAGTTGGTCTGCTAAGTTTCTGGTGTACATTGGGTTATGTTTTGTTGAATGTGGCTGTGCTGAAGAGATACAACCCGAGTCGATAGAAAAGGATAAGAAGATGAAAACAACTATCGCTAAAGGGTGCCTGTATTGTGGTCTTCGGCTCCCTGAACAAGCAGATTTTTGCCCCGAATGTGGGAGACCAGTTGAAGTTGTCATCCGTTTCGAGAGTGAAGTCAAGCAGACGAGAACAACTTTCACTAAAGGGTGCCTGTATTGTGGTCTTCAACTCCCTGATGGTGTGGATTTTTGCCCCGAGTGTGGGAGGCCGATTGAAAGAGGCCATACACCTCATGCAACTCAGGAGTCAGATGCTGACTGTCCTGATGCGGAGATCGTGGGAAAAGACGATCTTGTTCCATTATATAAAGGCTCCTTGAATGGCAGTGGTCTCCCTTGTGGACGAGAAATATCGCTGGCGTGATGAACATGCATATGTCAGGATGGTCCGTATACTGATGATGTTTGCTTGAGGGGATGGGTAATTTATTCAGATACTCTTCTTATACCTCTTTCCATCTTTTTTGACTCGCCGCCTCCGGCGGCAAAAGAGAATAAAAGAGTATTCGGGGACACCCCGAACCCCGGCAAAGGGCGCAGCCCTCTGCACTCCCAAAAGTGTCGGGAGGAGGAACCTATTCGACTTATATCCTTGATACGTGGATATGGTATATTCAGAGGGTCTGAAATTTTTCCCACATCGTCTCAAGGAGAATGATATGCCTGAAGCGTGCGCCTGTCATTTGCAGCATAGCAGGATGCTTTTCTTTTTGGTATCGATTATCACGGTGCTGAGACTGTTGTCGCCGACATGACTGAATGGGGGGACGGAGAATGATCGAACATCCTGCCTTCACAGTAGAGGAGTGGAGCGTCCGCGAGACGGAACTCGACTTCGACACCCTGGCGCAGTGCGAGTCCATTTTCGCCCTTTCAAACGGGCACATTGGACTGCGAGGTAACCTCGATGAGGGTGAGCCACTTGGCCTTCCCGGAACCTACTTGAATTCAGTTTATGAGCTACGCCCCCTGCCCTATGCGGAGGGAGGATACGCTTACCCCGAGTCTGGGCAGACGGTTATCAATGTCACCAACGGCAAACTCATCCGTCTTCTCGTTGACGATGCACCCTTTGACGTTCGGTACGGCAAGCTCCAGAGTCATGAGCGAGAACTCGATCTGCGAGACGGAGTGCTGCGCAGAAGCGTTCTTTGGGCCTCTCCTGATGGCAAAACAGTTAAGATATCTTCCGTACGTATGGTGTCATTCACGCAGCGGGCTATCGCGGCAATCAGTTACGAGATCGAGCCGATTGATGCCCCGTTGCGTGTCGTTGTGCAGTCGGAGCTGGTTGCCAACGAGGCACTGCCTAATCAGGGCAAGGATCCTCGCGTGGGTGCCGCACTCGAGTCACCGCTCGAGAGCGAGGAGCACCAGGCATATGGCGAAGGAGGCCTTCTGATTCATCACACCAAAGTCAGTGGATTGCTGATTGGAGCGGCAATGGACCATGAGATTGAGGGACCATCTGAGATGGTCGTCGAGTCGGAAAGCTCACCTGATGTTGCCCGTGTGACTGTCACTACACGGCTGAAGCCGGGCGAGCGGCTGAGAATAGTCAAATTTATCTCATACGGTTGGTCGAGCTTACGCTCGCGGCCTGCGATCCACGACCAGGTTAGAGCAGCATTGTCTGCTGCCCGGCATACAGGATGGGATGGATTGCTCGCCGAACAACGTGCATACCTGGACGAGTTCTGGAGCAATGCAGATGTCGAGTTGGAGGGCGATCCGGAGATCCAGCAGGCCGTACGCTTCGCCCTCTTCCACGTTTTACAGTCGGGAGCACGTGCGGAGCGTCGACCGATTCCAGCGAAAGGGCTTACAGGACCTGGTTATGATGGACATGCCTTCTGGGATACGGAGATCTTCGTACTGCCAGTATTGACAATGACACTTCCACGCGCCTCCGCTGATGCTCTGCGCTGGCGCCACTCGATTCTCGGCAAGGCGAAGGAGCTTGCTCGTCAACTTGGACTACAGGGCAGCGCCTTCCCCTGGCGGACCATCAATGGATCGGAATGTTCGGGATACTGGCCGGCTGGCACTGCCGCGTTTCATATAAACGCGGATATCGCATATGCTGCTACACACTACATCGAGGCGACCGGCGATACAGCGTTCGAAGAGGAGGTTGGCCTTGAACTGCTCGTCGAGACTTCGAGGCTGTATATTTCACTGGGGTACTTTAATGCCGCTACCGACAAGTTCCGCATCGACGGTATCACTGGACCCGATGAGTATAGCGCTATTGCTGACAACAATGTCTATACCAACCTGATGGCACAACACAACTTACACTGGGCTGCAGAGGGGGTAAGGCGCTTTCCTGAGAAGGCACACGCTCTGGGGGTGGATGCTGAAGAGGCCGCAAACTGGCAGGAGGCGGCTGAGAAGATGCTGATCCCGTACGATGAACGCCTCAAAGTAACTCCGCAGGACGACTCTTTTACCGATCACGAGGTGTGGGATTTCGCGAATACTTCTGAGAATCAGTACCCTTTGCTGCTACACTTCCCATATTTCGACCTCTATCGCAAGCAGGTCCTCAAGCAGGCCGATCTTGTCCTCGCGATGCAACTGCGCAGCGACAGTTTCACTTTGGAGCAGAAGGCGCGCAATTTTGCATACTACGAGCCGCTCACTGTGCGCGATTCCTCTTTGTCGGCCTGCTCTCAGGCGGTTCTGGCCGCCGAGGTTGGCCAATTGCAACTCGCTCATGATTACCTGGGGGAAGCTGCGTTTATGGATCTGCGCGACCTGGAGAACAACGTGCGGGACGGGGTTCATATGGCTTCGCTAGCAGGAGCCTGGATAGCGCTGGTGGCCGGGTTCGGTGGCATGCGCTTGCAAAACAACAGGCTCTCCTTTGCGCCGCGTTTGCCTGAAGCACTTAGTAGGCTGGCTTTTCATATCCAGTACCGGGGTAGCCGCCTGCGCATCGAGGTGAGTGCACAGGATGCGATATACCGTCTTCTCGATGGACCACCGCAGAAGATACTTCATCACGGAGTGGAGATATTTCTGACTGAGAATGCAACGATTACTCGACTCATCCCGGATATTCAGATCCAGGTGGGGCCGCGGCCTTCTCAGCCTCCTGGGCGGGCGCCGATGGCACGGGAGGCGAGGAGGCAGATCACACAGAAATTGCGATGAATATTGCAGATAGGTTTTTACACCCGCCCAACCAGGGTTTCGCCCAGAGTTGATACCCATTGCACCAGCGTAGATGCGTCCTTTCCCGGCGGTGGAATAAAGATAAGGCGATGTACACCCAGTTCTGCAAAACGTTGGGCTGTTTCCTTATCTATTGGTATGCTAGGTGCAATGCTGATCTCGAGTTGGCCAAGAGATGCCGGACGATGGTATCGCTCGGAGGCCTGGCGCAGTTGGGCGAGGACATCAGCGGTCTCTTCAAGGTCAAGGGCAAAGCCATACCAACCGTTGGCCTGTTCTATAGTGCGACGTATGACAGCGGGCGCTCTTCCTCCAGTGATAATGGGTGGTGCGGGTTGTTGAATTGGATGTGGATAGGCCTGTACCCCTTGAAACGAGACGTACTTTCCGTGATAGGCAGGCTTTTCCTCGCTCCAGATGGCACGCATAGCAGCCAAATATTCATCTGCACGAGCACCTCGATCGTGGAAAGCTACACCAAGGGCCTCGTATTCTTCTTCAGACCAGCCAACACCAATTCCAACTATTAAGCGGCCACCAGAGAGCACATCCAGGGTGGCGAGTTCTTTGGCAAGTATAAGTGGTTGGTGTTGCGGGAGGAGCAGAACGCCTGTGCCCAGGCGAATGGTATGTGTGTGGGCTGCTACGAATGTAAGTGCGAGCAAAGGATTGAGTAAGCGTGTGGTTGCTGGCATGCGTGTCGAGGACTCGGGAAGGATAATATGCTCTCCCGCCCATAGGGATTCAAAACCGGCGGATTCAGCTGCCTGCGCAAGTTGCACAAGCACTTCCGGATAACTTGTCACTCTACCGTTAATGCCTGACAATCCGAACTTCAAATGATCTGGCATATGTCGTCTCCATTCTAGAAGGAAGAATTATATAGTATTAAGAGGTCGATGGCATGGGAACCAGGTCATGCACAGGCTCGCCACGCAGGTAGCGCGCGATGTTGGCCAGCGCCATTTGTATTGCTCGCTCGACTGCTGCACGGCTCCCGCCTGCCATGTGCGGGGTGACGATCACCTGGGACAAGTCCGCGAAAGAATTGCCTCCGGGACCTTCGTTATACAGCACATCGAGGGCCGCTCCTCCAAGTTTGCCACTCTCTATTGCGTGATGGAGAGCTGCCTCGTCGATCACCTCGCCGCGTGAAGTGTTAACCAGAAAGGCTCCTGCCTGCATTTTTGCTAATTCAGTCTCGCCAATCAGTCTCCGCGTAGCTTCTGTGAGTGGGACATGCAAGCTGACAATCGTGGAAGAAGCCAGCAGGTCATCGAGCGAGACATAGCGCACGCCGAACTGCTGTTCGGTTGTTGAATCTACGGCATGGCGAGCCGTGTATAACAGATGCGACTCGAAAGGCGCAAGTCGCTGGGCTACAGCTTGTCCTATGCTGCCAAAGCCTACGAGGCCAACCGTTGAATTGGCCAGATCGCCTATTCCGGCCTGGAACAGCTCCATTGTGGGCCAGCCGCCCTGGCGTGTAGCCGATTCGGCAGCGGGGAACCGTTTGAGCAGGGCCAGCATCAGCAGAATTGTATGTTCAGCGACGGCTACTGCATTCGCGCCTGGCGTATAGGCTGCTACGACTCCGGCTGCTTGAAGAGCTTCGAGATCGAGATTGTCATAGCCAACGCCAACACGTTGTATGAAGCGCACATGCGGCAAGATGGAGAGGATATGAGCGTCCACTTTCCGATGGATGACAAGCAGGATTTCGGCATCAGCAGCATGCCTGGCAAGGTCCTCCTCACTTAGAGAAGATACAACATCCAGATTGGTACCAGCAGGAAACATTGGACGCATGCGCTCGACAAGGGGAGGCGGCAATGGGTCGATCAGCAGTATCCTGGACATGAGCATTCTCCTTCAGTATGGTAAGGGCAAATGGCGATAATGTTTGCTTTCACGATGCGAGTATATATTCTCGGCAACAGGCTACATTATATCTTACAGGGATTACGGTACGAGAAAAAAGGAGTGGTTGTCAATAGAAGACACCCGTCCACAGGACATCCGCCTACAGGACACCCGCTGGCACCTACCCGCCTTGCCAACGACGCTACCGCGTCTAACGCTACGCGTTCAGGCAAGTCGAAAGGAGAAGGGGTGTCCCTACATTTCATGTAGGTTCAGTCGGCCATTATAGTAGGGGAGGCGAGGTTTGCCCAGAGGTGATGGGCGCCATAGGCACGCCAGGGACGCCATGATTTGGCATATTTTTCGATGTTGATCGTATTGGAGGGTTGCCCTAATTGTTCGAATGCTCGACGCAGGCCGAGATCAGTGGCAGGGAATGCATCGGGGTCGCCGAGCGCTCGCATGGCAACATAGGAGGTCGTCCATGGCCCGATGCCTGGAATTCGAAGGAGACGCGTTATGGTCTGCTCTTGATCAGTATCACGGTCGAGTATCAGACCTTCTTCGGTAACAGCACGGGCAAGCGCTTGTAGGGCAGTTACGCGACTGAGTGTCAGCCCAAGTCCCTGTAAAGCAGAATGAGCCATTGCGCGTGGTGTTGGGAAGAAGTGCGTTAACGTGCCATTGGGCTGTTCCAGCGGTTCACCGAGAGCTGTCACGAGACGGGCAGACAGAGTGCGCGCACCAACTACTGACACCTGCTGCCCAATTATTGCACGTACTGTAAGTTCAAATCCGTCGAGGGTTCCCGGAACGCGCAGTCCTGGACGAGCTTTGACGAGCGGGGCTAGCAGTGGATCGGCTGCAAGGACGATAGCGATTGGCTCCGGGACTGCATCGAGATCAAAGAGGTATCGGCATCGCCGTAGAAGGGTGCTCAGATCACTCAAGTCATTGAGTTGCACTCGAAGCTGTATGGAGTTCTCCTGCTCTATTGGTTCCAACTCGATGATGCCTTTCGATGTGGGCAGAAGAACGGTTCGTCGATAACACCCGTTGAGGACTTCCTCGACGCCAGGGATGGCCCGGCGCTGCAGGAAGACCAGGAGGGATTTGGCCTCAAAGGGGGGATGATATTGCAGATGCATGGTGAGAGTAGATTTCATTTTCCCTTATTCCAAAGTATAGTACGAAACCTGTATAGATAGCTGTGGTGATTATATGGTCAAGTTTTCAATATAAACGCTATAATACATACTATGAGAAAAACGATCACATGGAAAGGATAACTGGTGTTTCTTTCTTGCAATGAAGGAGGGAAGCAGACACAGAACTTACATACGCATGAATAACCTATTAAATCGTAGCGTGCTCCGTTCTTCGTCTCTTTCGTTCCGCGAGGCAACAACTCAACCTCCATCTCTAGCACACAAGCTGTTGTATCTATTCATCTGGGTTGTTGTTGTTCTGGCATTCATTGCAGGGGTCGCTCTTTTGACGAATGATGTTTTCTTCACCATTCTCCCTCATGCTCCTATCTCTGCGGCTCCACTCCTCTTCATTGGTGCTGCCTATCTTGGATTTCAAGTCCTTCTCCGACCAAAACCGCTCGACCTCTTCAAAGCGCTTGTTGTCAGTTCAGCGTTCATTCTCTGGGGCGTTGACCAGTTGTTACCGGCAGGACGGGTTACCACGACACTTGGCGATGTGGTCATCACCTTGTATGTTCTTGACTTAGGATGGGTAATGATCAATCGTCTCAAGCTGAGAAACCGCTTTGACAAGGAGCATTAAAGGATCATGCGAATTGGTGGAATGGAAGCAAGTAATTGGATGAACAACTCTGCGCTGAATTGCTAGAAATGAGATGTTGTATATCATACTCTCGCACATTATAAAAAAACTTGCACATCGAGTTAGCTCATTACATATGTCCGGGTTGCTCATATGAGCGGAGGAGAATTTATGATCATTCAGACTGTGAAGATTCAAAAGCGCATTATCGGATGATGAAATCCAACAGGTGATGGAAGAACGCGCGCCCCAGTTTCGCGCACTTTCGGGTTTGCTGCAAAAATATTACTTGAGGGATGTTCAGTCCGGTGAAGTCGGTGCTGTGTACATCTGGGATTCCGAGGAATCATTGCGCATGTATCGACAATCGGAGCTTGCACGAACAATTGCGAGTGCTTATAAGGCGGTGGAGCAGCCACGGGTTGAGATATTTGAGACTGTCTTGACTTTACGTCCTGAAAAGTCACTCTAAAATCTGAGCTCTCTCTATTATTGAATGTGTAGCCAGCCGTTGTCATCTACATTGATGGGTAGGCGTTCACCCCAGATAGCATGTGCGAGTAGTTCTGCGGATTCTACCAGGCGCGGCCCGGATCGATTGAGGTACTGGTTACCATCGATAGCATAGACTCTGCCGTTGCGTACTGCTTGCAAGTTTGTCCAGACGGGATGGCTTTGTAGGAGTGGTACGTCCTGCATTGCGCGCTCAAGGGTGTAGCCGCAGGGTGAGAGGACGATTATATCGGGATCGGCAGCTTGCAGTTCCTCCCAGGTTACCCAGGGAGTATGCTGTCCAATCTCACCAAAAATAGGTTGGCCTCCTGCGCAAGCTACTAGTTCAGGTGTCCAGTTGCCCGCACCCATTATGGGGTCAAGCCATTCCAGTACAGCAACTCGTGGTTTGGCGCCGAAGGATGATGTTTTGTCAGCAAGGTCTGCGAGCCGTTGCTGGTAATTTGCTACAAGCGTTTGTGCCTGATTAGGCTTGCCTAAGGCCTTACCAACTCTCAGCACATCTTCCCAGACGTCCTGGAGACGGTAGGGAGTGAGCGAGACGACGAGTGGCCGCAGAGCCTGTAAGCTGTGCAATAGCCTGGATTACATCTCGTTCGCTGACAGCGCAGACCTCGCATTGTGTTTGTGTGAAGATAACATCGGGGCGCAGTTCCTGGAGTTTATCAATGTCGATTGCATAGATACTAAGCGCTTTCAGGGCGGGGTCTTCTGGTTCGTGCTTCTCCTGTGCAAGTTGTTTCACCTGGGCGTCGATCTGGGCGCTGCTTGTATTGATATTTATTTGTACTGTGCTTACCACAGGTAGCGATTGCACTTCTGGCGGGTAGTCACATTCGTGGGAGCGACCTACCATTTGATCCAGGCAACCAAGGGCGGCGACCATTTCTGTGGCGCTGGCTAATAGAGAAATAATACGCATGAGGATGTCTTCCCTCGTGATATATGTACATTAACAAATTAACCCTGACATCGTGGCATGCACCACGAAGGCCGATGAATCGGCGGTGGGCACGATACATCGGCCCCTACAGGGGTCTGGGTTATTTTGTTCATCAGCATAATTGGACCCTACGAAATTTCCGGTTATTTCGTCAATCTGTATTTATGGTCTTATATACAGTATGATATGGTGATTGTAACATATCAATATGACATAGGAGGGAACGATGATTACTTCACAGCATGTGCTGTATATTGGCGGTTATGCACGCGCAGATCAGGCTAGCATTTATGGATGTATCCTCGATGATGTAACTGGTGAGTTGACGGTGCGCAACTCGTTTGCGGGTATCGTCAATCCTTCCTATTTGAGTGTCCATTCGAATGGGCACTGGCTGTATGCTGTGAGTGAGACTAGCGAGCAGAACGAGGGCACGCCCGGCGAAGTCTGGGCATTGCGCTGTACGGACGAGCCATGGAGTATGGAGCCGATTAACCACCAGTTGAGCGGCGGCGATTTGCCTTGCCATATTGACATCAACGCGAAGGGGGAGTGGCTGCTGGTTTCCAACTATGGCTCTGGTACTGTGGGCGTGCTGCCGATTTTGCCTGATGGTGCTTTGGGGGAGATGACGGACCTGATTCAGCACTATGGGAGCGGACCGAATTCTGAGCGTCAAGAGGGACCGCATACGCATTCGGCGACGTTTTCGCCAGACCAGCGCTTTGTGATGGTAGCTGATCTTGGGATTGATACGCTGGTAGTGTACTCTTTCGATGAATCAACAGGTCGGCTGCGCGAGCCAACGCATACGAGTACAAGGTCGGGTGCAGGTCCGCGGTTCAAGGCCTTCCATCCGAGTGGTCAGCATGTATATGTCGACAATGAGCTTGATAATACTGTGGCAGTGTACGAGTACGACGCAGAGAGCGGCGGGTTACGGGAGTTACAGATCATCGAGACGCTGCCTGCGGATGCGCCTAAGAGTAAAATTGCAGGAATCCAAATCTCGCCAGCGGGGGACCGATTGTACGTCTCCAACAGGGGACACGACAGCATCTGCATCTTTGAGATCCGGGTTGACGGGCTGCTAACGCTCCTCTCAATCAGGCCGTGTGGCGGTCGGTGCCCACGTCATATAGCGATCTCGCCGAGTGGGCGTTTTCTGCTGGTAGCCAATCAGGAAAGTGACGAGGTGGTGGTGCTACCTGTGTTGGCTGGTGTGGAAGGGCTTGGAGTTCCTGTTTCACGCATCAACGCTTTGGGAGCGTCGTGCGTACACTTCGTAAGAGGGTGAAGAGGGCTATGATACACAGTATCCGACCGTGAGCGAGGAGCAGAAGCGTCGATCTTTACAGGAAGTTAAGAGCCAAGATTGGGGAGATGCAAGCTATCCCTCCTATCTGGTGCGTATCCGTCATACCTCATCACCAGATCAAGGTACTTCAGGGATCGTGCTGGCTTCGCCTGTATGTTAGGATTGATGAGAGAAGAGGCTATCTCATGTTGTAAACTAAGTTGCGCGAGAGATCTAGCAAAGGAAAAAGGTCAGATGGTACCTCCCGATTATTCATTGTATTTTGCGACGATGGCTACCGTAGGAGCGACCCTATTTGGTTTAATCTTTGTGGTAATCTCAATTGCCCCTGCAAGCATCGCCACGGAAAAAGCCCCACTAGAGCGACAAGTCAAAGCTCTTACTGCGTATAGTGCGTTGCTCAATCCTGTCATCATTTCACTGTTTGCGCTTGTGCCTCATGAGCAGATTGGCTTGGTGGTCATCGTCTTGAGTGTGTTCGGACTCCTCAACACGTTCATTATGGCTCCGACTCTAGTGCAGCATTCAGTCCAATGGAGTGCGAGATTTCGCAATAGCCCCTTCATCCTTGCCGGCTTGCTCCTCTATGGCTCCGAGACCTATGCTGCCGTACGCTTACTGCAATCACCCACGGACAGTTCTGCTCTCAACGCTCTGACTGAGTTACTGATCATCATCTCGGTCTTTGGGGTAGCCCGCGCCTGGGAGCTCGTCGGTATTCGCCAATTTCAGGTGCAAGACTGGCTTTCTTCCTTAGGAGCTTCAAAGAAGAAGGAAAACGCTTCGAACACGGATGCAGCTAATTCAGTGACCGACCTCAAAAAAGAGGGAAGCTGAAGAGATGCTCACCGTAAAGACAGGCAGAATCGTCATGCCTCAAGCATCCTAAAAATGCATCATATGCCTTATCCTAGATGAGCAATAGCGTATCATCTCCTGAAACCTAATTGAACTGGCCGCTAGAGCAAATGGTCTTTTGAAACGAAACCATGAGTTGTGGCGTGTAGTTAGTTAAGAACGATGGGTTGTGTTTATCGAAATTGTGTGCCCTTGCTAACGGTGCAGGGATCCATATATAAGATAAGGAGAACGTTATGTTCACACTCATGGCTGAGGTACCACTCGTCACAATTAACGTGGGTAACCTTCACCTGGCTCTCTATCAGAGCCAGCTCATGTACTTGCTCGTTGCAGCCATTATTGGCTTTGTTGCAGAGTTCATTGTAGGCTGGAGGCTCCCATTCGGCATCATTGGGGCGATCATTGCAGCACTGGTGGGGATATGGATCGTTAATAATTTAGTGATCCTCATCATTCCTGGTGATCCCGTTCTCTTCGGGATGCCGCTCTTCAAAGCGCTGATAGGAGCAACTGTGTTCACGGCACTTTGGTACCTTCTGACCTATCGTCTATGGCACCGCCGTCGCCCATACTACTCGCGTCGAGTCCCGGCATAAGTGAGGATTGCCATTGCATTGTTGGGGACAAGATGTCCTCAACAATGCAATGCATTTCATGAATGTATCATATTCTCGACGATGGCTTTGACGCCTTCCGGGCCACGGAGGTGCAGCCAGATTGACCCTTGTTGAGGCTCGAAGATGAGTGCGAATGTGAAAAAGGCACAGCATGTTCGTTCGTAGGTGATGAATTGTACGAGTGTATTGGCCCAGGTGTCGTCTCCTGGGAAGCGGAGGGCATAGCCGTCTGCCAGTTCGTTGACTTGTTGTATGTGTTTGAAGAGGTTGTTTAGCTCTATGTTGCGGGTTTGTTGTTCTGATTCTGTTAGGGTGCATGCGAGTGGTATGTTTTCTGTGATGGGTGTTTGAGTTTGTTGCGTGTCTTTCACTGTATTTCTTCTTTCTTGTTTCGAGCAGGGAGGACTATTTCAAAGTTACTCTTCTCCCCCTCCCCACCCCAGAAAATGGATTAATCTGGGGACACCCCAGACCCCGGCAGAAGGACTTCGTCCCTCTGCACTCCCTTTTTTATACATTAGCAATCAACCTACTTTTGGATGAAAGTCGGCGGGTTTTTCGGGGTAAGGTGACAGGCCTACTGCGGGTCCCAGTTCGTCAGTTTTTACAGTTAGTTGTTTGGCTCTTTGTTGGAGCGCCAGGATGATGATTTCGACGGCACTATCAAGATCCAAGGAGGCTGTGCTTAGGACCATGTCGTACAGGCGAGCATCTTCAGGTTTTCGACGGAATGCTGTCTCAAGGTGTTTCGCTCGGTCGTGGTCTTTCATTTTGATACGTAATTCGGCCGATGGTCGATCTATGCCTTCGCGTTTCATGACGTAGTCAATGCGTTTTTCAAATGGCGCGATGATGCGGACATGCAGGACATCGCGTTGTTGTGCCAGAAGCATCTGGGAGCCTCTGCCTACTATGACGACGTGTCCTTGCGCGGCTGCTGCATGGACTATGCGGCTGACTGTTTTAAGGTACGTTTCTTCGTTTCTAAGGAATGTTTCTGAGGAAGCACCTACCATGTATGAAGGTTGGAGTGATTGGAGGTTCTTGAATGTTCGCGCAAGAATTCCTTCGGTGCGCTCGTCGTGTGCTTCTGCTGCTCCAAGGCTGGTACCCATTTCGATGGCGACACGTTCTACAATTTCGTGATCGATTAATTGCCATTGGAGGTGTTTGGCCAGGCGGGTTGCTATTTCGCCTCCTCCGCTTCCGTATTCTCGCGAGATGGTGATGGCTCGCATCTGGTTGTTCTGGTCCATGGTTGCTCCTTCCTGTGCACTTGCTTCTATTATATATCTTATTGGCGCAAAGATTTGTGCGAACCTGTTTTGCAGTGTTCGCTCTTAGACTTGCCGCCTGCGGCGGCAGAAAATGAAAAAAGAGTTATTTCGGGCGACAGCCCCAAACCCCGGCAAAGGACTGCGTCCTCTGCACTCCTGCTTTGGGTTGCACACAAAGTTTGGTTACGGATGAGTTAACATCACGAACTGTCCAACTTTTGTGCAAAAGCTAGAGTTGGATAGAATGTGTCTGTTATGGAGAGTACTCGCCCGTCATTGTGAGTGAAGGGAAATATCTAGCGTGATGGGCAATGAGATCCTTCGCTGGCGCTCAGGATGACAAAGAGAAGTGGGCTCAAGATGACAGAGGGAGGGGTGGTGTAACCTTCTGGCGTATATATTGTTATTAAGAACTTCACATTGATTTAGATTTACGAGGAGGATTATTATATATGCTTACTTTAAGACGAGCATTTTGGGGCATAAGTATGCTCCTGGTCGCGCTGTTTGCTGTGGCCTGTGGCAGCAACGGCACTACAAGCACTGGGAGTTCCAGTAGTACTGGTAGTGGTGGAACAACTCCAAGCAGTTCTGCTGCAATTATTCAAACCGCCTCGGCAACGGTGAATGGTCAATCTGTTACCATTCTTACGAATGCTAAGGGTATGACGCTGTATTACTTAAAGCCTGATACGGCCACAACATCTGCTTGTACGGGGACTTGTGCTTCGAATTGGCCTCCTTTAGTCTCTACGAGTTCTGGTTCACCTGCAAGCGCGACTGCTCTTCCAGGCACGTTGAGTGTTGTGACAGATGCGAATGGGCAGCAGGTTGAGTATAATGGGCATATGCTGTATACGTTCTCTGGAGATACGGCACCTGGCCAGACGCATGGGGAAGGAATCAAGGGGGTATGGTTTGTGGCTACAACTACACTGTCTGCTCAGGGAGCGCCTCAAGCTACCCCTACACGGAGTAGTGGATATTGATATTAAGGGATTGCGGCACGTTCCATCTATCTCTTCCTGGGTCGTAAAATAGTCCACATAAGATATGCACCGAATAAGCAGACAAAGACGAATGCGAATCCAAAGAGAAGGCCTAGCCACGGTTGGTTTAAGACTGGATGATATACGACCAGAACTATGGATAGGCCGATGATGAGCGCGGCGACTAGTATCCCAAGAACAAGTCTATTCACAATACGTTCTGTGTGAAGCACTACTGGATCAAAAGTAGCTGGCCTCAGTCCAACTTCGATTTGTCCACGCTCAATGGAGTCAATGATTCGCTGCAACTGTTGCGGCAAAGTCATTCCGAGGTGAGCCCAATCGGTGCTCACCTCGCCCAAACGTCGTAAAAAAGACTCTCCTGAATGCTGCTTGATAATAAGTCTCTTTGTATATGGGGTTATCAATTCTACGAGATTGTAATCTGGATCAAGCTGGGTACATATACCCTCCAGCATCACGATTGATTGAAACAGGTTCGAATAGCTTGATGGTAATTGCAAATAGTAGCGTCGCACGATGGCTAATGCGTCGTTGATTATAGCGCCAAAGGCTATTTCTTTGAGCGGTTTCCCATGGAAGCCCGAAACAAGCCTCTGAAGGTCTCGTTGCAAAAGCATGCGATTGACGGGTTTGCGAGTGACCGCGATGCCCAGGATAGTATCAGTCAATCGTTCACTATCCTGCATGCCAAGAGCTAGAAGCACAGCAGCTAGTTGCTCTTGGGTCCGCTCATCTACAGTTCCAACTTTACCGAAATCGATTAAACCAATTTGTCCCCCCTCATTCACGAACAAATTTCCCGGGTGAAGATCAGCATGAAAAAGCCCATCTTCGAACACCATCTGCAGGATGATATGGGTCACCTGTTTTGCAAGTTCGGGACGGGAAAGACCAGCCTTTTCTAATTCTGTGATGTTGTTGATTTTAATTCCCTGGATACGTTCTAACGTGATAATACTGGATGTAGTTGCTTCGAGGTATACAGGCGGGATATGCACTGAAGGGTCATTCGCGAAATTTTTAGCAAAACTCTCTGCATTGCGTGCTTCACTCATATAGTCAAGTTCTGCCCGCAACGATTGCGAGAATTCGTAAACAAGACCCGGTAAATCATATAATTCGGCAACGTCCCAGCGGCGGTTTGCTATATTCGCCAGGTTCTGAATGATGGATAGATCTTCCTCGACCTGCTCAACGGCGCCCGGGCGCCGTATTTTGACAACAACCTCAGTTGCATTGAGCATTGTTGCCGCGTGTGCCTGCCCTATTGATGCAGCAGCAAGAGGTTCATATTCAAAAAGCGCAAAAATATCCTGAACCGGTCTATTCAGTTCCTCATCGAGTATTGCTTCGATCTCTTTTGCAGGTATCGTGGTTGATACTTGATCTTGAAGCTTTGAAAGCTCTGCAATGTATTCTGGAGGCAGTAAGTCGCTTCGTGTCGAAAGCAGTTGTCCAAGCTTAATGAAGGTGATGCCAAGTTCTTCGAGCATCATTCGCAGGTGCTCAGGTGAGCTTATTGCGTTTTCACGACGCTGGCGGAACGGAATAAATCGTTCCAGTCCAATTACGTCTACCAGGGAACCCAGTCCATGATGAGTGAGGGCCTCGGCGATTTCGCGGTATCGTGTAAGGCGAGAAAGAGGATTGATGCTCACTGAAACATCACCTTTCGGTTTCAGAAAAGCACTCTTGCGTGCTTATCATATTCATTTAACAATGGTTACGGGATTCATTTTATGCATAAAAGGGGTGTGTAGTCCAGCTTAATGATTGGGGCCTGCGGCCCAATTTGAGGAGGAAGTTGGAGCGCAGCCCCAGACGCCAGGTTATGGGGCAGTTGCCCTTCACAATCCCGCTTTGGTTGGCATTCATGATGTTTGAGAGGCAACTGGCATTCGTTAAGTTGTGGAAGCATTACTGATCTTGCTCTTGACGGCACCTGACATATCCCATAGAATGAATCTGGCAAACTTCATCTATTACTTTTGATAAGATTGTAGCCCGTGTTAAGTAGGGGAGGTGGAAGATTGGAGTCGCCTGCTTGCTTACACGCATGAGGGAGGGCTATTTTATGACATCGATTCAAACTGATGATGAGTGGCTGAGTTTGAGCGAGGCCGCTGAGATGCTAGGGATGCATCCCGCGACGGTTCGGCTTTGGGCGGATCGGAATGAGTTGCCTGCGAGGCGCACAAATGGAGGGCACCGTCGCTTTCGCCGCTCTGATATTGAGGCGCGTTTGCGACAAGATGCAGAGCGCAAACCGCGCCCTACTGCGCAGTTGCTGGTGCAGAGCGTGCTTGGCCGGGTGCGCTTTGCATTTACCGATGGGACACTTAAGACGCTGTCATGGTATGAACACTTTGATGATTCCGCGCTCGAGGCTTACCGTAGCCTGGGAAGGCGCGTTTTGGAACTTTTGCTACGCGCTTTGAATGATGGCACTCCTGCTGAGGAGCTGCGCACAGAAGCGGTGTTATTGGGCGTAGAGTATGGCTCGGTGACACGCGATTCCCATGTGCCTGTTGCAGATGCTGTGCGAGCATTTTTGTATTTTCGGAGCCTGGTAGATGAGAGTGTGATCCAGTTAGCGGAGGTACAGGGTATACGCGACCATGGTGATATTCCCTGGGCTGAGAGTTTGTATCAGATTCAGACGTTGACGAATGAGATTCTACCGGCGCTGATCGAAGCATCACAGGTACCTGGCAATTCACAATAGGCTGTACAACTGTAGTCTCTGTATGTTATGTTTAGAAAAAAGATGAGGATGCTTGCATGCCTTCGGATTCCGGGTATTCTATTGAAGATAGCACGCATGAGGCTGATGAGAGGCTACCAGCATTTGATGGAGATACACCTGATCCACTCCTGGGGTTACTTCCTGTAGGATCGGGGCTGGAGCCAGCCGACGCTACTCTCTCACCTATTACACCAATACCAGATCCTATTACTCCTATGCCCGAGGTTGAGGATGAAGAAGAGGAAGAGGATGCTGCAAATCCCGTACACGGACTGATCCCAGTGGAAGGACGACCACAAGAGTCGCCCCTACCATACACGACTACCTCGGTTCTTCAGATGTATGCTCCCCATTCGACATTGTTAGTAGATTCGCTGCGGAAAAAGCGACTACGAATGATTGTATTGCGCCGTTATTCTCGAAATCAGTTGCGGGACGCACGTGTAAGAGAACGTCGGACAAATCGCAGAATGTGGATTACGATTGCCAGCTTTACACTGGCATTACTGGTAGTTTTCCTTTCTGTAGGAAGCACGGCAGGTTACGTCAGCTACAATTTTGTGCATACTACGCAGGTAACCTTTCAACACAGTGTTGTGACATTACCTGATTTGTTGCCGCTCGATAATTTAAAGATATACGATAGCAAAGGTGTGTTGATCGATCAGTTGGCTGATAACGGCATTCATACGAGTGTTACGTTTGACCAGGTAGCACCGGTCACGATCAATGCAACTGTGGCTACGGAGGATAAAAACTTCTGGTCTAACCAGGGGGTCGATATTGTAGGTATTATTCGCGCTCTTTTAACGAACCTTGAAAGTGGGCGTGTGGTCGAAGGCGGTAGTACGATCACACAACAATTGATTAAAAATCTGATCGTAGGCAACGACCCAACCATTGTGCGCAAGCTCGAGGAGGTTATCCTGGCTCCTCAGGTGAACAATGACTATACGAAGAAGGACATCCTGACGATGTACCTGAACAGTATTTATTATGGAAATCAGGCCTATGGTATCGACGCAGCGGCCTCAGTGTATTTTGGATTGCAGGACAAGCCAGGTCATTCAGCTGCGTCACAACTGGACATAGCGCAATCAGCTATGCTGGCCGGGCTACCAAGTAATCCCACTTTTTTCGACCCACTCGCCCACCCTCAAACTGCGATGAAACGGTTCGAAACTGTTCTCGACCTGCTGGTAGCACAGAGGTATATCAGCACTGCTGATAAGTATGACGCCATTCAAGAGGCGCAGGGAAAGAATTTCTTCAAACCCGCGGCGGCTATACACGATCGCGCACCACACTTCGCCAATTATGTGCTGACGCAACTTCAGCAGATGTTGCATATCAAAAATCCCGCGGCACTTTCGCGCTCAGGCATGGTTGTTTACACAACACTTGATATCAGCTTGCAGGATAAAATACAGAAGATCATGCAGCAACATATCGCTGAATTACGCGATGCACATCATCTGACAAACGCAGCAGAGGTCTTGATCGACTTTCATACGGGAGCAATCAAGTCATTGCTCGGCAGTATTGATTACAATAATGCATCGATTGATGGGCAGTTCGATGTAACGCAGGCATATCGACAGCCGGGGTCGTCATTCAAGCCCTACGTCTATGTGACAGCTTTTCAGCAAGGGGCTTCGCCTGCACAGGCTATCGATGATCAGCCGATTACCCTTCAGGTGCCTGACTCAAATCCACCTACATTTAGCCCTACAAATTATGATAACAAATTTCACGGGCATATGACTCTACGATGCGCACTGCAAAATTCATTGAATGTGCCTGGAGTAAAAGTTTTGCAGCATGTGGGTATTAACCAAGCAATGCAAACAGCGTATAATATGGGCATCACAAGTTACCAGGGTATACCTGGCTATTCACTTGTGCTGGGAGGTCTGGGCATTCGCTTGATCGATCATACCTCGGCCATGGGTGTATTTGCGAATGGGGGAGTGCGTGTCCCTTACTATGCAATCAACAAGGTGGTTTCTGGCAGCACTGGAACTGTGATTTATCAACACCAACTCGACGCAGGGACGCAGGTAATCAGCCCACAACTAGCGTATATGATGACGAATGTGCTGAGCGATAATACCGATCGCATCCCCGAATTTTACGATTGTAATGTTCTGCAACTCTATGCGAACTCACAGCAGGATTGCTGGAACGGTAACCGTGGAGTCGTTAGACCTGCTGCGGCAAAGACAGGAACCACGAATGATTTTCGTGATAACTGGACGGTTGGCTATACGACCGATTATGTAATGGGTGTGTGGGCAGGTAATGATGATAATACGCCGATGATCGATGTGTCGGGTATTACCGGGGCGGCTCCAATCTGGCATGACTCGATGCTGGTGGCAGAACAAGGACATCCAGTCCAGGATTTTGTCAATCCTGGCGGGTTGGTGCGAGCGACTGTGACTTATGCGGATGGTGTGAAAACGACTGATTTGTTTTTGCCGGGCACTGTTCCAACAGATGCTAAAATTTCTACACCAGGGCCAACCCATAGAAATGATAAGCAAAAACCTGGTCCGGGAGGTAATCCTTCTCAGACGCTATCTCAGGCTTATTGTCCGGCAAGTTATAGCTTTGTGTCCCCTCCCGATAATGGAGCAGTTGGATGGTGGTAAGGCTCCTCTCCCACTTCACTTCTCCGCTTGGCACTTTTTCTCGGGTGGGGTTTCTGTCCTCTTTCCATCGTTTTTGACTGGCCGCCGGAGGCGGCAAAAAAGGAAAAAGGATTTTTCGGGGACACCCCGAACCCCGGCAGAGGTGCGACCTCTGCACTCCCAAAAAGGTTCGGGGAGAGCCCCACAGGCGACCATAAAGGCCCACCCTCTACACCACCGTTGCCCCTACATTTATTTGATGAAGCGGGTGCGATTATGCAACTTGAATGCCGACGCGTTCTAAGAGGTCGCGACTGATTTCTGCGCGGTGTTTGATGGGCATTCGCCCCGGGTGACTATGGGAATCAGAGCCTGTGCTGAGGAGTAAATTGTGTTTACGCACGTATTCCAAATAGGCTTTGACCATTTCAGGGCTGTTGTAGGGGTGGTAGACTTCGATACCGTCGAGAGGGACTTCGGCGCGCACCTCATCAAGCAAGGCAATGTCGTAGTAGGTGAAATTTCTTTCATTTCGTCCAGGATGGGCGATGATACAAACTGCGCCGCTGCGGTGGGCAGCATCGACAGTGGTTGCCATATCGGCCATAATTGATTGGAAACCAGCCTCACGAATAATCTGTAAAGATGTCTGCCAATCAGGCGCATAGCCGTGTTCGCGCAACAGACGACCGTTGTCGGCTGGCCTGCGCAATTTTCCGCCATTTTCTGCCAGCACTTCTTCCTGACGAGGAAATTCATAGCCTTTGCGGCGCAGTTCTTCGTTCACTGCATAGGTATTCTCCAGCTGGCGATTGACAACCGTCTGTGTAATCTCAAGCAGGTAATTTTGCTGTGGATCGAAGCCATAGCAGAGAACATGACCCATCTTGCCATGCCATTGCGTACTCATTTCGACCCCGGCAAGGACAGGTAGA
The DNA here is from genome assembly GCA_963702765.1 of uncultured Chloroflexia bacterium. Taxonomy (GTDB): domain Bacteria; phylum Chloroflexota; class Ktedonobacteria; order Ktedonobacterales; family Ktedonobacteraceae; genus DATMNR01. The sequence continues at coordinate 46,387 of CAVPEB010000055.1, forward strand.
TTTTTTTGCGCGGCTATTTCCTGGATACCAGCTACTGTATCGACACGATCGTGATCAGTTATAGATACCAGGGAGAAACCTTCGGTGACTAGAAAATCTATGAGTTGCTCGGGAGGCCAACGTCCGTCGCTGTAGTTTGTGTGCATGTGAAGGTCAATTGAAGCGTCAGGTGCGAGTGTTAGATCCGTGGTTAATGGCTGCAAAATGGACTCCTTTAAGGTCATGTGATTTGGGATATGGCAAAGTCCTTTTTCCACCCCAACCATCCCAAAGGAAAAGTGGGGTGTCCCCACACCTCGGCAGAGGGCAGCAACCCTCTGCACTCCTGCTCATTGCTCAACTTTGCGAGAACCCCGGGTCATGTGTTGATATATCTTTACTTATTATGGTATCACATGAGACGAAGAGATGGAGGGGGATTACCATCTGAAGCAGTAGCCTACACCACGAACCTCCATAGTCTAGTCTCTAACATATTATACGAGTGGATACTCTTTGTGCAACGGAATAGCGGTATCGACAATCAGACGGTCAGCCAGCACTACCAGGCGAATGTAGCGACCCGCGAGCGCCTTACTGATGAAGTAAGGACGACCTTCAAAGGAGATATGACCACTCCGCGCAACCTTGCGAGAGAAGATATTTGCGTTTTCCGGAAGTATCGCATTCTCATTTCCACTCGAATTGGATATCATGTTCATGATAGCATGATCCTCGTTTCTCTTGGATAAACTGCCAGGGCTTCGCTCGACAATGCTTCTATGCACTACAACTTTTTTCTATACACATGCGCGTCCTATCACCCAAAACGCCCCGAAATATAGTCCTCGGTTTCTTTCTTATGCGGATGAGAGAACAATTGCTCGGTTTCTGCCTCTTCGATCAATTTTCCTAGCAGAAAAAAGACGGTGCGATCCGCTACACGCCCTGCCTGTGACATGTTATGCGTCACAATGATAATCGTATAAGACTCTTTGAGTTGACCGATCAGTTCCTCTACTTGCAGGGTGGAGATCGGATCAAGGGCGGAACAGGGTTCATCCATCAGCAGGATCTGCGGCTTATTCGCCACTGCCCGAGCAATGCAGAGCCGCTGCTGCTGCCCTCCTGAAAGATCGGTCGCTGGCGCATCAAGTTTATCCTTGACTTCTTCCCACAGTGCCGCTTGCTGCAGGCTGCTTTCTACCAGTTCTCTCACAGCGGAACCATGTGCTGTGCCATTGATACGTGGCCCCATCGCCACATTGTCAAAAATGCTGCGCGTGGGTATGACGTTCGGCTGTTGGAAGACCATACCGATATGTTCACGCACATGCCTTGCCTTGATCGACCGGGCGTAGATGTCGAAGCCATCAACCAGCACCGTGCCCTTCACGCGAGCATCTGGCACCTCCTCGTGCATGCGATTGAGACAGCGGACGAAGGTAGACTTACCACACCCCGAAGGTCCGATCATCGCAGTGACCGTCTGTGGTTCAACCGAAAGATTGATATCATAGAGCGCCTGCTTGCGTCCATACCAGGCGTCCAGGTGTTGTACCGTAAAAGCCATCTTGTGTTTCCTCCTTCCTCATCGGCGCGATTCCACCGTGCGCCTCATAGAGCCCATGACTCACGCATCAGAACCTGCGCCTGAATCCACCGGTAAACCAGCGCACGGTAAACGAGGTGATGAGGATGAGCAGAATTAAGACTAACGCGCCTGCATAGGCCTGGTTGACCTGCAACTGATACGGGCTCAACGTGAAATTGTAGATGCGCAGCGTCAGTGCATCCATCGGCTCGAAGATACTGGTGTTCCTGAAGGTGGTACCAAAGGCCGTCATTAACAGCGGAGCCGTCTCACCGGCTACACGCGCCATGGCCAGTACGATGCCTGTGACAATGCCGCTCAGAGCTGCAGGTATGACCACTCGCAAGGTTGTTCGAGCCTCCGTACCACCCAGTGCGAGCGAGGCCTCACGCTGTTCCCTGGGCACCAGGAGCAGCACATCTTCGGTGGTGCGTGCGACGATCGGGATCATGATGATGCCCAGCGCTACCCCGCCCGCAAACCCTGAAAAGGTTTGTTGAGGTACAACGATCAGCACCCAGGCGAAGAGGCCGAAAATGATAGTGGGCACACCGGTCAGCAGATCGACCAGGGATCGTACCACGTTCGCCAGGCGTCCTCGCCCAAATTCAGAGAGATAGATGGCCGTGAAGATGCCCAACGGTATGCCGATAAGCGATGCCAGCCCCACCAGGATGATCGTGCCCTGGATGGCCGGTCCCATGCCCCCACCTGGCTCACCATTGGGCGTGGGCAGGTTGAGGAAGAAATCCAGGTTGATGTAGCGGATGCCATTGAGGATGACGTAGAAGAGCAGGTAGATCAACACGCCCACAGCAAGCAGAGCGAACAGCGTCGCAAAAACGATCAAACAGCCATTACTGAATTGACGTTGTATCCCTCGCGCTGATCTGAGGCGGGTGGAACGGGTTGGATGCGCTCCCCTTGCGCTCGCTGACCGTTGCACTCATACGCGTACTCCTTTCGCGCCCCTTTGCTGCATGCTGTTGATGAGCAGTCGGGCCAGGATATTCGTGATCAAGGTAATGATAAAGACAATCAACCCGGCCTCAATCACGGCTGAAAGGAAGGTTCCAGGCGTTGCCTCCCCAAACTGGTTAGCGATCACACTGGAAAGCGTATATCCCGTCTGGAACAGGCTCAAGCTTGGTGGTGAGGCCTGGTTTCCAATCACCATGGTCACCGCCATCGTCTCGCCGAGCGCGCGTCCGAGCGCAAGAATGATCCCACCAATGATGCCAACTCGGGAGAAAGGCAGGACAGCGTAGCGGATCACCTCCCAGCGGGTCGCGCCCAACGCCAGCATCGCCTCGCGTTGGGCGGTCGGCACCGTCAGCATCACCTCACGTGAAACAGCAATGATGAGCGGTAGGACCATAATCGTCAAGACCATGCCCGCAGCAAGCATGCCCACGCCTTGAATAGGGACCTTGGAAGAACGGTAGGAAGCCGAGGTGCTGCTGGAGCCAGGGCTCACCCTTTTGCTGTAACCAGGGAGCCAGGAGCAGGAAGCCAAAGAGGCCGATGATGACACTGGGAATCGCCGCCAGCAAGTCCGTGAAGAAGGCCAGCGGGATCCGTAGGGGTCGCGGGCAGAAATCCACCACGAAAATGGCCGCTAAGACTCCGATGGGGATGGCGAAGACCATGGCAAACGCTGAGGTATACAACGTGCCGAAGATGGCGGGTGCGACGCCAAAGGTATTATGCACGGGATCAAACGCCGAATTCGTCAAAAAGCTCAAGCCAAAGGCTCTGATGGTCGGCCATGAGTAGACCACCAGCACCACTGCCACACCGATTACGATAGCAATGACGATGAAGACTAAGAGCAGCGTGATGCCACGAAAGACGAGATCAGTCGGTTTCCTGCCAAATCGTGCGGTGATCCGATCCAGGCTGCGTCCTATGACTCCGCGCTCCCCAGATACGGTTACCTGTTCCTGCATATATCCTCGCTTTCTCAAGACGCTACACTCTCTTCCTGCAAGAGCAGCAATCTGTCACTCTTCCAGGAAGTGTAGCCGGTCTTTCTCCACCCATGAAGCACGAACTGACTTGGCCTGTGCTTCATGGGAATATAGTTCGCTAGGCACCCGTATAGCAGGGACCGCTTCCGCACTTCATGGATTTGATCTGTGCCTCGCTCAACGTAACAATGTTCGGAGGCAGTGGGACGTAGCCGAGGGCCGTAGAATACTGCTGGCCGTCATGGATAACCCACCAGAGCATGTTTGCAATGGCCATTCCTTTGTCCGTATTCGTCTGATTCTGGTAGACGATTGCCCAGCTGAAACCGGTGATGGGGTAGGTGGCATCGCCAGGCGCGTTGACAAAGAAGAAGCGCAGATCTGCAGGAATGGATGACGCATTGATATTCTGGGCAGCGGCTGCCGCGCTATCGACTGATGGCACCACGTACTTCATATTGGCATTTTGTACGGCAGCGTACTGGATGCTATTCGTCAGCACGTACCCTAGCTCGTTGTAACCGATGGCTCCCGTGGTCGATTTGACCTGCGCGGCAACACCGGAATTGCCTTTGGCGCCAACACCCGTGGGCCAGTTGACGGTCGTACCTGCACCCACCTTTGACATCCAATCAGGGCTTATCGCTGAAAGATAGTGCGTGAAGATGCCGGTCGTGCCACTGCCATCTGAGCGATGTACCACGGCGATGGTCTGATGCGGGAGACTCACACCTGAATTGATCGCTTTGATCGAAGCATCATCCCAGTATTTGACGGTGCCCAGGTAGATATTGGCAATGATGGGCCCTGTCAAATTGAGGTGTCCGGAGACGCCCGTCAGGTTATACGAGATGGCAACTGCGCCAATGGTCACAGGGACGTGCAGGATGTGGCCTTTCGTACTCGAGGCGAGTTGCGCATCGGTCATGGGTGCATCGGTTGCCCCAAAATCAACGATGCCTTGAAGTAAGTCATTAATGCCTGCACCACTGCCAATTGACTGGTAGTTGACATTGACACCACACTTGGCGTTAGGATATTCTGAGAACATTTTGGAAAAGAGTGGATTGATAAAAGTAGATCCACCGCCGTTCAACTGGCTCGTCGATGGACATGCTGCCGCGGCCGGTGTCCCTGACCCACTACTAGTTGACGATGATCCCCCACAGGCAGCCAGGATCAAGGTGAGGCCGAGTAGCCCCAAGACACCCAGATGCGTGAATAGGTTTCGCCCACGACGAGCTTGCGATAATCTGTGAAATACCATGATAGCCCTCGCTTTCCTACGAGATAACAAATAACATTTCTCTTGCGGACAACAGCATGATACTTTTGTTGTTGTCGTATTCAAACGGTAGCACTCTGGCATTAACTATGCTTTATGGATATGTTAAGTAATGTTAAATTTCTGTTAAACTTTGCCTCAGGGATAAGTCAAAACGTAGCAGAACTTGAACGACGGGCGTATTACAACCCGCTGAAAGATCAAATACCTTTAAAAGGAGTAAAATGTACATAGCGATGCGAGTCCCGCACAGTTCGTATTGGTCTTTACGGCAGAACGCTAAGTGACATTGATCGAATGGATGTGAATGTTTCCAACTATCCACGATCTATCGCTGGTTTTCCATGGAGCGACGCTGGCATACAGTGTCAGTCGTTATGCAGGAACCAGGTGCGTCCTTTTGGTGACTTTTCCGTCTACCTATGTAGAATTGGTCTAGTGGTCAGTCCAGATTGGTATTGATGACAGGATAGAGATCATGGAGCTTGTCACGAGCGTCATTGGAAGTGAAGCGCCACGAGATGGTGCAGTGCCGAGCATTGCGTTGGGCCTCCAGGGTGGCGATGCGCTGGCGCAAGTCCTGCATGCTGACCACGCGACGCGACAAACAGCCACGAGCGAAAATACTGATCTCGATCTCGGCCATAGTGAGCCAACTGCCATGTTTGGGCGTGTAGTGGAACTCCACCCGCTGCAAAAGCCGCCGGGCCTCTGCTGGCGCGTAAGCTTCATACAAGGCCGCGGCCGTATGCGTATTCAGGGTATCTTGCACGATGCGAAGGTATTCCGCATGCGGATAGACAGAATCGACCAGCCATTGGATGCAGTGGGCGTAGTCGATCTTGGTGCGGTGCTCGGTCATCTCCACATGACGCCAGCCCGAAAGCGGCTCAACGAAGAAAAACAGATTGGCGGTGCCCAAGCGCTCATACGCGTAATCCACGCGCTCTGGCTGCCCCGGCTCCATGGACTCGGGAGGCCGCACGTCCGCCTCTGGAGCGACGAGTTTTTCGTCAAAACAGACGCTGGGATAGCGAGGATCGTCCTCCTCTTCGTAGAGATCCAGCACATCTTCCATCGCTGCGACGAACTCCGCTCCTACCGCTGGGATGCACCACTGTTCGTGCTGCCAGGGCTTGAGTTCATTTTTTTGAGCAACTGGCGAATGGTTTCGGGTGAGATAGACTCGACAAAACCCAGCTCGACGGCTTTGCCTGCCAGCAAACGGACGGTCCAATGGTCGTGGCCAGTGGGAACGGGACTGCACGCGATGGCGATCAGATGGGCCGCCTGTCCGCCGGTCAAGGCTTGGCGATATCGCGCTTGTCGCTTGTCGTGCAGCACCGCCTCCAATCCGCCGTCCAGATACACGTGTCGCACACGAATGGAGGTGGTGCGACTGATGTCGAAGGCTTCGCAGATTTCTTGGTCGGTCCAGCCTTCGGCTGCTTTGAGCAAGACGCGAGCTCGCGTGAAAGTGCGGGCATTGGCTTTGCCTGCATGGATGAACGTCTGCAACGAGGCTCGCTCGGTTTCGGGGAGTATTATCGGAATGGGATGTTTCATGATGGCTCTCCTGCTTTTTCATGATCATCTCACTCCTGTCAATATCAAACTGGACTGACCACTAGGAGGGAGGAAACCACATGTACACAACAACAGAGCATGTCTGGGAAACCTTTCATGTGCCTCTACAGCAGTTTATTCGCCATCGCGTCTCTGACGATGCCACGGCAGAGGATCTGCTGCAAGACGTGTTCCTCAAGATTCACCAGCACATGGAGACGCTCAAGGACGTGAAGAAGCTGGAAAGTTGGATCTACAAGTTAACGCGCAACGCCATCATCGACTATTACCGCAGCACCAGGCCAACAACTTCTCTGGATGTGCCAGAGTCCTTGCAACTGCCAGAGGACCTTCCCGATGAGGATGTGGTCAGCGAACTGTTTCCTTCTGTGCGTGCGATGGTGATGAGTCTGCCAGCACAGGACCGTCAAGCGCTGATCCTCACCGAGTACCAAGGGTTGACACAAAAAGAGCTCGCAGAGCGACTCGGCCTGTCATTATCAGGGGCCAAGTCGCGCGTGCAGCGAGCACGTGCGAAACTCAAGCAACAGCTACTGGACTGCTGCCACTTCGAGTTGGATCGGCGAGGTCACGTCATCGACTATCAACCACGATGCGCGTGTTGCTCGACGGGAGCCTGTTATGCAGAGGAATCAGTACTGCAAACCAGAAGCGTTAGCCTGCGTCCTTTTTGAACAAGCTCCGTCTATAAGAAGAGAATGAGGAGAGCACGGGAACGTTGCTCACCCCGAGATCAGAATGTGAAAGGAAGAACCAGATGAATACCGTTCCAACGAATGACGAGCAATTGAGAACTGAAGTTCAGAAACGATATGCGAAGACCGCCTTGCAGGTACTTGCAACAGAGCAGGCATCAACAGCCGATGCCTGTTGCGAGACGACCTGCTGTACCCCGGGCGCTACGGAAGAAGACAATGCAAACGCGATCGTACAAGTCATTGCAACCGAGCAGTCACAGGCATCGGCCTGTTGTGGGCCAAGTTGTTGCGACACCGGGGATAGCAGCCTCGTGACAGCCGACCTGTATAGCCAGGCTGAGCTCGGTACGATCCCTGTGGCAGCAGCGCTGGCTTCGCTGGGCTGTGGCAATCCGACGGCACTGGCCGAACTGAAACAGGGTGAGCGCGTGCTCGATCTAGGCAGCGGAGGCGGTATCGATGTACTCCTGTCCGCGCGACGCGTTGGTCCAGACGGCTTTGCCTATGGTCTCGATATGACCGATGCCATGCTGGAACTGGCCGAACGCAACCGTGCTGAGGCGGGCATAGAAAACGTGCGCTTTCTGAGGGGTATCATTGAAGACATCCCACTCCCTCCGGAGAGCGTGGACGTGGTGATCTCCAACTGTGTGATCAACCTCTCGGCGGACAAGGGTCAGGTGCTGCGCGAGGCCTTCCGGGTACTGACTCCAGGTGGACGGTTCGCCGTCTCGGATATCATCTTCCAGGGGCATATTCCCCAAGCTCTGCGTCACGACCTGGAATCCTGGGCCGGCTGTATTGCTGGCGCGTTGGAAGAAGAGACATATCGAGAGCTCCTCACAGCGGCTGGATTCGCCGCTATCGAGGTGGAAGTCACCCGCCGCTATGCGCTACAGGATATCGCTGAAAGTGGAGCAAGTGCTTCGCTGGCTGCACTCAGCGAGACTGAACGAAGGGATGTGGATGGCAAATTTGTGAGTGCCTTTATTCGGGCACGTAAACCGGCGGAAGCATAGAGAAGTGAGTACGAAGCAGGCGATCTTCTTCTCCTCAAACGATATCGTTACCGGAAAGGAGCATCTAATGATCTGCGTTTTCAGTATCCTGACACACTTCACATGAGAGGCGAGCAAAATATCATTACCCTGCGAGATCGTAGGCCTGCTTCAGCCAGGTGATCAATTGTTCATCAACGTCGCTGATGGTGTTCAGGCGAACGCGATGGGTGAATAACGCATTGAAGCCTGCAGCGGATTCGAGTCGCCCAGTCGTGGAGACATCCTTGAGGATGATTCCTACGTCGAGACGCGTTGCTGTCGTCGGCTGGATCATCGCAAACTGTTTCTTGCGCCTCAGGCTGACGTAACCCTTCTTCGGTGCCAGTTCAATGTCATTACCGAACGACGTGATCGCATTCATCAGTGCATCATGGAGAGCCTTTAGACCAGCCTTCTTGCCAGAATATAGATCTGCTACTGGATCTGTACCAGAAGCCTTTGCAGCCTGGACAATACTTGCCGCATCCGCCTCGCGTGCCTTTAGTGCGATACGATGCGCTGAGCCATGTGTCATGCCGTATTGGCTCTTCAACATGGCGACAATATCGTTGTGTTTCGTTAGGCCGCTCTTTCTGACAATAGCGATCCACTCGCTAAGCGATTTGCCATATTTCTCTTCGATATTGCGGATTTGCGCCTCTAAACCCTCGTCAACAGTACTCATAGGACCTCCATTCGTTCCGTAAGCTAGCTCATTATAGCATAGAATGTCCCCAGAAACTGGGTTTTCCACACGTTCTACGTCTGGGAAAAGTGAAGGGATACAAGCGTAGAGATGATGTACCTCTGAACATTTTGTATCACGATGTACATGCACCCATGACATTTGTCATGCTCAGATTAGAAGAAATTTCACTTCCCCAGCATCCGCTCCATCCCTATACTCTCTAGTAGAAGCATATCGCACGAGAGGAATGGATCCCTTTCCTCGATGTGCGACGAACATGCTGGCCAGAGCGTTAGCTGATAGTTTCCCGGCTGCCACCTGGGACAGCGGAGACAACGCGATGAAAGGAACGACTGTATGATCGATGGACTTCCTCTTTCCTTCTTCCTGCCGCTCGTCGTGCATGCATTAGCAGGGCTGACGACGGGAGTCACCGGGGTGCTGGCATTCCGAGCGTCCAAACGACGAGGGCGCCATCATCAATGGGGGAAATCCTATCTCTGGGCCTACACTGTGGTGTTTCTCACCGCGATCATGCTGTCGGTCCAGCACCTGCCAGCCGACATCTACCTCCTCGTTCTGGCTACGCTCGGCTATGGATTGGCACTCAGTGGTTATGCCGCACGACGCTTTCGGCTGGAACCAATCGTAAGGCGCACAGTTGGGAAGCAGTGGGTGGTTGCCCACATCGTTGGAGTGATCGGGTCCTATGTGGTCCTGTGGACGGCCTTTTACGTGGATAACGCTCACCTGATCCCAGGCTTGAAGCAGCTTCCGATACTCACGTTCTGGGTGCTTCCCAGTCTCATCGCTCTCCCGTTCCTGGTCGTGTCCCTCTCGCGTTTCGCACCGGAAACTGCCAGGCATGCACAACTCGATAGCACATCGAAGTGAGCCCGAGAGGAAAGAAAAAACTGATGAATCTGATTATAGCTTTGCTTGCCATCGCAACAGCAGTCAATGGTCTGCTGGCGGGCCTCAATGTGGATACCGCACTTGTGAAGTTACCTGCGCGTCGGCGCATCGGTGTAGAGGCATATGCCACCTTTGCACGTGGCAACGATCTTGGAAACGGACTGGTGGTCTATCCGCTTCTGGGAGTTGGAGCGGCCCTGCTCGCAGTGCTTGCTACGGTCTTACTTATATGGAGCGCTCCCCGATGGAGGTGTTGCTCCTGCTTTCCCTTGCCTCGCTCTTGAGCATTCTACACACCTTCGCCACCACTAGAGCGGCACCGGTGATGCTCAGCATCAAGGATATCCCTGATGACGAAGCGCTCTTGACGGCGAAACTGGACCGCTTCGCTCGCTGGCATACCGTTCGGGCGACATTTCAGGTGCTGGCGTTTTTTGTGCTCGTGTGGGCGTTGGCTATCGTGTGACACTGATCAGCCCACGATCTGTGAGAAAAGACATGTTTTGTTCTGGTTGCTATGGAAGAAGCAATCATCGATCACTCAAAAGGAGGGGAAACCATGCCACCAATCGTATTGACCATCGAGATCGCCCGTCCGCCAGACGAGGTTTTCTCCTATGTCACAGACCCCTCGCGGTTCTCCGAATGGCAGGAGGACGCCGCGAGAGGACGCCTAGAGGGAAGCGGTCCGCCCGGCGTGGGCTCGAGGTTCACCACAACTCGCCGGATCGGTCGCACCGAGCGGACGACGACGTCGGAGATAACGGAGATCAATCCCCCCAGAAGCTGGGCTGCTCACGGAGTCGACGGACCAATCAGGCCGATCATGCACGTCACTGTCGCACCTGTGGGCGGCAGCGCACGGTCGCGCGTCACGATTGACGTCGACTTCGAGGGCACGGGATCGGCAAACTGCTCGTGCCCCTCGTCCGCTGGTTGGGACGAAAGGACGGCCCCACGAACTGTCGGAACCTCAAGGAACGCCTCGAGGGCGGCGATTAGCACGCCTCGCGCTGCGTACACCTCAATGTGATCGAGCCGCACGCGCTTGCTTGCGATGAACTGCAGTTGCCCTGAGACAGGGCGCACCGCGAGCGTACAGAAAGAGAGAGACCTATGCGTGAAAAAGTGAGGCAAGAAGCACCACGATCCCATCGAGCAGGAACGACAGAGTTCCCAGCTATCGAGTTGCAAGCACTCTGCAAATCGTTCGGGGCGCTGCAAGCCCTTGACCATCTTACCCTCTCGGTTGAGCAGGGCGAGATCTTTGGCCTGCTGGGACCAAACGGATCGGGCAAGACCACCACCATCAACCTGATCAGCGGCCTTTCCACCCCGACCAGCGGCAAAGTGCAGGTGATGGGCTACGATGTGCGTCGCCATGCGCGCAGGATACGGCAGATGCTAGGCGCCGTGCCCCAGGAAACCGCGCTCTACGAAGAACTCTCCGCCTGGGACAATCTGGACTTTCATGCGGATCTCTTTGGTATGCCACGCAAGGAGAAAAAGACAGGAGCGCGACGCCTACCCGCGGGATCTCGGCTATATTCCCTACCTGGCGGTTCCCATCCTGGTGATCGGCCTGATGGTCGGGGGCATGGTGCAAGCGGGGACCGCAGCGGCGGTCGAGTGGGAGCGCGAGACGGTGAAAGAGTTGCTGCTTTCTCCAGCTAGCCGGGTGGCGATTTTGCTGGGTAAGATGGGAGCAGCGTTTCTGATCGGCCTGGCTGGAGCAGCCATCGTGCTTGCGATGCTGATCGCGCTCATGGGGATCAGGCCGGAGCATTGGGGAGAACTCATCGGCTTCACCTTGCTCATTCTTGCGCTCTTCACAGCCTGGGGAACGCTACTCGGAACCTGGTTACAGCGAAGGACACCGGTGGCGACATTGGCAATCGGCCTGTGCGTGCCGCTGTTCTTTCTAAGCGGTCCCTTTGGACCGATCTCCTTTTTCGCACCGATTGAGCAACTGGTCGCGCTCGTGTTTCCCGTCTATTACGCGATCGTGGTGCTGCAGCACGCCGTCCATGGCTTTACCCTGAATACCTCTGGGATCGGGGTCAATGTGTTGATCCTGGCCGTCTATACGCTGGGAGGACTGGTTCTGGCTACCATTGTCGTGCGGCACAGCACCATAGCGCACTAAGTCTGAAGAGAGAATGAAAATGCTACAAGCATTTGTACGCTCCGTCTGGACGATCTGCAAAAAAGATCTACGCGTCTGGCTGCGCCAGCCTTCCAATGTGGCGATCACGGTGCTTCCCGCCCTCGCGCTGCTATTTGTTGATGCGCTCTCGGCGGGGGCGGTTGGTCGCAGCCCGGTGGCGCTGGTGACGCTTGATCAGGGCGCGCGCGGCCAGCAGATGGCGCAGGTCATCCATCAGGCCGACCTTTTTCGCGTGAGCGACGCGACGCCAGCCCAGGCGGAGGTGTTGTACAACAACCTGGATGTGGTGGCCATTGTGACCATCCCGGCCAACTTCACACACGCGGTCGACGCACACGCGCCCGCGCACATCGAGGTACTCATTAACAACCTCAATACCGATTTCACCAACGACATCCGCCGCGCGGTTCCTGATGCTATCACACAGTTCTATCAGCAGCGGGGAGGCGAGAGTCCCATCAAGGTGACGCTCTCGGAGCAGAACCTGCGCAGGCAGGATATCCAACTTTTCCAGTACAGCGCTATGCCACTGCTGGTGTTGCTGCTCGTCGTGAGCGGGCTGGTCTCCAGCAGTCTCGCGGCGGCAGGCGAGTGGGAGACGCGCACGATCAAAGAGCTGCTCCTGTCACCGGCGAGTAGCGGCGCTATCATTATCGGGAAAGTGATGACAGGCTTCATGACTACCATGGCCCTGGGGGTGCTGGTGTTGGGAGCGGGGAGCCTCCTTGGCTGGGTCCAACCAGTAGGGGTTTACTGGCTGATTGTCCTGCTGATTCTGGCGCTGGTGGCGCTGTTCAGCGCGGGATTAGGAGTGGCTCTGGGAGCGCTGCTGCAGCGGATACAGCTGGTGAGTTCCGCCGCCATTGTCCTGGCTCTGTATCTCTTCTTTCTGACCGGGGGAACGGCCGTGCTGGCCTTTGATCCAGGATGGCTCCAAACGATTGCAACCTTTGTGCCCCTCGATTACGGCAGGCACGCGCTGGAGATGGCGATTTTCTACCAGTCATCTGACCAACTTGGCCGTGATATCACAGTGTTGGCAGGTTCTGCTGTTATGGCGATCAGTCTGGGCACTCTGGCCATGCGCCGAGGCATGGCCCAGTAGCGCAACTCGGATGGCAGGTCGGCGTGGTAGAATGGGGTCGAGAGATATGTTCGTATGGTGACAAGTAAACAGGAGAGACCGTATGCAGATCAGTCAACATCGCAAAACACCAGAACATGAAGTTCTCTTAACCTCACCTGGTGGAACTGCTCGCTCAGAGGAGGGAATCACCTCCAGCGGGGTGACGTTCCGACTCTGGCGGCTGTACCAGCATGCCTGGCTCGTCTGCCTCCTCTTTCCCTTGGCCCAGGTGGTACGTGAGCCGATCTCCCCATCGCAGGTGATCGTGCGATGGCTGGCGCTCATTGGGTTCGCATCTGTCTACACCTGGCTGATGTGGCCGCATCCAGCCAGCCAGAAGACGCGGGCACGCGCACGCTCTCAGTCTTCGTTCCTGCTCTTTGGCGTGCTGGGAATCCTCGTCCTCGTCTTTAGTCTAGCATATGGCCCCGCGTGGCTCTGGCTCTTCATCGGGGTGAGCGCCATTGCTGGTCTGCTCCTTCCCATGCGCAGCGCCTTTGCGGCCATCGTGCTCTTGACGCTTCTGCCACTGTTACTGACCCTGAAGATGTATGGAGGGTTAGCGGCAGTGGATGTGTGGTGGCTCATCGCACTGATGTTGCTGGTACGAGGGCTTGGCCTGGACATGATCGGCATCGCCCGTATGGGCAAGGCCATCCGAGAGTTGCATGCCGCGCGCAGCGAGCTGGCACGTCTGAGGGTCGAGGAGGAACGGCTGCGTCTGGCTCGAGACCTGCATGATCTGCTGGGACAGACGCTCTCCATGATCACCCTCAAGAGCGAACTAGCCAGGCACCTGATCGCGGAAGACGCTGAGGGTTGCGCGCAAGAACTCACTGAGATTGAGCGTGTGGCACGCCAGACGCTGCGTGAGGTGCGCGAAGCCGTGTCCGGATACCGGCAACCTCGGCTTGAGAGCGAACTGGAGGGGGCACGCCAACTCCTGGAAGCAGCGGGAATCGACTACCAGATCGAACCGAACACCCTCGCCCTTCCTCCTGAGACGTCCGCCGTTCTTGCCTGGACAGTGCGCGAGGGGGTCACCAACGTCATCCGGCACAGTCGCGCGAGACACTGCGAGATCACACTCATCCAGGGAGACGGAACAGTTGGTGCCCAAGTGATCAATGACGGGGGACGAGAAGCGCGTGCGGAAAGTCCATCTGCGCGTCCCGGCCTAGGACTCGCTGGCTTGCGGGAGCGTGTGAGCACACTTGGAGGATATATGGAGGCAGGTCCTCTGATGTTGGCCGGCAAGGAACACTTTCGTGTCCATGTGGAATTGCCCATCCATAAGGTTGGAGAGGCACCAGTCTGACAGGAGGAACGCTCATGATCCGTGTGTTGTTGGCCGAAGACCAGGCGATGGTGCGTGGTGCGCTCGCGGCGCTACTGAGCCGGGAACAGGATATCGAGGTCGTAGCTGAAGTGGCACGAGGGAACGAGGTGGTGAAAGCTGCACTTGCGAGCCAACCAGATGTTGCCCTGCTCGACATTGAAATGCCCGGGGGCGATGGACTCGCTGCTGCGCAAGCCTTGCAAAAGGCGCTGCCGACCTGCCGCAGTGTGATCCTGACTACCTTTGGACGTAGCGGCTACTTGCACCGGGCCATGGAAAGCGGAGCGGTAGGGTTTCTGCTCAAGGACGCCCCGGCAGCAGAACTTGCCGTCGCCTTGCGCCGCGTGATGCAAGGTGAGCGAGTGGTCGACCCAGAGCTGGCCCTCTCGGCGCTTTCCGAAGGCAACAACCCGCTGACCGCCCGCGAACGTGAGGTGCTATCTGCCTCGCTCTTCGGGGCCAGTCTGGCAGAAATTGCAGCGCGCTTGTTTCTCTCTGAGGGAACAGTGCGTAATCATCTTTCTATCGCCATGCAGAAACTGAGCGCGCAGAACCGCATGGAAGCGGCACGGCTCGCTGAGCAAAAGGGATGGCTATGAGCTGGCAAAAAGACGAGGGTATCAAAGCCTGCGTAATTTTGGTTCATGCAGGTATTTTGTGAAGCTCTCTTCAAATAGGAAAAAATACAGCGTTGACTTTCTCTTTTCACGCTCATATCGGCAAAGTAGGAGCCAATGTTTCCAGATCATTCACCAAAAAGTTGCATGAGCCAAAAGTAAGTTAGCCTTGACACACGCGAGTAGTTCAGCGAATATCAGGATTTTTGCTCCTGTTTGTGGTGACTCCAGGTAAGGAATTGGAAATACGGACCGCATGCACAGCAATAACCTTCCTGGCACATAGAGCTGCGCTAATGCCTGCGTCACTCTCCCCGATAATCACGAGCCTGCTCATGCAACGGTTCACTCGCTCTCGCGTGCCAGGAAAGCATTGATGCGTTCTGCAATAGCATCCACGCACTTTCCTGAATACATTGAGTCGCTCCTCTTCAGTTCCGATGGCTTTACTCGGATCGGGAAAGCCCCAGTGTTCCTGGTGGCGAGCATAAGGAAAGTACGGGCATTCTTCCGCTGCTTCATCACAGACTGTGATGACTAAATCCATTGGCGGTGCATTGACAAATTCCTCCATGCCCTTCGCACGATGTCCAGCTTGTTCGCTAATATCGATGCCTAATTCCGCCATCACTTGCACCGCTAAAGGATGTACTGTGCGGGGATGTGTTCCCGCACTATAGACTGCATAGCGCTTTCCACCTCGCGCCCGCAAGAGCCCCTCGGCCATTTGCGAACGTGAGGAGTTATGGGTGCAGAGAAAGAGCACACGCATAGGTTCTGTTCCAGATAAGTTCATTATGTTTTCTCGCTCACTGAGTGATTAACTCCGTATATTGTTCTTCCGATGTCATTTATATTATACCTTCCTACTTTTTTCTCGCTCGATCAGTATCATGAGAAAGCGAATCCTGTTTGTCAGTTGCAGCGCAACCTGTTCAAACGCTCTAGAGCGTTCCTCTTCTGATCCTTCAACAGCGGCAGGATCGATGAAGCTCCAGTGGACGCGTTCAGGATCACCGGGAAAGGTGGGGCACGCTTCGCGAACGCGATCACAGACAGTCACAATATAGTCGAAAGACTGGTCAAGAAACTCATCCAGGTGCTTCGATCGTTGCTGGCTGATGTCAATGCCCATTTTTGCCATGGTCTTTATGGCAAGCGGATGAAGACTTGTGGGTTGGTTGCCAGCGCTAAAAACCTCAATCCGATCTCCACTCAGGTCGCGTAGAATGCCTTCCGCCATCTGTGAGCGCGCACTATTATGTGTGCAGAGAAAGAGCACACGAACTTTCTTGCTGGGGAGATGTGAGACTGCCTCCTGTAGTGCAATATCTACATCAGTTGTATTCAAGATTGGATTCAGGGAATCGGCCGCAGCGAAATACAGTGTCCGAAGTATATTGATATCAAGGCTGTAATAGATGTCGCGACCATCAGCTGTGCTACGTCGTTCGGTCACCAGGTTCTGATCGTGCAGCCTCCTCAAATGATACGATACGAGATTCTGCGGCAGTTCAAGTTGATGCACAATTTCCTGTACATGGTAGTCGGATCGCCCGAGCAATACCAAAATTTTCCAGCGAATATCGTGTGCTAGCAGCTTGAGGAAGCTCGGCGGTTGACTAAAAGATAGAGCAGTGTTCATAATTTACTCCAATCTATTTTATATCAATATAATTTGATATAAATATACACTTTTATCCTACAAAAAACAAGTGCGGGAAATAGCCTATGCTTGAAGATTTTTCAAGGCCACTGTAGCAGGAGGATTATTAGCCACAGTGAGGGTGAGCTGAGCTTCATGAACCAGCTCTTGAAGTTGCTTCTTCCACAGGCGATCGTTCACACTTAAGGGATAAAAGTAAAGCCTAATTCGGGATACCAGAGTTTTCCGAGCATTTAGAAGAATGTACCCAGGCATTGTTAAGCAATTATTATCACCGGGTAAGAATCAAGCAACGAGCACTATTTTAGTGTCTCATGATGCTGATCAACAAATTAATTCGGAGATCGTAACATCCACCGAAGGCCGATAAATCGGCGATGTGCACGATTAATCGGCACCTACGGGTGTCTAGTCTATTTTGTTAATCAGCATCATGTATTCTTAGTCACCTAGCGTTGCCACCATCACGGCCTTGATGGTATGCATGCGATTCTCTGCCTGGTCAAAGACAATAGAGGCTTTGGACTCAAACACTTCTTCGGTCACTTCCAGCGCTTCCAGGCCATGGTTCTCGTAGATCTCCTTGCCGACTTTCGTTTCTGTATTATGGAAAGCGGGTAAGCAGTGCATAAACTTTACCTGCGGATTTCCGGTTGCTTGCATCAGGTTGCTATTCACCTGGTAGGGCAACATTTGCTGGATGCGCTGGTTCCACAACTCGGTGGGCTGTCCCATCGAGACCCACACATCGGTATAGAGGAAGTCACATCCACGCACCGCGGCCTGGGCATCTTCGGTTACGGTGATGTTAGCCCCAGTCTCCTGTGCGATAGCTTGCGCTGTTTCAATCATCTCAGGCTTTGGCCAACATTCTTTGGGACCTGCCAGACGAACATCCATACCCATTTTGGCGGCACCAATCATCAGGGAGTTGCCCATGTTGTTGCCAGAATCTCCCAGGAAACAAAAGGCAACCTCAGACAGCGGTTTATGGCTGTGCTCCTGCATGGTGAGAAAATCGGCAAGGATCTGTGTTGGATGAAATTCATCCGTGAGGCCATTCCACACGGGGACTCCGGCATACTGCGCCAGAATGTCCACATTCTCCTGGGAAAAGCCGCGATACTCGATGCCATCATACATACGGCCAAGCACGCGCGCGGTGTCCTTCATGCTCTCCTTGTAGCCAATATGCGAGCCAGTGGGGCCGATAAAGGTGACGTGGGCGCCCTGGTCGAACGCGGCGACCTCAAAGGCACTGCGCGTGCGCGTGGAATCCTTCTCAAAGATGAGCGCAATATTCTTGCCTTTGAGGCGCTGTGTCTCGATGCCAGCATACTTGGCTGTTTTCAGGTCTGCGGCGAGTTGCAGCAGGAAAGTAATTTCCTGAGGGGTAAAGTCTAAAAGTTTGAGAAGATGCCGATTTCTCAAATTAAAAGCCATGATATTCCTCCTTCTCGATAATTATAAGCATAAACATCTGCTTCACTCATGCCAGGTACACCATGCGTAGCCTGAAAGTGAAAATAATGTCTCGCTCTTGTGTGAGATCCTTCGCTTGGGCTCAGAATGACTCCAATACGTGGGTTGAAATTGATGATAGGCTATTCCACTGGATCACGCGATAAAGGACAGGTCATGCAATGGCTGCCGCCACGTCCACGGCCCAGTTCGGATCCCTCGATTGTGATAACTTCGATGCCAGCTTTACGAAGTTTTGTGTTCGTGTTATCGTTGCGATTATAGGCCATGACTACGCCTGGCTCAAGGGCAAACACATTATTGCCGTCCTCCCACTGCTCTCGCTGGGCCTCTAAGGTATCTCCACCAGTGGTTACCACCCGTAATTGTTTCAGGCCAAGGGCACCAGCGACCACCTCGACAAAGGGCTGCACTTCTTTCGTCACATGATAGCTTTCCTCTGTGTCACCAGGTTGAATGGTGTATGCCTCAATCTTGTTTACCACTGGTTCGTAGATTGTAACCAGGTCGCGATCGCAGAACGTGAAGACGGTATCCAGATGCATATGCGCTCGATTCCTTGACAGTTTAGCGACTATAATCCGTTCAGCGCCACCTCTTGCGAAGAGATTACTGGCCAACTGGCCTATGGCCTGTGCTGTTGTGCGTTCACCCATTCCAATCAGCACCGTTTTGTTGCCAATGGGCATTACATCACCGCCCTCGATACGAGACTTGCCATGATACTTGTCGACACCTCCATACCAGATTTCAAATTCCTCGTGCTTGAAATCAGGATGGAACTTGTAGATCGTTGCGACGTTCAAGGTTTCCTGGCGGCGAGCTGGCCAATACATGGGGTTTAACGACACACCGTTATAGATCCAGCAACTGGTATCCCGGGTGAACAACTGATTAGGCAATGGCACCAACACGAAATCTGTTGGCTCTGCAATCATGACCCCGAATGATTTGAAATCCTTTGGCAATTCGCCGAACAGAATGCCACCAATGAGATAGGTAGCCAGTTCGGCGGCACTCAAGCTGTCAAGCCAGGCACGGAGTTCCTGACTAAACATCAGACCATGTTCGTCAGGAGTGACTTTGCGATCCATGATCCAGGCACGAGCCTCGGGGTCACGAAGTGACTCGGTGAGCAACTCGCTCACTAACACAACTTCTATGCCCCGCGAACGCATGTGATCGACGAACGCATCATGTTCCCAACGTGCCTTTTTCACCCACAACACGCCATCAAAGAGCAGTTCCTCACAGTTCGATGGGGTTAAGCGTTTCAGGCTAAGATCTGGCCGATGCACAAGCACTTTATGGAGTTTACCAACTTCCGAATGGACGCCTAACTTTGACATTGTAATCCTCTTTCTTAAAATAAAGGCTGACCTTACCGCTACTATACCTCTTCCTATGCAGAACAGTACATTTATGGTTTCCTGTGTTGTCATAATCATACAAGAAAAGAACGTGTAAAGAACCAATGTAGTGAGTGTTGTTGAGACTATTATAAAGCAATGCTTGTCTTTCTGATATCTCCTCATAATTTTTCATGCAGGCCTGCGGCCTGCATTGAGGAAAAAGTTGGGGCACAGCCCCAAACCGCAGGTGAAGGGCAGCCGCCCTTCACAATCCTGCTTTTTTCCGATGTATGAGTGGATATCAAGTTGCCTGTATCAAGCGGGACATGCTTCTAGAATGTTACAATAGTATTTAATTTGGAGGGTAATTATTTCAATGACTGACCTGTACTTAATTCGACATGGGGAAGCTCTTGGGGCAGTACTCGATATTATTGGCGATACAGCTTTATCGCCGCTCGGGATACTGCAGGCTGAACGCTTGCGCGACCGCCTGGTTGCGACAGGTGAAATCGCGGCTGATGTGCTTATATCAAGCACATTCAAGCGTGCCAGGCAGACGGCTGAAATCATTGCTCCCGCGTTAAGATTGCCCATTCTTTTCGATGATGAAGTGCAGGAGTTGCGTGATGGAGTGGCTGAGGGAATGCATATAGAGGAGTATAGAGCCAAGTTTGGTGAAGTGAACTTCCTCGAGACGCCTTTCAGCCAAAGAGTCCCTGAAGGAGAGAACTGGGGACAATTTGTGCTTCGCGCCGCCACTGCTCTCGATCGCATCATTCGCGAGTACGAGGGTAAAACTATCGTGATTGTTTGTCATGGAGGTGTTATAGGCGTCTCATTTCTCTACTTTTTGGGTACAGGTTCTTTGCAATACCCGCAGGCAGGTTTCGATACTGATAATACCTCTATAACGCATTGGGCCAGACGTACATCCAGCGGTAGGCCAGCCCGCTGGAGACTGAAATGCTACAACGACGATATGCATTTACGAGATATACGCTCTAGTACACGTATCCCCTGGAAAGCGATATCAGCCACGCCAGCGGAGGGCGCGGAACAGCCGATGGTGCCGTTGGAAGATGAGTAGATAGGGCACAATCACAATCTGATCATAGGTTTAATTACATCACAACATCAAATCGTACATTACCATTTGTTAACCTTCACTTAACATTCCCATAATATACACAAGATATCCTTCAACTAAGGAGTTTTTATAAGCTGTAAACCTATCCTTAGAGCAAGGAGATAGCCATTAATGTTAGACGAAGAAAAGCGGGTGGATGATCCTCACCTAAGTGAAGGAGTGATCGGGGGACACAGTCATTCCCATGTCCTAACTGCATTGGACAACAGTTCGCTTTCAGGTTTTCACTTGAAAGCAATGCTTACATCGGGTATGGGTTTTTTCACAGATGCCTATGATCTCTTCATTATTGGCGTTGTACTGGCCATACTGACACCTATCTGGAACCTCAACAAGTTTGAGATATCCCTGATTGGCAGCACGTCATTGATTGCAGCGGCAATCGGCTCGATTTTGTTCGGACGCCTAGCGGATTTTGTAGGGCGCAGATCGATCTACGGCTTTACGCTGATTGTGCTGGCAGTCGGAGCTATCGCGTCCTCCCTTTCGCCCAATGTGATGTGGCTGCTGATCTTTCGTTTTATCCTTGGACTTGGAATTGGAGGAGATTATCCACTCAGTGCTACTCTGATGAGTGAGTACGCGAACCGGCGCGATCGTGGCAAGCTGATTACGATGGTGTTTTCTATGCAAGGTTTAGGCTTGATAGTCGGCCCACTCGTTGCCATCATATTGCTGTTGAGCGGATTGAACCACGACATCATTTGGCGAATTATGCTCGCACTTGGCGCAGTTCCAGCACTTGCTACATTCTACCTACGGCGACAAATTGCAGAGACACCACGTTTTGCGTTGACCATGCAAGGGGATGTCGAAGGGGCTACGCGTACTGTGGAAATGGTCACCGGGAATCAGGATGTTGGTATCAATACTACAAATACAGTGAGACCCTCACAACAAATAAACAACAAAGCAGCTTCAAAAAGAAATGCACGTCCTGATACGTCATGGCTCTACCTGTTGCTTACGTCACGTTATCTGAAATGGCTGATAGGAACCGCGGGAGCCTGGTTCCTGCTTGACATCGCCTATTATGGGACGACGATTTCCAGTCCACTCATCCTCAAGTCTCTGAATCCGCACTCTACATTGCTCACCAACATGTTCTATACGTTGATCATCTTTGTCGTTGCCGCATTGCCTGGATATATTGTGGCAGCACTGACGATTGACCGCCTGGGTCGCAAATTCATTCAGTGGTTTGGTTTCGCTATGATGGGGCTGGCTTACGGGCTACTGTTCGTTGCACCTGTCTTGACAACCATCACAGCCGCCTTCTTGCTCGTGTACGGCATGAGTTACTTTTTCACCGAGTTTGGCCCGAATGTGACGACGTTTGTCTACCCGGCTGAGATTTTTCCGGTGATGGTTCGCACAACGGCCCATGGCATTGCCGCAGGAGTTGGCAAGATTGGCGCGTTTATAGGCGCATTCGCTTTTCCTTTCCTACTGGCCAACTTCAACTTGCCAGGGGCAATGGCAGTCGCAGCAGTGATTTCTTTGGCTGGTCTCTTGCTGACCGTATTCACCCTACCTGAGCCAAATCAACGCTCGCTGGAGGAAGTCTCTGGTGAGCATGAGGCGAGAGCAGCTCATGAGGAGCGAGGGAAAATAGCTGTTCAAGCGGCTGAGATGGGATGATCCTAAAGAAAAACATTTCTAGAAAATCGAAAGGGCGACCGAAGCTGGCGGTCGCCCTTTCGATTTTCTAGAAATATGGGTAGAATGAATTAACCCGAAACAAGAAAATAAAGCAATCAGGAGTAAGTGAATGAACCTTATCGACTTCTACCGCCTGGAACAGAAACGCGTTCACAATTGGCTACGCAATGGCGTCAGCGATCTCACCCCTGAAGAATGGAATCAGACTATCAAGGGTACAGGCAACAATATTGCTTTCCTTGTCTGGCACTGTGTGCGAACTGAGGACAATATCCTGCGTTTTATTTTGCTGAAGCAACCGACAATTTGGGGCGATGGGAGCTGGCATGAGCGACTTGGTCTTCCCCCAAGAGTGCAAGGTACGGGGATGCAAACAGCCGAAGCGCGTGCTTTTCATATTGCCGATCCCGCGCTCTTTATGGAGTATACAGAAGAGGTGTGGAGGGAATTCGAGGCATATCTTGCTGGTATTGATGATGGTGGAGCAGAACTATCTGCACGTATAGTGACGGTGAAGCCACTTGGAGATATGCCCGCCATTCAGGCGATTGGGCAGGTATGTATTTCTCATCTGTTTATACACCTTGGTGAGGTCGCGTTGTTACTTGGCTCGATGGGGAAACGGGGATTGCCGATATAGGATTAGCCAACGAAGCCCTGGCGTATGGCGTAGGCGACGGCGGATGCGCGTCCAGGAACGTCAAGTTTTACGTATGTGTTTGCCAGGTGACGATTGACTGTTCGGGGGCTGATAACGAGAATGTCAGCAACTTCGCGGTCGGTATGTCCTTCAGCTACGAGTCGCAGGACTTCCAATTCTCGTTTCGTGAGGTGGAGGTCGAGCAGGTATTCAGGGTGTGTAATATGCTGCTGAATGATGCGGTTCGATGGTTTTTCATCCTGACGATGCCCAAGTTGTCTCACGCCTTCACGAAATGTCTCGACGAGGTTGGCGGCTCGCTGCATCTGATACTTCAGAAAAAGCTCATGTGCTTGATTGCATAGATCAAGTATATCTTGCAGAGAAGCATATCCTTTTTCAGGAGTCTCGTTCTTACTACGCATCAGATTCATGCGCGCCTTCTCATAAAGAATTGCAGCTTGTTCTGGTTGGTTACCTGCCCGATGGCAAAGCTCCAGACCATTATCAAAGGCCTGCTCCGCTTTGCTCCAGTTTCCTTCTGTTGCGGCTACTTCTCCTAAAATGCGATCTACAGAGACGCCGTAATACATAAAGCCCTGTAAAGCCTGAATGCGTTGAATGTACCTGGCAGCCTGCTCGTTTGCTCCAAGATGCAGGTACGCTTCAGCGAGGAATGGGATGTAGAAATGGCCGCTATACCCAACCGGTTCTTTCAATGCTACTGCCAGTTCCAATTGTGCCTGTGCAGTTGAACGGCGACCTGTTATAGCTAGAAAGTGCCCATAGAGAGCCATGATGCTTGCATACCATTCGGTATTGATAGATGCCTGGATGGCGCCCTTAAATTGTTGTTCAGCCACCTGCCAATCACCCTGTCGAAAAGATAATTCGGCTTGAGCCTGTAATGTTACTGCTTTGAGACGATCATTATTGGTTGCTTGCGCCTCTTGCATCGACTGCTTGAAATGCGACTCGCTTGCAGGCCAATCCCCATGTCCAAGCGCCATAACACCCTGATTCCAGTACAGCCAGCCAAGCACATAACGAACACCATAACGACGAGCAAGTTCAAGACCGCGTAGATTGTACAGACGTGCCTTTTCCATTTCACCCAGTGCCTGGTAGATGATGCCCAGGCCCTGATCTCCGAGCGCTGCGCGGAATGGATCGCCAACTGCGATATAAAGCTCGCGTGCCTGTTCTTGCAGGCGAATAGCTTCATGAATATGCTCTCCCCAGCCGCGTATCCAACCTATAAAATGCAATGCGAATGCCTGGCTGCCTCGATCGCCAATCTCTGTTGCGAGGTGGTATGATTGCCAAAATGCCTCTTCTGCTTCTTGTCCGCGTAAAAGTAAAATATCAAGGGTTGCCTGTGCCTGTAACAAAAGGATACGCTCGGCAGCACTCACCTGCTGTAAATTCAGCACGCCGATACCCACTGCGAGGCTTCGTGAGGATATCCATGGAACCTGATCGATGGTGCTAAATGTTTCTTGGAAATTGCTTGTGTTTACATCCAGAGATTTGCGGGCGGATTGAAGATGAGCAAGCGCAAGCTCGTATTTACCTTGCATACGATACGCATCAGCCATACAACGATTAACCTGAGCAGAGAGAAGTGCAAACTGTGAAGATTGTTGATCCGAAGTAAATTTCTCACGTTGTATTTGCTCTAATGCCTGTTGGAAGGCCTCTAAAGCTCGTTCTAGCTCTCCTAGTTTAAACCAGCTTTCTCCAATAGAAAAATGTAGAAACGCGGGAGATCCTTCGCTTCGCTCAGGATGACAATTTTCCCCTTCAGGATGACGATTTTCATCCATCAACGCGAGCGCCATACGAAAATGACTGATGACTTCTCGATGTGCCTGAACACGCGTTGCATTTTCACCAGCCAGTAGACTCCATCGGAGCGCGGCCTCTTTTTCGCCGCTTAACACAAAATGGGGAGCCAGTTCAGCAGCATGTGTCCCTGCAGTTTCACCATAGCTTACTTCCAATGCCGCACCAATCGCGCCATGCAATGCTTTTGCCCGATCAGCTGGAACTTCATTACTCAGCACTTCTTGCACAATACCCTGGCAGAACATATACGTTGGTGAAGTAATAGGAGATGCATAGATATTCTGCTTAGCGTCGTCGGTGCTCTCGTTTACATATTCATCCAGGATGGTGGTCGAGACAGGTGACCTGGCGATCAGACCCGCCTGCATCGCTTCATCTATACTGGATTGGATATTAACTGTATCCGTCAAAGTACCCATAACCATAACTAACGCCTGCAAGGGAAATGTGCGTCCAAAAAGCGAAGCGACACGCAGGAGTTCGCAGCAAGTAACGCTCAGTCCTTGCAAGCGTTGTTCCACCGCATAGGTAATACCCAGCGGCAATTCTGGGCCAATGACGCGTGTCATCCGCCAGACCCCATCAGAAAGAATAAGCCCACCATCCAGAGTAAGCATGCGCACCAACTCTTCTAGAAAGAAGGGATTGCCTCCAACACGCGAGAGGAGAGATTTGGTGAGGCTCTCAGGTAGGGAACCTGGCAATAGCGTATACAAGTGATCCTCCATAGCACCTGCACTGAGCGGCCCAAGTGGGATGAAAAGCAACAGACCCTGGCGCATTAATTCTCCCAATGCTCGCGTTGCTGCAAGATTTGTAGATGTTGAAACCATGCTATCATCAGAAACCACAGTGCGATTGAACGAGCCCGGCGGGCGCGTGGCTCCAGCCAATGCAACATGGCTCGCATGCAAACGCACTGTAAGATACATCATCAGTTCCAGGCTGGCACTGTCAGACCAATGCAAGTTATCTATGCACAAAAGCAGCGGACGATCCATAGCCATGCGTTCCAGCAGCGTGGCTATGGCATCAAAGAGTCGGAACTTGACCTGATCGGGTGAAAGCACCTCCGAAGCGACTGCTACCTGCGCCATTCCGGGGAGTTCTGGAAAGAGGCTAGACAAGGCAGTTACAAGGGGAGTACCCATCATAGAAATCGGGTTAGTTATAGATGAGGACAATTCAATACCTTCAGCTTCAAGTCCCATATAACGACGCAATTGTTTAGGGTTTGATGTGCGCAGAACCGGTCGGAGAGCCTCAATGAAGGGCAAATATGGAAACATAGCGCCGGACTCGTAAGCGCGGCCATCCAAAACTCGAAAGCCGCGTGCTCTGGCTTCTACGAACATCTCTGCCAGCAAGCGAGATTTGCCAACTCCCATTTCGCCACTGATAGTCAAAGCACGCGCTCCGAACTGTCGATCGAGCGCGACAGTATCCAGGAGCGTACACATTAACTGCACTTCGGAATCCCGCCCTACCAGTGGTAGGAGGGTCGCAAGAAGTTCTAAACCTGAAAGTGGATCAGCAAAAGGTGCCTGCATAATGTCTCCAAGGCAGAGAACCCTCTCAGGGCGACCGCAAGGGTCTGGCCTGGGCTTTCCTAATACATAGGACTCCTCCCAGGGCGACCGCAAGGGTCCCCACCCCACACCACTCTACCCCCGCCCTTACAATGACTACGGATTACGATTTTTGGTCACGAGTAACCGTGATTTCTGATTTTGCTTTGTGTTCAGAAAAGCGTGGTATGATGTCATGATAGATGAAAAGGGCATAATAGACAAGTAAGAATGGCACATCGAACAAAAAGTAGATCCAGAAAGCTGACGAGGCGTTCAGCCAGAGCAAATGATACAGTAGAGCGACTGCCACAAGTGTTCCATAAACAAGCGCCACCAGGGCCAGCGGACGCACTCGTGCCCATTCCTTTTCTGTAGCAAGCCAGAAAGCCCCAACAGCGTTGCCGATAATAATGGCACCGATGAAACGATCTAAGATAGCAGGGATACTTGTTGGCCAGAGGGCAAAGTGCAGCTCTGGTAAAAAGAAGAAACCCAGGCCAACGATCAGATTGACGAGGCCTGCAAGAAATGCCAGCACACGCTCTAGCGGACTAAATGTAAGATGATTCATAACTCAGCCCTCCCTTACTGATCATGTTACGCAACGATTATACTATATATAAGCCAATAGTGAATCCGTAGTTATTCTTAGCAGGGGTTTTTGAATGTTTCTCTTCTCCCCCACCCCGGGAACTTGGGATTTTGTGGGGACACCCCACACCCCGCCAAGGGCCCTTGCAGGCCCCTTAGAACCCCCTGCTGAATAGTCATATTAACTCTTATAAAGATTCCAGGAGCAGATGCATGTTGAACAATAATAAGCCATTTTTCACTGTAGAAGATGCTAGCCGCCTGGCTTTAGAACTCTATGGCCTGCATGTAGAGGTGCGCACATTGCCAGGCGAACGTGACTGCAACTTCCACTTGAAGACCGAAACGGGACAAGAGTTGGTTCTGAAAATTGCACCCGCAGTGGAGCAGTTAGAGACAATCGACTTGCAAAACAAAGCTTTAGAGCACCTTGCAGCATACGATCATGCGCTCTTATTGCCTCATGTACGTCCCACAACAACAGGCAAAACCATCGGAACGGTTATAGACACTGATGGCACATCGCATTTCGTAAGAATACTTACATACATTCCTGGTAATGTTTTGGCGGAAACAAGGCCTCATACACCTGAATTGTTGTATAGCCTTGGCAGCCTGATGGGCACAATGGATTCTGCATTACAAGATTTCAAGCATGCTGCCGCGCATCGCACATTGAAATGGGACTTGCAGCATACAAGTTGGATCCATGATTACCTACATTATATTGATCAACCCGAACGTAGGGCGATCGTCGAGCACTTTCTCGCGGAGTACGAAACTCAGGTGTTGCCTCTTTTGCCAAATCTGCGTATGAGCGTCATACATAATGATGCCAACGATTACAATGTGCTGGTCGATGATATAGGCGCAGGTGCCAGACGAGTAGTTAGTGTGCTTGACTTTGGCGACATGGTTCACACATACACAATTTGCGAACTTGCCATTGCCTGCGCATATGCAATGATGCACAAACCTGATCCCATCACGGCAGCCACACATATCGTGACTGGGTATCATAAAGCATTCGCACTTAACGAGGCAGAAATCGAAGCGCTTTATCCCCTGATTTGCGCCAGACTCCTTATAAGCGTGGTCAACTCGGCATACCAGCAGAAGATTGAACCTCAGAATCACTACCTGATGATCAGCGAACAACCTGCATGGTCACTCCTTGAGCAGCTTGTGAACATTCACCCGAGATTAGCTCACTATACGTTTCGCAAGGCTTGCCAGTTAACACCTTGTCCGAGTAGCAACGCAGTAACCGATTGGTTGAAAAGCAATAATGACAAGATGGGACACGTGGTTGAATCAGACTTGCATGTCACGAAAAATGTCGTCTTCGATTTGAGCATGGGAAGCCGAGAATTGGGCAATTTGACAGAGTTGTCCGATGTTGAGCTGTTTACGCGCAAACTTTTCGACAAGATGAAGGCGGAGCGTAGCCAGGTTGGCATAGGCCGATATAACGAGGCACGGCCAATATACACAAGTGACCAATATAAATTGGCAGGGAATGATGGACCGGAATGGCGCACAGTACACATAGGCCTCGATATTTTCATGGAGGCGGGTACCCCCATTCTGGCACCGATTGATGGAGTAGTACATAGTTTTCACAATAATGACTCACCACTCGACTATGGCCCGACGATCATTCTGCAACACACGGTAAGTCACAATGAGACACAACTTCTATTTTATACGCTGTATGGTCATCTAAGCGCAGACTCACTCGAAGGTCTTTACGAGGGCAAACCTATTGCTCTGGGAACACCATTTTGTAAGATTGGCAACTATCCAGTCAATGGGGGATGGCCACCACATTTACATTTCCAAATTATCACCGATATGCTTGACAGGATAGGCGAGTTCCCTGGTGTAGCGAGACCTAGCCAGAGAGAAGTCTGGTTGAGTATAAGCCCCGATCCGAATCTCATCGTAGGCATTCCCACGGAGAGCTTTCCTGAAGATGATCTAAGCATCGAGGAGATTCGCAAGGAGAGAGAAGAGCATATAGGGAAGTCTTTGAGCATCTCCTATCAGAAACCACTTAAGATTGTGCGAGGTTCAATGCAGTACCTGTACGATGAAGAGGGTCGCGCTTACCTGGACGCCGTCAATAATGTGAGCCATGTAGGCCACTGTCATCCACGAGTAGTCAGGGCAGGACAGGAACAAATGGCAGTGCTCAACACTAATACACGCTACCTGCATGACAACCTTGTACGCTACGCACGGCGGCTATGCGAGACACTACCAGAGCCATTGCGAGTATGTTACTTTGTATGTTCGGGTAGCGAGGCAAATGAGCTTGCGTTACGACTCGCACGAACACATACGCAACGAAAAGACTTGATAGTGGTCGATGTTGCATATCATGGCAATACAACAAGCCT
This sequence comes from uncultured Chloroflexia bacterium, assembly GCA_963702765.1. Lineage (GTDB taxonomy): Bacteria > Chloroflexota > Ktedonobacteria > Ktedonobacterales > Ktedonobacteraceae > DATMNR01. The sequence goes on from CAVPEB010000055.1 coordinate 75,756, forward strand.
TATAGAGATCAGCCCATATAAGTTCGAGGGACCAGGAGGAGCAGGGGCACCAGCATATGTTCACAAAGTGCCAATGCCAGATGTCTATCGCGGAGAGTATAAACAAGATGATCCACAAGCAGGGGAGAAGTGTGCGCGCTACATCCAACAAACTCTCCTGGAGATGGAGAAAAATGGGAGTGAGATAGCAGCTTTCATCTGTGAATCATTATTAGGGTGCGGTGGGCAAATTGTTTTACCTCAGCATTATCTGAAGGAAGCGTACAGGTATATACGAAACGCAGGTGGAGTGTGTATAGCAGACGAAGTACAGGTTGGGTTTGGTCGCGTCGGCACACATTTCTGGGGATTCGAGACGCAAGGCATTGTACCCGATATTGTGACGATGGGCAAACCAATCGGGAATGGACACCCCCTGGCAGCAGTTGTAACAACGCAAGAGATTGCAGCTTCTTTTAATAATGGTATGGAATACTTCAACACATTTGGCGGTAATCCTGTATCATGCGCAATCGGGTTGGCTGTGCTTGATGTCATCGCTGAAGAAGGTTTGCAGGAGAACGCACAACGTGTTGGCACGCATTTGATAGATGGCATTAGAGCATTAATGGGAAAGCATAGCTTAATTGGTGATGTGCGCGGGCTTGGGCTCTTTGTAGGTATTGAGTTGGTATTGGATCGCCGTACACTGACTCCCGCGCCTGAACAAGCATCATATATCGCGAACCGCATGAGGGAACGCGGCATTCTATTGAGTACCGATGGGCCTTTCCATAATGTATTAAAGATCAAGCCACCACTTGTATTTACGGAAGATAATGCGGATTTTCTGGTGTGTACGTTGGATGAGATTTTAGGAGAGGATTTAGCGAGAGTATCATAAAGATTCGCTCAGCTTGAAGCTATTATACATCTCTCTCATAATTGTAGACACGTATTTGTGACTTGGGCTACGAGTTCGTCTATATAAATAGAAGGGTTTCAAATGAGACCCTGGAGGCTCAAGCGTATGAATAACGAAAGCATCTTGATAGGCAAACACTTTGGCAGATACCAGGTGAAAGCCAAAATTGCGTGCGGAGCTTCTGGCTGTGTCTACCTGGCTCAGCATGATATACTCACAAAACGCATGGCAGCGATTAAAGTGATGCATACCTCACATCTCCATTCTCCCAAAGACGTAGACAGATTCTACAGAGAGGCAGAGATTCTTGCGACACTTTCACATCCCCATATTCTTCTCATTTATGATTTTGAGATAGACGAGGATGAAGGCCGGCCATATCTGGTGATGGAGTATGCACCAAATGGATCACTTCGAGATGTCTTGAATCGTGATCCTCAACATCTCCTCCCGATGGCACAATCCCTTGCGATTATCGCACAAGTTGGCGAAGCTCTTTTCTATGCACATCAAAAATATTTTGTACATCGTGATGTTAAACCAGAAAACATACTGTTCAATGCAAAAAGTGAAGCACTTCTGAGCGACTTCAGCATTGCTATTAATCAGAATATCACCTATATGGAACAAGAGTTCGATGTCATAGGCACACCATCTTACATGGCTCCGGAACAATTCGATGCACATGTGAGTAGTAGCAGCGATCAGTATGCCCTCGGTTGCGTCAGTTATGAGTTGCTGACCGGGCGTAAACCATTCCAGGCGCACAACACGGATATGCTGATACAGAAGCATAAATACGAACATCCGATACCACTCACACAACTGAATCCACTGATCCCTCTCCATATTGAACAAGCTGTGCTGAAAGTCATGGCCAAAAGTCCTTATAACCGATTTGAGAACGTCTCTCAATTTATCAATGCGTTACAAAGTTCATCTGCTTCTCATGCATCAGATACCACCATGCCAAATCTCTCACAGATGGATAAGTGGCAATGGCTGGAAGAAGGTTCCCAATTACGCAAAATTCAACGGTACCAGGCAGCACTGGAAGCGGATGAGCAAGCGCTGCTCCTTGATAGCACCTTCGCACTGGCCTATAACAACAAGGGCATTAGCCTTCATAATCTCAAACGGTACGAAGCAGCATTAGAAGCTTATAATCGAGCGATTGCTTTAGATCCTCATTTAGCAGAGGCTTATAACAACAAAGCGAAGACGTTACGCAGGCTTCAGCGTTATAACGAAGCTCTCTCCGCATTTGATAAAGCTATCCTTCTTAATCCAACCTATGCTGAAGCATATTATGGCAAAAGCCGCGTATTATTTGAACTTACTCTTTATGGAGATGCGCTGGCGGCTTGTAAACATGCTATCCGACTTGATCCCAAGTTTGCGTCCGCGTATCATGGCATGGCCATTCTACTCATTCAATTTGGGCAATATTCTGAGGCACTTAACGCAATTGAAACAGCGATTCACATTGATGCTCAGCAAGCCACATTTCACTATATTAGAGCAAATATACTTCAACGGTTAGGTAGAACAGTAGAAGCTCAGCAGGCCTATGAAAAGGGAAATCAGTTAGCAAGCCGAAATGAGAAGAACTGCCATCAGAGACAGTTCTTCTCATCCTGGATGCGATATTCAGGTTGTTACGGGATGTTTAACTAATCGTGAACGGCCACGGGAGGCCGATAAATCGGCGGTGTGCACGATAAATCGGCACCTACGAGTTTCCCAGTTATTTTGTTAAAAGCCATTACTACTTTACTACGACTAAATCACTGACAAGGTTTGTCCATCAGTCATGGCTTGAGGTCCAGCATGTAAAGCACCACCGCCCCCATCAAAGGGCGTGCCAGGAATATTGGGGTTATTCAATACCTTGCGTGCGAATGTTACACCGTCGAACCACATACCGACATGCTCCAACTGGATACCAGAGGCATCGCCAGACTGATCTGCCGAGGTCACATTTGAATTGCGCGCATCAGCCGCAAACGCGACAAATGTGATCAAGTGAAAGATCGATTCGCCGCTACCATCTCCGCGAGTGATTACATCTCCAACATATTCCGCGTGTCCAAAGGGTTTGGCGGATAGTTCTGTTAAGAAAACAGTAAACTTTACATTGGGCGGCATCTTCTGCACATCAACAATCAGGGTATCAAAGTCGTTGGTTTGTGGATTACCCTGGATGACTGTGACGAGACCAGTTGCATCTGGGAACAGGGTTTTGATACTGGCAGGAACAAGGGGGAACTGGACAATCAAGGAAGGATCGGCTGAAGCTAGCACTTTGACGGTGGGCGCGACCTGTCCAGAAGAGCCAAAAGCGGGCGTGCGTAATGCTAGCGCTGTTGTAGGGAAAGTTGGCGCGCCACTGCTTTGGGTTGTAGTACTGGTTGGTGTCGGCGAACTGGACGAAAATGGGCCAGAGCAAGCTGTTAGAAGGAAAGCAAGTAATAGAATGCCCAGAATGGGGATCATATAACCCTTGTTTTGGAATGCAAGACCTCCAACAGGGCGACGCAAGCGTCCATCCCCTCTCTTATCGACCCCTTTTCCACGCATAAGGTATCTGCTCTCTTTCCATCCTTTTTAATTCGCCGCCTTCGGCGGCAAAAAAGAAAAGAGGGAAATTTCGGGGACACCCCGAACCCCGGCAGAAGGCTTTGCCCTCTGCACTCCCAAAAGTCACCAGGACGACGCAAGCTTCCCGCCCAGCTTCCCAACCACCCCCGTCCCTACGTACATGAAAGATTTTGTCTTTAAACATTACTATTCTCCTTCTAGAATACCGGGGCGGTCTGGCCATCGGTCATGGCCTGTGGGCCTGCGTGTAAGGGTGGGCTTCCGCCGTCGAATATGGTGCCTTTGAGCGTATCGTCGTTCAATACCTTTTGCGCGTCTTGCAACTGGGAGAACCACATGCCCATGTGTTCAAGGTTTATGCCTGAGGTTGTTCCCTCCTGCCCATCTTGCGAAGTGCCAGGATTGCGTGCATCCATAGCGAAGGCGACAAATGCAATATTCTGGAAGATGGTTTCACCACTGCCATCTCCACGTGTGGTCAGATCAGCGACATACTCCACGTTACCAAACGGCTTGCTTGCAAACTCGATGTAGAAAATGGTGAACGTGATATTAGGAGGCATGTTTTGCACATCAACTGTAACTGTATCAGAGAAGGCATTGTTGCGATCACCACGCACGATTGTTACGAGTCCTGTCGCCTGAGGAAAGGCTTGTTTAATGCTACTAGGCACCAGCGGAAATTGGATGATGGTTGTAGGCGGTAGCGAAGTGAGTACATGCACAGTTGGAGCAAGTCGACCAGAGCGTACCAGGCGATGCAGAAGATCGGCATTTGAATTTGTAAAGTGACTTGCATTGACTGCGCGAACCGTCGGAAAGGTATTGAATTTTGCGGGAGAGGCAGCGGCAGCAGTTAGACCCACCCACATGGTCGCGATGACCAATAGAGCCAGTAGTAACGAGCCGCTTAGAGAAATTTTGCGTACAATTTGCATAGCATTCCTCCTAGAATACTGGCGTGGTCTGGCCATCGGTCATGGCCTGTGGGCCTGCATGTAAGGGTGGACTCCCGCCATCGAAAATAGTGCCTTTGAGTGTATTATCATTGAGGTCTTTTTGCGCATCCTGTAACGAGGAGAACCACATGCCAAGATGCTCTAATTGAATTCCCGAGGCTTCGCCGCTCTGATCCTGCGAAGTGACAGGAGTCCGATTATCGGCAGCAAAAGCTACCAGTGTGATGGCCTGGAACGAAGATTCGCCTGAGCCGTTATCGCGGGTATGCAAATCTGCTACATACTCAACATGTCCAAACGGCTTATTCGCCAGCTCTATAAAAAAGATGGTGAATGTGGTATCGGGGGGCATGTTTGAAACATCGACAGTTACCGAGTCAAAGAGACTAACCGCCGGGTTTCCTTCCACAATCGTGACTACTCCAGTTGCTTTCGGAAATGCCTTTTTCACACCACTCGGGAAGAGTGGAAATTGAATGATGACACTTGGCGGTTGAGAGGAGAGTACTTGCACTGTCGAGGCAAGTTGATGTGTTTGAATCATTTGTTGCAATGTTTTGGACTGAAATTTGAAATTGCGTATCTGCCTCCCGGCACCAGCACTTGAACTTGCACCAATCGCGCCACTTGCGAATACAGTAAGCAACGATCATGATTGCAAGTAACAGCAAGCCACTGAAGACAAATCTCCTGGGGATATTCATTCTTTTCATAAGTGGCTCCTTTGACTGAGTTTGAACATTGGGTTTCGGCTCCTTTCACTTTTTCAACTTGAACATTTGGGTACATTAGTTGGCGAATATCAGTAGATAGCCATACAAGTGTTTCATCTTAGCGATATGTAAAGCTCATAAGCTGCTCGCTTGCAATTGGCTACTACCTTACTCCTGTGAGTAGATTACTTAAATCGCGAAAATAACACATGAGTAAGATTACCCAATTTGGTTATGTGAAGACAAATTCAAGGATGGGAAATCAGTACCCCACATTCAATTTTTGAGCTTGTTTCATAATCAGTTCTGGTACACTGATGCAATAAGAAACATTATGAAACGTGCGGGAGAGAATATGGTAAAACAATTCTCATATGTCGTCGTTGGCAATGGTATCGCAGGAATAACTGCCGTTGAAACGTTGAGAGCCGAGGATGATTCAGCAGACATAGCGGTCGTCGCTGATACTACTTTACCGCTCTATAATCGCCCTCTGCTTAAGGATTTCCTGGCCGGGAGAGTATCGGAAGATACACTCTGGATGCGACCAGACAGTTTTTACCGGGATCAACTGGTACATTTCGTCAGCGGACGGGTAATAGATATCGAGGTTGATCAGCATACGATCCAATTGCAGAAGGGAGAACAGATTGGTTACCAACGCCTGTTGCTTGCTACAGGAGCTTGAGCAAAGCAACTTTCTTGCTCCTGGAGCAAACCTGGTAGGTGTCACAACTTTACGCACAGTTGACGACTACAGGAAAGTACTCAATTATCTTGGTTATGTACGACGTGTAGTGGTTATTGGCAGCGGCCCGCTGGCAATGGAAAATGTTGAGGTTTTTTCTCAGAAAGGCTATCAGGTCATCCATCTCCTGCACCATAGCACACTGTGGCCAGAAGTTCTAGATAAGACTGCATCTGATCTCGTACTCCAGCAAGAGTGGCGAGATGGCGTAGACGTACATATTGAGGAAGATGTTACCGAAATTATTGGCAGAAGTGGACATGTGACAGGGATTATGACTACAAAAGGAGCGTTTATTCCATGCGATATGGTTATAGTTGCCATTGGCATCACATCTGAACTCGATTATCTGCAAGACAGTGGGATTGAATTTGGGCGAGGAGTAAAAGTCGATGGGTCAATGAGAACCAATGCTCCTGATATATACGCAGCAGGAGATGTTGCAGAAATAACAAACACTGCAAGCGGTCAAGCAGATGTGATAGGGCATTGGTATTCAGCCTTACAGCAAGGGCGAGCCGCAGCTTATAGTATGCTTGATGTACTCGATACATGTCGTTTTGCTTATCCCATCAACGGCAGTGAGGCATATATACAACCTATTCATACTATGTCTTTGTACACTTTCGATTTCGCTGCCGTTGGATCGACCAGATTGTCACAAGATGAGCAGGGATACCAGGAAATTGTAGTTGGCCCAAAAGCTCAAACATATCGAAAAGTCCTCCTGAAAGATGGCGTGCCCCTGGGAATGTTTTCGCTTGGCAAGCATGTAGATACACTTGCATTCAAACGCGCTATAGACCATCGTGTGAACCTGTCTCCCATTGCAGCACGCATCTTTGACGAAGATTTCAAATTTACAGATTGGCTAGACCTGCAGAAAGTTCCTACTCCCGTGCTGGCTGTAAGCAAAAAGAGAAATGCTACCAGAACCAGGCCAATGAGATCCCAACATATTTCTCATTCAAAGAGTCAATACGCCCAGGCAACTTACAATGAGCAACAGTTCAAAAGGCAGGAAGAAGGAGATATGACGCTAACGACAAACACCAATCCTTATTTGCTGCCCATCGTTACTGTACCAAAGCCCCCTGAGATCAATTCAGCCAAAGCCTTTCTTGTACCGGTAATACCCGATATGCTTACTGGAGAGTATCAAGCAGCACATACGTCAAAAAGCGAGTGTATTGACCCTTTATGGATGGAGACTCTTCTCAGTCAAACACAGGCACTTACGATTGGTCGAGAACCTGATGCTACATTGTACATCAATCATCAGATCGTTTCACGTCGCCATGCTATGATTACGTATTCCAACGGATGTTATCTGCTTCGTGATCTTGGGAGCAGGAATGGCACCTTCCTCAATAATAGACGTCTTGAGCCATATAGCGTGCATATCCTTCAACCAGATGACAAGATACGAATTGGCACAGCGATGAGCTACTTATTGCAGTTTCGCACACCAGAACAAACCGGGAAAGCATTGCCGTAACCCAAATTGAGTAATATCAAAAATGGGTAATCTTACGCAGGATATTGCTATCTTCCATATAGTATACTTCCATTAAGCCAGAGGTTTACTGAGCCGGGCTAAGAAACATGGTTAATGGAGATAGGAAATGGTTGAGCGCTCTCCCTTTGATAGCTTAATCGGAGCAACACCAGGAAATTATTGCCTGGAAGAACTCATCGAGCGGAACGAAGCAAGTTCTGTTTACAAAGCGCGTAATACACATGCTGGAACATTATTTCGGCTACGTGTCATTGCCGTACCTACCGACTTAAAGCCTGAAGATCGTATAGTGTACCTTGGGCGTTTCCAGCAGGAAGCGAACCAGATCGCAGGTCTGCAACATCCGCAGATCTTACCCCTTGTCGATTATGCTATATATAGCTCCGCGGACCCTCCTATAGCAACTTCGTGGCCCTATCTGGTATCACCTTATCTCTCTGTAACATCACTCAGCACTCTCCTTGCACGAAAAGGGCCGCTTAGCGCAACACTTGCCGGTCGCTATCTGGATTACATTGCTTCAGCTCTGGAGTATGCCCACCAGCAAGCAGTATTACATCGAAATTTAACGACGGACTGCATTTTCATTCTTCAAGATGGTAACTTGCTTGTCGCGGATTTTGGCGTCATGCACATGCTTCAAGCAGGTACACGTTTCAACGGAAGTGACATCCGAAAAGCCGCATATGGCATGAATGAGGCCAGTTCTCCCGCACCAGAGCAAATACGGGGTCAGGCCATCGATACATACACAGATGTGTATGCTCTTGGGGCTGTGCTCTATCGCATGCTCACAGGCCATCGTGTATTCAAGGGCAATACACTCGAAGAAATATTTCGATTGCATCTACAGGCTCCCGTTCCATCGTTGACTTTATGGCGCAATGACCTACCCAAAGCTTTAGACGGTGTTATTGCCAGGGCGATGGCAAAGGAACCGACACAACGTTATCTCCATCCAGGGGAATTGGCAAACGCGTATCACCAAATTATTGCTCCGCACGATACCCAACGAGTACCTTTTATTGTTGCCAATCAGGGTGGGGATGCTATGCAAGGCGGGAATATTATACAGGGCGGAGATCTTGTGCAGGGCGGGGGCAAGCCCCGCCCCTACATTTCGGGAAATGTAGGAGATAGGGGTAGTGTGCAATCGGCGCCTATCTCGCGCCGACGTGTATTAGGATATATCGCTGCTGGAGGGGGTGCCGCCGCTGCTATCCTGGCTGTTGCACTATTTAGTAAGAATTACCTGGGAGGCAATACCGCTCCTGCAAGCACTTCATCCACGAATAGTCCACCTGTAAATACGCCAATTGCGAATCAAACAGGGACTACATCGCAGGGAAATGTTTTAGCGCATACTTCCGATATACCGACCAACAGCGCGCAAACATTTCCTATTGCAGGTCAAGAGAATCCTGGTATTATCGTGCATCTAAGCGATGGACGATTTGTAGCTTTTGATTCTACCTGCACACATGCTGGATGCGCAGTCACCTACAGCCAACAGGATAAATTACTGGAATGTCCCTGCCATAATGCAGAATTCGATCCAGCTAAAAATGCCGCAGTTGTACAGGGGCCAGCAACTACGCCGCTCGCCTCAATAAAAATTACAGTCAACGCGAATGGAACAATCACAAAAGGGTAATGTTTGTGGAGGTTTTCGTATGCCTGAAAATAGCACTTACCTGATCATTGGAAATGGGATAGCTGGCGTCACTGCTGCCGAGATACTACGAAAAGAAAAATCAGATGCGGATATTACCGTTATTGCTGACGATCCCTTTCCGGTATACTACCGACCGGCTTTGAAGGACTACCTGGCAGGACGCGTACATGAAGACAAACTCCTGGCACGTCCTAACAGCTTTTACCAGGATCACCGCATTCGCTTCCTGTCTGATCGCGTGGTAGGCATTCAGGCAGGGCAGCATACTGTCCAGGTTCAAAGCGGCCGCAATATCCCGTATGATCGCTTATTGCTGGCCAATGGTGCTCGTGCCAGTCGTCTCACCTGTCCTGGCACTGACCTGGTTGGCATTACCACATTACGAACGGTTGCGGATTACCAGACAGTTGTGAACCACCTGGGAACTTCACAGCGTATTGTCGTAAGCGGTAGCGGCACACTGGCCCTGGAAACCATCGAAACGTTACGGCACAGGGGCTACCAGGTTATTCACCTCTTACGTCGACGCACTCTCTGGTCAGAAGTATTAGATGCAACTGCATCAGATCTCGTGCTGCAACAAGAACGACGTGATGGTGTCGATGTACGCATGGAGGAAGAGATTGCCGAAGTGACGGGCAAAAATGGAAAAGTTTCGGGTGTGATCACCACAAGCGGGGCACGTATTGCTTGCGATATAGTGATTGTAGCCATAGGTATCGAGCCAAGTATCGACTTCATCAAACGTAGTGGCATTCCATGCGGGCGCGGAGTGCAGGTGGATAGCACGATGCGCACAAACGCTCCAGATATCTATGCAGCGGGTGATATCCTCGAAACTACCGATACAATAACAAAACGCACTCGCGTACTTGGACAATGGTATCCGGCCATTCAGCAAGCTCGCGCTGCTGCCTACAGTATACTCGATCCCAGCTACCAGCTTCAGTCCAGCACCTTTTATAATGCCACATTCCTGTATGGACTCGATTTCGCTTCTGTTGGAATGACGCAACTACCCAACGATGGGAAGGGCTACCAGCAGATTATAGGTGATCCTCTTCCACGCAGCTATCGCAAAGTAATACTCAAAGATGGTATAGCAGTTGGAATGCTTTCACTTGGAGATCGTAAGGACGCACTCGCTTACAAACGCGCAATCGATCACAAAGTGAACCTATCGTCGATTTCCTCGCAACTTTTCAAACAAGATTTCAAACTTCATGAATGGTTAGATCGAGAGGGCGTGCCTCCGCCTCTACTGGGCACTAGCAGAAAAGGAACAATGCAGCTGGAGGAGTTCGCGAAAGGGCCAACAGCTGGAGCACCCATACTAAAGTCACAGACACCTATAGAGGCAGCACTTGTGCCTTATGAAGAAAGAGGGCAAGCAGCAACACTTCTCAGCCAGAACAAAGTGATGGAGGTAGGACGCCAGGCAGGTTCCTACCTGCTCATCGATCATGAATCTGTATCGCGCAGGCATGCTGAGATCAGCTTTGTGAATGAACGTTATACAGTGCGTGATCTGGGAAGCTCAAATGGCACATTTGTGAATGAGGCACGCCTGGAAGCTGGTAAAGCGCATACTTTGAAGCCTGGCGATAGGGTGCGATTCGGCAAGATAATGTTTACGTTCCAGGTAAAAGAAGCACAACTCGCGAATGATGCTATGACACGTCTTCGAAGTGAGTCATTGGCTGGGAAAACAGCATTGCATGATTTGACTACAGGTTTCTACGACCCGATTGCGGCTGGCCAGATTCTTCCACCATCGGGACAACCAATCCTTCATGCTGATGGGTCATTATTACTTCCAGGAGCGACACAATCGCTGTCTGCAGACGTTGTAGCTTCATTGAAGAAAGCCCCCGCGCTCATCATCATTACAAAAGGTTCCCCACACGTCGTTCATCTGAAGCAAGGCAAACGTATCACAATCGGACGCGACAAGACCTGTGATATTGCACTTGCTGACATTGCAATTTCGCGCAGGCATGCCGAAGTAGTTGCTGGCCCGAATGGATTTTATATTCGGGACCTCGGAAGCGCTAATGGAGTGCACGTCAATCAAATAAAGATAGATAATCCCTATCTCCTGGCACACAGTGATCGCATAAAGATTGGTGGCACTGTGATCTTCTATATGAATCTACAGCAAGAGGATTATGCGAATGCGCTAGCAAGCGCCGAGCAAGGAACACCTGCACAGGGCAATAAAGGTGTCATTGCGAGTGATGCTAAGGATGCCGTGAACATCGTTTGTCATCAGTGTGGCGCTTCAAATTTCAGTGTCGCACGTTTTTGCGCAACATGTGGCACCCCTCTGGGGAATGCACAAATGGTAAGCAAAGGTCAGTGAGGAGTAAATATATGCAAATTCAGCCTTTGAAGAATGTAGTGGGCATCCAACATCGCACTGACTTGCGCCCCCTCACAGAAGACGAAATCAGCTTTGAGATCGATATGTGCATTGGTTGCGATCGCTGCATGCGCGCGTGTCCAATTCCCATGTCTTCGACCGTGACGATAGCTGACTTAAATCGTGCCACCATCTCTGAAGAGATTACTCCCCACGTCGCACTCTTTACAGATGAATGCGTCATGTGCGGTTCATGCGTTCCTGTCTGCCCTGTCGATAATCATCGAGATCTGCTGATGCTTTCGCTCAAACAACGCCTGGGTATCTCATGGGATGGCACAGTAGATATGAGTAAGGTACTCAGCTTCCTACCTGCTGGATGGAACACAGCGTTATTGCTCAGCCGCTTGCGCGAGCAACCTATGTTTAGCGATACCCAACTCATACCAGAGAATTATCTCTTGCATATGGTTGCATCTTCGAAAATACAGACCATGATGCCGGGAACTGTTGTGGTACACGAAGGGGAGTTTGGACGGGAGATGTACTATATTCTGGAAGGTCGCTTCGAGGTCTCCTCAACGGGAATTGATGGGACACAGTTACCCGTAGCGGTCCTGCGGCGAGGAGAGTATATGGGCGAGCGTGGGATGTTGACTGGACAACAACGAAATGCGACAATCCGCGCTCAAACAGCAGCCGTCGTGCTGGAAGTGCCTGAACAGGTTATGCAACATCTCATGGAGATTGTTCCTGCTGTGCGTCGCTTTTTCGAGCAGTTGAACATTTCTCGTTCTATCGAAGCCATCATCAAGGGCATGGCACTGTTTCAAGGGGTTTCAGCTTCTGACATACACACGATTGCCGAACAGGCAGAAGTGAGGGCTTACGAACGTGAAGAGCGCCTCTTTAGTGAAGGCGGAGCTAGCGCTACACCAGCACGCAAATCACTCCACTTGCTCTTAGATGGCTTCGTGAAAGTTGCTCGACGCACTAATCCTGGCACGGGACGGGATAAAACGGATGAGCGCATTATTGCTTATCGACAAGGAGGAGATTACTTTGCCGGCGGGCTTGATCTCCTTGGGGACGGGAAGGCCGTTACGGTTACTGCAATTACACGCACGAGGGTAGCCGAAGTACCACACCCAGTGTTGATGAATATCTTTACGCGCTATCCGATAGTTAGCCAAAACTTCAATATGCGATTACAGCAATATCGTCAGGCCGCCGCAGATGCTCAAACCGGCTTTTTCGATCCCCTCGCACCTGCACAGAACGAATTTGTTCAGCCGAATTCAGATGCAGAAGCGCGAGCAGGGCTACGTTCGCTTGTGAGTGAAGGGGTAATCGAGGGAACAGAAGTACTGGTGATCGATCTTGACAAGTGTATCCACTGTAACGAGTGCGAGGAGGCATGCGCGCGTCGTCATGGACATTCGCGCATGAACCGTAAGGGCATGATTGTTGGAAATATCAGTATTGCGACCGCCTGTCGACAATGCCAGGACCCCGTATGTATGTTATGCAGTCGCGCGGGTATCGCGCGGCTGCCAGGTGGCGAAGTCTATATCACCGAAAGCTGCATAGGGTGTGGCATTTGCGCTGAGCGTTGCCCTTACGACAACATTTCGATCATGTCGCTTGAAGACGAGTTTGAACCCCGCACCAGTTCGAACAGTTTGGGAGACTTCTTCAGGAAAGGCGCGGGTAAAGAGCGCGGTCGAAAATCGCTTCCTATGATGCAAAGCGCTCCCACCCCGGGACCTCTCAATAAGCACCAGCCTCTCGATGCTTTTGGCGAGATACGTAAAAAACTGGCAATCAAGTGTGATCTTTGCGCAGGATATGAGAACCAGGCCTGTGTGCAAGCCTGCCCGACGGGCGCAGCAATTCGTGTTCAACCAACTACATTCTTCGGATCAACTGAGGATATCCTGCGGCGAAGAGCGCATTAGGAGGATAACGTCATGGCTCTTGCAACAAAACCATCTTTACCAGCACAGCGGCGCATCTGGAAAGCGCCTACCACTAACGCCTGGTGGATTTGGCTCGTAGTCTCGCTTCTCCTCTATGGGAGTGTCTATGCTTTGTATCTTGTTGCTATCAAGACTCAACCATTCCCCGGGCCATTCAACGACCCATTGCGCAGTTTTGGCATTCTCTCTTTCCTACTGGTTCTTTCAACGGCCGCGTACTCGCTCCGTCGACGATTTGCGCGTGGGTTGCCAGGTATGGCTCGTGATTGGCTCTGGATGCATACATGGCTAGGTATAGCAGCCTTATTGATCGCCTTCTTGCACGAGAATTACACACACATCCTGCATGACTATTGTCAGAATGCGAGTTGCCTTACCCAATCATACTGGGGAACAAGCGCGCTGCTGGCATTGTTTATCCTGGTTCTCAGTGGTATAGTCGGACGTCTGCTCGATTTCTGGCAGGCACGCGTCATTGCCAGGGATGCCAGCACAAACGGCATTGGTATTGCCCGTGCTCTGGAAGAACACATCCTTGAATTGGAATATACTGTCGAGAGGCTAAGCGCAGGCAAATCTGAACAATTCAAAGCATTTTGCTTGCAGGCACTCGAAGCAGCCAATGGATTACCTACCAATATGCCCATGCTTGAACCAGGTGAGCAGGCTGATTTTCAACGGGCGTATGAGACATTAAAGACTCGCGCAAACCTGGAACACTCATTACAAAAGCAGAAACGCGCGCGCTCGATCATAAGCTCCTGGCGTTCGGTACATATTGTGCTGGCATGCCTGGCGCTGCTGATTATTCTTTTTCATGGCACGATGGAATTGCTGACAAATGTATTGCATATTATCAAACCTTTCTAAAAATGGTAGTAACAATTGTAGATAATCATGATATACTTCGGTTAAGAGTAATACTCTGGCTGCCTGGAATGCGCTAGAACCACTATTCAATAAGATTGGGCACTATGTCTTGATCAACATGAAGATAGAAGACAGAGGAGATTTGAACAATGCAATGTCCACGCTGTAATGCGCAACTTGAAGATAATACCGTTTTTTGTGGCAACTGCGGAACACAAATAACCCCACTCCAGGCGCAAGGAGCAACAGCTGCTTATAAAGCCGGTGAAGGTGAAGACGGCTTTGCAACAGTCATATCCACAAGACAAAGCTCCCAGACCCCAACGCCACAAACGCCCGCAAGAAATAATACGTATCGACCTGATACTCCTTATGGAAGCGATGGTGCTCCTACCATCCTTTCATCACCGCAACCGCCTAACCGCAAGAATAATTCATGGCGCATAGCATTCATTATAGTTTTGGTGCTGCTTGTTATAGGTGTTGGCACACTTGGTACCATTGCATTCATGAAAAACCGTACTTCTACGACAAACAACGGTTCCACGAATACTACGCTTGCGACGAATGCCAATGGAACGGTTAGCTTTAGCGATAGTCAGAATGGTTCTGGACATAGCAATGTAGTCACTATTAACGCGAGGGGGCTGACTACTCCTCCTGCTGGTTCACAATATAATGCGTGGATTGTCGATACCCAGAGCGAACGCTCAACTGGACTTGGCACACTGATGCAGAACAAAGATGGAACATATACAGTCAAATCCACCAATAACCAAAACGTGCTTAGCCTGGGAAACAGGTTTGTAATTACGCTCGAACAAGGCGCTGTAAGCGTTCCAACAGGCCAGGTGGTGCTTTCGGCAAGTTTTCCGCCAAAAGCATTTGTACACATCAAGCATCTACTCGTCAGTTTTCCCAATACCCCCGGTAAGATTGGTTTGCTGGTAGGATTGGTTGACCAGGCACAGAAATTAAGCTCTGCTTCCCAGTTATTGCAAAGTGTCTCTGCAAGTCACAATAACTTTGCGATTCAGTGCGCAGCTCAGAGCATTATCGATATTGCCGAGGGTTCACAAGGCGCACATTACCAGCCACTTCCAAATCAGTGCGCCTTTATAAACATCGCAGAGGTAGGCGATGGATATGGCTTGCTGGGCACCGGCGGTTATATCGCGAATGGAGAAGCTCACGCATCGCTTGCTGCGACTCAATCTGATACGACTACCACTATACGCGTACATGCCGGGCATGTAGCTATATGCCTGCAGAATATGAATGGTTGGATCAGCACTATAGATCACGATGCGCAAGACCTGCTGCATAATCCTGGTGACGCTACAAAAGTACAAGAGATTGTAACCCTGGCGAATCACGCTTTTAACGGATTCGATGCCAACGGTGATGGTAGTATCGACCCGATCCCAGGTGAAGGAGGAGCTGTCACTGCATACTTCCATGGACAATTGATGGCAGTACTGGTACTTGCACCTGGATCATAATGCGCAGATAGCCATCAACAGGGATTTGGGAATGAGGAACTATGTCCAACGAGCATAACACTACTCCATTCAAGGTTGCTGCCGTACAGGCCACACCTGTGTTTCTTGATCGTGAAGCAACGATTGACAAAGCATGCGAGTTGATTGCTAGTGCTGGTCGTGAAGGTGCACGGCTGATTGTCTTTCCAGAAGCGTTCATCCCATCCTATCCTGAGTGGGTATGGGGAATTCCTTCTGGCGAGCAAGGTTTACTCAACGAACTTTATGCAGAGTTGCTTACCAATGCAGTCACCATTCCCAGCGACGCGACTGACAGGCTATGCAGGGCCGCAAAGCTTGCGAATGCCTACGTGGTGATGGGAATGAGCGAACGCAATGTCGAAGCGAGTGGCGCAAGCCTGTACAATACGATGTTATACATAGATACACAGGGGGAGATTTTAGGGAAACATCGAAAGCTGGTACCAACAGGCGGTGAACGCCTGGTCTGGGCGCAAGGCGATGGCAGCACGCTACAGGTCTACGAAACTCCTTTGGGAAAACTGGGTGGTCTAATTTGTTGGGAAAATTATATGCCACTGGCACGCTATGCTATGTATGCCTGGGGCACGCAAATCTATGTCGCTGCAACGTGGGATTGCGGTCAACCCTGGCTCTCAACGATACGGCATATTGCCAAAGAAGGCAGGGTATACGTGATTGGTTGTTGTATTGCTATGCGTAAAGACGATATCCCAGATCGTTACGCCATGAAGCAAAAATATTATGCTGACATGGATGAATGGATAAATGTTGGAGATAGCGCGATTGTGAGTCCCGAAGGACACTTTATTGCAGGGCCTGTACGCAAACAAGAAGAGATTCTCTATGCCGAGATTGACCCGCGCATGATGCAAGGTCCGAAGTGGATGCTTGATGTGGCCGGGCATTATGCGAGGCCAGATGTGTTCCAGTTGACGGTGCATACGGATGCGAGGCAGATGATCAGGGTGGAACATGATTCTCAATGACAAACAATTATCTTCCATCACTGCATTGGGATCCAGATTTGCAAAAATGGATTCCTAAACACGGTTTCACAGTAGTGGAATTGCCTGCCGAAGTTGACCCGAATGTGCTGCCAAAACCAGCTTATCGAATTGGCGAACGCGTGCGCTTCTCGTGGTATGGCACAACGCCATGGGAAGGTGAGATACGCGGAATACAGATAGCCGGTGGCGAATATGATCCTTACAATGAGGCGATAGAGTATACTATTCAACGGCGGTACTTACGCCCAAATTCGATGATCTATCTTATTCAGGCCCGTGGGCATATTCGAATGGTAACTGCTCCTAAGATTCAGGGTATCTCGACTAATACGCATTTGAGTGCTATATGGGAACATGGATATGAAGAGTTTGAAGAATGAGATGTTGTTTACAGTGCCAGATCAGTCGTTCGTAGCGTAGGATTACTAATGCATGCATGGTTCATATGTAGATGAAGAATTTACTTATGTAGAGAGTACAACGACATTGCAACTGCTTGAGTGAAAATGTGAGCGCCAGAAAGCTGCGAAAGACATGGTAATGCCTCTCAATAAGCCAGCCGTTTGCCCAGTAATGGTTGGTCGTGCAAGCGAGTTGATAGCCATACATCAAATTATTGAAAACACAAATAGCGGGCAAGGACAGGTGGTTCTTCTTAGTGGTGAAGCGGGGATTGGCAAATCGCGCCTTGTTAAAGAAGCAAAAGCTTATGCTACAGACCTGAACTTTGTGTTGTGCAGGGAAATTGCTTTCCAATCTGACCTTTCCTGCCCTTATGCTCCTGTGCTTGATCTGTTGCGTACATTCTTCAATGCCCATGATCTCAAAGATATTTTGCAGTCCTCAAGCTCTGTAGCCAGTGAATTCATCAAACTTTTTCCTGAACTTGATAACGGACTACTGATATCAGTGTATTGTCAGAGGGCGATGCCACAACAGGAGAAACGCCGTCTGTTCGCAACCCTGGTACAATTCTTTATATACCAGGCAACTAAGCAACCTGTGTTACTCATTATTGAGGATCTGCATTGGGCCGACGATTCAAGTCTTGAATTCCTGCACTACCTATCACGTCGATGTACTAACCTGCCAATGCTGATGATCTTTACCTATCGCGATGACGAAATTCACGCAAACCTTAGACACTGGCTTGCCCAAATTGAACGCGAGCGCCTAATTCAAGAACTGGCGCTAACAAGGTTCTCGCCGAACGATGTCGAGGCAATGCTGAACGCCATATTTCATAAAGCGAGTACTCTCAGACAACTCGATCTATTGATTCTCTTTATACGCTAACTGAAGGGAATCCTTTTTTCATAGAAGAAATCCTCAAATCTCTCATTTCAGGGGGCGGGCTTGTTTTCACCGATGGAAGATGGGTTGGCAGGCCAGCAAATGAGTTGCACATTCCTAGAAATATTCAGGATGCGGTACAACAGCGAATCGTACGTTTGAGTGAAGCTGCCAGAGATGTATTGACAATAGCATCTGTAGCCGGACAACGCTTCGATTTCATATTACTGCAACAACTAACCAATCATGACGAACAGCATCTACTGGCATTGATGAAAGAGTTGATCGCTGCCCAACTCGTCATTGAAGAATCGGCGGAGCAGTTTGCTTTCCGTCATGCATTGACGAGGCAGGCTATTTATACCGATCTACTAGCTCGCGAACGTAGAGCACTACACAAAGCGATTGCTGAAACGATGGAGCATACTTACGCTACTACACTTGACGCTTATCTTGCAGTCCTGGCATATCATTTTTACAAAGCGGAGGTGTGGGACAAAGCCTATCAATTTGGACAACTTGCGGGAGAAAAAGCACAGGCTCTTTACTCGCCTCGCACAGCAATAGAACAGTATTCACAAGCATTGCATGCTGCCCAACACCTGACAATATCACCACCATCAACTTTATATCGCAAGCGTGGGCAAGCGTATGAAACGTTAGGAGATTTTGAGCATGCACAGAGTGATTTTAAACATGCTCTCGATGTTGCGCGGAACGTACACGATGGCATGGCAGAGTGGCAAAGTGTTGTTGATCTAGGCTTCCTCTGGTCAGAACGTGATTATGAACAAGCTGGAACCTACTACCACCAGGCAATTGAACTCGCGAGGATGCTCGATGACCCAAAATTAGAGGCTCATAGTCTCAACCGTATGGGTAACTGGCATATGAATATTGAGCAGCCTTTGGAGGCATTGAGCTACCATCATAAAGCGTTGACCGTTTTCCAGGAGCTTCACGATCAGCACGGCATCGCTGAGACGTTCGATTTATTGGGAATGACCAGCTATCTCGGCGGTGACCTGGTACAGGGAACAGCTTATTACGAACAGGCCATCGCCCTCTTTCGCGAGCTAGATGATCGTAATGGGCTGACTTCTAGCCTGGCAACATTGGCTCTTAGCGGACCTACTTACCAAACTGACACGATGGTTTCAGCAGCCAGTTTAGCAGAGGTGATTCAAGATACTGAACAGGCTTTCAAAATTGCACGTGAAATTGATCAACGACCTGCTGAAGCCTATGCTCTTTTTCAGCTGGCGCTTTGCCTGGGTTCACAAGGAGAATATGGACGAGCCCTGGAAACTGTGCAACAGAGCCTGAACATTGCTGAGGAGATCGAACATCGCCAATGGCAAACGGCAGCCCAAACAGTTCTTGGAGGAATCTATAACGGTTTGCTTGCATACCCACAGGCATGTGAACACTTCGAGCAAGCGCTGACGCTTGCGCATGAGATTGGCTCGCTGTTCTGGACACGCATTGCGACAGGATATCTTGCATCTGCACTCATTTTGAAGGGTGACATAAGCCAGGCAGAACGGGTTCTTAGTGCAGCGCTCGACACTCAAACACCCACTCAAACGATGGCACAACGGCTGATGTGGTGCGCACAAGTAGAACTCGCTCTTGCAAGGGGAAAACCTGAACTAGCATTAGAAATAACTGACCAGTTGATCGCATCAGATGCAAATACATCTGAAGGACGAAATATTCTACGCGTGTCGAAATTGCGCGGCCAAGCCCTGTTAGCACTGCATCGGACTGCAGAGGCAAAAGTAGAGTTAGAAGCTGCAAAAGAAATTGCAGCTTCACTTGGGGCAAGTCCAATGTCCTGGCGCATCAGTGTGCTTCTAGGAAACTTCTACAAGGTACAGAGAGACCATGACGAGGTAGAAAAGGCGTATTCTACCGCTCGAACGCTCATCGAGGAACTCGCCGCTACCTTGCCAGATGAAACGTTAAGAGACAATTTCTTGCATAAGGCCATGGCCTCGCTGCCTCATACACGCCCACTTTCACCTGCCAAAACCAGGAAGCAAGCCTTTGGTGGGTTGAGCGTACGAGAACGTGAGGTTGCTGTATTGATTGCTCAAGGCAAATCCAATCGTGAGATTGCGGATATACTGGTTTTGAGTGAACGTACCATTGAAAGCCATGTCAGCAGTATCTTGTTCAAACTGGACTACAACTCTCGCACGCAGATTGCAACCTGGGCTATCGAAAAAGGGCTTACAAGAGAGAAAGCATAAGTCCTTCAGTGCTACTCACGCAAATATCCGTACTGCAACTTTCAAAATTTCCGTGTTTCCCACGATGGCAGTACACGTTCTTTCGGTTACACTTTGAGAGTCAACCAGACACCAGTTCTGTTGTTCATAAGTTATTCAATGAACTCCAAAGAAAAGAGGAACGATCATGGAAAAGATGCAAACAAAGAGTTTGAACACACCTGAGGAGATTAGAACCCTTCCCAAGACGACGGTCGAAGTAATCGACTTCGGCGAGGTGTCGCTCATGAAATTGACCTTCCAGCCTGGATGGCGATGGTCAGAGCATGTGAAACCAACGGCTGGTACAGACAGTTGCGAAGTGCCGCATTTCAACTACGGCATTTCTGGGCGACTGCATATACTCATGGATGATGGATCAGAAAGTGAAATAGGTCCTGGTGACGCACAGCTTCTCCCACCAGGGCACGATGCATGGGTCGTCGGAGATGAACCATATGTCGGTCTTGACTTCCAGGGTGGCCACCTTTACGCTAAGTCGTCCCTGTAACTGGATTGCCCAGGAAGTACTTGCAGTACTTCCCGGAGACTCACATGCGAATCAATCATATAGTTAAGAAAGGAATATATCATGCAGGAAGTTGCACAGACAGAATCCACTGTTGAGGTCATCAACCAGTTTAACGAAGCTTTCAATCGGCACGACGTTCCGGCTGTGATGGCTTTGATGACAGAGGACTGCATCTTTGATAACACCTATCCAGCACCTGATGGCGAACGTTTTGAAGGGCAAGAGGCGGTTGGGCGTTTCTGGGAAGAGTTTTTTAGATCATCCCCAGATGCAAATTTCCAATCCGAGGAGATGTTCGCATTTGGAGACCGCTGCGTCATTCGCTGGTTGTATAATTGGACGAATGCCGATGGCAGCCGCAGTCACATACGTGGTGTAGATATCCTTCGTGTGCGAGACGGTAAGGTGGCTGAGAAATTGGCCTACGTCAAAGGTTAGTAAAGATAAAGCAGGAGCCAGCAAGTGCAAGAAGAGCAACGAGTCCGTGTTATCAAGCCACAGCAATTTGATGCAAATACTCCTCAAACGCCCGGGATGCAGCGTGTGGCAGCGGTTTCCAAACAATTAGCAGGCGCGCAAGGTCTTTGGGCAGGAGTCACGGTCGTTGCACCCAATGTCTCCAGTGGAGTACACCATCATGGTGAGACCGAGACAGTCATTTATGTCGTATCGGGGCACGCAAAAATACGCTGGGGTGACAGGATGCAATTCGAGGAAAACGTTGAAGCAGGTGACTTCATCTATGTGCCCCCTTTTGCGCCACACCAGGAGATCAATCCATCGCCAGACACTCCTTCACAATGGGTTATCGTCCGTAATTCACAGGAACCGATAGTCGTTAACCTGGAACCGTAAGATGTAGCATAGCAATGGTATGTATTCCACATACTTTGGTTGATTCATGTGATGAGAACCAAAGACAACATTGTAACAGAGAGAAATGAAAGGTACATCAAATGAACGCAAACGACATCCTGAAATATGGTCAGGGAACTGTACATCAAGCTATTGAAGGACTCCCCGAATCGGCATGGGATAAACCAGGAGCGTGCGGGGTATGGTCAATCAAGGATATTATCGCCCACTTAACTTCTTATGAGCACGTGATGGTGGACGTGCTAAGCACAATTGTTGGTGGTAGCTCGACTCCCTACTTGAGCAAGTTTACTGACCCCGACATTAACTTTAACGATTCCGAAGTTGCGGCGCGTAAAGGCAAAACGGTGAGAGAAGTGCTAGGCGAGTTTAACGATACGCACGAGCAGGTTATGTCGCTGGCGGCACGCATTCCCGTGGAGACGTTCCGCCAAACTGGGACACTTCCCTGGTACGGTATGGAGTACGCGCTGGACGATTTCATTGTCTATACTCAATATGGACATAAACGCGAGCACAGCGCGCAGATTGCTGCGTTTCGGGATCACCTGACAGCATAATCTATGAGACTGGAGTCTCCGTAACTTGCTCCTCAACTGCCTCAAGTTGGCGAGTTGTTTGCCTGTGGACAAGATTGATTTCATTTTCGAAGATGCGGCGCAGAATAGCCACAGAATTTGCATAGGTCGAGTCCATACCAAAGTACGAGAGGCTACCTGCGCCAAGATTCTTGCCTCTCGTGTAAGGGGTATCAGAAGCATAGTGCAGGATACCTAAATCATAGGGAAGCCTGGCAAAGTTAATGTTCTCTCCCATCGGGTAGCGCGTCAGGTACTGGTCTTCATACACGGCATTGAGATAGGGGCCGCTCTCCATCTCAATGACCGTATAGTTTGCCAGGTAGTAAAAATCGTAGTACTGGCGGTTTTGAAGATAGGTCCCCTGGCCGGAGACAGCCTTCTGATTATCCAGCACCGAACCATAAATGAGGTAGGGCTGTACGTCTTGCGCTACAAAGCAATTATCCAGCCAGTAGGTATTCTGGCTATGCTCATCTAGTACTACATTGGAGATCATGACATCACCAATGCTGCCATTGAGGGTAGCCGCTTTCCCAAGTACGTAGACGCCGCGAATATTAGTGAGATTCTCCATAATCTCGCGCATCATGCGGTAAGCAGCCATGCCCAGAGGATAATCAATATTCAGAATAATGGCCTGGCTTCTGGCAAGATTGTCCATATATGGCATGCGGCAACGAGGATCAATCTCAGTCTGGTGGAGCTTAGACAGTTCAAAGATCTGTGCATCGATCTCAAGTCCATGACGAGCGCCTACATACCAGATGCCGCGCTCTTGTTCCTCACGAAGGCGATTTCGTGCAAACTCTTTTCCGGCTGGTGTACGAATCCACTCTCTAGCTACAAAGTACAGGAAATTCTGCCAGTTACCTGGCACAGTTCCTTCTTGTAACTTTTGACATTCGTCAGCAAGGTAAGGATCTTCGCCGCTGAGTGCGAATTTAGTCAACTCGTCCGCACGATTGAGTAAACTACCTGACATCAGATTAAGCAGGCTGTGCGTATTACTTGAGACAAAGTACACTGGTCGATCCTGCAAATCTCGTGCATTCAACAGATTTTCTACAGGGTTCCACCATTGCCGTGTAGCGCGTACATAGCCTACATGCGATCCCCCCAGGAAGCGAAGCAAAAAGCTTTTACGCTGCCGTCCTATTTTGTGTAGATTCTCCCAAAGATGATCTCCCCAGATCAGTTCCAGGCGCCGCCAGTCGTCTAGCCGGATGTGCAAGCGTTCGCGCAACACCTTCGTAATCTCGGCAAAAACGGGCGAGGTGCGATCCATGCGCGTTTCGAGCAATTGCATTGTTGTAGGATCGGCATTGAGTAGATAGTATATTTTGTTCCATTCGATCTGGAAGGCGACCAGGATGGGCACAATGTCATCTGTATCGCTGACACTGGCAACATAGGCAGCAAGGGTTTCTTCACCGTCGTAAAACCACTTGCGCCGCCGGGCAGATGCGGTTACTGCCTCCCAGCTATCGACGTGAAAGCCCTGTTGTACAAACACTTCTTCGGCCTGGCCAAGCAACACAAGGTTACAATTGATGATGGCAGCGGGCAGGCGCAATACGCTGTATATGAATGCGGACATATCTGGGTAGGGCGATCGCGCTTCTGGATGTAGGCTTGAATCGATATTATAGTGGGCCTGCACCAGTGCTTTTAAGCTGATTTCGCCCGAACTACGCAGTAAGGTATTATACGTGCGAATGTACATTTCGACGTCGCGTTTACCCGCTTCGTGATGCTCATTGTCTTGTTCAAATGAACTATTAGCTGCCGTATGCGTTGTTGGATGAACGTCTAAGGCTTCTTCGATTTCACTATTATCATGGAGATATTTGTAATTGCGTGGTTGGCCATCAGTAGGATCAGGTGTCAGATTTTGTTCTCCTGAAGTGTTGTTTTTACGTGGCATCTGTTTTTTCCTCTCTTCCCCTTGTGTTCCGGGTCGTTTCTTTATCTTTTTCATTCTATATTCCGTTTATTATACTCGTTAGATCGAAAAGGTGCCAAAGAGGATTTATTGAAATTTTATGTCAACAGATTGCCACCAATTTGCCAAGCAAAACGTTTCTTAAATAAGAGGCATTACTAAAACGTTGGGCATCCCCATACCTGGCGTTTCCCCCTAGTACTGCCTCTTTTTGTTACCAGAGTAAAATATCTTCGCTTCCAGGGATGCGTTGTTCATCTGATTGAGGACTAGCGACGGATTTTTGTCGCCACTCACAGCGTACTTCTCCACTCTGTAAGAGCCTTTGGATCACACTATCGTAGTCATGCAACGTAAATTGCCCGAAGTTAGCCAGTAGCGATTGCTGGCGCAGGTCGGGCCAACGGCGCTGGCGTTGGGTATGTCCTTGTTGCAATACGCGTTGATACATTTTCTGCATTCCATCTGCCTGACGTTCATGTTGTTGTGCAGAGAACCATGCTTCTGTCAGTACTCCCTCCAGACTCTGCTCATATAAACGACGATGGTAGATGCATAGTGCATCATTCATACATAACAGACTATCCTGGCGTCGAGTCGCAAAAATAAGTGTATAAGGGATTGGCTCGACGACGGCAGGAGCCGTATGCATGAGCAATGGAATTTGCTGCACTGTAAGAAAGTGCTGTTGTTGAATTGAATCAAAAAATGCGAGGGTAAGCTTATCTGCTACATCTTTGATCTCAGCGTTACCCGTGAGCAATGATTTCCAGCGATCATTACGAAGAAGAGCGGTGAATGCTGAAGCACCATCGGGGGTGCGTAAAAAAGGGATTAAACGATCTTCGATCTGCTTTTGTGATATGAGCAAGCAAAGTTCTGTTGGAGCGGTACGCTGATAGAGAGGTGAGAGATCTTCAAAAGTAAGAGGGGGTGAACTTGCAAATGGATTGAGAGAGAAAATGGCTGCAGATTGATCGATTGTCTGGAGCAATGAAGGTGCAGCGTCATGCCAACCGGCCCGCAAACTACCACCCTCCTTAGGGATGGTGATGCCTCCTCCAGCACTTGATGCCTTTCGATTGCTGCTCTTAGACTCAAGCGTTATGTAATGGAGGAAGATCGATTTATCCTCTTTTGAAAGTTCTTGCGAGACCGAAAGCACAGGCTGTGACATGTGGCTGTTGCCAAAACCATCAATCCAGTAGCAACGGCGGAAGATGCGTGTCGCGGCCAGCGAGCGGCAATATGGGACAAGGTAGTCATGCAAGAGCCAATCTCGCAGTATAGACAACACGACAGGTTCCGTAGGACGTCGACGCAGAGGTATCGATTGTTTTTGTGCGCGACTGGCGGAATCTGCTTGCAATTGCTCGTTATCAAACTCAGGCCACAAGTTTTGCATGGTGAGAATATTTTATCATACCTATTGCTTTGTGCTATGCTCTAGTAAACACGAAACTTGGTAAGCTTTTAACATTGGGTATGGAGAAGCTCATGAACTATAAAATCCCTGGTATACACCATGTCACAGCTATTTGTGATAACGCTCAGCAGAACGTCGATCTCTATGCTGGCCTTCTAGGCTTGCGCGTAGTCAAACAAACTGTCAACTTCGATATGCCAGATACCTATCACTTGTATTATGGAGATGAACAAGGGCATCCTGGCACTATTCTCACATTTTTTTCATGGCCCGATGCCCCAAAGGGCCGAAAAGGGACAGGACAGATAGGTACAATCTCATTTTCCATACCAGAGCAATCCATCGATTACTGGATAGAACACCTCTCTAGTCAAAACGCACTTATAGCCGGGCCTAACTTACACTTCGGAGAAAAGGTACTCTCTATCTTTACTCCAGATGGTCTAACGCTTGAACTGGTGGCTCATCGAGAAGCTGATCAGTATAATGGCTGGGGAAATGGACCTATCCCAGCAGAGCATGCCATTCGCGGCTTTCATAGTGTTACGTTAATGGAGGCAGACCTTGAGCAAACTTCCTCTATGCTGACCGAAATCCTGGGTTTTGAACTGGTAGGTGTTGAAGGTGACCGTTCTCGTTTTAGGATAGGCGATGGCAGTATTGCTACACTTGTTGATGTGTTAACTCTGCCTGAACTTACTCACGGTACGATAGCAGTGGGATCGGTACATCATATTGCCTGGCGCACACCAGACGACGAACAACAATTAGTCTGGCGTAAAAAGCTACTGGATCTGGGCATACCTGTAACTCCAGTCAAAGATCGTCAATACTTCCACTCGATCTACTTCCGTGAGTCTGGCGGAGTACTGTTTGAGATTGCAACCGATCCTCCCGGTTTCGCTCTCGATGAACCATTTGACCAATTAGGAACGCATCTGAAACTGCCACCCTGGCTGGAATCCCAGAGGCCAATGCTGGAGAAAACATTACCGCCGTTAAGTATACCTGTTTGAGAATAATCTTTCTTTACACTACCGTGAGTCATTGGTGACATTACAGCCTTTAAAAGTGACTGATTTGTGATGCCCAAAGATGATACTTTTGATAGAGGCAGCACACAATGTTTTGTGCTTGCATTATGCAAAAGGAACTCTCTTGGTAAACTTGATTACTCGCACTCATTTTAATCGCTACCGGCAGATTGCCGAGGTCCTCGTGCATCACGGGTTGGGATACATGGTCAGCACTTTAGGCATGGAGCGTTTTGTGCCTTTTCGCAGGGAAATCAGCCGCTACACCCGACCCGGTCATCATTACACCAAGCCCGAACGCTTGCGAAAAGCGCTTGAGGAACTTGGCCCCACGTTTATCAAGTTAGGCCAGATTCTCTCTACCCGCGCTGATATACTACCTCCAGAATATATAGCTGAGCTTGCCAAACTACAGGACCAGGCACCCCCTGTGGATAGCTCTATCATCGAGGAGATCATTGCCAAGGAACTCGGTTGTCCCCTCGAAGAAGCTTTCGCTACATTTGATCCTGTGCCTATAGCAGCGGCTTCTATTGGCCAGGCCCATGCAGCAACGTTACCCAATGGCGAAGAAGTTATCATCAAAGTGCGCCGCCCAGGTGTAGTTGCACAGATAGAGGAAGATCTAGAGATTCTGCATAATCTGGCAGTTACTGCTAGCAGGCGATGGGAAGCTGCCGAACACTACGATTTGCCAGGATTGGTCCAGGAGTTTGCGCATACCTTACACAATGAGCTTGACTATATTCGTGAAGGTCGCAATGCCGAGCGCTTCGCCGTTAATTGCGAGGATACCCCTTTCATCATTCATATTCCCTGTATCCACTGGGAAACAACTACTGAGAGTGTTCTCACTCTGGAACGCATTCGGGGTATTAAGATCAATGATCTTGCTGCACTTGATGCCGCGGGCATCGATCGTCCCGCGCTGGCGGAACGCGCTGTTCATATTATTCTTAAAATGATACTCGAGGACGGTTTTTATCATGCTGATCCGCATCCAGGAAACTTCTTTATCGAGCCAGATGGCCGTATCGGATTGATCGATTATGGTTTGGTGGGAGTTGTAGATTCACAAACGCGGGAACAACTGGTAGATATTTTCCTGGCAATTACGAGTCAGGATGCCGAGAGACTCGTGGATACCATGCTCATGCTTGGCTTCTCAAAACAACCTGTGGATCGAACACAGTTGAAACGTGACCTGGAATACCTTCTCTCGCAATACTACGGGAAATCCTTTGGCGATATAGATATTGGGCCGGTCCTCACGGATGCACTCACAGTTGTGCAGCGACACCACTTGCAATTACCCTCTAACCTGGCGTTACTACTCAAGACACTTTTAATGGATGAGGCACTTGGAACAATGCTTGATCCGTCATTCAATATGACAGCTATGCTGGAGCCATATTCAAAGCAACTTGTACAGAAGCAGTACTCATTCGATTACTGGTTGCGAAACTTGAGCCGTGCAGGTATTGATACAGCGCGACTGGGAATAGAACTTCCGCAACAAATACGGCGCCTGATGAGCGACCTGGAACGTGGAAACATGCAAGTTGGTGTGAATACAGAGACTCTCAAGCCGATCATTAATGATGTCAGGCAAATGGTGAACCGGATCGTGCTGGGGATCATTGCAGCATCATTTATCGTTGGGATTGCGATTCTACTGACCGTCTATCATACAGTTACTGGGTTATGGTGGGTCGGCGCTTTGTTCATTATCGGATTTGTACTTTCTTTCGTACTGGGCATCTATCTGGCTATTACGATTATTACGACGAGAAAGAGGAAGTAGGGAGGCTGTGTTAAGCTATGCCTCTGCTGGTTCATTCAATACTTTTACACTTTCAACTGCCTTCACAATCAATCGGTGTTCCACGACCTTTAATCTCTCATGCAACGTCTCTTCAGTATCTCCCTCCTCGATTACCACCTCCTCCTGGCAGATGACAGGTCCAGCATCTACTTCTGGCGTGACAAAATGAACGCAGCTTCCTGTGATTTTTACACCTGCATCAAGGGCTTGTTGAACCGCGTGCAAGCCACGGAAAGCGGGAATTTGTATTCCATTTTGGGTTGTAAAGGCGCTACCTGTTCCATCATCAGGAAGTAAAGCAGGGTGGATGTTGATAACACGTTGAGGGAATTGCTCGAGGAAAGCGGCGCTCAAAATACGCATCCAGCCCGCTAAAACAATCAGGTCTACTTGAAAAAGTTGAAGCAGGGTTGTGAGCCGAGATTCGCTTACGGACATGGTTGGTCCGGGTGCAATGATTTCGGGCGCAATGAATTGCGCCCCTACGGGACGCTGTTCCCAGGGTAGATAGATCACTGGGAGGTTGTGTTTGAGCGCTCGTTGTAAGCCATAGGCATCAGCTTTATTGCTCACAACGAGCGCAATTTCGACACCCGGTAATTGTTGACTTTCGATAGCTTCGATTATCGCTTGCAAGTTGGTACCCGAACCTGAGATGAGTACGCCAAGGCGAAGTGAAAGGTTCTGGCTGCTCACAATTGCTTCACCTCTTCATCAGCCTGTGCCAGTTCAGCCGTAAAACGTTGTTTATAGGCGCTTAGACGTTGTTCCAGTTCTGAATCCGAAAGCGCGAGTATTTTAGCTGCCAGTAACGCTGCTCCTTCTGGCTCTAAAATAGTGGGGGAGGCGATACCCGATGGTAATCGGAGAGAGGAAAGGATATCCATACCTCCGAAACGGTCGCTATATGGTGGGCAGGCAATCACGGGATAGCGTGTGTTGGCATCAACGACTGCTGATAGAGCGTTTGAGCGACCTGCAATAGTGATGTAGACCAGGGGGCCGGTTTGTTCATATTCCTGAAGTATTTCTAGCAGGCGTTGTGTTGCTTTGTGAGCGGAACAGACGCGCATTTCGTAGTCAATCTCAAGGGATTTGAGTGTTTTTGTGATGGCTTGTGCGTGGGCTAAGTCGCCTTTGCTTCCCATAATGATGATAATGTGTGCTGGCACGATTTTTGTCCTCCGAGGGTCGATCACGCTGAACCACAAAATAGGAGGGATATCATGAAAACCACGAATGGCCGATAAATCGGCGGTGTGCCCGATAAATCGGCACCTACAGATATCCCGTCTATTTTGTTAAAAGCGGGCCGGACACCCGCTGGCACCTATCCGTCTCACCAACGCTGCTCCACAGCTACCCTACGGGTCAGGTGAGACGCAAGGAGAAGGGGTGTCCCTACATTTCCAATAGCCGAATTAAGCTTGACAGCGTACTACATTTCTTGTAATCCGCAATGGGCAATATCTCGTCGATAGTGTATACCTTCAAATGAAATACGCGAAGAGGCTTCGTAGGCTCTAGACACTGCTTCTTGTAATGTCACTCCGTAAGCTGCTACGCTGAGCACACGTCCTCCTGCTGTAACCAGTCTTCCGTCTTGTAGAGCTGTACCCGCATGAAATATCTGCACATCTTCAAGGCGGCTGGCTTCCTCAACGCCTGTGATCGGTAGGCCTGTGCGGTATTTTCCAGGGTATCCTCCTGATGCCAGAGTGATACTTACAGAGAAACCTGGACGCCACAATGTATTGAGTTTCACTGGGAGCGTATGTGCAAACTCCAACACATGTACCAGATCCTCTTGCATGAGCATCATCAAGGCTTGTGTTTCTGGATCTCCAAAGCGGGTATTGTGCTCTAATACCACTGGGCCGCGTTCGGTAAGCATTATGTTTGAGTAGAGCACCCCGGAGAAGTCGATGCAACGGGCCTCGAGAGCTTGCAGCGTGGCAGCAACGATATTTCTATATATCTGCGCTTCGGTCGACTTATCGACAAAAGGCAGAGGGGTTAATGCTCCCATACCTCCGGTATTTAGTCCTCGATCGCCATCGAATACGCGTTTGTGATCCTGGGTCAATGTTAAGGGTAGATAGTGCGTTCCTTTGCAAACAACGGTCGAGCCGATCTCATGTCCTTGCAAGTAGTCTTCGATTATGACGATATCACCCGCGTTACCGAATACGCGTTCAATCATCATCTGGTGAACAGCATCACGAGCGGTATCCATATCCAGAGCTACAATGGCCCCTTTACCAGCTGCATTGCCATCAGCTTTGACGACAACAGGAACTCCATGTTCCTCCAGGTATGCGAAGGCTGCTCGCGCTTGAGTAAAGGTTCGGTGCTGAGCAGTGGGAATCCCCGCTTCGGCCATGAGTTGCTTAGCGAAAGCTTTACTGCCTTCTAACGCTGCGCCCATTGCGCCAGGTCCAAAGATAGGTAAACCACGCTGCCTGAATACATCAGCGATGCCCGCTACTAGAGATGCTTCTGGGCCTACAACGGTGAGATCGATTTGAGTGCGTTCTGCAAAATCAGCTAGTCGGGTAAGCTGAGTGACATTGTATGGTAGACATTCAGCATATGGCACCATGCCAGGATTGCCTGGAGCGGCATAAATCTGCGTCACGCGACTGCTCTGCGCGAGTTTCCAGACCAGAGCATGTTCGCGCGCTCCTGAACCTATGACTAGAACCTTCATTTATATACCCCTTGAAAGGAACTCAAGGCCTGCACATTAGCGCATAGCGTTGAGGCTGACGAATTGAATAGCACGCGTATTTTTCGCAACCTGCGGATCGAATGGCCACCCTCGTTTATCCATGCACCCGTAGCAAAATTCGTTGTGCAACAACGCGTTGGCATCATCATCTTGAAGAGGTCGCTGTGTAGCACCATCCATCGATGCACCGGCCTTTGTTTGAATGGCCTTATCGGAAGCTAAGGCACGTCCTAGACCAGTAGTGCTAAGATACCCGAGGCTATCAACGCCGATATATGCCGCAATCTCTTCAACAGTGCGCCCGGCAGCGATTAACTCTTCCTCCTGAGGAATATCGATGCCAAAATAGCAAGGGTGGCGCAATGGAGGCGAACTGGAACGCAGGTGGATCTCCTTCGCTCCCTGGTGACGTAATGCTGCTACCAGCCGCTTCATTGTATTGCCACGCACAATCAGAATCATCTACTACTACCAGGCGCATACCATCGATCTTTGGCTTGACCATGTTGAATTTCAGGTCGATTTCCAACTGACGCAAACGCTGATCGGGTTTGATAAAGGTGCGGTCGCTATAGCGGTTTTTGATGATTGCCTGACCATACGGAATACCGGACTCGGTGGCATAGCCGAGAGCTGCTGGAATGGAAGAATCAGGCACCGGTATCACCAGATCTGCCTCTACAGGGTGCTCCCTTGCCAATTCGCGCCCCAGAGATTCGCGTGCGGTATAGACATACCGGCCATTTAACTGACTTGTAGCATCTGAGAAGTAAATATATTCGAATACGCAAAGTGACTGGCGCGGTACACGCACAAGTATTTCTGAATGCATACCACCTTCATCGATGGTAATAAGCTCGCCTGGTTCAACTTCACGCACATAGGTTGCTCCTATGCGATCCAGGGCACATGACTCAGAGGCTATGATCCAGTTTTCGCCGATGCGGCCAATACATAGAGGGCGCATACCCCAGGGATCACGCATAGCATAGAGTTTGCCTTCGGCCAGGATTACCAGGCTGTAGGCTCCACGCAGCAATGGGAAAGTAGCAATCATGCGTTCACGTAAGGTTGGACCTTCAGCATGCAATAAGAGTAGAGCGATGGCTTCGCTGTCCGTTGTAGATTGTAGATGCTCTCCTGGTAACTGTTCACGCAGCAGCGGGCCGTTTATCAAGTTTCCATTGTGGGCAACAGCGATTGCATTATAGTGACCACGCCATGCTCCGACGACAAATGGACCCGCATTCTCAACACAACTTGAGCCAGTTGTGGAGTAGCGCACATGCCCAATGCCACAGCGCGTTTCAGGTAAACCAATGCCCGTATCGGAGAAGACTTCACGCACTTTGCCCATTTTGACACGACTGACTAATTTGCCTTCACTATCGTATACAGCCATACCTGCGCTTTCCTGGCCGCGATGTTGCAGGGCGGTCAGTGCAAGGGTGAGATAGCGACGAATATCTATATTTTCACCATTAGGACGCCAGTATATACCAACTACGCCACAAGCATCATGCAGTCGCTCCATTATCCAACTCTTTCTTTTAAGGTCGATCAGGACACCGATGCGAGGACGCGGCAAGCCCTTGCGGTCGCCCTCGAAGTGGTGGCTAAGAACTCGATCTTCTATTCGAGCTTCAGTTTTCCTGTCAGGTCAGCTACCAGGGCATAGCGATCGGCAACTTCCTGGAGATCCTGTTGAGTGACGTCTTTCAGGTTGCGATAGACTTGTTTATCAAGCATGCGGGTTTTGTCTCCGCCGGGCCAAAGACGCCAGCTATCGTTGTCGATCACGTCAGCTACGAGCAAGTTTCCTTGCGTGTCGCGACCAAATTCGATTTTGAGATCGACAAGCGTCACGTCTATCGAGGCCCAGGCTCGTTCCAGCGTTTCGAAGACGCGACGACCCTGAGCAGCCATCCATTCAATTTCATTCTTCGTTACCAGACCCATCTTCAGGATATCTTCTACCCAGATTTGTGGGTCGTGGCGAGCATCATCTTTGAGAAAGGTCTCGACCAGCGCTGGCTCGAAGCGAGTGCCTTCGCTTATTTCGGGATAGCGTTTGAGATAAGAACCGGTAGCAATACGGCGCATTACCTGTTCGATTGGCAGCATTGTGCAGCGTCGCACCAGCAGAATAACATCATCGATCTGTTCGACAAAATGTGTTGCAATCTTTTCTTCGTTCAGCAATCGAAATACATTGGCTGTAGTAATTGTGCTCCAGCGCGATTTGCCTGGTAGTTCATCGCGACGCACGCCATCTCCGGCTGTTATTTGATCTTTATTTACCATATAGGCTAGACTCGGATCAGCTTGATACGCATATATTAATTTTGTTTTACCCTCGGCCAGTAGTGGGCCAAAGAGAGGATTATCTATCATTGCAGAATGACTCCTTCACCTTCTGTTATATATCCTACTTTGAACAATTCAGGAAGCAGGTGTTGTGCCTGTTCCGCTGCTTCTGATGAAACGATAAACACCATACCTACACCCATATTGAACGTGCGGTACATTTCTTTGCGCGTAACGCGTCCTAAACGGCCAATCAAATTAAAAATTGGGGGAACCTGCCAGGAATCAATCTCGACAACTGCCTGCATTCCCGGAGGTAAAATACGAGCTATATTGCCCTCAAAGCCACCACCAGTGATATGCGCGATGCCTTTCAAAGTAATTCCAGGAAATTGACTCAGAGTTTGAATCTCATGCAGGTAGCAACGATGAGGTCGTAATAATGCATCAACCAGTGCCTCTTCGAGTTCGGGAAAGATGGTATCGAGCGCAAAAGGAGCGAAAACATGCCTGGCAAGCGAGTAACCGTTCGTATGCAAGCCATTTGAAGGCAACCCAAGCAAAATATCATCCACAGTGATATTTTGTTGGCCCCCGATGACTGCTCCCTGCTTCGACAATGCCAACGATAGTACCGGCAAGGTCGAAGGCACCCGGCAGGTAGACATCCGGCATTTCAGCCGTTTCGCCTCCCAGTAAAGCACACCCTATCTCCTCGCATGCTATAGCAACACTCTTCACAATAGTCGCGGCATGGATTGGATCGAGTTTTCCCATTGCCAGGTAGTCCATAAAGAAGAGCGGTGTAGCGCCCTGAGTGAGCAGGTCATTCACTGAGTGATTGACCAGATCATAGCCGATAGTCTCAAAACGCTCAGCCTGGGCTGCGATGAGTGTCTTTGTGCCGACACCATCTGTCGAGGCTACCAGCGCAGGCCTGCGCATATGTTGTATCCCGCTTAGATCGTACATACCAGCAAAGGCACCCATACCTGCCAGCACCTCTGGACCGTGTGTTGCTCGTACAGCATCGCGCATCAACTCCTTGGCAGTATCGGCAGCAGTGATGTCAACACCGCTGGCAGCATAGGAGGGTTGTACATTGAATGTACTTTTCACATATTCATAAGCATTCTTGAATATCAGCAATCCATCTCCATACCCTTGTGTACCACGTCGTTGCGGGTGCTGAAGAGTGTGGATGTAGCGTTCAGGATGAGGCATTAAGCCAAACACGTTGCCTTGAGGGTTGCACACACCTGCGACGTTACCAACAGAGCCGTTAGGATTATCAGGATAGGGTATGAGAGATGAGAGAGAAGGAGTGGCAGATGAGGGTGGTATCTGCCACGCATTCATAGTATACACTAACGGAATTTGCCCATTTGCTTGTAAAACGGACAACAAATCCGAGTCAGCCAGGACGAAGTGTCCTTCCCCATGCGCAACCGGAAGCTCGATGGAGTGATCTATACCCTGAGTAAAGATGCATGGACCTGACTGCGTAGATAAGGTGACCCAACGGCACTCAAACTGCGCTGAAGCATTGCCAATGAGACTTGTAGTTGGGGCTTGAGAAGCATCGAGAGAAACGCTCTCTATACCAGGGAGCAACCCGGAACGCACAAGTACCTGAAAACCATTACAAATACCCAATACGAGGCGACCCTCGTCAATAAATTGCTGCAATTGCTTTCCCAGGTGAATCACCAGATTTTTCGCCAGCAAGGTTCCAGCGCCGAGATCATCACCGTAAGAAAATCCCCCTGGAATAACCAGAAAATGGTAGTTTAGAAGGTGTTCAGGTGTCTTGAGCAGCTGGTTTATATGCAGCAGATCGGTCTCAAAGCCTACCAGTCGGCAAGCCTGAGCTGTCTCGCGATCACAGTTAATGCCAGGAGCACGCAACACAAGCGCACGAGGGTTAGCAGTTATTCATGCGGCACCTCCTTGCCACGCGGCTTGCAATTCGTTAACGTGAAGATCGATGAGTAATTGGTTGGCATTTTGAATTACAAAGCGTTCTGTGTTGTTGACCAAGCCAATGCAAGCGAAGTCGTACACCTCATGTGTTCGCATATAGGCTTCAAATGTTTCCTGGCGCTCAGGTGAAATTTCTACGAGGAAACGCGAGGCTGATTCGCTGAAGAGCAAGATTGTATTGAAATCATCGGGCGATTTTGTACTTTCCGACCAATGTGATGTTATCGTGAGGAGTTCGTTTTATATCAATTGTCATTCCGAGCAATCCAGCAAGGGACATTTCTGCGGCGGCGATAGCTAAACCGCCCTCAGAGAGATCATGGCAGGATTGTATAAGGCCCATGCGTATGGCTGAACCCAGAGCTTTCATTGTTATACGGGCAGTTTTGATATCGACATGGGGCACTGTTGTATTTATAAGGGATTGAGTGTCCCCAGTCCAATCCAAAGGCGATTGCAAGGGCATTCCTTCATCACCCAAAGGCGAATGCGTTGGCATTCCAACCCCACCCCAGGGCGACCGCAAGGGTACGCCCCTACTATACTCGGTTTCGGCTTCGCCTGTTTCTTGTAGGGTGGGTGCTTGCAGTTCTCTTAGTATCTCGGCATAGTGCGAGCCTGCCAATTCGTTACGTGTGATGCCGATTTGATAGAGCAGATTGCCAGGCTGCTTGAGCGACATGTCAATTGTTTGCGCGGCATCATCAATTACGCCGACGGCAGAGATGAGCAGAGTCGGCATAACAGGCACGCGTTCTCCGTTAGAGCGATACTCATTATTGAGGCTATCTTTTCCGGAGATAAATGGAGTTCTGTAGCCGATAGCGGCATCATGACAACCTTTAACGGCACGTACCAGCATGCCCAATTGTAAGGGATCGGTCGGGTTGCCCCAACAGAAGTTGTCGAGAATAAAGGCACGTTCGATATCTCCACCAACGGCTGTCAAGTTTCGCAGCGCTTCATCAACGGCATTGATTGCCATATGATAAGGGTCGATCTTTCCATAGAGCGGGTTGATGCCATTCGATAAGATGATACCAGCAAGCCCCGCCCCTACATTTTGGATGGGTTGAAGCACTGCTGCGTCGCCTGGGCCGTTGCCTGCTTTTCCTACCAGGGGTTTAAGAATAGTAGCACCCTGTACTTCGTGGTCGTAGCGACGTATAACCAATTCTTTGGAGGCAATGGTAGGGTGGCTGAGGAGAGAGAGAAGCGCATCACGCATAGTACCAATACGGCGTATTGGTACTATGCGTGATGCGCTTACATTAGATATGGTACTGTTCTTTACCCACACTGCCTCCAGGGTTCGGGCTGGTCTACCCTCGTGTAAGAAATGCATATCCATATTGGCAACGACTTGTCCGTGATAGCTGACGATTAGGCACTGATCTGCGGTGAATGTGCCGATGATACTTGCTTCAACTTCTTCGATAGCGCAAAGTTCCAGAAGTGCATCGAGCTTTTCAGGAGGGACAGCCAGTATCATTCGTTCCTGGGCTTCGGAAAGCCAGATTTCCCAGGGTGTCAGACCTTGATATTTCAGGGGGGCCTTTTCGAGTTCTACAGTAGCGCCTGTCTCTGCTCCCATCTCGCCGATAGCTGAGGAGAAACCACCCGCGCCACAGTCAGTAATGGCGGTGTAGAGTTGGCGATCACGCGCCTGGATGATGACATCGGCAACCTTCTTTTCGGTGATAGGTGCGCCGATCTGCACAGCGCTTCCGGCTTGTGCGTTGATCTCACTGCTCATCTCGCCTGAGGAAAAGGTCGCGCCATGTATACCATCACGGCCAGTACGCCCACCAAGCACGACAATTCTATCTCCAGAGCTGCACCTGTCGTGGGTGACTTCCACGCGGCAAGATACCAAGGCAACCACAAAAGACGAGCGGGTTATAGATATATCCCTGGTGATAGAGGATAGCTCCGTTGACAGTCGGAATGCCCATTTTATTGCCGTAGTCGCGCACACCATTGACTACTCCGCTGGCAATACGATGTGGAGAAAGCATGCCAGCAGGCAGTTCGTCAGTGGACGTGTCAGGGGGTCCGAAGCAGAGAATATCTGTACATGCAATGGGTTGCGCCGAAACGCCCAGGACGTCACGAATGACCCCACCAACGCCGGTATTCGCTCCTCCAAACGGTTCGATTGCCGAGGGATGATTATGTGTTTCAACTTTGAAGGCGATATCCTGTGTTTCTGTGAAGCGCACAATGCCAGCATTGTCGCTGAATGCTGAGACTATCGAGGGATGGTTGATGTACTGCGTGGCTCGCATGAGGTATTGTTTCAGCAAGCCACGAATAGTTTCCTGTTCAAGTACTTTTCCATCGCTGCCCAATTCCTGGTAGTAAATGGTAGCTTTAAACGTTTTATGCGAACAGTGCTCTGACCAGGTCTGGGCCAGCGTTTCGAGTTCAACGTCGGTCGGCTCGCGACGTTGCCCCTTATAGTGTTGTTGTATAGTGCGCATTTCATTGAGATTCAGAGCCAGGAGACCCGTCTTGCTCAATTCCATGAGTTGCTGATCGGTCATTTCTGAAAGAGGAATGATTGCGGGAGCGGAGCCACCACCCCACTCCGAGGGCACCCGCAAGGGGATGCCCCTACTATACGGCGGAAAGGCGGTTTGCACTTCGTGTATCGTAGGGGCGGGGCTTGCCCCCGCCCTCGTTCCGGTGCCTTGATCGGCTTTAACTTGATCCATACTGGGCGAAATAAAACGTGTCCCCACAGTTTCGCGCAAAACGTAGTTTTGGATGACGGGATTGTAGAGTAGCGATTTGGTAATGAAACGCACTTCCTCTTCGCTCAGGCGCTTATCGAAGATATACCTGCGACCGGTTTCTACGTGCTCTAATGTAGTGATCCCAAGCATTGATGCGCCTGTGAGGACGCTTTCTGCCAATGTGTCTGTTACGCCAGGGTGAAAGTAGATATCTACGAGATGTGCTGTATTGTTTATTTCTTGCTTTTGAGCTTGTTCCAGGATACCCGGTTCCAGGATACCCGCAAGGGGTATCCCTACACCTATATGCGCCGGACTGCTTATTTCTTGCTTTTGTGCTTGTTCTGCTTCCTGCGTGACTGGATCTATGAGGAGTTGTTGGATAAGCTGGTCGATTTGTGTGGGGGTGAGTTGTCCGGTGAGAAAGTAGAGTTGGGAGGTACTGATGGTAAGAGGAGTTGGACTGGTGGAAATTGCGGCGAGTGAAGGAAGGTGTATCCTGGGTAACTTCAGTATTTCGCGAGCAACCTGCTGAGCCAGTATGTCGTACTGCTCCGCGTTTGCTCTCACCTCGATTTGGTAGAGTGTCACGCTTTTTATCCCATGATAAATGTCAGCTACAAATACATTTTTCCGTTGAATGGAACAAGTTTATTGTAACATTTTGGGAGGTTGGTAGCAATAGGAAAGAATTGATATCCACTCATAACTCTACTTGCTGGCCTGCGGCCAGCGAGATAAAAAAAGAGGCGAGGCATACCCTTGCGCTCCCAGCAACGGGCACGGACCTCGCCCTCTGCACTCCCAGTTACAAGTAGAATGTCAGGAAAGAAAGTATGATGGTACCGTATTTAGTAATCTCCAAGGAGAGCTTGCATTATTATCCTACTTTAGCACTTTGTGTTAGACGAGCCTGCTCATCTGCGGCGCGGTTAAGCCCGGCTTCAGGCAGGCGATTAGCGAAGGAGACCCGATAACTTCTTGACTATGCTGGCACCCAACGGGCTGCGTACCTGGGTAGCAAGTGGAGACGTCT
Organism: uncultured Chloroflexia bacterium; assembly: GCA_963702765.1. Taxonomy (GTDB): domain Bacteria; phylum Chloroflexota; class Ktedonobacteria; order Ktedonobacterales; family Ktedonobacteraceae; genus DATMNR01. Next base: position 115,196 of record CAVPEB010000055.1, read on the forward strand.
TAATATTAGCGAGGGCCAGCACAGCTACCTGCCCATCGGTGAAATAGGGGTCGCCGCCACCATTGAAGCTATGTGTCTCTTCACCAAAGCCGGGGCATGTAGTGTCCTCTATGAGGAAGCCAGTCTGGGCAAGTTCGGAGACAACGAGGTTGCGTTCGTCGTCCAGGTCGGGCGCGATGCCGTGAGTGGGCAGATGATTGGTCTTGGAAAGCTCAACCTTGACGTCTTTTGTGGCGCTGCCAATCCAGATGGGCCTGCCACTGTCTCCGATGCGGCTGGTATTCCAGAGGCGGATGTGGTCGCGCTGGCGGACAGTATGGCCTGGCCGCTCGAATGCCAGGTCTTCCTTATGGCCAAAGAGGTACAGATTACTTACCGGCGCGGTTGTGTATGCACGACCAAGGATAGAGTCAATGCTGATACGCGCAGAGGTTATGAAGTCAATCTCGTCAGCACGGTACCAACCAGCGGAGGCAAAGGCCGCACCGATTTGTCCATCGGTAGCGCAGATCTCCATATTGATGGGATCACCCGGATTGCCGTAGCGATTGAAGGTTGTTAGAGGCATACCAACGGACGAGACTTTCGCGGAGATAGCGCGACCAGCGCTCGAGGCCTGACGTAATCTGCGTTTTGTTGAGAGGATATGTGCCAATGCCAAAAGAGAGAAAATGGTTACTATGATCCCCCAAAAAGGGAGATAGCTTGCGACTGTTCTTTTCTTGACTTCCATAGTCTATTCCTCATCAGATTTTCTATCGTATGTTCAACTCGCTGCGAAGTCGGGTTATCTTCATGCGCTACTTTTCCTGGCAGGACACCCGACACCACTCACTTTCCTGACTTGCATGGAGAGGGCACACCAAACCAGGAGTTCCTTCCTCGGCTGATTGATTCAGGAACACCTTGAAAGATTCGGATGATTGAATGAATTGCAAGTATTATATATATAAAGCTCTGCTGACAAGTGGAATGACTGACATTCACTCACAATTCAATTTGCGGGCCTACGGCCCGCCAGATAAAAAAGGAGGCGAGGGACACCCTCGCAACCCGGCAAAGGGCTTTGCCCTCTGCACTCCCAATTCTGAGCGGATCTGAGACACATTATTTACTGCCCCAGGAGAGAGACCAGCACTATGTTGAGGACAAAGAGTAGCGCGAACGCCACGCCCATTACATGCTGGCCAGCAGCGTAGAGAGCCACAGCAGCCGAGCCGAAGAAGATCACTTCAAGAAGCAAGCGAAAGACGCCGTTCAGATGCCACATTGCTTGCGGCGCTCCAAACAACCACCATATCACCACAGCCAGCACTGGAGCGCCTATGCCGAGTCCGATTTTGGCAATCGTTCCCTGGCCAGTCTGAAAACCCCAATAACCCAGCGCGGCCAGGACACCAAGTTCCAGGAAAAAGGCCAGAGCAAGGTTCGCGTTTTTGAGTATGGTAAGAGCCATAACTACTCATCCTTTCTTCATTATCTGTCTTGCATCGCACCTTGATTCGCATTCATGCAGGTACAGGGTCATTATTGCCTGTTACATGCTTTCGCTCACTTGTCATTGTTGATCGATCCAAACCAGCAACAAATACATTGATGAGCCAGTGGAAACTTGCATCCAGATCTACAGGTAGACCAAAACCACCGATGAGTTCCAGAGTTACAAAGCCCTGAACAATGCTGCGCAGGCCGCGAATGGCGTGTATGGCGTCTTCATCATTGAGTTTATATGGAACGAGTATCGCTCGAACAACATCCACAACTTGTTGTGCGAGCGATTGTAACTCCAGATCACCCGGATCGGGCGCTTGCTGCGTGAGCATATAGCGCCCCGGCGTCTGCCTGGCATACGACCGGTAGGCATCGGCGAGTGCTACAATTGCCTCAGCGCGTGATTTCCCGATGGTCGCACGCGTGGCATGGTCATGCAAATCACGCAGGCAGTAAAGTGCCAGGTCATGTTTGAGGCCAGGCAGTCCCGCCACGTGGTTGTACAGGGAGGGCGTGCGTATGCCTAAACGCTCAGCAAGACGACCCAGCGAAAGCTGTTCGATGCCCTCCTCATCGACCAGCTTTGCCGCAGCCTCCACGACGGCCTCGTGGTCTAGCCCTGCTCTACGCGACATGCGACTGTTTCCTTTCTTCTTTTGCTAGAGCCTGCTCCATGACATGAATGGCATGCTTCATCTCGTCCTGAGGATGATTGAGCACGCGACCATGACCGACCGCTAGCGCAGATGGTTGGAGCGTCAGTAGCCTGCGCGCACTCTCCAGGGCTAAACCTTTGTGCCATGTAGCGAGCGCTGGGAAGGGGAAGAGTATTTCGAATGTGCCAGAAACGGCAACACCGCCCTGCGTCTGGTACGCATCGCCAGCGATCACCGTGCGATCTCGTGTGTCGAGAAATGCAATATGGCCGGGAGTATGTCCTGGCGTAGCAATCACTTCGAGCGAGCCGATGCGGTCTCCTTCATGCAGCAGAAGGGTTGGTTTCGTTTGGCAAATCGGATAGCCACCGCGTAGAGGCACCTGAGGCTCGGAGGGATCCAGGCTCTTGTCACCTGACAGGAAACGCGCATCTCGCTCGCTGATAGCCACTGGAACGTCTGGAAGAGCCTCGTGCAGCGCGTCCAATGAACCGACATGATCGACATGAGCATGCGTTAGCACGATGCGAACTATCGGAAGGCCAAGTTTGTTAGCCGCCTGCATGATGGCTTGCGCCTGACCACCCATGTTGGTGTCGATCAATGTAAGGCCATCGTCCTCGCGGAGCAGGTAGCAGTTAAAAGCAACTAAGTGGGTCAATTGAATCAGGTTGTTGGTAGTGGATGTTACTTTCATGTTTTGTTGTATCTCCTTTTACTAATTAAATTAGCTTATTGACTAATATATATATATATTAAACTAATATATATTAGTTTGTCAAGGGGGAGAAACTAATATCCACTCATAACTCTATTTGCGGGCCTGCGGCCCGCTAGATAAAAAAGGAGGCGAGGGACACCCTCGCACTGCCGGCAAAGAGCAAAGCCCTCTGCACTCCCAGTTATGAGTGGATTACAAGGAGATAGCGTCATGCTGAGCGCAATGATGCGCCACGTTCCAGCGAACGAGATCCTTAGCGAAGCGAAGGATGACAAGCGGATCGTTAAAAAACTACTGACAGGCCATACTGTTTACAGTGTACTCAAGAAATGCAGACAAAAGATTGTCTCTTTCACCAGTTTCCGGTCACATGAAAGCATCAGGTAGATACTGCTCATTTCCACAGGTAATAGACTTTTGTGTTTCGTCTGTGAGAAACGATGGAATCTTTGTGATGTCCTGGTGATTGCTTCCACCTATGCTGATACTGGTAACATGTTTCTCCATAGATGGAAATATTCTGAGGATCGAGCGGAGGATAGGTACGATGAAAACTCATATGTATTCACGTCGTATCAGTCTCCTGGTATGGACAAGCCTACTTTTGTTATGTGCACTTTTTCTGGCAGCTTGCGGTGGCCCTTCAACACCGACGGTAACACCAACGCCTGGGAAGACAGTTATGCCAACAACTGGCGTGACTCCGACAACAGTTCCTATGCCACCAACGCAAACCAGTTGCCCGCCAGCGGGTACAGCTCGTGGCGCGGTCATGGCTCCGCTTGTGCGGGGAAGCCATACAAACGTTGTCTATGTGTCTAACCAGGGCCCGCAAGCCAATCCCAAATCCGGGACACTCAAACGTTATGATATCGCTACCAAAAGCGAGACGGTCATTGTGACACTACTGCATACCTCTATCAATGATGCTCAGGTCTCAGTAGATGGGCAGTGGGTGCTTTTCCGTGCATCTGTCGCTAACCGATCTGCTTTTCAGTTGATACGCATGGATGGTCAGGGCTTGCAAACATTATATTGTGCTGCCAGTGGAGTACAATCCGGTGCTCTGGAGTGGTCGCCCGATCAGAAATTCCTCGCATTTGCGGAAGGTGTGAATGTCTATCTGCTCAATGTTGCGAATGGAACATACCGGCTAGAAGTGCCTCCCAACAATAATGTGTATTATGTGCCTCGAACCTGGCTTGATAACACTCGCCTCTACATGTCTGGCCTACTCATTGGCACCGAAACGCCTCCGCTACATCTGTATCTGCTTGATATCTCTTCTGCAAAAGTACAGCAAGTTCTCAATTCACCAACCTTGTGTGGAGATTTTGATAGCAGTATCGACGGCACACAACTGTTTACCAGTGAGTGTGTGTTTCGCATGCCTGTGACTGAAGGCCCGAGCAGCATTCGGGTGCAACCAGCTACAGGTGGTCCGGCACGAACCATCTATAGCACGCCTACCTATGCGATCACAAATCTCCGAGTCGCCTCGCGCAGCACGCTGTTGTTCGTCATCAGAAATGAGAATCTTGTGCTCGGCGCGGATACGAGTCACAATGGGTTGTGGAAAGTGAACACCGACGGCTCTGGCCTCACCAGGCTCACGACCGAAAAAACAGCAGGAGAAGTAACAAGTTTCAATGCATACACCCAGTACGTCTGGTCAACTGTCTCGCGTGATGGCAATTTCTACGCTGTAGAGGTTTCCAATTATTTAAACTCGGCTGATCTGTCCTTCTCAATTCTGATTGGCCCAATGAATGGCGGGGCACCATTTACCCTTGCCAAAGGCACAACAAATACTGGCACAGTAGATATCGCAGGCTGGACGACAATGTAATACATGCGGATACAATGCAAGCTGAGGAGCGGATAATGGTTGTGATGCAATAAATCTGCGGAGAATGCTGTGGACGTAAAATCCCACATTCCTGTTGGCCATGAGCGGTGAGACTATTATACAGTAAGGTAAGAGTGAAGACGACATATAAGAAAGGAAAAATCAATGGAAGACACAACACCCGACTATAGAAAATGTCCCTGTACTGGTCAATATCAGAACCGCACCATCGAGGTACGTATGACGGTGAATCCGTCCTCGTCGAGCCGGCGCGACGTGCCGTTGCGAATTGAGGCTTGGAAGGCCCCCTTCGCGGACAGGACCCGAGGCCGCCCGTGCCATGCGCACGCCGCGTACCGTGGAGGTGGTCCCCGTCCCGGGAGGAGTCAGCCATGAGCACAAAGGCACCCCGACCACCCAGCGTCCCGCCACCGTGGTTCGTGCACACGGCCTGGCGCATTCATCGAGCGCTCTACCGACTCAGTAGCGGCCGCTTCCTCTGGACCACGTCGAACAAGCGTGGCTGGGGTGCGCTGCACCTCACGACCATCGGGCGGAAGTCCGGGCAAGAACGCAGCGTCATCATCGGCTACGTCGAGGACGGCCCTAACCTCGTCACGCTCGCGATGAACGGCTGGGACGAGGGCCATCCCTCGTGGTGGCTCAACCTCGAGGCGCACCCGAACGCCGTCGTTCGACTGTCGCGCCAGCATCCGCGCCCGGTGCGCGCGCGCCCGGCCGCGGGGGAGGAGCGTGATCGGCTGTGGCAGCGCTGGGTCGCGGTCGATCCGCAGATGGACGCCTCTGCCGGCCTGCGGTCGACCGAGACGCCTGTGGTCGTCCTTGAACCGCGCGACGGGACCACATGACACCAGGCGATGATTGCTTCCTTGACCCAGATCGACGAGCGATCTCTTGATGGAGACCTGCTCCGTAAGTGCCGATCTGTCCGCTCTGTAGACACCCACGGTCGGGCACAATGAGCGTGTGACCGAAGATCCTGGCGGGCCAGGTACGCCGTCCAACCCCTATCGCGGCTCAGGTGGTGCAATGAAAATGCAGGGTTAAGTGTGAGAACATAGGGATGGTACCCTTTTTTCATGATCATCAGTTCAACTCACACTGGAAAGTAGCTCCTCGAGAGTATGGAACTGCCGAGATGCCTGTAGAGCGCGATGACGAGAACTGCCAACAATAAAACTCTGCAATATAGAAAACTCTGCAATGTGAGTTGCCTCCTGGTGAGGCATGGCGCGATCAGCCTCTGGTGTGGCTCCTAAAGCGGAGCGAGAACTCATGCCCTGGTTTGGCCTGTAGTGGGACTTCGTTGAATTTCCTGTAAAGCTCTGCATTGTGGGAAGGCCCGTGAGCGGGACTCATGCGACACAGAGGGCTTGAGGCCCCCTGTGTCGTGGGCGTGGAGGCAGGATGACAAGCGGAGGGAGTTGCTAACTTTGGTTAACGCGTATTGGAATCCACTATGGCATCTCCCAGATTCGCGGACCTTGCTCTGCGAGCCGAGAAATTCTCTGCATTCCCAAAATCTTAGGAGTTCCCACTTATAGCTTCATTTGACTCGGTCAACTCTTCGGATATGTGCACAAGATCCGTACCCAGTTTCTTCGCGGTTTCAGGATCAAGGCGGCTAAGGCGCTCTAACATCTCTTCGTGTTGAGCTTCGAGGCGCTGGATAATCTGAAATATCAAGGTGTCCTGGTGGTCCAGGTGCTCCATGATATAACGGATTTCTACTTCACCTTTCATATCGGTTTGGTAGTCGTTCTGTGCTGTCAGACGATCCTTTTCGGTTTGCCGATTCTGGCTCATCATAATCACAGGTGCAGCATAGGCCGCTTGACAGGAAAGTAAGAGATTCATAGCGATGAATGGATAAGCATCCCATTTCCAAACCCACCATGCAACGGAGTTCAATATAGCCCAGAGAGCGAGTACAGTGGTCTGGATAATGATAAATCGCCAGCTACCCATGCCGGATGCTACTTTGTCTGCGATCTTTTGTCCCAATGTGTAATGTTCTTCCACAATCTCATTTACATTCATGACTGGGGGATGATCATGCTTAAATTGTGGGAACTGGAAGTGTACGCCTCCAAATAAGCGTTTGAAGTTGTCTGCGTATGAGGGCTTGATAGGCTTTGTGGTTGTGCTTAAATTGGCATCCATACGATACTACGATCCTTTCAAATACTTCCGTAATAAAGAGGCAAGAGCGCCTGTTTCATAGGCACTCTTGCAGTACCAACATGTGGTACATGTCTTGATTTTGTGGGGTTAGCTTAATGCAATCGGGATATCGCGTCAAGACTTTTAAGGCTGACATTCACTCATAATTTTTCTTGCAGGCCTGCGGCCTGCTTTTAAGAGAAAGTTGGGGCTACGCCCCAAACCCCAGGTGAAGGGCAGCAGCCCTTCACAATCCCGCTTCTTTTTGATCTTACTGAGAGGATTCTCAACTGAGCTAGAGATTAAAGTAGGAGTTTGATTAGCGAAGATCAGCAGCCTGAATGGGAAGGCGGCGAATCCGCCGTCCTGTTGCGGCGAAAATGGCATTTGCTACTGCAGGCGCAATTGCTGGAACCCCTAGCTCCCCAAGTCCATTGGGCGATTCAGTACCAGGGACAAAATAGACTTCAATAGTTGGCGTCTCGTTCATCCTCAGCAGGGGGTAATCCTGGAAATTATGTTGCTGGATTTGCCCATTTGCCACGGTGATTTCCCCATTCAACGCTGCTGTCAATCCATAGATGACTCCCCCTTCAATCTGAGATTCCGCAATGGTAGGATTGACGACCAACCCACAATCAACTGCGCAGACAACCCGGTGAACCCGCACTGAATTATCAGACGATATAGAAACTTCAGCAACCTCTGCGACAGTAGTGCTGGAAAAGTACGTATAGCAAGCCATGCCTCGGCCCCAACCAGCAGGTAAGGAAGTGCCCCACCTAGCTTTACTTGCCGCTAGCTGTACTACTCTCTGCAAGCCAGGATTGTTGTTGAGCAATTGCATGCGCAAGTGATACGGGTCAATCCCACCAGCGGCGGCTATCTCGTCCACAAAGCACTCAACCGCGAAGATAGTGTTGGAATAATTCGAGGAACGCCAGATACCTGCCGGAACAGCGGAGGAGATCTGCGAGCCATTAATGTGCTTGATGGCACTATTATATGGCATATCCGCACCATCGGTTGCAGATTGGGCCTGATGATCGTCACGGTCTGTATCCAGGGTTGCAGTTATATGTGTCCAGGTATGTGGTAATCCCTGTGCTGAGAGGCTCGCGCTCAATTGCTGATAGGAAGCAGGTCGATAAAAGTCATGTTCGAGGTCATCCTCTCGGGTCCAAACGACCTTAACTGGCGCACCAATGGAACTTGAAATCTGTACTGCCTCCACAACGAAATCAGTCTCGACTCGACGTCCAAACCCGCCGCCAATGAGTGTCACATGGAGAGTGACAGCTTCAAGGGGAAGTCCGCTCACTGTAGAAGCCACCTGGCGCGCTGCCTGCGGATGTTGAGTTGGCGCCCAGACTTCGCAGTGATTGGTTTGAACATACGCTGTACAATTCATCGGCTCCATAGCAACATGTGCTAGAAACGGCGTCTCATAGATTGCTTCAACCGTTTTGCCATTACTCAAGGAACTGGTACCAGCCAGGTTTTGAACCTCAGAGGCAAGCTGCTCTCGAAGAAGAGCGCTATCCAGGCGCATATTCGGTCCCGGGTTCCAGGTCAGATTCAAAGCCTGGCGTCCCCGGATGGCTGCCCACGTATTCTCGGCGACCACTGCAACGCCGCTTTCGAGTTGCACTATCTGAAGTACGCCGGGAACGACGCTCGCCCTGGCGCTATCTACATGCTTTAAAGTACCACCAAGAATTGGGCAGCGGGCGATAGTTGCGTAACGCATTCCTGGCAAGCGGACATCAAGGCCAAAGATAGCACTTCCATCGATTTTTTGGGGTGTATCCACCCGTGGCACGCGAGTTCCTATGAGTGTAAACTGTTCAGTTTGTTTTAGTTTTACAGCAGCAAGCGATACAGAGCTGGGGTCGAGGGTACTCGCTACCCCAATCAGATTTCCATAGGGTAAGTGCCTTCCACTGGGTGTATGAAACACCACTCCTTTTTCAGTGCGGCAGGTAGATTGATCCACTCCCCATATATGTGCAGCAGCCAACACAAGCAAAGTGCGTGCTTTCGCCCCTGCGCTTCGCATTGTGTAGAATGAATCGGAGACGCTGGAACTACCGTCAGTTTTTTGATCGCCAAATTGCCTATCAGCCAGCGCCTGCTCCACCCGCACTTTAGACCAATCGGCATCCAGTTCTTCAGCAAGCAGCATAGCAAGTGATGTCAGGACACCCTGACCCACCTCTGACCTGGCGACCTGAATAGTGACAGTATTATCGGCATTCAGGCGTACATAGACATCAGGCGCAAAGGAGCTTGGGCGAGTAATAGAACCTGGTGCCGCAGTTCCAGTTTTGCCATGCTGCCCAAAGACATTGAACCCGATCACCAGAGCAGTTCCAGCAACGCCACCGGCAATCACAGCACCAATCAAGAATTGCCTGCGATTGATGGCGTGTATTTGTGGTTGTTCCTGACTCTCCTGCTTCCCTCTCTCGCTCTGCTTCATCTGTTCGTCCATGCTATTGTCCCAGTGAAGCGCGGTGGATGGCACGCCGAATACGCTGATAGGTACCACATCGGCAAAGGTTCCCAGATAGCGCAGCATCTATATCTGCATCGGTCGGAGCGGGGTTCTTCGCCAGGAGAGCGGCAGCAGTCATCAGTTGCCCTGACTGGCAATATCCACATTGGGGCACTTCTTCGGCAATCCATGCACGCTGCAAGGGATGGCTGCGGTCAAGAGAGAGTCCCTCGATGGTTGTCACCATTTTATTGCCAACATTGGAAATGGGGACCTGGCACGAGCGGATGGGTGCGTCATTCAATGGACAGTGCAGGCACCGCACAGACCAATGCCGCACCCAAACTTGGTGCCAGTCAGTCCAAGAAGATCACGTAATACCCAAAGGAGAGGCATATCAGGGTCATCCACGGTAATAGTATAGAACTTCTTGTTAATGTTCAGGCTGATATCCGCCATTCGGTCTCCTTAAGGCACTCATCAGAAATACTACTGCTGCCAGTCTACATTACCTGATGCAATTGTGTATCCAGTAAATTACGTAATTTCGTAATCGAAGTGAGAAAGAATGCCAACGCGGAATAAAAATTACTACATGATCCGATGACATGAATTCTTCAAATTCAAAGCGAGGAAGGCCCATTCTGCCCATAGATACATTCGCAGGTGGATATTATGAAGAGGGGAAAGATTAAACAAGATGATTTTCAAAAGCGAAGCGTGTTGCTGCAGTACGCGAATTGACTCCCAACTTGTTATAAATCGAACACAGGTGCGAACTAATGGTTCGAGGACTCAGTACAAGTTTTTCGGCCACCTGTGCATCAGTTAACCCTTCTGCAACCAGGCGCAGAACATCTACCTCTCGCGCCGTCACTCCCATAGGGTAGGTTTGTATCACTTTGGGAACCGATTGCGTCATAGTATATTCCTGTTGTAACGACACAAGCTCTCGTGTTGCGAAGGCTTGCCGTGGCGTCATCGCTCGTCCTTCCACCCACACTGTAGCAAACACTTCCTCTCCAAGCTGGGTGCGTATGGATGATACTGTATGTTTAAAGTTGGCTCGTTCAATAGGTGGCACAGGCACACCCATCGCTTCACGGAGAACCTCAGCAGCAGCGCACAATCGTGCTGCCCAGACGGCGTGTTCTTGAGCCAGAGCAATTTGCGCAAACTTCTCCATAACCGCTGCGATTAACCATGAATCCTCTACTTCCCAAAGAATAGCCAGACATTGCATGTAGGAAGTGCGAGCCCCGTTAAAATCATCTTGTGCCAAAGCTACACACCCCAATCTGTAATGTGCTTTGGCAATACCTCGCTGATCTCCAAGCTCTTTTAAGATAGCCAATGCGTCCTCGATCAATGCCTGGGCTACTGAGTGTTTACGCTCAAATTGGAGCGCAATCTGCCCTAGAAAGCTGAGGTCATACGCTCGACCTCGTTGATCTTTGAATGCGCTATGAAGAGTCAAACTTTCTTCGATCATGCTTCGTGCGCACGCATACTGGCCCTGAAAAAAGGCAATAGTCGCTGCAATGTTGAGCGCATCGCCAATGACATATTTGTATCCCCACTGCCTGGCTTTTGCCAAACCCTCCTCAACCAGCATACTAGCTCTAGCATACTTGCCTTGATATGCGAGAACGCTTCCTAGAAGAATCAGCGAGTGAATTATACCTTCCTGGTCTTCCAGTTCTCCGAAAAGCACCAGGCTTTCCTCTCGTAAAGCGTTTGCTGCTTCGTAGCGACCTCGCGAACGTTCCATAAATCCGAGGATATTGAGGTTTATGGCGATACCATGCCTGTCTCCTAGTTCTTGAAAGAGTAGTATGCTATCCCTACAATGAACCTCTGTCCGATCATAAGCTCCCTGCATGTATGCAAGTTCCCCTGCAATACTAAGTGCCCTCGCCCGCATTGGCTCCGATGCTCTATGGTTGATACCTAATGCTTTCTCTAACCATTGACGGCCCTCACTTAGATCACCATGCATCTCCCAGAACCAATGGAGAGCGCAGCCTAATCGCAATGCCTTCTCTGATTCTTCTCGTTCTATCAACCAGTTAAAAGCTGCTCGCAGATTATCATGCTCCTGTTCCAATCTACTCAGCCACTGCCCCTGCTCAGCACTCTTAGACTCTAGAGAAGTTTCTTCTGCAAGGGCAAGAATATAGTAGGCATGGGCATTTTTGATACATTCTTGCTCTCCACTCCCTGCCAGACACTCCAATCCAAACTCGCGAATGGTTTGCAACAAGCGGAAGCGTGGCTCGTCTTCCACTTGCTTCACCGATTGCAGCAAACTATTCTCAATGAGTGTGGCCACCCCATCAAAGATATCTATACTCAAATCGCCACAAGCATCGCAGACCGCTTTCGCAGCTTTGAGTGTGAAACCACCAACAAAGACGGAGAGGCAACGGAACAGGCGCTGTTCGTGATATCCTAATAGATCATAACTCCACTTGATGGTGCTCCTGATCGTCTGTTGCCGGGGGGGAAGATTGCGCATCCCGACTGTCAGGAGATCAAGACTATGTTGCAAACGGACCAACAACGTTTTCGGGCTAAGAAGTTTCATACGAGCAGCCGCCAGTTCGATGGTAAGAGGTATACCATCTAAATGGGTACAGATATCAGCAATGATGGCTAAATTCTCATCGGTAAGAGAGAAAACAGGATTGCTGGCCGATACACACTGTAGAAAGAGAGCCACTGCTGAATACTGCGCGATCCCCTCAGCATCTAGCGATTCCTTCTGACCTGGAAAAGTCAGTGGTAAGACAGGAAACTCGTATTCACCCTGCAGGCGCAAGGCAGTTCTGCTTGTCACGAGAGCCTTCAATGATGGACAGGCGATCAGGAGTTCACCCAGCACAGGCGCAACGCCGACGACTTGTTCGAAGTTGTCGAGCAGCAATAGCAAATGTTGCCCAAACAAAGAGATTTTCAAGTGGTCCAAAAGTCTGTTGGGTTCTGTTTCTGGCAGGCCAAGAGCCTGAGCTATGGTAGGAAGGACCAGTCCGATACCATTAATTGAAGCGAGAGAGACAAAGCACACCCCATCGGCAAAACGCGGTCGCGTCCTCTCTGCAACCTGGACACCCAGGCGTGTCTTGCCAACACCCCCAGGACCTGTGAGCGTCAAGAGGCGTACTTCTGAGCGTTGAAGCAGTTCAGATACTGCATGTATATCCTGCTCACGCCCGATTAGTGGAGTGAGGTAAGTTGGGAGAACAGAAGCACATGCTATCGAGAAGGAGTCCCTTCGTGGTATTGGCCTGAGTTCGTCTGCCAGCAAAGATGTGAATATGTTATCTTCGTTGAGCAAAGCGGGCGAGGAATGATCAGTAAACGGGTGTATGTCCAACCTGTCGTTATAGTTTCCCTGACCTGCCAAGATAGTAGCAGCCAATTCAAGGCGTTGTAAGGTTAATTCTTCCGATTTGCCCAGATACACGCGACGGAGTTTGCCATCACGCTTGCGATACGCTCTCCAATACAGCCCACCCCGTTTATTGCCTGCCCGCTCCTTGCGAGCAGTGAATGTCCCGTGCGAACCCCGAAATGTGAATGTGCAGGATGTCTCCAGCCAGTCATGCCAATCTGAGGTATCAACCTCGAACCTGGCAGTCCACCCATTCTGCAAGCAAGTAAGTACACCGTCCTGTACAATAGGAGCAGCAGACACCATAGTTCACTTTCCTTTGTCATATGCTGAACTGAACAGCGGTTCCCGAACAGTATAACACATGTTCGGGAACCGAAAGCAGATCGAAGATTGAGCTTATATGACTTCGCTTAAGTGACTATGTGCCAGTTACTACGTTCATCCGCCAGTCAGGCAATGACACACACTTCAACCCAATACTCTTTTATTAAGCAGTGCCAAAAGTCCCTCCAAAAGAACTCTGAGTTTCGTTGCTCAGTAATGAAACGTCAAAAAATTTGTAGATATTTTTGATACTTTTCGTATTGCTTTTTTCTTGACAAATAGAATACATGTTCTTATGATTTAGGTAGAACGACTTTTGGTGGAGGGTATTTATTTATGACAGCCGACTTTGCGCACCTGCACGTCCATACGGAGTATTCGCTGCTCGATGGATTTAGCCGCACGAAGAAACTTGTCCAGCAAGCGAAGGCACTGGGGATGGAGCACCTGGCAATCACCGATCATGGCGCAATGTATGGCGTGATTGAATTTTACAAGGCGTGCAAGGCTGGCGGCATCAATCCCATCATCGGCATCGAAGCATATTTGACCGAAGATATGCACGACCACTCCAAACGTTTTAGCGATGACTATCATCACCTGTTGCTGCTGGCAAAAAACAATACTGGCTATAATAACCTTTTGAAATTGACCACGATTGCCAATACTGAGGGCTGGCACCTGCGACCGCGTATCGACAAAAAAGTGCTGGAGAAATATGCCGAGGGCCTGATTGTCACTTCTTCCTGCCTCTCCGGCGAGATTCCCGAAAACGCTGCTCAAAGAACAGCAGGATGAGGCGTACAAAATGGCTCGCTGGTATCAGGACGTCTTTGGGCCTGAGAACTTCTATCTGGAGATTCAGGAGCATCACGGCACGTTTGACGATGGCCAGCCCTCACCACAGGGGCATTTAAATCAATTGCTCTATCGCATGCACAAAGATTTGCAGATCGAGATGGTCGTTACCAATGACCTGCATTACGTTGATGCACACGATGCCGCCTCTCATGATGTGTTGCTGTGCGTGCAGACTGGCAAGCAGTTGAATTCGCCCAAACGTATGAAATTTGATAGCCAGGAATATTATCTGAAAAGTCCGGAAGAGATGGCGCGTCTTTTCCCTGATGTACCCGAAGCCTTGAAGAATAGCGTGCGCATTGCCGAGCAATGCAGCGTCGATCCACTGGCCTACAAAGCACAATTGCCCGACTATACCATCCCCCCGGAGTACACTTCGCAGGAAGAGTTCCTACACGCCCTGTGTGTCGAGGGCGTCAAAGAACGCTTTGGCGAGATGACCGAGCCATTACAGAAACAGCTGGACTATGAGATCGACATGATTGCGCAAAAAGGCTTCGTGCCCTATTTCCTAATCGAGTGGGACTTTGTGAACTATGCGCGTTCGAGAGGCATTCGTTGTTCCGCGCGCGGTTCGGCAGCAGGCAGCTTGATGGCTTATACACTGGGTATCACCAATGTTGATCCTCTGCGCTATCAACTGCCATTCGAACGCTTTTTTAATCCAGAGCGCGCGGACATGCCTGACATTGATATGGATTACCCTGATGATTGTCGTGAAGAAGTAATCGACTACGTAGCACACAAATATGGCAGAGGACTGCGTGGCGCAGATGGTGACGTTTAATACCATGGCAGCGAAGGCCTCGGTCAAAGATGTAGCGCGTGTCATGGGCGAGCAAGAAGTAGGAGATCGGATTACTCGCCTCATTCCAACAGGCCCAAAGGTCACCCTGCAAGGCTCGCTCGATAACGTCAAGGAATTGGCTAACCTGTACAAGGAAAGCAAGCCTGCACAGGATATCATCGACCAAGCCTTGAAGCTGGAAGGTTCGGTACGCTCCACTGGTATACACGCTGCAGGCGTGATTGTAGCTAACGAAGCGCTGGAACATTTCGTGCCGCTGCAACTGCGCGATTCCAAAGACCCGTCGAAAGGACGTATCACACAATATGAGCAGGCGCACCTGGAAGAATTGGGTCTGATCAAGTTTGACTTCCTTGGCCTTTCCAATCTCACTATTCTGGATAATGCGGTTAAGTTCATCAAACAATCGCGCGGCGAAGAGATCATTCTAGAAGAAGATTCCGCTTGATCCGGTAGAGACCGACGAGGAGCAGAATCTGAGACGCCTGAAAGCCTTTGCACTTCTGGCGAGCGGTGAGACAACCGGAATTTTCCAGCTTGAAGGCCCAAAGATGCGTGAATACATTAAACAACTCAAGCCAACATGCGTCGAAGATGTGATGGCCATGATCGCTCTCTACCGACCTGGACCGATGGATAGCATCCCTGACTTCATCGATGCCAAACATGGAAATAAATACATAACCTACCTTGACCCGCGCCTAGAGGAATGGCTGAACGAATCCTACGGCGTGATCGTATACCAAGACCAGGTACTGTTCATCGCTGTTGGACTGGCAGGCTTCTCCTGGGGAAAAGCCAATAAGTTCCGCAAGGTGCTCAGCAAAAAGATCATGCACGAAGTTGAGAGCTATCGAGGAGATTTCGTGCAGGGTTGTGTCAATAATGGAGTTAAAAAGGAGGATGCCGAAACCCTTTTCACCCTTATCGAACCATTCGGCGGCTATGGCTTCAACAAAGCTCATGCTGCAAGCTATGCTGTTGTCGCCTTTTACACGGCCTACCTCAAGGCTAACTATACAGCAGAGTTCATGGCAGCCACCATGACTACTGAGGCTTCGGACGCCAGAAAGATCGCCAATGCTATCGCCGAATGCAAGCGTATGGGTGTCGAGACATTGGGCCCGGATGTGAATAAAAGTGACCGAGGTTTCACTGTTGAGGGAGGTGGTGTGCGCTTCGGCTTATTAGCAATCAAGGGTATCGGCGAAGGACCCATTAGTGAAATAGTACGTGCTCGCATCGAGGGCGGCCCATTCAAATCCCTGGCAGACTTCTGCATTCGGGTTGATCCTAAATTTGTGGGAAAGGGCGCCATCGAAACACTCATTAAAGCTGGCGCGATGGATTCATTGGCCGATGGCAAACGTTACCAGTTAATTGATGCAGTTGAGCGCGCCATGCAGCATGGCAAGAATGAACGTGCCGCCAGAGAGCGTGGCATGATCAGCCTCTTCGGTGACATGGAAGAGGTACAGAACGCTTTTGAATTCACGCTCAACTCCAACGCTAAAGAGATCGATAATAACGTCTTGCTGCAATGGGAAAAGGAACTGATGGGTCTCTATATCACCAAACATCCTCTGGCATATTTCAGCGACCTGTTCAACGAGCAGATCACACACAATACTGCAGCAATCACCGAAGAAATGGACAAACACAAAGTCGTGCTGGGTGGCATCATCACCGAGGCGCGTCGAATCATCACGAAAAAAGGCGACCCCATGTGCGTGATCAAACTAGAAGACATGTATGGCTTCATCGAGGTGACAGTCTTCCCCAGACTCTACGCAGACACCCAGGACACATGGAATGAAAATACCGTGGTGATCGTACACGGCGAAGTACAGATGCGGCGCGATCAACCAGGAATCCTTTGCAACAGTGTCGAGGAGGTAAAAGATGTTGAGGAGGAAATGAATCGCAAGCAATATCAGGTGAATATTACCCTGCAGTTGAGTGGAGATGATGCGCGTTCAGTCTCGGACGACATCATACTTGTGCAGAATATCTGGAACTGCATCCGTGATCAACCTGGCCGCGATCACTACAACCTCATCATCGCAAATGGTGAATGGGTAGCTCACCTTAAGCCAAGTATAGACACCATGCCATATGAGAGAGTGCGAGACCAACTCGAAGCAATCATAGGTGATCAAGGGGTGATTCAAGCGGAACTTATTGAGAGATAGCTTGAGAATACTGTTCTTCAGCTGATCAGGAAAGCTATACCAGGTACAGAGTACTTTTCTTTTCAAACAAAAGATTTGTTTCCTTGATCTGAGAACTCAATACCTCATTCCGTAGCTGACGATTATCGTGACTGGTGTTGTTGATGCGAGGTCAGTGTTGCATTCAAGTGCTATATAACCCTAGCCAATTCTCGCGATACATATTCAAAACGTAGGACCTGTAGCTGACGACAGAAAACCGCGGCGGGATTGCACCCACCGTTCAGTGCAGCCCGTATTGCCGGAAGTCGCTCACATTATATAGCGTTAGATCTGGTTGATGAGGTAAACCCTGAGCGGGGTATCCGCGCTATTCTTGTCTACCAATCCCCTTACGTTTAGATAAGCTCGTTGAACTTCTTCCCATTTGATCCCGCCTTGAGGGTCAGGTTAAGATAGGTATGATCGTCAACGATGCCGTGCAGAAGGGAAAATTGCAGTACAATGATCCTGGATGCTCAAAGCCCATCTCACTTTAGATGGAATAGTTTCAAAAAGGTTTGCTCTTGTGGTACATCTTCTGGCCAAATTCAACACATATTTCCTTGGCAATAGAAGTCGGAACGTATTCATAGCGACCCAGAATCCAAATGTATCGACGAAGGTGACCGGATGAAACGTCTGGCACCAGTTCATGATTTCACAGTGGAAATAATGAAGAATACGCAGAGAAAGCAGGAAATGGATATTGTAGTTGAGCCATTCGAGAAACTTCCGCCTGACAGATAGAAAGGGCTCGAGTTCCAGGTTACTTACAGTACACTACATTTTTGACTGATCATATTCTTCCTGAAGAATTTATCAACTTTGAGCGTGACTCTGGCCTCCCTCCCGGTTTCTTTGTCGGACAATGTGTTAGAAACCAATCTTGATCGTATTTCTTGAGATGGTCATAAATTCCTGGCATTTTCAACCTTAAGGCCCCAGCAGATGCTTCGGGATATTCTTCAATCAATTCCAGCCACTTCGCTTCGTACCATTCAATACTCTTTGTGGAAGTTCTCCCACGTTTTTCCCCGACACGGAAACGAGCCGAACGAAGAGGATTTCGTGGTACGGGAAGTTGAATTTTTGCGGCATACCTGTTTACATTATCAGTATCGACTCCTAATCTTCTAGCTATCTCACAAAGGCTCAAATCTGGATTACTCCACATTTCTTGTAGCTTCATCTCCCAGACACTCCCATAGCAGAGAATTCTGGTCTTTTTGAACATGTCCTCTGGCGAACTATCCGGTCCTGATCGGCAGTAAGTGAAACCACATTTGCAGGTGAAACGCGCAAAAAGTTTACCTTTTACTCCAGTAGCGGTCTGACAGGTCGTTATACATCTCTGTCGATACAGTTCACAGGCTGGATTGAGGCACGGCCAGGGAGCACAACCAAATGGCGTTGGAGCCTCCACACGCTGACAAAGAAAAGGCTCCATCGTAGATTTTAAAAACCGTATCACAAGAATATGATGCAAGGGGTGCTGAAAGCCTGTCTCATGGATCACCTTAGATACCCAGGCATTATGCAAATAAGGAGTGAGCTTTAATTCACAGTGCAATTGGGCTAAAAATTCCTGAGGATAATACTTGAGGAAGGACTGTAGCAGTTCTATGGTACGCACTTGTCCACTTGGGGTGATAAATCCATGATGAGCTAGAAGAGCCTGATACTGCTCACGGATAAAGTGAGAGGAAAGCGACTTACTCGGATGCTGTAGAAGATAACGTGTGTCTTCGGCAATGCCTAAGAAAAATTCGTAAAATGGGGAAGACGTTGCCTGACGCGCATTCATAGACATCACTGCTTGCTCTGCAGGGATAAAATCACTGCGGCAACGCTGCACACTGATCTTACTATTTTCAAGAAAGACCCTGTGGATTGGGCAAATTTCAACACCAGGTACCTGGTGCAATCGATGCCAGTAGCATTCTCCATAATGAATTCTCTCCTCCTTTGCACACAGTGGACAATAGCGCAACCAGGTTAAATTTGGTATATCCGTAGTCGATTGGCCAACGGTCTTATGAATCAACTGCTCATTGCCTGTAATCATCTTTTCTCGGAGCTGTTGGGCGCGTTCTTCAAATAAGAACGGATGGTAATAGGGAAACAGTGTATGCTGATCGATGAGGAGGTCAACGGTAAAGAAGCGCTTTAAGGGTAATTTGTTAACGAAGTACCCAAGCCGATGCGGGAGGCCAATCGATGTCTGTATATATTTATCAAACAGATCATGAAGAAAAGTAGTTTTATTATCATATTGCAATTTATCATAGTAACGAGCGCACATGCTGTAAAAAATCTCATCGAAATCTCCCTTTGGGAAACGAGTAATCATTGCACAAGAATTCCTTTACTTACAATATACTGCTTCATTTTACCAAGGCTGTTCAGCTCTACTTTTGTCAAGGCTTATTGTCACCGACATGGATCGAACCAAAGATAATCTAAACGCATCTTCCAGTTGCTTGTCCCAAATTTAAGCGAGAACGCACATTTGGAGAATAAGGCTAAGGGTAGGGAAAAGAGCTACCATCTTGACGATCAATAGGCTCAGTTCTGTTGTGGCCATCTTTTTTTTCCGCCAGATATGTTACTGCCTGCATGCGAAACATTACGGATTGGATTAAGAATAGGACGATATAAATCCTCTGGATTTATTCCAAGCCGTGCAGCGTTGGCCTCCACCATAGCAAGACGTGCGATCAATTGTTTAATCCGCTCCTCCGCCAGGTGCAATCTTGCTTTAAGCTCACTTATAATTTCTTCGATCATACTGCGCTTTGTGCGTCGGCCTGAATTATATGCACGTTCCCATTGTCGTTGACTGGCTGCTGCTATATCCTCATCTAATGCATACTTGTACACTGTTGTCCGGCTGACGTTAAGAGCCTCTGCTACGCTTTTAACGTCTAAAGGATATTCTTCCGGTGAATGTAATTCAGCGATAACTAAATATTCATGTAATCTGGAAGTTAGCTCCTCCCGTAAACTTGATCGTGGCATCGAATCTCATCCTTTCTGCTACTTGGTTCGAATTACTTGATAAGACTTACAGGCAATTCATGCATCTTGTTCAAGAACAGTCCTTGCATTATTGATGTACTCATCTTCTTTGCGCAAATCAACAGATCGTTATCATTCAATATCAGTTCATGCAAGTATGAATGCCAAGTTCTGCTTGTTCTGACATCCCTTTCTTAGATAGATAACCAGGTAGATCAAACAGTATATAGATTAGACCTATAGAAGTTGATGACAATACTTTTTCCCTCTAATCGGATAGTGGTTGATAGCGACTTGGGCGCCCCCGAAAAGGCGTAATCAGCGTGCCGTCCTGAATAGAGGAATCGCCATCAATAGCAAGAGAAGCGTTCGCGCCCTCCAGTGTTTCTTCGCAATTCTGGATCCATGCTTGGGCAGTTGCAGAATTACCGTTCTGATCGACTTCCTTGGCTGCATGAAGAGTTTTCTCCGTCCTCTTCTGAATCTGAATCAGGAATGTACGTTCTACCTGGCTACCTTTCGTCCGCAGGTATTCGGGGCACCCTCGCAGGCAATTCAAATGGTACTTGCAGGGGATGAGGGCGAAATCATGGATACATAATCCCATCGGTGTAATGTGCACAGACTGAACGAGCCCATCGAGGTAGTCTTCACGCTCACATATTGGCACACTCATATAAATATCAGCTGCGAGCCCGCCAATCTCTCCGGAAATTATGCCTTCTTTGACCCATTTGCGTCGCTGATCCATTGGTGCGTGGCGATATGCATCATTATCTCGGAGGTTGTCCCGACCCATCCAACGTGCGAGGCTTTCCATAGGTAGCCCACCTCTATCTGCTAGATCATTCAGCCAGTGCCGAAACATGTGAGATGTGACATGACAGTACGAGCCATCGTTTTCACGGATACCGAAGCGATCGAAAACAGATGGTTGCCTTTTTTTACCACCTGCGAGAAATTTCTGGATGTGTCCGTAACTCAGCGGTTCTACGAGTACCGGGTGCGGTTTGCGCGTGCCATTGAAGAAGGACCTTGGCACAATCAAAAGCGTCTCAGATAGTTTTTGCTGAGTACCGTCTTTCAGATCAAGCGTCCACAGAACGTCTACTCGTTGCGAAAGAAGATAAGCAGATACATCAAATGCATAAGCATAATATCTACCTTTCTCATCTTGATAACATGGTAGTTGCGTACGGGGAATACTCCACACACCTCTCGGCTTATTTCCCAGAATGCGGGCCAGATCATTCCGATACATGCGCTCGTTCCAATCGAAACCTGGAACTGAAATTCTATCAGGATTTTGCTCAAGGATCTTTGCTTGAGCGCGAACTGCCTCAGTAATGGTTCGAATCTCTGCAATTGCCTGACGCGCTAATTCGGCGCCTAGAGGAGTCAACCAACGAACTGCGTACTTTTTTTCTCTCCCTCGCGCTTTTTCCTTATAATAACGAATGCCATAGACTGTCTGACCTTTCTGCACTTCTGTTACCTCACAGTCTACAGGGAGCGTGAGAAGTTCACCAACACGAAAGCCAGTGACGACTAGAATGGCAATGCAGTCTATGAGGAGTCGATCATGTTTATCTTTTGCGAATGTACTGTAAACGGCCGCCAGGCCCTTTATCGCTTCTGTAGAGGGAAGCTGCGCTCTTCTTAATTCCTGTCCTTCAATGGTGCGCCTGTAAAATTCCTCTATGGGCGGCGTCTGGGGTACATAATATAAGGGACGACAAATTTTTCGTGCTGAGAGGAAATTAATGATCGTCAATATCGTCAGCATGTGTCTACGAGCGGTTCCCTGACAATACCTCTCACGTAACATTAGTTCTGTCTGACTCAGATCCTCCTCACACAATTCTTCCCAGCGAAAAATATCTGCTTGCCCTCCTCGGCGCGTGAGAACAGCTTCCCAGAGAATGCGAGCCACCTGTGATTTTATTTGCATTGTGCCAGGGGATTGCCAATTAAAAACAAAATAGCTTTTCATTGCGTTTGCAAAGACAGGAGGTAGAGGTTGATCTCTACTGTCAAGGCGCGTGAAATACAATGTAACGATTTGACGCATAGCACGATTAACTATCCATTTGCTGACATTCCAGGACGGATCATGAAAACTTTGTTGCTCGCGCTGAAACTTAATGTCAAACATTTCACGAGCGGTTGCAATGAATGACTGCAAAGCTACTGTCGTGTTCAACGGTGGGCGTTCGGCGTCATTAAAATCGATACCCATATAGCTCCTCCCCTCAATTACTCAATTGATCTCTTCTTGTGTGACGCACATTGTTGGATGACACCACGTATGGCATCGCAGATACCCTCAAGTTGCTTTACAATGCGTAGATCAATCGAATCTCTCGTATCGCTGATAAATTGCTCTATGGAGCGGAGGATCTCCTCATGAGGACCATCTCGTAATGCACAGAATAGAGAGCAACTGTAGCAACTCAAAGGCGGGAATAACTGACAAAGCCCATCTATCCGTATATCTTTCCCACATATTCCGATACCCCCTGCAGTAAGGAGCGGGAAAGGTAAATGAGGTATCGCAGCTGGAATGATTGGATCAGGTCCATCTTTTGTAGCCTCTATTTCTTCTGATGTCACGATTTTCCCCAAAAAAAGATTGACAACTGGCGCAAGCCCGGAATGTGTTGCTTTGTCTACCTTCTCAGCAATGTCGGGCTGTGTCTCTACATACATTCTTATGCTCGTTAAGTCCTCGTGATCTAGACCTTCAGCTGCCTGGAGTGGAGAGGCGCCATCCGCAAGCATCTGTGTCGCCAGAGAAATCCTATACCGACGTGGATACATTACTAACAATTTTTTTGTGCGGGGAGAAACAATATGCGCTGCTTTGACATAACGTCGCATCGTGGCATGTATGCTCTCGTTTGGATTACCGTCTGGTAGCCAGTGAATCAATGGATCCTCTGGACCTCCTTCCATCAGGCTTTCGAGGAGTTCACCTAGCTTCGGGCTGATAGGTCTTTGCTTTGTCTCTCTGTACGTAGCGCGTTTTTTCCCACGCGGCACCTTGAGTTGATACATTACTTTATTTTCATGAGCATAGCGCTTTAAATCTTTATTTTTGAGTCGTATAGTGGCGTTTGAGTTGACCCCGAGTTCAAGATGTAACATGACAATAGCCCGATCCCGCTTATCCCCTTCATCATCGTCAATAGCGCGCTGGATCGCAAGTTGCTCGGCTTCTGAGTATCCACCCTTTGTCTGATGGCGGAACCGTACATGATGCCCCTGTGGATGCTTTTCCGCTCTAATTGACTTGAGTATATGTAGTAAAGCCAGATCAAAATCCCGGTACTGTCGAGCAACTCCCCATTGATAAAATAGTCGCAGCATTGCAAAGTCGTCTCCGTTGGTTGCTGTGTTTTGGAGGCCATAATCAAGGTAGGCTCGAAAAATTGCTTCGTCGAAATCGCTCCAATCAAAGTGAGAACCAGGTAATTGGGTGCGTATGCCTTTTACGTACAAATCAATCCACCTCGTAAAACGCAAAATTGAGCGGAAATAAGCAGTAACAGTCATGGGCTTACGTTTTGAAAGTCTATCGCTCAAAAATAATTTCACCAGATGTCTTGCGCGCTGCGTAAGTGGAGATTCTTTATCCAGCAGATGCAAATTAATGACACACGATACTCTTCCTTCAGAATATGCCCAAAACCTCCAGATCTCGCCGCTGATATTGATTTCACAGCCATCTTTCAGCCATACTGTTGGCGGAAGAGGTGGCAGATCCGATATATCATCCGATTCCTGCATGTTAGATGTATTTTTCTTCATCATTCGTTCTCTTTCTCTTATACAAACCCTCTTGCCGTGCTTGTAGTGCAGCGTTGCCCTGCTCTTGTCTAAATTGCTTTATATACGTACTTACCGATTCTGGGTGTGACCAACCACCTAAGTACATCAACTGATCTACCCAATTATCTTCTTTACTCAGTCGCTTCGCAGTCTTTTCTGCCCAGGTATGACGTAATCGATGCCAGGACAGCGGCTGTACCCCGCTAATCGCTCCTATTGTCTGAATAATGTCATCTGCTCTATCCAGAGAGAGCGGATCACCATTCCTTGTGACAAAGAGATAAATACTTTTGCCCCTCATTCTTCCAAGCGGTGGAGGCGCGTTATAGTAGGTGCGTAATGCCGAGAGCAATTCAGCAGATGCCGGAATAATTCTCTCAGATGTTTTTACAGCGGGTTCCTTTGGACGAGAGTCTAGTGGGTCATCAGGGTAACGGCGTACAACGATCCAATCATCCTGCCCCCTGGGCAGGGAATCAATTCGTAATTTGAGCAATTCTCCCCTCCGAAGCCCGAGCTCTAAGGATACCTGAAACATGAGCCAGTTACGGAAACGCGTGTCTGTAGCGAAGCCCGAACCTTTGCAAACCCATTGACCATTGCTATCTTTGATTGGCTCGATTGCTTCTCGGATAGCCAGAATCTCATCGTCCGTAAGCGGCTCGATTCGTTCTGAGGAAGGTGCTCCAATGTAAAGTGTTCCGATGAGCATTTCCAACATCATTCTCTCTGTGTACATTTCATCGAGGGTGAGCGTAGAAACTCCTCCCCAATTCTCGGGATCGATTGACCATATAAGGAAATTTTCAACGATAGCAAGGTGATGATCATATGTCTCTGCCTTCAGCACCTGAGCGATACTGTGAGTTTGAGCATATTTTTTACCGGAGACAGGACTATTATGAGTCGTTCGTAGATATGATACGAGCGACTCAATCTGCCTAGATCGTAGTAATTTACCTGCAGTAAGATAGTCGTCAAGATCTAATTGGCAAACAATCCTTGCCCAGGTATACATACTGCAAAGTATTCGCAAGTTATCTGCTAACGTCGATGATTGCACACGATGTCTGCGGTAACGCACTGCCCATCGAGTTGCGACACGCGTTGGAAGCCAGGTCGCGTTGTCAACCAGACAAGGAAGCCGTTCACCCGAATCTAGGACAAGGTGTAACACTTTATAAGGATGTTTCGCTACATTTTCGAGCAACTTCATATCCTCCATTTATGAACACAATAGCTGGATCCGGTAGTTGAACCGAACTTTTACCGGAGACTTGCTATCCTTATTTCTTAATTATACGTTTGGGTAGCAGGCATGTATACTTAGATGGGATTTTTGTACTATATAGTCGTGAACTATACATAAATTGTTACATATGCAGTGCATATGTGCGTGCATATGCACTGCAATGTGCGTTTATCTGCCGCAGTAAGCTGCAGATGACCAAATCTTGCTATAAGACGCTTGAAAAATTTGTGAAATGAATTACCACCTTCGTATTCCCAGCCAGATCAACGACGAGCAGACTCGGTACTAAGTTCTTAACCAAAGGGAGGGAGCGTACAATTGAGCGCGAATTCTCGGTCTTCATATCTGACTGAGGATCAACCACCTCTATGTTGACATTCTACTCAACCTAACTTCCTCCGTCATGAGCAGCGGCTTAATGAACGGCTCTTGGTCGTTCACGATTTAGATTGTGGTGCAATTGCTAAACCACGTGAGTTCTGTTTAAGACAAGCCAATTAAGCAGCCAGAAGAGCGCGTTCATCGAGATGCAGTCCTGGTTTTTTGTCTTGATGGCTGTAGGCGATAAGCCCAGCAATCACATGCACGACAAAATTGACAGGGCTGCGGTGGCGAGAATGCTCGATCTGCGAAATATTCTTGAGCTGATCGATGATGGACTCGATAATGACTCGTTTGCGCACCAGCAGTTTGTCGGAAAGGTGCATGAGACGGTTTTTCATGTTTTTCCGCAGTCTGGTAATGAGGTGGAGTCCTTGCTCAAAGAGCACCTGCGTGAGAGGAGCAGAAATGTAGCCGCGATCTCCGAACACCTTCCCGCGCAATCTTTTCACTAAGTAAGGAACCGGAGCCCGATCATCGACATTGCCTGGGGTGAGACAGCAAGCCAGCAGATCGCCGCGATCATTGACCGCCAGGTGCAGCTTGAAGCCAAAGAACCAGCCCATGCTGCTTTTGCCACGCTTGGCATCAGCGGCAAAGACGCGGTGCTGGCTGATGCGTTTGGGATGACACACTTCCAAGGAAGTTGAATCAATGAAGCTGATCCCTGTGCAGTCCCCGTATCGGCTCTGGAGATAGGCAAGCAAGGGAAGCAGCATGCGCGGGATCAATGCCACAAAGCGTGCATAGCTTACCAATTGCGGAAATTCGCTCGTGAGATGGACCTGGACATGTTCTGTGTAATAGGCTTTAAACGTCCGATAGTGCGACTGATGAAAATGGATCAAAATCGTCATCACCTCACTTGGGCAGAGTTGGCCAGCACGGTCCCGCTGCTTGCCTTCTTGCAATTGGTTGGCGTTCCATTGTGACTCAAAGCTCAACAGAAAGTCATCGACAGCACAAAACACTTCGAGTAGACTCATAGTCAGATCCCTCCGATAATGGATAGACGTCGTTTGTTCGTTTCTATCCTACATTATCGGAGGAGGGTCTGCTTATCCAGAACTCACGTTAAACCAGTCGAAATGTCAACTGCGAACCACTGGGGCAGAGTGCAACTTCGAAGCTACTGCCAGTACTCATGCAGCCAGAAGCGTCCTCAGTAAGTAAAGGTAGATCCAAAACGGTAATCATCGATGTATGGCTTTCAAGTACCATCAACCAGCTTGGAGGCATTCTCAGGGCAATCACATCTAATTTTGGAACTGTTTCTATAGGCAGCGTCACAACGATAACGCTTTCAAAGCTCTGCTGTGCAATTGCCCTATACAAGCCGCTTGAAAATGTGGATGCGATTGCCCTGGGTTATTCCTGATTTCTGAGGCCATTTCTTTGGAGCAACACTGAAATGACCACGTAGAATACCCCTACATCAAATAGGTACGTCCTCCTCAATTGTGTCTCAGAAACGTGAAGATCTTCAATTATCCCCACCTGCCGGGAGCAGATGTTCTCGGGGTGACAGACGACCCAATCTCCAACTCAGCGAATGCATACTGATGCCGGAAACTAAATTGGCAGAGCTTATCGAATTATATGATCGGGGAGAGTATGGTCACTTTTCGTATCTTAAAACAACAGTTTGCTCTTACTTGTTCAGACGAATGATGTAAGCAACCAGGTCCAGTTATCAATTTGCGTGAAGAGGTCTCTGGCTAAGCGTGATGGTAGAAAAGCCAACCATCTGGAAGGAGTTGAAAATGAACACACTTGTTACTACCCGAACCAACATGGACTTTCCTGATGATAGACGTGAAGAAGTTATCGCATATGTAGCTCACAAGTATGGTGAGGATAGCGTGGCACAGATGGTCACCTTCAACACCATGGCAGCCAAAGCATCGATCAAGGATGTAGCACGTGTGATGGGTGAACAGGAGGTTGGAGATCGCATCACACGGCTTATACCAACTGGCCCAAAAGTCACGCTGCAAGGTTCGCTGGATAGCGTCAAAGATCTGAATGATCTATATAAGGAGAGCCGTGCTGCACAGCAGATAATCGACCAGGCTTTAAAGTTGGAAGGAGCGGTACGCACAACGGGTGTTCATGCGGCTGGTGTAATTATTGCCAACGAGCCGCTGGAGCATTTTGTGCCGTTGCAATCACGCGATCCCAAAGATCCCAGTAAGGGGCGCATCACACAGTACGAGCAGGCTCATCTGGAAGAACTGGGACTGATTAAATTTGACTTTCTGGGCCTTTCCAACCTGACCATTCTCGATAATGCACTCAAATATATCCAGCAATCACGCGGCGAGGAAATTGTACTCGAGAAAATTCCACTCGATCCTGTACCGGATGATGAAGAACAAAATGCCAGACGTCAAAAGGCTTTCGACCTGTTAGCAAGCGGTGAGACAACCGGAATTTTCCAGCTTGAAGGCCCAAAGATGACCGAATACATTAAACAACTTAAGCCCAGCCGTATCGAGGATATCATGGCGATGATTGCGCTCTACCGACCTGGCCCGATGGATAGCATTCCCAGAGTTTATTGACGCCAAGC
The DNA here is from genome assembly GCA_963702765.1 of uncultured Chloroflexia bacterium. Lineage (GTDB taxonomy): Bacteria > Chloroflexota > Ktedonobacteria > Ktedonobacterales > Ktedonobacteraceae > DATMNR01. The sequence goes on from CAVPEB010000055.1 coordinate 143,251, forward strand.
ATGGTCGCAAGAAAGTGACCTACCTCGACCCACGACTGGAAGAATGGCTTAACGAATCCTACGGAGTGATTGTGTACCAGGACCAGGTGTTATTCATCGCAGTTGGTCTGGCGGACTTCTCCTGGGGGAAAGCCAATAAATTTCGTAAGGTGCTTAGCAAGAAGATTGTACATGAGGTTCAAGGATATAGAGCTGATTTCGTGAAAGGGTGCATCAAAAACGGTGTCAAAAAAGAAATAGCCGAAGAACTCTTCACATTGATCGAACCTTTCGGAGGCTACGGTTTCAACAAAGCCCATGCTGCCAGCTACGCCGTTGTTGCTTTTTACACAGCTTACTTGAAAGCGAACTATACAGCCGAATTCATGGCAGCAACCATGACTACCGAGGCATCGGATGCACGAAAAATTGCGAATGCAATTGCCGAGTGCAAGCGTATGGGCGTTGAAGTGCTTGGGCCTGATGTTAATCATAGCGATAGGGGCTTCACCGTTGAACATGGAGGAGTGCGCTTTGGTTTACTTGCCATCAAGGGCATTGGAGAAGGGCCTATCGGTGAAATCGTGAGAGCGCGCAATAATGGAGGGGCATTCAAATCGCTGGCAGATTTCTGCACACGTGTCGATCCCAAATTTGTCGGCAAGGGAGCCATCGAGACCTTGATTAAAGCCGGAGCAATGGATTTACTGGCAGAAGGTCAACGACACCAATTGCTCGATGCCGTCGAAAGAGCAATGCAATTTGGCAAGAGCGAACGCATGGCAAAAGAGCGAGGTATGGTTAGCCTCTTTGGAGATATGGAAGAAATTACCAACGCGTTCGAATTTACGCTCAACCAAAATGCCGAAGAAATCTCGCGCAAGCAACTGCTGGCATGGGAAAAAGAACTGATTGGCGTGTATATTTCAAAGCATCCTTTAACCTATGTAAACGATCTACTGAAAGAACGAGTTACGCACCAAACTGCGCAGATAACAGAAGAGTTGGATAAGCAGAAGGTTACCGTTGGCGGCACGATTACAGATGCACGTCGCATCACTACGAAGAAAGGTGATACCATGTGCGTTGTTCAGCTAGAGGATATGACCGGATCTATCGGTGTCACCGTCTTCCCAAGAACATATGAAGAGACGGCAGAACTCTGGGCTGAAGATACCGTAGTAATCGTAAGCGGCGAGGTACAGGTGCGACGAGACGAGCCAGGTATTTTGTGCAACACTGTTGAGCAATTACATGCAATTGAAGAGGAAATGAACCGCAAACAATTCCAGATCTGGATTACGCTGCAACTCAGTGGTTCTGACGAAAAGTCTATCTCTAATGATAGGATACGCGTCATGGATCTCTACAACTGCATTAGAGATCAGCCTGGTCGCGACCATTATGAAATACTTGTTGCGAATGGCGAATGGAAAGCGTTATTGACGCCAAAAGATAACACCATGCATTACTCGGACATTTTGATTCAAAAACTAGAAGAGGCACTCCAAGGATTGGGCAATGTCGAGGTAATGCAGGTAGAACGGTGATGCCTTTTCATTTACCCTTCCCAAATCTCTGAATCTGCTGTATGCTTTCTAGTACATCGATGGCTTATAGTATTTTTTAGAAAAGGCATAGAAGCTTGAGTTCAGGTAATCAAGGGCCGATACCTGACCCTGATGGGCCAAAACGCCAGCCTACATCTGAATTATGGGGACCCTGGGAACAAGGGAGCGGGCAAGAATCGCGAGTCGTGTCAGGAACGCAGTTCAAAAAGCCGTTGGGACTTGACACGCCGACTGAGAAGCTTCAACGTCCTGCCATTGATGCTGCTCCAGAAACACATGTTGATCCTCAAACATCCTATCGCGAACACGTTTCTGGCTCTCTGGCGTCACATCCGTCAGAAGCGCCTCTTTTTCAGCCTGCATATCCACCTTACCCACCCTACCCTGGATATCAGCCACAGAGTTATCCACAGCAAGCTCCAAATTATGCACCCTTTGGAGGTTACCCTCCCCAAAGGCCTGGTTATCCGCCTCAGGCAGGTTATCCGTCATATCAGGGATATGTATCGCCCCCACCTTACGCTCCAATAGCTCCTCCTTATCCAGGTTACAATGGCTATGGACAACCCATATACGGATATCCATGGCAACCACCTTTACCAAAACGCGACTCATATCTGCTGGCAATGGGAATTACTTCTCTGGTTGGATCGATCCTGGTATTGCTTGCCGGTCTGGGCGCGATAGTCCTACTCGCACTTATCTCGGTTTTACCTCATTCAACGTTAAACCCAAGCGAATACTTCGCATCAATTGTGCTCTTTATTAGCTTTGCCTGCGCAGGTGTCATCGGAGGAGGCTTCGGACTGTATCATAGTATACGTTCGGTGTTTTTGAGAAAGCCTTCAGCCGATTTCATGATGCCACAGTTCTGGATATTTTTCGTGATCTACCTGGTCGTCGTTGGTGTCGCATACTGGCTCCAGATTCATGGAACGGCTGTGGCATATCCAACGGTCACAGTCATTTTGATCGCGTTTGCAGCCCTCTTTCCCGCACTTACTATACTAGCCCTGGGGGATCGACGACTGCACTTTCCCAGAACATCTGCCTGGCCAACAAGCTGGCGGCGATTTACTCTGGCAATTGTAAGCGGAGCTACGCTGAGTGTTGGGCTTGCTGCTATACTCGAATATGTTCTTGAGCTTTTGCTTGTGCATGGACAGGCCGCGAATCCCCTCATTTGCGTGGACCAGCCCAACGCTCCGAACTGCCAGGATCCTGCTGTGTATCACATTATCCTGTTAATTGTTGCTGTTATGGCTCCACTGATTGAGGAGACCGTTAAGCCATTAGCAGTCATCATATTTATTGGACGCGTACGCAGCGCTGCAGAGGCATTTGTGTTAGGTCTGGCTGCTGGGATTGGGTTTAACCTCATCGAGACCACAGGATACATAAGCTCTGGATATCAAGACTGGCTGAGTGTTGCGCTTATCCGTACCGGATCTGGCCTTTTACACGGTTTTGGTGCAGCAATGGTTACTCTTGGATGGTATTATCTTACTCATCCTGGTAAGCATCGTGGATTGAAAGTTGCCGGTTGCTGGACCTACGCTGTGCTGCAACATGCTATATGGAATGGCTCGTGGGGGTTGACACTGCTACCAGGGTCAATTGGCTCATTCTTCAACAATACGAATGTAACTATCGGCTCAATCTCGCTTCCTTCTTATGCTCTTGTCAATATTGTAGAAGCACTTTTCATGCTGGCTTTCTTCATTTATATGACAGGCATTTTGAGAACGAAGCAACCACCGCCGATACAATCACTGGCTAAGGAAGTAGATCAGGGCCAGAAGAACGAAGTGAAGATATAACAAAATCAAACTGCAAACTTGCAACGTTCACTTGCCTCATATGTTTTTCAAATGTTATACTTCAGGCAAAACAATACTCTATCAACCTGTTTCAATGAAGATCAAATCATTCGTTCATGTTTACCTAATAATTGACAATTTTGCTATCTCGAACGTCTATTCATATAGGGCTACTATATCTTCTATTTGAAAGTTTATATGAGAGAGCAACCTGACCAAACAATGCAAGAAGAGAGTTTACCTCGTTTTGGTAATTATGACCTTGTACGCCGCATCGATGTAGGCGGTATGGGAGAGGTGTACCTTGCACACCAGCGAAGCGCTTTTGGGCGCAATGTAGCAATCAAAATCATTCGTTCTGACCTTGTGCATGACGTCACTGCTCGCGCGCGTTTCTTGCGGGAAGCAGAGGTGAGCGCGCATCTCAAACACGAACATATTTTACCGTTGTTTGAGTTTGGTGAGGACCAGGGACGTCTCTTTCTTGTCACTCCTTATATCGAAGGCGGCACACTTGCTCATCATTTGAAAAGCGGCCCTTTATCACTAGAAGAAACACATCTTTTATTTGTTCCTCTGGTGCAGGCGGTAGCATATATACATCGACGAGGGGTCATCCATCGCGATCTCAAACCTACCAACATTCTTCTCGACGAACAAGATGACCAGCTTTATGTGCGCTTGATAGACTTTGGCATTGCGTCCGTCCAGGGCAGTTCAGCCAGTCCTCCACTAACAACCGCTGGCAATGAGTTAGGCACAATCGCATATATGGCCCCGGAGCGATTATCCGGTGTTGCAGCTCCAAGTAATGATATTTTTTCGCTCGGAGTAATTCTTTATCAGATGCTGACTGGCAATTTTCCGGTGGGTCAGCAAGCACCCGGGCTGGCTCAGCCTCTGGAAGACGTTGTACGAGGTTGCATTGCAAATCGCCCTGAAGATCGCTTTGCTACTGCTGACGAGGCGCTACAAAATTTCGAACAAGCATACCAGCAACTGATGTCTTCACATCAAGCGACTTCAATAACCACGCCGTATCCTGTTTCACCCGGTCAGTCCACTTCAAGGCATCTCAGCAATGCTCTCAACAGATCATCAAACACATTACTTGACGAAAATATTGATGTCTCTGACCATGAGCTTGTCTCATTACAACATTCTGGATATATTTCTGTTGCTATACCCTCACAGTCACAAAGTTCATTCAAACGCGAAGATTATAATGCGCCTACTACCAGGTTCGATCCTGCAAAACAGCAGGGATATCTAACAGTTCAAGAACGGCCAAATCCAGGCAAACCTCCTTCAAACGGGAGGCGGCGCAGCCTGCTTCCTTTACTTTCAGCTATCACAGCTATCCTGTTACTTGGGGTTATTGGTACGGGATATTATACGTACCAGGAAGCAACAGCTACCTCAGTAAGTGTCAATATTAGCCCACAAGCGCATGTCATCAACCAGGTATATACAATTAAAGTTGATCCAACAATTCAAAACGCCAATCTCGACACTCAGACAATTCCTGCAAAACCACTAAACAGTAGCGAACAAAGCTCAATGACGGGTCCAACTACAGGTCAGGTAGATTGCATTTTTGGCTTTTTTCAGTGTCGACAAGGAGTCAGCCAGAACGATATTGATAGCCTGGTAAGTCAGATACAACCTCAACTGGAGCAGCAAATCACTCAAGAGTTAGAGAATAAGACGATAAGCGTCAGTGGCAAAGCGGTTAGCCCTGTTAATTTCCAAATGCTTTCGATAACTTCTCAACCCGCGGTTGGTGAAAAAGGGAAAACAGTCACTGTGAACGTGAAGGAACAGGGAAGTATAGGCTATATTCTCACCAACGACGTCGTGCATATGGCACAACAATTGGTGATGCGACAAGCGGAGCAGTTCGGGGCAAGCTATCTGCTCCTTCCCTCATCGATTACAACAGGGCCGCCAGTTATCGAAGGAGTAGATTCTGGTTTGATCACTATTAAAATTGCCGCAGGTTGTATCGTGCAATACCAATTTCCGCCATCAGAACTGCAAGCGATACCTGATGGGTTGAAGGGCAGAACCCTTAAGGATGCGATAAATTATCTTGCACATTTACAGGGTGTAGATCCCAAATCCATACTCATTCATTTCACAAGAGGGAAAAGCAATACACTTCCAGGGGACTCACAACGAATCAAAATCATATCCATTTATCCGAACAGTATACCTTCTGTTCAATTGCAGAATGTGCCTGCATCAACTTTTACGCCGACGATAGATCAAGGGAACGGCATTACACCGACCCCTGCAGATACTACATCACCAACGGCTACTCCAACCGATAATTAGAGATGTTTACAAAATACTAAAAGGGCGGACCATGCCTTCACACCTCTGCAAATACAACGCCAATCTAATTGCAGAGGCGAAGCAAAGTCCGCCCTGAACAAGGTAAATTTGGGATCTATGGCTTCTATGTAATTATATACCAAACATGCGAGTTTGTGAAGAGGCTTGAAATCACAATTCGATAACATGAAAAGCGCGCCTTATTCCCACTCTTCCTCTGGTTCTTCTTTCAATTCTTTCCACAATTCCCGAACAGTCTTTGTGACAATTTGATAGCCAAACCCTCTACGCTGGAGAAAGGAACCGAGTCGATTACGAAACGTTGCGTAGTCGATGTTAGAGTTATTTATAAGTGTTCTAGCTTTTTTACGGCCTGCGCGTAAAGCTCGTTCTTCGTCCTGTTCATCGCTAACCAGCTCATCCACAACTTCACGTTCGACGCCTTTCATACGTAATTCGTTCTTCAAGGCTCGCGCTCCACGAGGACTAAAGTGTTCACGTGACTCGATCCAGAATCCTGCAAATGTGCGGTCATTTACGAAGTCAAGACGATCTAAACGAGCCAGCGCAGTCTCGATAATTTCAGGGGAAGTTTCCTTGCGCTTCAGGTAGCGACGCACCTCTTCACGGCTGCGCGGACGGTACGAGAGAAAGTTGAGCGCGCGATCCACAGCACGTTGCTCAATTTCTTCGCTATGCAACCGTTCCAGTTCTTCAGGAGTAAGCTCCTGCTCTAATCTAAGCCCCATCTGTAACACAATGACCGCATTGACGCCCATGAGAAAACGACCATCAACAAAGAGGTTGATGCGATCGGGATTGTTCAACTGTGGTTCCAGAGCTGTAATTCGCATAGGCATACTATAGCATTAGCAAGGTCGAGAGGCAATGTTATATCAGGGCATAATGTTTGTAGAGAATTTGTCTGACGAACGTTTGGTAGAGAGGAAGTAAGTTGAAGTTCATCCAACCTACCGGCTGAATGAATAGGAAAGGAATTGCTAGATGAGAGCTTCGGCGAGAGCCTCTGGCAGCATTTCTATGAGCGGAACTCGCTTTTTCTCTGTAATGCGGTTATCAGCATCAACAAAGACCAGGCGTGGCTCTAGCGAACGAATTTCTTCTTCGTCGTACTGCCCATAGCTAATGATAATCACGATATCACCTTCGGCTGCATGTCGTGCGGCCGCTCCATTGAGGCAGATTACCCCCGAGCCACGCGCACCCGCAATGGTATAGGTCTCTAAACGCGATCCATTATTGATGTTTACAACCTGCACCTTTTCATAAGGATAGATATCGGCTGCCTCCAACAAATCCACGTCAATGGTGATACTGCCAACATAGTTGAGGTTGGCCTGGGTGACAGTGGCACGGTGAATCTTGCCTTTGCACATTGTGCGCTGCATAATCACTGTTCCTTTCAACAACACTACAAGTACATCAAGACACATTTCCTGAGATCCACTTATCCTCCTTTAAGCAGGCCTGCGGCCTGCTTAAAGGAAGGTATTTGAGCGAGGACCCGCTATTGCATTCCCCAGATGCGCGGCCCCGCGCCCCGTCAGGGGACTCTGTCCCCTGCACCTCTGATTTATAAGTGGATGTCAGACACTTCATGTGTCCGATTTCATACAGAAACCACGATGTGGCTTCTACCTATTAAACGTGTCGGAGGGCAAGATAGGAACATGAAGTTTTAGCTTTTTTCAGGAGAATTCTCCAGGGTGGCGAGGAGGGCCATTGCATAGGCTTCCGCAGCGCTTTGCGCATCGTACATTTTCTCACCTATAAGCAAGCGATACCTGCATTTCCAGCGGCGCGCAGGCCAGGGAGCAAGTTTAATGAGGGTGTATGTCTCGATACGTGCTTCCAGAGCTTCGCGGAGAGCCACTTCTTCTCTGGCGGTTATGTTGTACTTCGCCAGCGCTATATGTAGCTCATCTGGTATCATTTTCAACTTGACCATTGAGCGCTAAACGCATTGCAGACCGTATTTCCTGAGTAGAGAGTGCTTCCCAGTCGGAGCGCGGCAGGTGTTGTGGGCATAACAGTAAAGGGACCTGTCCAGTATTTTGCATGCTCTTCCACCCAGTCAAGAGCTTCAAAGGCTTTGTGGCGTGACTCCTCAACGATTGGGTAGCGAAGCGCGGCACGGTCAAAGACCTCATGATCCTTGGTAAAAACACTGTGATCTTCACGCACTACTACGTCTATGTACAAGTCGGTGTAGATGAGTTCACGCGAGGTGCTGGTGTAAGGAGGTGTTGGAAGAACGATATCGCAGTAAGCGTCAGAGAAGGTGCCGTCTTCTCGATAAGATACATGTATGGTGTACCAGGCGCCAGGCCAGAAGTATGAGAGAGAGTGATTTTCAGAGATGAAGTAGTCGGGTTTCCATTTGCGAGGCTTCCAATGCTTGCGCGTGCCCTTTGGTGTCCAGATAGTGACGTACTGTTCGCTAACAGGCAACTGGTAGCCACACCATTGGCCCCATTCATCTCCGTTGACGAGCATTTTACAGATTTCAGCCTCAAGTAACATACAATTGCCTTTCTGGTGCGAATAATCATGTCATTTTCGTCCTTTGAAATTATAACCGACAGATCAAGGGCGGCTCAAATGGGTTTATTCCCATTGACACCACTCGGCTTTTTTCCTATACTCAATGTATAAATACTTATCTTATTATTTTCCCACACTCATGGTACTGTGTAAGGAATAATTACACATGGGGAAACGTTGGTCAAGCTGGGTAGCCAGGATACTTGTTGGTATCCTGGCTGGCAGCTTCTTTCTTTTTCTAGGAATACCCCTGGCAGCTCTCATAATCCGGGAACCACCGGCATTGTTGTGGGACTTAATAAGGCAGCCAGAAGTCTTACTGGCATTGCAATTAAGCATTTTCACCACGTTTGTGAGTTTATTTTTGACTGTGATATTCGGTCTACCTGTCGCATACGTACTGGTACGCACGCGTATTCCTGGCCGCAGATTTCTACAAACGCTGGTCACGATGCCCACAGTTCTCCCACCAGTTGTAGCTGGAGTAGCATTGCTGATTACTTTTGGGCGTTTTGGACTGATAGGACAATACCTCACCCCGCTGGGAATTAGCATACCATTTACAACAGTAGCAGTGATAATGGCGCAGATGTTTGTTTCTTCACCCTTTTTCGTCAATAGCGCTCGAGCAGGACTTGAGCAACTGGATCCACGCTACGAATCGGCAGCTCATACCTTACACGCGTCGGAGTTCTATACTTTCCGGCGCGTAACACTCCCATTAATCCGTCCAATATTGTTAACCGGTGCTGGTCTCTCATGGGCGCGCGCGCTTGGGGAACTGGGAGCGACAATTACCTTTGCCGGCAGTTTTCCTGGCATTACCGAGACGATGCCCATAGCAGTTTATAATGCTGCTAATGTTGATATAGATTCCGCGGTTGCGCTTTCGGTGGTTTTACTGGCAATTTCGTTTGCGGTACTTATTTCGTTGCAAATAGGGCAAAAAAGAATAGGGATACTGTAGATATGGCTTTATCCTTAACCTGTACAAAGTTAGAAGATGGATTGCCATCGAAGAAAAATAGACTCGAACATTCGAGATTGTCGAAAGGAGGATTTTTATGGCACTACAATTCAGCGCGCGTAACCAATTGCAGGCAACGGTGAAGTCAGTCAATCTTGGCGCTGTTATGGCCGAGGTGGTTGTTACACTTCCGGACGGACAGGAGATTGTCTCTGCCATCACACGCACTTCCGCTGAGAGTTTGAATCTCAAGGCAGGCGATAATGTCGTTGCGATCATAAAATCGACGGAAGTCATGATTGGCAAGGATGAATGATAAGTGAGTAGGGTGATTGGAAGAGCTATTTCGACCATCCTCCACTAACCCTTCCTATTACATCATCCTTGCCAATTTTTCGTTCAGTTATTCATATACTGAATACTCAACTAGATAGTTCAGCGGGAGTACGCTCTCGCTGATACTGCCATGTTGGTACAGAATCCTTTCCTGTTGGATAGTTGTGGCCATTATTTTCATCAAGGAGTCAATCATGAAACATTTACCACGCATTCTGTTCTTACTTGTTGCCGCATGCATGTTGTTAGCTTCCTGCGGAAGCAGTAGCACTAGTAGCAGCAGCAGTTCCACTACCCCGACCTCGACCCCGACACCCGCGCCTGTGACCCTCAACGTTTTTGGCGCTGCTTCACTCACAGCCGCGTTTGGGGAGATAAAGACAAAATTCGAGGCAGCCAATCCTAACGTCACGGTTACATATAATTTTGCAGGATCGAATACCCTTGCAACACAGATTACCAACGGAGCGCCTGCTGATGTCTTCGCATCGGCAGACACGAATAATATGCAGAAAGTCAACACTCTGGTCAATACACCCCAGACCTTTGCCAGAAATAACGTTGTCGTAATCATCCCTGCGAAGAATCCAGGGAATATCAAAACTTTGCATGACCTCGCGAATAAAGGCGTGAAGATCGCTGTCGCTGGCCCCAGTGTACCTGTAGGTAATTACACACTGGAAGTTTTGAGCAAGATGGGTCAATCAAGTGAATATGGCCCAGCATATGAAAGCGCCGTTAAAGCAAATTTCGTCACACAAGAAACCAGCGTGAGTGGTGTGGTGCAGAAGGTAGAACTGGGTGAGGTCGATGCTGGCTATGTTTACGTATCTGACGCTTTTACGGCAGGCAGTAAGGTTTCGTCGATGACCATTCCTGACCAATATAATATAGTAGCCGACTATCCTATCGCTACAGTCAAAGATTCGACTCATCTTACGCAGGCAGAGGCTTTTGTCCAGTATGTACTGTCACCAGATGGACAGGCGATCCTGGTACAATATCACTTCCTCCCAGCAAGTTAATTCAGAGCGTTACGGAGCGCGATGATATCGACCAAGAGGTATAAGTACCATGAGGGATGAAAGAACAGAAATACGCTTGACATGGTAAAAAGCGTCGGCTATAATGGTCTGGTCGATCACTCAGGGGGTATCAGTTCGTGCTCCTCGTGACGAGAGTAACAGGTGTTGAGTCTCTCCCTCGGTACTCTCCGTTAGTTAGCCTGGCTTAGGATAAATGGTGCGGGCAAAGCGGATGTGCTTAGATTTATCCGATGGGCGCTTCTCATTCTGGGCAGTTACCAAAGTGGCCAAATGGGGCTGACTGTAAATCAGCTGTCTTCGACTTCGGGGGTTCGAATCCCTCACTGCCCACCTATCACCTAAAGCCTGCCCGTGTGGCGCAGCGGTAGCGCACAGTCTTGGTAAGACTGGGGTCATGGGTTCAATTCCCATCACGGGCTCCCGTGGTTCCTGATCGATGCGAATGTTACATACTTTCTCGGATCGACCAATTTGAGGGTGCTATAAATGGTTTCTGATAGTATCTAAGTCATCTGCGCCCTAAAATCGATCGACGTGAGAATATTGCACGCATACACGCATCTTCATGAAAATCCACGCTGGACGTACAAGTAGCTCTCACTGCCGTCTTCTGAAGAGGTCGTCGCTTCCTATATTGTGTCCGGATTAGTGCCGGACGAAGATGAATGCACGGAAGAATTAGTGCGTAAGAATCAGAAAAGTTGGCGATCAGTCAATCAGGGGACGGCTGCTGCATGTCTATAGACATTGTTATCTGATCGCAGATAGTTGTAGGAGGAGCCATTTAGGATATGGCAAAGAAGAAGTTTGAGCGAACGAAGCCGCACGTGAACGTGGGGACGATCGGGCACATCGACCATGGCAAGACGACCCTGACGGCGGCGATCACCAAAGTGCTGGCCAAAGCCAGCGCAACTAATAAGTATATTGCCTTCGACCAGATCGACAAAGCGCCCGAGGAGCGCGAGCGCGGCATCACGATCGCGATCGCGCACGTGGAGTACGAGACGGAGAAGCGGCACTACGCACACGTGGACTGCCCCGGGCATGCCGACTACATCAAGAACATGATCACCGGAGCCGCGCAGATGGATGGCGCGATCCTGGTGGTGAGCGCACCCGATGGCCCCATGCCGCAGACACGCGAGCACATTCTGCTGGCACGGCAGGTGGAAGTGCCTGCCATGGTGGTGTTTTTGAACAAAGTCGACATGATGGACGACGAAGAGTTGTTGGAACTGGTCGAGTTGGAAGTGCGCGAACTACTGGCGCGCTACGAGTTTCCCGGAGACGACGTGCCGGTGATCCGCGGCTCGGCGCTCAAAGCGTTGGAGAGCAGCGGGGACCTCTCGCGCAGCGACGAGAACGCCGCCTGCATCTGGGAGTTGATGGATGCGGTGGACAGCTACATTCCCACCCCCGAGCGAGCCATCGACAAGCCGTTCTTGATGCCGGTGGAAGACGTGTTTGGCATCAAAGGACGAGGCACGGTGGCCACCGGACGTATCGAGCGCGGCGTGGTCAAGACAGGGGAGTCGGTGGAGATCGTGGGCATGAAGGATGAGACGCGCACCGTGGTGGTGACGGGAGTGGAGATGTTCCAGAAGACGCTGGATCAAGGCATGGCGGGAGACAACGTGGGCTGCCTGTTACGAGGGGTGGAGCGCAGTGATATCGAGCGGGGGCAGGTGTTAGCCAAGCCGGGCTCGATCAAGCCGCACAAGACGTTCCAGGCGCAGGTGTACGTGTTATCGAAAGAAGAGGGAGGGCGGCACACGCCGTTCTTCAACGGGTACCGGCCCCAGTTCTACATCCGCACCACCGACGTGACGGGAGCGATCAAGCTGCCGGAGGGAGTGGAGATGGTGATGCCAGGCGATAACATCGAGATGACGGTGGAGCTGATCCAGCCGATTGCCATGGAAGAGGGTGTCAAGTTTGCCATCCGTGAGGGTGGACGCACCGTCGGTGCTGGCATCTGTGTCCGCGTCGAGAAATAGTAGGGCCAAGTTATTGCGCCCACTTTGCTGTTTGGGTTTGTTGGCATTAGAATTTGAACCAGCAAATCCAAACAACAAACAGTAAGCGCTTATCAGGAGAAGAAAATGGCGAGTAAAGGTAAGGAGAACCGCGTCGTAACCACGATGGCTTGCACAGTCTGCAGGCAGCGGAACTATAGCACCTCCAAGAATAAAAAGAACAACCCTGAGCGCCTTGAGCTAAGGAAGTTTTGTCCTACCTGCCGTGTGCAAACTGCCCACCGCGAAACCAAGTAGACATCAGGGGTCAAATTGCCCACGTCGTGAAAGGTACGATCACTCCTGATCGAGAGAGGTTGAACGTGTCAAATAAAATGGCCGACAAAAAGAAAAATGCTAGCCAGAGCGTAGCGGCTGAAACGAATGTCCGGAGCAGTGAAAAGGTGCAGAGCAAATCTACAAAACGTGAGAGCAAACAACCTCCTACATTTTGGGCCAGGTTCCGCAATTATAAACCTGTGCGTTTTGTTCGTGAGGCCTATAATGAGTTGCGTTATAAAGTGACATGGCCAACATTTCCAGAAGCCAGGAATATGACCTTTGTGGTCATCGCACTTTCAGCCGCTATTGCACTTCTATTATGGATAGCAGACCTGGGGCTAACGAAGCTCTTCTTTCTTTTTTCCAGTCTGGGACATTAAGAAGGGCCATGTTGGATGCAAGGTTATTGAAGCCCTTCCAACAACTGATTAGCAGCAAGTAGGTCTTGAAAAACATTCCTCTTGAAGAGATTGACAATCAAGCCGGGGATGAAGGGGAATACAAGGCAGGTCTTGCAATGAGGAAAATGCCGTGGTTACTGAAGAACATACCGATGAGACTAAACAGACAACGCCAAATAATTTAGAAGAGCAACAATCAGGTTCGGATTCAGACGAGCGCAGATGGTATGCTATCCATACTTATTCTGGCTATGAAAATAAAGTGAAAAGCCATCTCGAAGCTCGTATTGCATCAATGGATATGCGCAATAAAATCTTCCGGGTGATTGTGCCCATGGAAGAAGAGGTGGAGATTAAGCAAGGTCAAAGGCGAACTGTACAGCGTAAGGTCTTCCCTGGCTATGTGCTGGTAGAGATGATTATGAGCGATGAAGCCTGGTATGTAGTGCGTAATACGCCAGGCGTGACCAGCTTCGTTGGTTCAGGTAATCGTCCAGTGCCCCTTCAGGACAACGAAATCAAAACCATCTTGAAGCAGGTAACCAAGGAGACGGAGAAGCCGAAAGCTAAAATCAGCTTCGCTAAAGGGCAGAGTGTGCGTGTCATTGATGGGCCATTTACTGAATTCATTGGTACAGTCAGTGACATCAATATGGATCGAAATAAGGTAACGGTGCTCGTTTCCTTTTTCGGTCGTGAGACACCAGTAGTTCTGGATTTTCTCCAGATCGAGAAAATATAGTCAATCGTTTGAGGAGTTTGAAACAACATGGCGAAACGTGTCAAGGCTGTAGTAAAACTACAGATACCGGCAGGGAAGGCTAATCCAGCACCCCCCATCGGTACCGCGCTTGGCCCGCAGGGCGTCAACATTATGGCTTTCTGCAAGGAGTACAACGAGCGGACCGCTGGTCAGGTGGGTATGGTTATACCTGCTGAAATTACGATCTACGAAGATCGTTCATTTACATTCATTACAAAGACACCACCAGTTCCGGATCTTTTGAAGACCGCAGCCGGTGTTGAAAAAGGGGCTGCGACCCCCAACAAGACAAAGGTCGGATCGATTAGTCGCGAACAATTGCGAGAGATCGCCGAGCTGAAAATGAAAGACCTCAATGTCATCGACATTGAAGGCGCTGAGAGCATGGTCGAAGGGACCGCTCGCAGTATGGGAATTACAATCAATCAGTAAGTAAGCAAATACTGCCCGCAAGTCACTGCGGTTATCCTGCCACAAGGAGGGCAAAGAGAAATTATGGCACAACACGGAAAGAAATATCTGGAGGCGGAGAAACTTGTCGAGCCAGGCAAGCTCTACCAGCCCAGAGAAGCAATTTCACTCCTCAAACAAATGAATTATGTGAAATTTGACCCGACAGTCGAAGTCCACATGAAACTTGGTGTTGATCCCCGTCACGCGGATCAGATGGTGCGCGGTGTAGCTATGCTACCCTCTGGCACCGGCAAAGATGTGAAAGTTCTGGTATTCGCGCAAGGCGAGAAAGCCAATGAAGCTGAAGCAGCGGGTGCAGACTTTGTTGGTCTGGACGATCTGATAAAACAGATCGAGGCTGACTGGGTCGGTTTTGATGTCGCGATTGCTACACCCGATGTAATGGGTAAAGTAGGGCGTCTTGGTAAAAAACTTGGTCCGAGAGGCTTGATGCCTAGCCCAAAGGCAGGCACAATTACTTTCGATGTTGCAAAGACCATTCGAGAGGCTAAAGAGGGCCGTATCGAGTTCAAAGTCGATAAAACTGCACTCTTACATATCCCAGCGGGTAAGCTGTCTTTCAGTGAAGATGCATTGCTGGCCAATATCACAGCTGTCATTGATTCAGTAGTACGCGCAAAGCCGTCCGGCTCGAAAGGCGCATACATCAAGAGTGTCGTGTTATCATCAACAATGTCACCAAGCGTACGTTTGGATGTACCAACAGCCGTTGCGCTGAAGCCAGTATAATAGATAGCATTTACAATAGAATACAAACCAACCGAAGACAGCAAGTATGCTTCAGCATGTAAATGGCTCCAGAGGTGCCGGCTTGCAGAGGAAATGGATGATACGCTTTCCTGGCATTTGAGATTATGCTTTTGTATATTTTGAATGATGCCTGTGAAGCGAGTTTGAAACTTACCACGGCCTTCGGTTACCAACCGGAGGCTGTTTTTTGTACAATCAATCCTACTCGGAAAGGAGGAGAGAAATACATGCCTACACAGGCAAAAGCGGAAAAAATTGATAAATTGACAGATAAGCTAGGGCGCAGTGTTATTGCCATACTGGTACAGACCCAGGGCTTGAAAGTCAAGGATATGAACGAACTACGCAATAAAATGCGTGCGGCCAAAGTAGAGTTCCAGATCGCCAAAAATACGCTCTTACGCATCGCTTCGGAGCGCAATAACATGGATGAGCTGGACAAGAGTATCTTCAACGGCCAGACGGCTATTGCATTTGGTTATGAAGACGAGATAAACACAGCTAAAACTGTTACCGATTATGTACACACCTCCAAGATCGTCGTACTTAAATCGGGAATCCTCGGCGGTCGAGTGTTGACTGCTAACCAGGTGGAAGATCTTGCTAAGATGCTGGGTGGAAAGGATTATGCCAAGGCACAATTCGTTGGTGTAGTGCAAGGGCCACTGGCTACAACGTATAGTTTGCTAACCGCGCCAATGCGCGACTTTTGTTATGTTATTCAAGCACGAGCAGAACAACTCAAAGGCGAAGCCACAGAGTAATTAAAAGGAGAAGAAAACACATGTCTTTAGATACCATCATTGCCGAAATCGAGAAGTTGAATGTACTCGAACTGGTAGAACTAACCAAGACCTTGCAAGAAAAGTGGGGCGTAAGCGCCGCGCCAGTAGCCGCAGCCGCAGGTCCTGTTGCAGTTGCCGAAGCCGCACCTGCCGCAGCAGTTGTCGAAGAGCAGACCGAATTTGATGCTATCCTCTCAGAGGTCGGCCCAAACAAAATCAACGTCATCAAAGTTGTGCGTGAGATTACCGGTCTTGGCTTGAAGGAAGCCAAAGCAGTCGTTGACGAGGCGCCATCAGCAATCAAAGAAGCGGTCTCCAAGGAAGAAGCAGAGAAGATCGCGGAGAAAATGGCCGAGGTTGGCGCAAAGGTTACTATTAAGTAATAACGTTTATGATGAGGTGCAGGGCACCCATAAGGGTGCCCATGACCAGGGCTTGCACAAAGCATCCTGAACATCTCTGATCTTAAAAGGCCCGGCAAAGGAAATGGATAGCTGGACTCCTATCGTGTTGCATGCTATAATGCAAACGTGAAGTTTCCTTGCTTGTCCAGGCACAGAGGAGGTATATAAGAGTGCCGTTAAGTGTTGAAGAAAAAGCAGAAATCATTTCAGATTTCCGCATTCACGAAACGGATACAGGTTCGCCCGAGGTACAAATATCTATCTTGACCAGGCGAATTAATCAGCTTACTGAACATCTGAAAGTTCATAAGCATGATACGCATACGCATCGTGGTGTATTAAAATTAGTTGGTCAGCGCCGACGGCTACTGACCTATCTCAGCAAGAAAAGCCCAGAACGTTATCGAAATCTGATCGCCAGGCTTGGCTTGCGCCACTAATCATAGTATTGGTGTTGGATGCGGTCGGCACAAACTATCCGACCGCGGCTCCATTTTCTCCCACAGTACGAAACAGACACACAACAAGTTGAAGTAAGATTGAACGAAGAACAAGAAGTAACAGAAGGTTATCCCCGTAACACACAGAATTGATGCAGAAAAGTAAGCCTTGCAGAAGATGAAAAAGCAAGAGCAAACTAGATCAGTATTGGTAGCCGAAATACCAAAGGTGCGGGTACGATTCACTAACCCCTAAAGACACAAATGTTGGAACGAAAAGCGAAAAGAATGAGCAGGGAAAATAGGCTGCGAAACATCAAAGCCCCAAAGTTGTATAAAACCCCTTGTATTTACCCACGATTGATCGAATTGAGTAACAAGTTAACCTACAAGGGTTGTAGTAAGTAATCCGGAGGAACTATGATTTATCGTCAAGAAGCTGTCATCGGTGGCCGAGTAATGAGCATCGAAACCGGTCGCGTGGCAGAACAAGCCAGTGGCGCTGTATTAGTGCGCTATGGCGACACAGTCATACTTGCCACTGTAGTTGGCAGTAATGAGCCTCGTGAAGGCATTGATTTTTTCCCTTTAACTGTAGATGTAGAAGAACGTATGTATGCCGCCGGTAAAATTCCAGGCGGATTTATCAAACGCGAGGGACGAGCCTCAGAACATGCCATCCTCGCCTGCCGCCTCGCTGATCGTCCTCTCCGTCCCCTCTTTCCTAAAGGATACCGCAACGACGTACAAATTGTGATTACAGTGCTGTCAGCGGATCAGGAAAATGATTCAGATATTCTGGGGATTGTGGGAGCTTCGGCTGCTTTGTCTGTATCGGATATCCCCTTTGCAGGACCTGTAGGCGCAGTACGCGTCGGGTATATCAATGATCAGCTCGTCATTAATCCACTTGAATCGCAGATGGGCGAAACACGGTTAGATCTTGCCATCGCAGGCACATCTGACGCCGTTATGATGGTTGAAGCTGGCGCAAAGGAACTTCCAGAAGAAATGATGCTGGAGGCTGTTCGCTTCGGACACGAAGCCCTGCAAGAAATCATCAAGATGCAGGAAAAGCTGATGCAGGCAGTAAACATTGCAAAACGGTCCTTTGAGCCTGCCCCTGTTGACCAGGAGCTAAAGAACAAAGTAGCAGAGTTCGTCTACCCCCGCTTTGAAGCTGCGGTCAATAACCCGAATAAAACAGCGCGTTCAACAGCACTCAGTATGGTACAGGGTGAACTGGTTACAACTCTAGGCGCACAGTATCCCGATCGTTTGAAAGACATCATTACTTTCTACGAAAAGGAACTGAAAGCTTATGTTCGCAACAATATCCTCGACAATGGCATTCGCCCAGATGGACGCGACCTCAAGACGATACGCCCCATCAATTGTGAAGTTGGTTTATTGCCGCGTACGCATGGGTCCGCAATTTTCACACGCGGACAAACGCAGGTACTCAGCGTGATAACGCTTGGCTCACCTGGTGAAGAGCAGGTTCTTGATGGACTGGGCGCGAGCGAAAACAAGCGCTTTATGCACCACTACAACTTCCCACCGTACTCTACAGGCGAGAGCAAGCCCCTACGCGGGCCAGGCCGCCGTGAAATCGGACATGGAGCTTTGGCCGAACGCGCGGTGGCTGCAGTTATTCCAACGCAAGATGAATTTCCCTATACTATCCGAGCTGTGTCAGATGTGCTATCCTCAAATGGTTCAACCTCGATGGGTTCAGTATGCGGTACAACTCTGGCATTGATGGATGCCGGTGTGCCAATCCACGCACCAGTCGCTGGCGTGGCAATGGGCCTGATTACAGGCGAAGGCGAACGCGAAGGTAAATGGGCCGTTCTGAGCGATATTCAAGGTATCGAAGATGCACTGGGAGATATGGACTTCAAGGTTGCTGGTACCGCTGATGGAGTGACAGCACTTCAGATGGATATCAAGGTGAAGGGCATAACCTACGAAATCATGGCAAAGGCTCTGGAACAGGCACGCGAAGGCCGCATGTTCATTATGGAGAAGATGCTTGATGCCATCGATGCTCCTCGCGAAGAATTATCGCAGTTTGCACCACGCATTCAATCCATCAAGATCAACCCCGATAAAATCGGTGCAGTCATCGGACCAGGCGGAAAGATGATTCGCAAGATCCAAGAGGAAAGCGGAGTCAAGATTGACATTGAAGATGATGGTACCGTTAACATCTCAGCAGTTTCTGGCGACTCGATGCAGCAGGCGCTTGACACCGTGCGCGCTCTTACCGAGGAGGTAGAGGTCGGACGCATCTACACAGGCACAGTGCGCAGGCTGGTAGATTTCGGCGCATTTGTAGAGATCCTGCCCGGAAAAGAAGGCCTGGTTCGCACATCACAACTGGCTGATTACCAGGTGATGCGGCCAGAAGATGTTGTATCGGTTGGTGACGAAATCACGGTTATGGTGATAGAAGTCGATCCACAGGGACGTGTTAACCTCTCACGACGCGCCGCATTAAGCGGTGAAATGCCCAGCCCTGCCGAATTAGATAGCGAACGTGGCGGTCGTGGCGGTAGTCGCGGGGGTCCTGGAAGACCCGGTGGTGGATATGGTGGAGGCCGACCACGCGAAGGTTCGGCACCCAATCGTGGTTCTGGCGGCTACGGTGATCGCAGTAGCTATGGCGATCGAGGGGGCAACTATGGCCGTTCGGGTAGTGGCTACGGTGATCGCAGTGGTTCTGGCGGAGGCAATTACAGCGGCGGACAGCGTCGCCCAATGAGTCCCGGGCGTGGCCCTGGTGGATCCAATGGCCCTGGCGGACAGCGTCGAGATAGTGATTATGGACAGCGTCCTCCGGATCGTCGCTGGTAAATAGGAAGTATAAAACAGGGATAGGGCAGACCCAACTCCTCAATATACGGGATGTAGCTACATTTCGTGTATTGAGGAAGGGGTTGCCCCTTATTCTTGTTCAAAATATATATTTATAGAGAGAGGTTCTTATGTCGACAGAGGAGATCTTAGAAGAAGTTGCCGCGGAGGTCTCTACTTGCACAAAATGTGATCTCTGTAAAGGCCGTACAAAGGCTGTTCCTGGTGAAGGGGACCCACATGCCAAAATAATGTTTATCGGCGAAGGACCGGGTTTCCATGAAGACAAACAGGGGCGACCTTTCGTCGGACCTGCTGGACAATTTCTGGTAGAACTACTCGCGAGCATCAATTTAAAACGCTCAGATGTGTTTATAACAAACGTCGTGAAGTGTCGTCCTCCAGGCAACCGCGATCCTTTACCAGCAGAAACCAATGCCTGTGATGAATATCTTGAGCGACAAATCGCTGCAATTAATCCCCAGGTCATTGTAACGCTTGGCCGCTTTTCGATGGCAAAATTCTTTGGAGGGGAGAAAATCAGCTCTATCCATGGTCGCGCACGCAAGGTCGATGGCAGAACTTGTATTGCAATGTACCATCCTGCCGCGGGCCTGCACCAACAAAGTCTTAAAGATACTATTCGTTCCGATTTTAAGAAGATTCCCCTGATCATGGCAGAGTCAGAACGCCGATCGTTGGAAGAGCCGCAGAAAACAGAGGCGCCCAAATTAAAAGAGGAGCCTCCGGAGCAACTTGCGCTCTTTTAGATGAGAGCAACATTTACCTAACCTATTTTCTTACGAAGCAACAGCAGTACAGTAGGGTTCCTGAACTCACTCATATTGCTGTTGCTTTTTTGCACTTCTTAAGCAAGCAAAGATTATACATTTTCTGCAATTGCGACCCCTTTCACTTGAGTATGTCAAAATAGTTCATTATACTTCTATATAGGGGAGTACTTTCTACAATTCCAGGAGGTGTACATGCAAGAGAATAGCAAAAAGCTCTTTTTCCTTGTGCTACTGGTTCCTCTGCTGGCGATTGTTATCGCCTTTAACCCATTCTCCAGTAATGATTCGCTGGCCTCTGCAACATGGACAGGCACAACGACCTATTGGGCCAATGTACGTACTGGACCCAGCACCAGTTATGGCATTGCTGCCGTAGATGCGCCAGGTACGAACGTTACTGTGTATGCCACAGTCTCGGGCCAGGTTGTCTGGGGAGGCATTTCCAACTGGTATCGCATCAGCAGTTTGAGCAGTAGCCCGCGCTACATTTATGGAGGGCTGGTTGCAGCATCGACCAGCACAGGTGGAGGTGGTGGATCTCCTTCTCCCACGGCTGCCGGTAAAGAGATTATTGTGAGCCTCTCTCGACAGTGGATGTGGGCTTACCAGAACGGGGTAGAGGTCTACAACTCAGCTGTCATGACCGGGCGACCTGCTTTAGCTACGCCAACAGGCACCTACCACGTCTTTTTGAAACTCCATCCTACATGGTTTACCTCCCCATGGCCTCCAGGCTCGCCCTACTGGTATCCACCGACGTTCATCAATTATGCGTTGGAGTGGAGAGCAGGAGGCTTTTTCTTACATGATTCCTGGTGGCATAGCGTGTATGGTCCAGGAACCAATGGTTGGCACTATGATCCGCAATTTGGCTGGCAATGGGGTACTCATGGCTGTGTTGCTATGCCCCTGAGTGCTGCTGAATGGCTCTATTACTGGGCTCCTATCGGGACATTAGTACAGATCAATCCATAGAGCGTCGTGAGAGAAAGGCTTCCTTGTCATGAAAGGAAGCCTTTCTCCTACACACTTATTCGCCGGCGGTAGCTCCAACCACGAAGGCGTCAACCTCGCCAATTTTACCACGCCAATATGGCACTTTAATTTTATGTCCGGCACTCATAATTGTGACGTCGTTCATATGTAGATAACGAAAGACTACAGGCAAACCTTCAGGTCCTATATCTGGCTGATCCAGTTGAGGCACCAGGGCCAAATAATATTCGCGTAAAGCATCAGCGGTCTCAGGCTCGCGCTTGCGGTGCATTTCTTCATTGAGGTCGATATAGAACTGGGCATAGCGCCGGGTACTGACCATTACGCCAAATACTAGCAGGCCATTCATCTGGAGCATCATTTCGATTTCAAGGTCTTGTATTTCTACGAGGCGTGCCCACATCTGTAATGCGAAGTCCTGCTCACCATACTCTCTGAGCCACAGGCTACGCCGCTCAGCACGAGTCAGCGGGCGAAATGGAGTTTCGGTTTGCGCTGCCTCACTTGCTGCATGATTCGTAGCAGCTTCGTCGGCAATTTGTTCCCCTTTCATCTCGTCATCCATCATCTTGATCACTTTCTAATCACATCAGCGATTCCATTCGTGAATGCTGCATTATTTGTAGGTGGCACTTGTGTTGGTGTACCACAGAATGGGAACGGGAGTGGACATTGTGGGTTGGTTTTACAACCATTTCCATGACAGCGAGTTGGTGGAGGCGTATAGGGTCCTTGAATTGTTGGCATTGTGCCATCGATAAACCAATCGGTGACAGTAGGCTCACCTGGATGAGGCAAGAGGCCTGTATAGGCAGAAACAGTGCCAGCCTGTACATCTGCTGGTTTGACAAAATCATCAGGCGGGTAGTGGTAGTACTGAGAAACATACTCCATTACATCGTGCCAGATAGGTCCCGCACCTGTAATACCAATTACATTATTCATCGGGCTGTTGTCGCTATTTCCTGCCCAAACCCCTACTGTGAGATAGGGAGTATACCCAACGGTCCAGTTATCTTTAAAACTATTGGTTGTACCGGTTTTCGCAGCAGCAGGGCGATCAAGCTCCAGGGGGTTACCAAGTCCAAATTCGTGATAACGTGATGCTTTGTCTGCAAGTATGCTGCTCATGAGGAAAGCTACATCTTCCCCTATCGCTCGAACCCCTTGCGGATGAGCCGCATTATAGGTGTAGAGGGGATGACCTACGTTATTTGTTATCTCCAAAATGGATGTCGGTGGCACGCGAATACCACGATTCGCAAACGTAGCATACGCACTTGTCAGGTGTAAAAGAGAAACTTCCGCAGTGCCAAGCGCCAACGATGGACCTAGAGTTTTGGGAGATCTACTGGATATTTCGGTCAGTCCAAAGCGCGCGGCTGTATTCAGGACATTCGGAATACCTGTATATTCTATAGCATCGAGAGCTGGAATATTAAAGGAGTTAGCTATCGCATTACGCACAGTCATGGGAAAGCCTGTATGGAAGTGCCCATCATAGTTCTGAGGCGTATACCAGCCATTTCCATCCTTCGTCGGGAAGATGGTTTGATGATCTTGCAGGATCATAGCAGGATACCAGCCCATTTCAAAGGCCGTTGCATAGACGAATGGCTTCATCGACGAACCTGGCTGGCGAAGGGCTAAGGCAGCATTATAATTCCCATCTACTTTGGGGTTGCTATCATTGTAGTTCGCGCTGCCGTTCATTGCTAGAATTTCGCCGTTGACGGGATCCATCACCACCACGGCCGCATTATTCACATTGTTCTGTGTGTTTAGTGGACCATAACAACCAAGGTAGTTATCACAGGTCACTTTATAGAGGTGATCGTAGGTGAGTTGCTCAACCTTCTGCTCAACTGCTAAATCCAGCGTTGTATAGATGTTGAACCCACCATCATAGAGAATTTGCGCTCCATCTTGCTCCCCGTATTGCCCACTCAACATTGGTACTAATACCTGGTCAATGACATAATGCACGAAATGGGGCGCCTGGATGTTGTGTGAAAAAGGTTTGAACTTGTATTTCGCCATCTCAAGTTCCGCTTGCTGCGCCTGTTTGGTGGTAATCATGCTAAGATCAACCATGGATTGTAAAACAACTTTTTGCCGTTCAAGCGCGACAGGTTTATTGATAGTTGGGTCATAGTACGAGGGACTTTGAGGCAGTCCTGCCAGCAAGGAGGCTTGAGCAAGATCAAGCTGCGCAACTGCTGGAGTACAGTGGGTAGGGGTGCATTTCGGCTGGAGATTGAAGTAGTTTTGGGCAGCAGCTTCAACTCCATAATTCAGATCGCCGTAATAGACCGTATTGAGGTACATTTCCATGATCTTCCACTTGGGATATTGCTGTGTCAGACCATATGCCAGAATCGCTTCCTGTCCTTTGACTTGTATTGTACGCGCCTCGTTCAGATACAGTTGATTCTTTATGAGTTGCTGAGTGATGGTACTACCACCCTCGACGACCGTCTGGTTTTGTACGTTAGCAATTGCTGCTCGTAGTGTTCCCTGAACATCCACGCCACTATTGGTCCAAAACGTGTGATCTTCGGCTGCCACTGTAGCATTCACTAACAAAGGAGAGATGTCGTTGTAATTTACATAGGTACGTCGTCCATAATGAGGATCATATAGTTCATATAATAAGCGCCCTTTGCGGTCATAGATACGTGTTGATTGGAATAAGGTTTGATTAGCCATACCATTGAGGAGTGGCAGTTGTGCCTGGTAATACGCATACGCACCACCAACTCCGCTGGAAATCAAAGAGATCAGTACAATGAGAAAAACAAAAAAAAGTGTCAAAGGGCGAGCAGAAGCTTTCATACTCTGCCGAAAACGTTGTTGGCGACGCTTCATGAGCAGAAAATGGTTCATACGCATGCGACGCTGCGCAAGGGTTTGTGCTTCCAGTCTTCCTGATGTTGTAGTTAGAGCTTCTTTTTCCGGTCGAGTAGAGTAATAAGGCGACAGACTCGTTTCTTCTCGCATAGTATGTCCATTGAGCGATCTTTCACCGCCGCTGGTCGCCTTGACAAGGGTACGAGCCTCATCATACACACTATCGTTATACTCGTCCATGTATGTTCCTATCTATTTTTGCTTTGTTTGTTGCGATTGAATGATTGCTTTTTCACATCATCTAGTATAACGCATAATTGCCTTTAGTCGTTTCTTATCTGTATAAAGATGTACTATTGTATAGTATTATGTTGTCATGCTAAGTGCAACGAATCGTCTGATCCAGCGAGGAAGATCCTACGCTTCGCTCAGGATGACAAATGTGGAGGGTGAGGATGACAAAGAGGAAATGTTGTGCAACTCTGGTATATTGAATACGTAATTATCTATAGATACGATATATCGTGCCCAGGGAGCAAATATGAGCCAGCAAGAATTTGAAATGGGGTCCCAATCTAACCAGCAAAGCTCCTCGAATGAGGAGGATGAGATTCACCTGCCTCAATATCCATATTCCTGGTCAGGTAAAATAAATCCAGAGGGTGTGCCTAGAGATGAACCGCCTTCCAGTTACGATGCAACAGTCATGCAGCAAGGATACCGGGCGCAAACACCGAACACTCCAAACAATTCCGTTCAACAGGCGCAGGTAAACCAACAATACCAATACATTCCGCCCGCAGGTGATGGTGATGCGTACGAACAGGGATATCGCCCGTACAGGAACCAAAGCAGGCAAGGTGGAGTTCCACCATGGGCACGGCCACAACAACACCCTCGCGACCCGGTTCGCTTCGCATTTATTATTCTTGTTTTATTAGGCGTAAGTGTGTTGATGGCGATCTTTGGGTCGATGGGTTCGGTGCTTGGATTTATAGGGGGAACAATCGGCGCAATTATCCTGTTTATTCTGTTCATCATTTTTGTGCCACTGCTCATTCTTTTTGTTATCTTCGGAGTCATTTTCAGAATACTCAGTCCCCGACGCGCCAGGCGGCGGTATCGTAGACATAGACGTGGCCCATGGTGGTAAAAGGATGATATTATGTAATTACATAACGTAATTACTTATAGATATGTTGATAGTTGAGTGAAACATTGACTGAGATTGAACAAAGCGCCTCTTTGACGTCTGATGAACTAGACCTGACAAATATACGCGAACTACGTAACTTTCTATATGCGCATCACATACGACCGAATAAAGCATTCGGGCAAAACTTTCTGGTTGATCGTGATGTCTTATTACACATTGTTGACGCGGCAGAAATTCAGGCTGATGACCAGGTGCTTGAGCTTGGTGCTGGCACGGGCGTTTTGACACGAGAACTTGCAAAGCGTGCACAGCGGGTTGTGGCCGTTGAGCTGGAGCGCGAAATGCTATCGCTACTAGCGAAGACAACGCACACTTATACAAATGTCGAAATCATGGAACGCAACCTGTTGTATGTTGATCCAAAAGAGGTTTTTGGATTTGAGCCGTATAAGCTGGTGGCGAATTTACCATATTATATCGCGTCCGCCACATTCCGCCATTTTCTTGAAAGCGCCAATCCACCGAGACTGTTCGTAGTGATGGTGCAATACGAAGTTGCTCAGCGCATTGTTGCAGCTCCAGGCGATCTCAGTTTGCTGGGTGTCAGCATTCAATTCTATGGAGAACCGAAAATCATCGCGCATGTACCAGCCCGTTCGTTTTATCCTGCGCCCAAAGTGGATTCGGCTATTTTACGCATCGATTTGAAGAAAGAGGTGCCTTTAACGCCAAAGCAGCGCGATAGCTTCTTTCGTCTTGTGCAAGCGGGTTTCTCTGAACGACGCAAGCAACTGCACAATTCGCTGGCACATGGGCTGCATCGAAAAAATGCAGATGTACAGCCATGGCTACTGGCGGCGGATATCGATCCCAGTCGCCGCGCTGAAACGCTGAGTATCGAGGACTGGTTACGACTGTGGCATGAAATGGAGGAGGTATGACGACGCAGGAACTATATTGCGACAACTGCGGCGCAGCTAATCCCCCGACGGCTCGCTTCTGCCAGTTTTGCGCTACGCTGCTGCCTTTCAAACACTCAACCGGCGAATTGCCAGACCAGACGTTGCTGGCTGGCCGCTATCAATTGCTAAAGCGTATTGGTCAGGGCGGCATGGGAGCAGTTTATAAAGCTGCCGATACACATTTGAATAATCGTCCAGTTGCCATTAAAGAAATGAGCAGTACCGGTTTAACTCCAGCCGGATTGCAGGAAGCCGAAGCGGCGTTTGAGCACGAAGCACATTTGCTTGCTGATTTGCTACACCCCAACTTGCCTCGCATCTATGAGCACTTCACAGAAAATGATCGTTCGTACCTGGTTATGGACTTTATCGAGGGACAGACAGTAGAGGAATACCTGGAGCAAAAAGGTGGAGGTCCCTTGCCTGTAGATCAAGTGATCATATGGGCTGAGCAATTGTGCGATGTGTTGAATTACTTACATTCGCACCAACCGCCGATTATTTTTCGTGATTTGAAACCGGCAAATGTCATGATCAGCGAGAGCGGACACGTGTATTTGATTGATTTTGGAATTGCACGGTTCTTCAAACCAGGAAAGCAACACGATACGGTTGCACTAGGTTCGCCTGGCTATGCTGCACCAGAACAATACGGTAAGGCGCAAAGCACGCCTCGTTCCGATATTTACAGTCTGGGTGCGCTGCTACACCATTTGCTGACAGGTGTAGACCCCAGCGAACAACCATTCTTCTTTCGGGATGCCTCGCAAATCAATCCTGCCATTAATCCCGCATTTGATACGTTACTGAAACAAATGCTGGCGATGGATAGTGATCGACGACCAGCCAGCGCTCAGGAAGTATTGAACGCGTTGAAGGGAGCGGCCAGCAACCCATCCCAATCGGCTTCAAGACCATTGGGGTATACCCAGGATCCCATGTTTGACCAGGCTTATAAGCTGTATACTCAAAAACGCCTGGATGAGGCGATTGCGATGTATAACAAGGCATTGAAGGCCAATAATACCAACCCTTTAGGTTGGCAAGGATATGGTCTATCTCAACGACTGAAGGGCCTCAATCAGGATGCCTTGTCTTCCTTTGAACATGCCTTACAGCTAAATTCAAGCCTTGTCACCTCCTGGAACGGGAAAGGCACGGTTCTCGGCAAATTGCGCCGTCACCAGGAGGCGCTGGATGCCTTCGAACACGCTTTGCAATTAGAGCCGCAAAATGCGGCATCCTGGAATGGCAAAGGGGCAGCATTGCATGCGCTGGGACGTTCGAAGCAAGCGATGGATGCTTTCGATAAAGCACTCGTCTATGATCCCATGTTAGTGCAAGCCTGGTACAACAAAGGACTTTTACTTCATGATCTAGGACGTTACAGGGATGCAGAGCAGGCTTTTCACGAGGCAGTTAACCTCGATAACAGGTTTGCTCAGGCGTATTTTGGCAGGGGACAGGCATTCTACGCAATGCAAAGGCTGAAGAAAGCGCTCCAGATGTTTGACCAGGCGGTCCAGAAGGACCCATCGTATGTTGAAGCCTGGAATAGACGCGGCAATGTGCTCGATGAGACGGGCGACACGACACGGGCGCTTCAATCGTATGAAAGGGCGCTGCAAATAGATCCACATTATGCACCTGCATGGAGTGGCAAGGGGGGTGTCCAGCGACAGCTTGGCCAATTCTATGATGCCTTGAAAGCCTATAATTTTGCGCTGGATATCGACCCCAACTTTGCGCTTGCCTGGAACGGCAAGGGCAATACTCTGTACAACGTACGAAATTTCCACGAAGCGCTAGCCGCATATGAACATGCACTTAAACTGAATCCACGTTTGAGGACTGCATGGCATAACAAATCACTGGTGCTCAACCAGCTTGGCCGCTATCAAGAAGCTTTGGATGCGGCAAACGAAGCAATTCGCCTCAGACCCGATGATCCCGACAACTGGTTACGCAAAGCCAAATCGCTGAAGAAACTACGTCGAAAAGATGAAGCGCGTTCGGCAGAGATGGAAGCTGCGAAATTACGAGGCAACGCGTAGTTCAGAGAGAGTTTTCTACTTTTTATTCCTGCATTGATGCTCTTTTTTCTATTGATTATTGAATATAGCGCTCAAATACCGCGCAAAATGCGCGGTATTTTTGGGGAAAAACATTGTAAGAGACATATGGAATGTCCTTTTTCACAGACGCCGCCTTCGGCGGCAAGGAGAGTGAAGTAAAGTGGGGACACCCCGAACCCCGGCAAAGGGCGACGCCCTCTGCACTCTCATAAAGTGCCGGGGAAAGAGCCTGATGGCCCTCTGGAACGCCTTACAAAACAATTCCCGTTCGATATTTCAATAGCGAAGCGCCGAGAGGTATAATCTGAGAGAAACGGGAGAAGAAGTGGGGTCTTTATATACCGATCAGAAGACAGGACGAGCCTCATGGTTCGATTTACTGAAGCGTTCCTTGAAGGAAGTGTGAGGATAGACCGTTCTCAGATTACGGCATTTCAGGCTATACGAGGAACCATCGGTATTGTCATTCCACTGGCGATCGGAGTGGCAAGCGGGCATGTTGTCGAGGGTGTCTCCATGGCAGGCGGTGCAGCTATCGTCGCTTCTGTAGGTCTAACCACTACCTCCCGCGTTCGTACGCGCACCATGCTATTAGATTGTGTTGGTGTAGCACTCGCGGCCTTTGTTGGCAGCATTACAGGCCATATCGGCTGGCTCTCGGTACTTGTGGTTGGAATATGGGGCATCAGCTTCACAAGGCCAGGAAGCTGGCAAAATCTTGGAAATACTCGCATCAATCTACACCCATATCGATCAGAAAGGTTCCTCGCCAGACATACCTGCATCTGAATAATGCCCGGGCCATCCTGCGAGCCAATCTCACCCCGCGTTCGGCAACTTTCCGGCATGCCATCCGCCTGGGAGTCGCACTTGCACTCGCCACTGCCCTATACAGGCTTCTTCCATTCCCAGTTGGTCGCGGCTACTGGATACCGTTAACGGTGCTGCTCGTGCTTCGAACTGACTTTGCATCGACGTTTACACGAGGTCTGGCACGTTTGATAGGAACGATACTTGGAGCTGTGCTGGCCGTACTTCTGGCATCTTTTATTGGGCCGACGATGCAGGGATTGCTGGTCTATCTTGATCACGATGGAGATCATCTTCCTGCTCGCCTTTGTCATTCCTCAAACGTCGATGAACGCGCTTGACAGGGCCGTTGATACAACCATTGGAGGAATCCTGGCATTGATCATGTATATCGTATGGCCAACATGGGAACATTCCCAGGTGGCGGGGAATGTGGCTGATCGTTTAGAGGCAGTGCGCCGCTATTTTGTCAAAGTCATGGAGTGCTATGTTCATCCCAATGCGTACGATGGTTCGGTTCTTGATACTTTTCGCATGAAATCGCGCCTGGCACGTTCAAATGCTGCTGCTTCTGTTCAGCGCGCGATACACGAGCCAACCTCTCATCATGCCGATCTCGAACTTGCACAAGATCTGCTTGGCATGGTGGATACACTGATTGTCAGCGTGCTTACTCTTGAAGCCTACCTGGTAGACGATCCCTCGCATTGCGCGCTTCCTATGGTCAGTGATTTCCGTAATAGTGTTGACGAGGCGTTACGAACCATGGCTATAGCGATACGAGAAGGGCAACCAATTTCTGGATTTCCTGATTTGCAAGAAGCATTTCGTAGATTGCAGGATAAGAAATCAGGTTTGCTGGCATAGGATAAATGCCGCAGTGACCTGGGTTTTGTGGTTTCGGAGGTGAGATGGATTGTGGTTATTTTGAATGGGATGAGGGAGATGATGGGCGGGGAAAAGAGGATAGTGGAGGTTGGGATGTGAGACGCATGGATTCGCATAAGAAAACCAGTATTGCCAGGTCACAATAAATCCACCAGACACCTGATCACCAGACACCTGATCACCAAGCACACGGCCACTTGGCACCAGCCCCTCCGACGGGCACCCGCGAGGGGTGCCCCTACATTTCATGTAAGAGCGATCGACGCGATCATCCAATGCTAGAAAGATGTTCCAGCATATTTGGGGCAATTCACAGGCACTTGGAAATCCATGTTTTACTCTTGTCACACCAGCCCCAATCATCTATACTTCAAGCACTACTGTAAGGACGTGCTCAATACAGGCGAAGGAGGACATAGCAAACCGTGGTTTCTGAGGCACCCAAAGACTTCTTCATCAGCTATACCCATGCTGACCAGCGCTGGGCCGAATGGATCGCCTGGCACCTGGAAGAGGATAGCTACCACACCATGCTCCAGGCCTGGGACTTTCTGGCGGGGAGCAACTTCGTCCTCGAGATGGATAACGCTGCCAGGCAGGCCACACGCACCATCGCTGTCCTCTCCCCTGACTATTTCACGTCCCAGTTTACACCCTCCGAGTGGGCTGCAGCGTTCAAACGCGATCCTACGGGAGAGCAGGGATTGCTCGTGCCTGTGCGGGTACGACCCTGTGACGTGGAAGGACTACTGGGTCAGATTGTCTATATCGACCTGGTGGATCAGGACGAAGCGACCGCTCGTGCCACCTTGCTGCACGGTATCACACACGAGCGACGCAAACCCATTAGCCCTCCTGCCTTTCCTTCAACACACCATGCATCTCAGCCATCGGCGCAACCCTCCTTTCCAGGAGTCTTGCCAGCCGTGTGGAATATCCCCTATCCACGCAATCCTTATTTCACAGGACGCGAGGAGGTGCTAAATCGCCTGGCTGCCTCGCTGCGAGCAGGAGAGACAGTGGGTATCTCGCAACCGCAGGCGATGAGTGGTCTGGGAGGCGTCGGCAAGACGCAGATCGCGCTGGAATATGCCTATCGCTACTACCAGGACTACGATGCGGTGCTCTGGACGCGTGCTGACACGCAGGAGGCACTCATCTCCGGCTTTGTGGCCTTTGCAGCCTTGTTGCAACTCCCAATGCAAGAGGAGCGCGATCAATTGAAGATCGTGCAGACTGTCAAAGACTGGCTCAACAGCCACACGCGCTGGCTGTTGCTTCTGGATAACGCCGATAATCTCACACTCGTCCGAGACTTTCTGCCACCTGTGGGCAGAGGACACACACTGCTCACGACGCGTGCTGCCAGCATGGGTGGACTGGCACATTCTCTCGAGGTCGATGCTCTGGACAACGAGCCAGGCGCGTTGCTCTTGCTGCGCCGTGCTGAGCGACTGGCTCCCGATGCCACACTTGAGCAAGCTGATGTGAGTGAACGTACCAACGCTCTCTCGATCTCCCAGGAACTTGGAGGACTGCCCCTGGCGCTCGACCAGGCCGGAGCCTACATTGAGGAAACACATTGCAGTCTGGCTGATTACCTGCACCTGTACCGCACCAAGCGTGCCGACCTCCTCAAGGCCCGTGGTGGACTGGTACTCGATCATCCCGAGCCAGTAGCTACCACCTGGTCACTCTCGTTTGCCCAAGTGCAAGAGCGCTCTGCTGCTGCGGCAGACCTGTTGCGAGTATGTGCTTTCCTGCATCCTGATGCCATCCCTGAAGAGATCATCACTGAAGGCGCGGCGGAATTACAGACCAGAGGTACAAGCCATAGCCAGAAATCCTCTGGTTTTCAATCAAGCCATTAGAGTGCTGCTCTCCTATTCGCTGCTCAAACGCAAACCCCAGGAGCACCTGCTAAGTATGCATCGTCTGGTGCAAGCGGTGCTCAAGGATGGCATGGATCCATCCTCCTATCATCAGTGGGCTGAGCGGGTGGTGCAAGCGGTCAATCGGGCTTTACCCGATGTTGAGTATCGCACTTATGCCAACTACAAGCGCTGTTTGCCTCATATTCAGGAATGCGCAAAGCTTATTGAGCAGGAACATCTCACATTTGATGCCGCAAGACGAGTACTCAAGCAAACAGGCATCTATTTTACAATTCATGCGCGTTATGCCGAAGCGGAGACTACCCTCCAACATTGTCGACAAATCACAGAATATGCACTGGGACTTGAACATCTTGAAGTAGCCTCTCCACTAAATACTCTTGCTATAATCTATTCCGAGCAGGGCATGTATTCTAAGGCTGAGCCATTGTTTCAACGAGTTGTAAAAATTATGGAACAAACTTTAGAACATGATCATCCTAATATAGCTCAACCTCTTATAAACCTAGCCATCGTCTACAGAGAGCAAAGAAAGTATTTCGAGGCTGAACCTTTGTTACAACGAGCTTTGCACATTTCTGAACATTCCCTTGGACCAGACCATCCGCAGGTGGCTTCTACACTATACGCCCTTGCAAAACTTTATGCTGCACAAAGCAACTATTCTGAAGCTGAACTGCTATTTAAGCGCGCCTTGCATATCAGAGAACAAGCTTTGGAATATGATCACCCAGACATTGCCTCGACGCTTCAAGGTTTAGCAACCATTTACGCAGAACAACTGAAGTACTCTGAAGCTGAGCCTTTGATGCAGCAAGCTCTTCTCATCTCTGAAAGAGCCCTTGCACCTGATCATCCCGAAGTATCCTATTCGCTAAACAACCTGGGGAAGCTCTATTATGAGGAGGGCAAATACTTTGAGGCTGAGCCTTTGTTACAACGAGCCTTACTCATCTCTGAACAATCTTTTGGACCTGACCATTCACACACCCGAATTGTTGTCCAGAATTATGCAAATCTGTTGCGCAAGATGGGGCGAGAATCTGAAGTGAGCGAGTTGGAAGCGCGGTTTCCTTCTTCTTGAGAGGTGTACATCTTCCTGTTTTCTCATAGTCGGTGAGACTGGTGTGATGATAGAGATAAACTTGAATTGCACCTGAGCTGATGCACGACTATCATGAGGAAGTTTCTGAGATACACTCATATTAGCCAGAACTCGACTGGAACTCAGAGCACCCGTATGTCATCCTGAGCATCAAGGAAGGATTCGCGCGGAGGGGGCAAAGAGATCCTTCGCTGACGCTCAGGATGACATTGGGGAGATCAGGATGACAATGGGTGGATAATTCGGCTCTCTCTATAGACTATGTTGAGTTAATACTAATCAAATGTTTCCCCACACATTTATGTCGAATTTCCCCAAAACCTGAGCAACGGCTGCCTAGCTTGAGGTCGAGTTCGCGTGGTATAATGGCATACACTGTTTCCACTTGACGGGTTTATTGCGAGCGAGAGGCCTTGTAGGTATGTTTCGTAAAATTATGATTGCTAACCGTGGCGAGATTGCGTTGCGGATCATCAGGGCGTGTCGTGAAATGGGTATACGCAGCGTCATTGCCCATTCGGAAGCTGATCGAGATTCTTTACCTGTGCGGCTGGCTGACGAACACATCTGTATCGGGCCGGGCGCCAGCGGCAAAAGTTACTTAAATATTCCAAATATCATTAGCGCGGCACTGATCACAAATGTTGATGCTATTCATCCAGGGTATGGTTTCCTGGCGGAGAATACAAGCTTTGCCGAAATCTGCTCGGATGCCAATATCACGTTTATTGGCCCTTCTGCAAGCGTGATGGCTCTGATGGGAGACAAAGTCGTCGCGCGTGAAACGATGGCCGAGATAGGCCTGCCAATGCTCCCCGGCACTCCCATTCTGCGCACACTGGCTGAGGGTTTAGACGCGGCCAGAGAAATTGGTTTTCCATTGATGCTCAAAGCTGCCGCAGGCGGGGGAGGACGCGGTATTCGACTGGTGAAACGCGCAGACGAGTTCGAGCGCGTTTTTACTACTGCTCAGAATGAGGTACGCGAGGCTTTCCGCGATGATGGATTGTATCTCGAACGCTATCTGGAACGCGCACGACACGTCGAGGTTCAGATATTGGTAGACAATTTTGGACATGGCGTACACCTGGGCGAGCGCAATTGTTCGTGCCAGCGGCGGCACCAGAAGGTGCTGGAAGAATCACCCAGTCCACTCTTGCCTAATGAACTACGCGCAGAAATTGGCACAAAGGCCATACATGCAGTCGAACAAATTGGGTACCGCAATGCTGGCACGCTTGAATTTTTAATAGACGATCAGAACCGCTATTATTTTATGGAGATGAATACGCGTTTACAGGTTGAACATCCGGTGACGGAGATGATTACGAATACTGATCTTGTCAGAGAGCA
Source organism: uncultured Chloroflexia bacterium (assembly GCA_963702765.1). Taxonomy (GTDB): domain Bacteria; phylum Chloroflexota; class Ktedonobacteria; order Ktedonobacterales; family Ktedonobacteraceae; genus DATMNR01. Next base: position 177,932 of record CAVPEB010000055.1, read on the forward strand.
GATTCGAATTGCGGCTGGCTTGCCTTTACAGCTTGAACAAGACGAAATTCAGTTTCGAGGACATGCAATCGAGTGCCGTATCACAGCGGAAGATTCTGATAACGAATTCCGACCTCAAACGGGTGTGGTGGAGAAATACCTGGCACCTGGAGGTCCTGGAGTACGTGTCGATAGCCACCTGTATGCTGGATATTCGGTTCCTCCGCATTACGACTCTTTGCTAGCCAAACTTATCGTATGGGCAGATACACGCGAAGCTGCCATCGCGCGCATGCAGCGAGCGCTGGACGAGTTCGAGATCGAGGGCATAGTGACAACAATCCCGTTTCACAAACGGCTGCTCAGGCACGAGGGATTTATACGTGGGGAGACGCATACTCGTTTCCTCCAGGAAGAAGCTGTAGCTTTAGGAATATAGTTCATTTAGAGGCATAGTATGGCATTTACTCAGAAATCTCTGTACGGGCCGGCGGCCCGTAAGAAATTAAAAGGGGCGAGGGACACCCTCGCGCTCCCGGCAAAGGGCTTTGCCCTCTGCACTCCCATATATGAATAAATGTCAGACACGCGTCTATCTTACAGATCAGGAGGAATGATATGACAATTTTGATATCCATTCCTCCAACGACGCTCTCGCGTCTATCTTGCAGATCAGGAGGAATGATATGAGTCGTGTAGTTGTGACAGGGATGGGATTGGTTACCTCGATCGGTAACGACGTTGCGTCCACCTGGGAGGCTCTCTGCCAGGGGAAGTCAGGCGTTTCGGAGATCGAGGGATACGATACAAGTCGACATCGCGTGCATTTTGCCGCGCAGGTGAAAACTTTTGATCCTTCCTTATATATGGACCGCAAAGACATACGGCGCAACGACGCGTATGAGCATATGGCAATTGGCGCAGCTAAACAGGCAGTCGCGCAGGCAGGTTTACAGATTAACGAAGAGAATGCCGACGACATCGGTGTGTACATTGGCAGCGGTATAGGCGGACTTCTGACATTAGATGATCAGTTCACGACATTGCATGCCAAGGGGCCAGACCGAATCAGTCCATTTTTCATTAGCATGATGATCATAGATGGTGCGGCAGGAGTGGTCTCGATTATGACGGGAGCAAAGGGGCCAAACTGGGCCGCTGTTTCTGCCTGCGCTTCAAGTGGTAACACTATTGGCGAGGCCTGGGAGACCATTCGCAGGGGAGATGCCATAGCGATGATCGCGGGAGGGTCCGAGAAGGCTGTTGGATCTATTTCTATGGCAGCCTTTGATAATATGCATGCCCTTTCGCGCAACAACGAAGATCCAGAAGGGCGCCAGTCGCCCATTTGATGCTACACGCGATGGTTTTGTGATGGGCGAAGGAGCGGGTATTTTACTGCTCGAAGACCTTGAATACGCCAAAGCAAGAGGAGCGACAATTCTAGCGGAACTGGTGGGTTATGGGTCAACGGGAGACGCATATCATGTTACAGAACCTGCTCCCGGTGGATCAGGCCTTGTGCGAGCTATGCGCCGCGCTTTGAAAAAAGCAGATTTGCGCCCAGACCAGGTAGATTATATCAATGCCCACGGCACTTCGACACCGTATAACGATCGAACGGAGACTCAGGCTATTAAGACTTGCTTTGGAGAGCATGCGTATAAAGTGGCGATCAGCTCTACCAAATCAATGATGGGGCATACACTGGGTGCAGCGGGAGCGGTTGAGTCTGTAATATCGATTATGACAATCCTGACCGGTATCATACCTCCTACGATCAACCTGCACCATCCTGATCCTGATTGTGATCTTGACTACGTGCCTAACGAGGCGCGACAGGGAACGGTGAATATTGCTCTATCTAATTCGATGGGTTTTGGCGGGCATAACACCAGCCTGATTTTCAAACGATACGAAGAGTAAATTTTGATTGACGAGGCAAGGAACCAGGGCAGGGCGAGCCCAGTCCCTACATTATGCAAGGTCAGGAGCCAGAATTTAGTAGAGTTGTAAAGACATGGATATTGAAGAGCATGAGACACCGTGGATTAAGCGTGTCGAAGAGTTAATACAGGCGCTTGAGGGCAGCACTATCGGCGAGTTGGAGTTGACTGAGGCCGGTACAGAAATCATTATCAGGCGGCGGCCAGATATGATGATGGTTTCTGTGCCTACCCAACAAGGGAGTCTGGCTCACACCGGGATTCAGGCTGTTGCTGGCAGTGGAGGCCACCAGGCTCAAGAAGACCATAGACTGCCTATTCTGTCGCCGACAACAGGTGTCTATTATAGCTCTCCTGCGCCTACCTCGCCTTCATTTGTTCACCCTGGCGATATCGTGCATGTTGGCCAGGTAATTGCATTGATCGAAGCCATGAAGGTCTTCAACGAAATCCAGTCAGAAGTGGCCGGCCGCGTTATTGAGATTGTCGCGATAAATGGCGAGGTGGTGCATAAGGGTGATGTATTGATTCGGGTCGAGCCTGTGTAAGTTTGTAACTTTTTACCTGCACTGTCCCAGCTGCTCTACATCCACTCAACACTCTATTCGCGGGCCTGCGGCCCGCAAAATAAAAAAGTAGCGAGGGACAGTCTCGCACTCCCGGCAGAGGACTTCGTTCCCTGCACCCCTCAAGCACGCGTTTATGGGGCTTTGCGTTCCGCACTCCCAGTTATGTGGATGTCAGGCAAAGTCTATGTCGATGAGATGTGGGCTTACTAAGCTCCATTGGGGTTGTAACGAGTGATGCGAAGAACAGGTATGCCACCTGCAAAAATTGGAAAATACATCTCGTTTGCCTGTTCATTGATTGCGATTGTATGCGTCTCTTTGCCGATAAGAGCAACACCAAGGCGATGGAACTCACCCGCTTTCTCATCAAAAATCGTGATGCCGCCAGAACCAGCAACGAATAAAAGATGCTGTGAATAATCGATGCGCACAAGGTCCGGGCCATTTGCAAGACGAACTGTATTTGGATCGGTGGGGATAACTGACATCGTACGTAGATCGATACGTAACAGATTCTCGAAGAGGCCAGCCTGGGGATCAAAGTCAGTACATGCCACGTACGCTATATGCTGGTTCCTATCGATTATCATCCCGTGAGGCGTACTGCAATAGACAGGTAAAATGATACGGTTATCGACTTTCATTGTCACAGCGTTAATAGCGATAAACTCTGCTGTATGTGGTGGTGGCAGGATGTAAGCGTTGGGATCATCGGCATTGGGCAGAACCTGTGAGGTGACGTAATCATGCCCCAGGTCATAGTCATTGTGCCCCACATCATGCCCATAAGTGGGGATATTACCTGGTTGAGTTACAGGCGCCTTCTCGCCTCCGAAGAGTGGCAGAAAGCCAAGGCTAACCAGACCAAGCAGTTTATCATGGATTGCATCAATCACCGCAACATTCTCGTTCTTGCGATCAACATTTCCCGACTTTAAGGGATCCACAGGTGAGCCTGGGTCAGAGACGAAGATGCGGTGATCGACCGGGTCATACCCTACTGCATCAGGACCATCGTTGTCAGGTAATTGGATCTGACCCTCGATTTGCATGGTATTCACATTGATATCATAGATGATATTATCTTCCGCATCCGCCGCGAAGATCTTATGCAGATCGGTCGCATCAATGACCCCGGCCACCTGTGGAGCAGGTATACGGCCAATCACTTTTTCATGCAAGGTATCAAAGACCACTATATTTCCATCGAACTTGGGATTGAACGGTATGCAATTCAGCGTCATATCATCTGGGTTAGGGCCGGTATGAGCAATAAACAGTCGATGAGTGGCTGAGTCATAGGCCTGGAAGTCGAAGCCATCGAACTGGAGCTCAGTGCCAGGTGAAAGAGAGGACGCTTGCTGAGCATTGTTCGCCAAACCGTTGGGAAGTGGAATGTCCTGTACTATCACCAGTCGCTGAGCTGGAGGGGGCACAAGCATTTGGTGTGCGACAACTACAACCAAGTAACCTAGCAGTCCGAAACTGACGATGGCTGAGACCCAAAACAAGATACGCCCACCAGTACCTGATTTTTGTGGCGTGGTAGGTGTTTGCGGCGCCATTGGTATTTGTACTGACATCTCTTCTTCCTTCCCACAAAAATCCTAAGCGATCATCTGGTATTGCAACACAATATGAGGCGACAAAAAGACGCGATCACCAGACCTCAGAATGAGACGATCGATACGCTGTCCCTGGTAGACCAGCCCGTTCAGGCTCTCGGCATCCTCAATGACCCAGGTTCCATTGCTTGAAAGAATTTTCGCATGCAGGCGCGAGACACGTTGGGAGGGTACGGAGATATCGTTGGAGGAGAGCCGACCAATCGTCATAGTCGGCTTATTCAGCACACACTGGCTGACTATATTACCATCAACCTCAATAATTATCCGTGCGGTAGGTGGTGTCTGCTCTAGAGCAGGTGATTGAGAGTTGCCATTAGCTCTTGGGCTGCGATCCATAAGCGTTGGCGCTGGTTGTGTCATTGGAACAGCGCCCGACCAGCCCTGTTGATTGGGCGGGATCGCCATTTGAGAAGCCGGAATTTGCTGAGGAACATAGGCCGCGCCAACCTGAAGCGGCTGATAGGCTGAACGTAGAATAGATTTGTCGCCAATTTTTTCCAGATTGCGGCGGCTCTGTTCTTCAATCCTCTCCAGGTTATAGCGGTTCTGTTCCTCAAGGAGCATAGCGAAGACACCACCTCGCTTTTTCAATTCTGTATAGCTACCGCGTTCGGCAATTTGTCCATCTTTGAGTACGATAATCTCATCAACGTTACCCAGCGTACTCAGGCGGTGAGAGATCATAATCACCGTACGTCCGACAACCAATTCATTGAGCGCGCGCATCACTTCAGCCTCGGCCTCAACATCGAGGGCAGCCGTAGGCTCATCGAGAATCAAGATCGGGGCATCGCGCAGAATCGCTCGTGCAATGGCAATTCGCTGGCGCTGACCGCCCGAGAGATCTTTGCCCTGTTCGCGGACCAGGCGCTGGTAACCGCCAAGTTCATTTATGATAACATCGTGGATATTTGCTTTGCGTGCCGCCTCCATGACCTCTGGTGGGGAAGCGCCCGGTTTGCCGATGGAGATATTCTCGGCGATCGAGCCTTCAAAGAGGACCGAGTCCTGGAGTACCATACTGACGTTCTGGCGCAGGATCGAGAGTGGATACATACGGTTATCCACACCATCAATGCGAACTGATCCATGTGTGACCTCATAGAAGCGCGGGATCAATTTGACCAATGTTGTCTTACCACCTCCCGAAAGACCCACCAGAGCGATTTTCCTACCCACAGGGATTTGTAAGTTGATACCTTTGAGCACAGGCCGTTCAGATATATAGCCGAAGTAGACATTCTCGAAAGAGAGATCACCGTGCAGTCTAGTGGGGCCATAGTAGGGAGTCTGGCTGTTTAGAACCTCGGGAGCCTGATCGAATACTTCTTGAATGCGTTCTGCAGCAGAGCTGGCGGTACCAGCCAGGGTTGTCAGTTTTGAGAGGTCGCGCATGGGTTGGTAGAGTAGACCGAGGAATAACATGAACAAGACCAGCGTCCCGATATCTACACTTTCTGCTGGAATAGTAAAGAAGCCAAGGCTAAAGGTATTATTCGCAGCAACGTAGCCACCAACACCTATGACCGCAGCAGTACCTATAGCAATGAGAAAGCCTGTAAGCGGCGTAAACTGAGCTTGCAAGCCGCCTGCTCTCAGGCTTGCCTGGCGGGTGGTATCGACATAGCCACCGAAGCGGATAGCTTCTTTTTCCTCGCGTGTAAAAACCTTGATGACTGTGAGCGCATTAATATCTTCAGTCGCCACATCCGCTACCTGCCCCGTCGCCTTTGTCGCTCGCTTTGTCGCTGCTCTAATGCTGCGTGTATAGGTAAATGTCAACAGGAAAAGGGCCGGGACAATAGCCATGGCAATCAGTGTATAGGTGGGACTGAGATAGAACATGACAATGAAAATGCCTAAGGAGAGTCAGAACACCTGCTAACAGATCAACCATCCCATCCGCGACCAGCTTTTCAATGTCAGCGATATTGCCAGTGAGACGGTTGACAAGGTCTCCTTTTTTCTGTTTGCCATGCCAATCAAGCGAGAGGCGTTGGAGATGATCGAAGAGTTGATTTCGCAACCTGGCCGTGAGATTATGCGCGATACGAGCGGCAAGTTTGATGTCTGCATAGATCAGACCGGCATTGAGGGCGGCAAAGAATATCAGCATCACGACTGAAAAGACAATCACTCCATTGACGGTATGGTGGCTCGTAATCAGGACTGGATTATGATCGGCTGGCGAAACTGGGCACTGCGTTAACTCAGGCGGCTGTGGCGGCTGGCCAGGAGCCAGAGGCTGTAGCTCGGGGGCAATCTGGGGGATATCGAATTTATCCAGGATAGGATCAAGCACAGGTTTAAGGAATGGGAGGGTACATGTTGGGTCATTCCCAGGGTTTTGTACTTTGCTCGTAATAAATTTTAAGGGAAAGGCTATGGCGATGGCAGCGAAAACCTCCGCGATTGTGATGAAGACAGCCAATAGCACGAGCATGCGATACCCTTCGAGGTTACGATACAGGAATTTACCGAGCTTGATCATTGTGTCCTCCTCTACTTGCTAGTTCTGTTATATTTGCCTATCAGTTCCAAGAATCCTTTATCCCTTGATGTATAGATCCAGCAGCATGGGATGAGGTATCACCTTTAGTGAATTCTGGATCTGCAGCGCTCATGTGCTTTAATGGTTTTTGTGGTAGGGTGCGCAATATCCCTGCGATATCCTCTACCAGATCTGCAATCTCGTGCGGTGTCATATTGGCAAGATGGTCTATGAAAATATGCAATTCATTTTCCTCCCGCAAAATGTTGAGACGTATTTCTGGATCAGCCATGATTGTTCCTCTCATTTGCATGAGCATTTTTATGCGGATTAACAAAATAGGAGGGATATCGTGAAGACCGTAAAGGGCCGATACATCGGCGGTGGGCGCGATACATCGGCCCCTACGAAAATCCCGTTAATCTTGTTAAAAGCCATAATAGGATGAATGATTTGGTTTGAGCTTATCTAAAAGGATGCGTGAAAAAGTCCATACCAACTCCAATAGCACACCATCCGAACTGATGTGCATACCTCCTCCTCAACAATACATTTTGATTATGAGTTAGACCTGAGAAAAAGTTGAGATGAAACTGAGAAGTGAGAAATTGGCCATATTTCAAAGAAATTTGATTGAAGAAGAATAGCCTGATGTGAGACAATCCATTACTGAAGAGTGGCAGATCAAGTGGTTTTATATCTGGTTCTCAAATTCGTCTCAGGTATCTCTCAGGATTCTTTCACATAGCTATGCCATACTGATTGCAAAGCAAGTAAGATGCAGCCATATCGAAAGCACTTACTTCCGCTGGCCATTGATCCTTCTGGATCAATGACATGGAGATGAGAGGAACACACATGAAGGCACACATTCTGGTCGTAGACGACGACCCACGTATAACAGGATTGCTGCGCCGCATCCTTGCTTATGAAGGGTATAGTGTGAGTATCGCAACAAGCGGGGACGAAGCTTTGACACGCACGTTAGAGCATCCGCCTGATCTCATCGTGCTGGATATCCTCCTGCCAACATTGAATGGGCTAGAGGTTACCAGGCGGCTACGCGCGGCGGGTGACCATGTTCCAATTCTAATGCTTACCGCTCTCGATTCCCTGGCAAACCGTGTGGAAGGATTCGAGATAGGAGCCGATGATTACCTGGTCAAGCCGTTTGCGCCAGAAGAGTTGCTGGTACGAGTAAAGGCCCTGTTGAGGCGAAATCAGGCAGAGCGCCACGAAGTGCTTCGTTATGCAGATGTCGAGTTGGATACGGGTACTCGCCTGTCGCATCGTGGGGCACGCGAGATCGAACTCTCGCCTACCGAGTACGAGCTACTGGCGCTATTTCTACGACGCCCGCGCCAAGTGCTTACTCGTGAGATTATCTTAAATCGCGTATGGGGACTTGATTTTGAAGGTTCCTCCAATGTGATGGAGGTCTATATAGGCTATCTGCGCACCAAGCTAGAGGCGGAGGGAGAACCAAGATTGATCCACACTGTTCGTGGTATCGGCTACGTCATGAAGGAGTAAGACATGACTCTTCTCCTTATTAACTGCTGGCTAACACTAGCGTTCACAGCTATCAAGTGTGTAAAGCATATCCACAACATCAAACAGTAAATGAGCACAGAGATGCAAAAAATGAAATCACCTGTGTCCCTTCGAGGTAAACCTCGTTCACTACGCATGCGCCTATTGCTCTGGTACGGTACGCTTCTAGCTGTTGCGCTGGGTCTTTTTGCGGTACTCATCCTGGTACTCACCATGAACGCAATCGAACAGAACGTCGATAGCGACGTGATGGCAGAAGCACGAGTCGCTTCTCTAAATATACAACCTGAGTTGACTGTACAGTCACCATACTGGCCGCAACGACTCTCACTAGACGCAATAGATACTTACCGCGATCCTGGTGTCGTGGTCGAGATTCTGGATGCAAAAGACACCATGCGCTATCGCTCTGGCAGTGATATAAATATAACCATTCCTTTCAGCACCGATGCTTTTAAAAAGACATTCAATGGCCAGACGACCTGGTATACTGCGACCGTCTCGGGCGAGCGGGTACGGGTGGAAGTTCTGCCAATCCGCGCAACTGCAGAAGTCGCCTTTGCCAGTACGAATGTCCAATCCAGTAGCCGATCGAATGCCAGTGTATCCTCTGCAAACGTTGAGCCTATCGTTGGTGAACTCCTGGTCGCAAAATCCCTGGATGACGTGGATGATACCTTTTCCATGCTGCGCACTTTGCTTCTGATCTCAGGTCTGACCATTCTGGTCGGAGTTCTACTGGGGGGTTGGATCATCACCACTCGTGTACTGCATCCACTCACAGAAATTGTCACTACAGCACGAACCATTGCCACCACCACTGCACGCGGCACGCGCATCGGCGTTCTGAACCAACGAGTGCGCAGACCACAAGGCCATGATGAGATGGTTCTGGTTGTAGATACCTTCAACGAGATGCTCGATTCGCTAGAGCGTGCTACACAGACACAGCGGCGTTTTATTGCCGATGCTTCGCATGAATTACGCGCCCCTCTTACGACAATACAGGGAAATCTGGCATTCTTACAGCACCACCAGGATGAACTCCCTTCAGAAGAACGTCATACCATGTTTACCGATGTGCATGAGGAGACAGTGCGGTTATCACACCTGGTTGAGGATCTGCTGCTGCTAGCTCGCGCGGATGCCAGCTCAGAAATACCTCTCGTCAAGCCTGAACAGATGCAATCGCTTGCGGGAAGTAGCACACGCCAGATGCCGCTTGAACTGGATCGTGTTGTGCTCGAGCTTGTTCGCAAACTGCGGAGGAGGCTCAGTGCTGAAGGATCGATGTTGAAATTGGAAATAGACCACATTGAGCCAGCACGAGTGCGAGCTGATGAGGAAAATGTTCGAAGGATCATACTAATACTACTCGATAACGCCATAAAGTATACACCTACCAGTGACGAAGGATACTGGCGCTCGTGTGATGATCTCTTTGAAACAGATGGATCGAATGGCTATACTGAGCGTGCGCGATACCGGCATTGGTATTGACCCTGCTGATCTGCCCCACATCTTCGAGCGCTTCTACCGAGCGAATCGAGCTCGTCCACGGCAAGGCACAGGACTTGGACTCTCCATCGCGCTGACATTGGTTGAACAACTTGGTGGTTACATCACTGCCGAGAGTATACCTGGACAGGGCAGCACATTTAATGTTTTGTTGCCTCTTTTGAACAATTTGAAGTAGCAATGTTTCTTATACCAGTCACGATGGGTTATATAAAGTCCAGGACCTTGCCTTTTAAAGGAAGGGTCGGGAGCACCACGCACGTGATTCCAAATAGATAGTGTACAAAGTACACAAATGAACTGAACGTACTACAGACACTATCACCCTTGCCCGATGCTTGCTTCGCGTGCTATACTTGGTGTAGAAAGAAATTTTTGTCTACCCACGGTTGTCGTGGCGCACCAGATGAGGTTTTAGACGATTCATGTGAACGTCGCTTCTGGTGATTGCTCCAACTGTTGGGCAAAGGAGGTGAGGGACATGGACGCTGGTCCCAGTCATAGTAGACGTGTCGTTTTCGCGTGTCTGCTCGCGGGATTGTTCTGCTCCTCATCGAGTATGGTGGCTGGATAGAGATCAACATTTATTCTAGCCTGGACGTAAATCACCTCTAGTGTGCTTTTCCTCTACCTTACTCGATGAGTCCACAATAATAGGATCGAGTAAGGGCTTTCCCACCTGCCAGCAAGTCCTGCCTGGGTTCCTTCACAGGAACCTCAAACAAGCAATTCCCCCGCGTATATAGCGCATTTTGCATGGAGTGTATCTCTGGGTTTTCAGAGGTAGCATTTCTACATTTTTGTGTGTATTGCTTTTCGATTGTGTTTTGTAACGAAGTTACGCGTGTGGATGCTTTTCCTACATATCCACAGACCTGTGGATATGTGTACTGGTTTATATACCTAACGGTAACTTTTCAACCTCCCACTTCATGCCGCCTGCGGCGGCTAAAAGAAAAGGGAATTTTCGGGGACACCCCGAACCCCGGCAAAGGACTTCGTCCTCTGCACTCCTGTTGATTAGTTACCAGTAACAAAATAGGAAAGGTGGTGATTCCAATGATTTTTTTAAGCACACTCTTACGCAAAAACATTTATGATATCGAAGGACACAAGGTCGGTGTCTTGAAAGATGTCTGTGTCTCGCTTTATGAGACGTTTCCGACTGTAACTGCTCTTATCATAACAACATCTACTTTGCCAGGCAATAACGAGATCGTTGTGCCATGGTCTCAGGTGGATAATATCGAAGAACCTAAAATTTATCTCACGGTGAAACAGCAACGCATTGCTCCATATGAGCCACACGCTGATGAATTATTACTTAAACGCGATTTATTGGACAAACAAATTGTTGATACACAGGGGTTTCGCGTCGTGAAAGCCAATGATCTAAAGCTGGCGCAAATTAAAGGAACGGCGCGCTTGATTGGCGTTGATATCAGCGGTAGCGGTTTGTTACGCCGCCTGGGAATACTCGCGCCATTTGAACTCGCAAGTCGTGTAACGCCCTTTCAGTTTTCAGAAAGAATCATTACCTGGAATTATGTAGAGCCTATCGAGGTCGTAAAAGTTGGCACGTCTCAATTGGCGTTTGCAGGCGCTGGTGCAGGCACTGCCGGTGTCGTGCCACAGGTACAGTTAAGCATCAGCCACAACAAACTATCGGACTTACACCCTGCTGATATTGCCGACATTCTGGAGCAGCTCGACGTCGAAGAAGCTGGAGCTGTGCTGGATCGCCTGGATACCGATACAGCAGCCGACATCTTAAGCGAAGTAGAGGCTCCCTTACAATTCGAGCTTTTGATCGAACTTGATCCTGAGAAAGCGTCGGACCTGTTGGAAAGACTCGCGCCTGATGACGCAGCCGATATACTGGCAGAACTTCCACAGGAGAAAGCAGAACGCCTGCTTAATTTGATGCCAGCCGAAGAGTCACGACCTATACGTGAACTGCTGCGCTATGCGCCAGAGACTGCCGGTGGCATCATGACCACCGAAGTACTCTCCCTCTCGCAAGAGCTAACCGTAGAAGAGGCGCTCGTCTATATGCGCCAAAACTCAGAGCACCTCGAGATGATCTATTATCTTTTTATTGTAGATGACGAAAAGCACCTGGTCGGCGTCGTTTCCTTGCGCGAACTTGTGGTAGCAGAAGCAACAACGCGCTTGAAAGATATGATGGATGATGATGTGATCAAGGTCAAGACCGATGCTGACCAGGAAGAAGTGGCGCGCATCATCGCCAAATATGATTTGCTGGGTGTTCCTGTAGTTGACGAAGAGAATCACCTGGTGGGATTAATCACAGTCGATGATGTGATCGATGTCATTCATGAAGAGCAAGCCGAGGATTTTTCCGAAATTGCCGGAGCAAGCGTTGAGGAGTTCGAAGAGGAAGAGCATTTTTCGGTTCGCGCCATTTTGAGCCGGGCCACGTGGTTAGGCGTCAACCTCGTAGCAGGCTTTATTCTCGCCCTGGTGCTCTACCAGGTGTTCGGGAACGCGCTTACCATCAACTCGTCGCACATCCAAACGACGGGTTTTATGGCCGGATTGCGCTCTCCCTTAGCACTTAATGGAATGATTTGCTTTATCCCCATGCTGATGCTTACAAGTGGCAGTGTCGGTTCGCAGGCGCTTGGCGTAGCGGGTTGGCAACTGCGATCCACGCATGGTGGCGACTTCTGGCGTGGTATGTTTCGTGAAATACGCATTGGCACATTTGGCGGTGTACTGGCAACAATCATCGCGGGTGTGCTGGCATGGCTGCTCTTCCATTCCTGGTTACTGGGAATTGCCATTGGGCTGGGGCTTGGCTTGAGCCTCTTGTTGGCTACGATTTGCGGGCTGGTTCTGCCAACGCTTTTCCAGCGTTTAAGGATGCGTGGTAGCCTGCTGAGCGCTCCACTTATTGATCCGACGATCGCAGTGATTAGTTTGAGTTTTTTCCTGCTGGTTGCGCTGTGGTTGATTGATATGTTGCACGTGTAAAGTTCCACCAACTGTCGGGTGTTGAATGGGAACGGAGGCAAGAACAGCGCCATGGTCTGTCGTTGGAAGGCAAGGGAACAGTGTTTCTACGGTGCCACCAGGACAGCGCAAGCGCCGTCATAGAAGGGAGATTTCACTGGGTGGAATTTTCGTGTAGAAGACGCTTGTTTGTTGTTGTGTTACATGGTACACTACAACAGAACTAAGCCAATCAGTTGTGAAACGTCCCGGCGTTGATAAACGTATCAATAACAGGAGGGGCGCTGATGTCTATGTCACCCGACCGGGACAATGCGCCGATTGTTTGTGGGAAAACAGATACTCATCATTGATGACCAAAATCAATTGCTTTCTTTGATGCGCCGCATCCTGGAAGACGAACAATACCAGGTTCATATCCTGCAAAATGGGAACGATGCTTATGCACAGATGAAAGCATTACTTCCCGATTTGCTGATTCTTGATCTGAAACTGGGCGGAATCTCGGGACAAGATGTATTAAAGCAGTTGAAAGAGGATGCAATTACAGCCGAAATCCCTGTGATTGTTTACACAGCGGCGGTACTTGAGGCTGAAGAAGTGACCAGAGAGATTGAGAATGATCCTGTTCTCTATCAGAAGGTACATCTCATTCGGAAACCGTTTGATTTAGACGATTTACTGGCTCTCGTAGAGCAAGTCGTCAACGAGCCTGTACACTGATTATGAGGAATAAATTTTTATGCGGACATTATGGCATGTGTCAAGAGGGCCGATAAATCGGCGGTGTGCCCGATAAATCGGCACCTACGGGTGTCCGGGTTAGTTTGTAGAGCAGCATAATCAATTCGTTGACGCAATGCCCGACCGGACTTTTTCCGGTTATTTTTATGTATCGTTGGTTTGACACGAATAGGTCATTACATTTAGAAAGGAAACAGGTGTTATGATGAAAGTATTTATTGGTTTCCTTGCTGGATTTGCACTGGGTGTTGCCGCAGGGCTGATCCTGGCACCACAGTCTGGCGAGGCCACACGCGCCCAACTTAGCGAACAGGGTATCGTTTTGCGCGATCGATCTTCGGGATTGACCGACGAAATTCGCGCTCGGGCGACAAATGCATTGTCTCAGGGCCGCGATATGTACTCACGCACCAAGGACGAGCTGACAGATACGTATGCCAAAGCTAAAAAGGGCGAGGAGTAATTCTTAATAACATTGATGGCGATATCAAGCGCACGCGTGCGCTTGATATCGCCATCAATGTTATTATTTTTCGTATTGTTTCAGGAGTTTGTCGACCATGTTTCCGATTTCGTGCCAGATGTGATGCTGGTAATCAAGCATGGTAGCCTGGCGTTGATCAAATTCACGGTTTGAGGGGTCTTTCTTCGCGTTTTCCTCAAATTGTTTGGAGAGAGCCAGTGTTTTATCTCCACGGCCATGCAGATATGTGGCCATTTTTTCTAAATCCTGAAGTAACGAGGTTAATTTTTCATCGCTGTTAGGCATGTATCAATCCCCTGTTTTGTTTTCCGCAGGTAGAATGCGCAATGCATCCGCGTAACGATTGAAGAAATTGAAGAGGCCAATTACGGAAGCCAGTTCTACAATTTCGCCATCGTCAAAATGTGCCTGCAGTTCATCCCATAATGCTTCATCGACGTCACGACCGCTGGTGGTCATGACTTCGGCAAAATGCAATGCTGCCAGTTCACGAGTTGTGAAGAGATGGCGATGCGTATCGATACGATACAACGCATCGAGCAATTCTTCAGTTACACCCAGCTGCCTTGCCAAGGCAGTATGAGCAGCCATTCAATAATAGCAGTAATTGACCTGGGAGACTCGCACGGCTAGCAGTTCTTTGAGCCGTGGCTCAACAGTTCCTGTGCGCATGACAGCTTCAAGCAATTGTATGCTGTGTTGCATAATTTCTGGCCTTTGTGCCATGGTACGAAAGAGGGTAGACATTGTGCTAAAGGGTACTGTCTCTCCTGCGGGCAATTGTATATTTTCGTCAGGTGGGATGCGTGACATACGCTGATCTCCTCTTGAGTTGTTTGCTTGATGTTCTTTCGATATTCTACTGGAATGGGGGGTAAGGTGCAAGAGATGAGGGATGGTGATGAAGTTTAGCTTATTAAGAGTGGTGTTTTAGAAGCCACGGAGGGCCGATGAATCGGCGGTGTGCGCGATACATCGGCACCTACGGAAATTCCGGTTATCGTGTTAAGAGCCATATTCGGCCGCTAAGGGTGGTCAAAGGTTAGAGGAATGGAGGGTATTCGAATGTCATTCTGAGCGCCAGCGAAGAATCTCGTTGCCCGGCGTTTGAGATTCTTCGCTGGCGCTCAGAATGACAGGTGAAAAAGATTCGTAATGAACCAGGACTATACGAGTGCCAATGTGTATCGGTTTTACGAATTCCACCATTCGTCGTGTAAAACCAGCAGGACAGCGCAAGCGCCCCCACCGCCCATCATCCACACCCCTGTCCCTACACGAGGGGTATCGTTGTTGGAAACATATTCAGCCTACACCATGCGATTGAGCGGAAAATCTGATAGGATAGGAGTGAAAAGAATATCAATCGTCCCGAACGAGAAAGCAAATAGAAATAATACATGAGCCAGACAAAACCAGTGGAAACGACAGAACAAGCTACTACAACCAACCATAGTTTTTTTGCAGCGATGTATGAGCGAATGTCTCGCAGCGGACCTGAACATTCATTTATGGAGCCTCTGAGGAAGGAAGTGATTGGACAGGCGCAGGGAGTCGTTCTGGAGGTTGGAGCAGGTACAGGTCTCAACTTCGCGATCTACAATCCGGAGCAGGTTGAGCGGGTTGAAGCTGTTGAGCCTGATAGCGCTATGCTACGCTTTGCACGCGAACGTTTGAAGACGGCACGAGTACCTATTACACTGACACAGGCGCCAGTAGAAGTCTTGCCTTTTGCAGATGAAACTTTCGATAGTGCTGTAGCAACGCTTGTTTTCTGCTCAGTGACAGATCCGATGCGCGGATTAAGTGAAATCCGGCGCGTACTGAAACCTGGAGGTATCCTGCTACTGATTGAGCATGTTCGCGCTCGTGGAGCTTTTGCTCAGCAGTTACAAAACGTTATTACGCCGGTGACAAAGAGGGTGGCGGGAAATTGCCACTGGAACCGCGATACTGAGCGCAGTGTCATTAACGCGGATTTTGAGATTGAGAACAGGCGAGATGCTGGTGGGGGTGTGCAGAGGATGGTTGTGGTGAGGGCAACTCGGGCATAACATGATCTTCAGTGTGCTGTCTCATGGCTCTCATCTTTAAGCTGCTCCATGGTTGGTTTTGGTTTACTTAACCACAAAGATATATGGGAGGGTTGCATCGTCTCCTGAACTACTGCCACCAATTGCTCATGTAGTTGTGTCAGATCGAGTTCACCTTGCAAGGTCATACTGAAAGCATGTAGAGTTTTCGCTGCATCATACTTCCTACGATAGAAGCGACGATCAATCACTTGCTGAAGCCTACGACGTAAGGGCTGGAAGAGGGCAGCTATGACAAGCGTTGAGGCTACAATGATCAGTTGAGATGACGATCGCCCGGTCAGGGCTTGAAAAAGCAATTGCATTCCGAACACACAGCCTGAGTAGATCAAAGCTAATATAACACTCAGTGAGCTATAGACCAGGGTTCGATTAATGATGACATCGATATCCCATAAGCGATAGCGTAAGATAGCGAACCCGACGGAGAGCGGGATGAGAAGCACCACTATCGTGGTAAGCGTGGTAGCAAATACATCATAGAGAATATTGAGAGACGGTAAGATCAGAGTAGGAAATTCCAATCCAAAGCCGACCACTATACTGAGCAAAACACTGAAGACGATCCACTTGGTTTGCTGGCGTTGTATGGGATTTGAAACTCGTCGATAGCGGTGAACCTGCGCGATTCCGAGGCTCAGGGTAACAACGAACCAGAAGAGTAATATTGGGAGAGGGTATCGCAAATCAGCAGATGAGTCGGAAAGGAGTATAAAGATGCGCCAGAACGCTACTGCAATATATCCAAGGATCAGCCAGAGAGTCCAACGAGGCACGAAACGTCCATCAGGGAACAAAGCGGCGATCAAGTAGAGCAAGTCAAAGGTGAGTTCGTTCAAGAACAGAGTTGGAGTGCTCCATACAGAATCACTCGCTGCCACCGTCTCCGTGACAAAAACAGTGCCGCATAGAATAAGAGTGAGCGTGAATAGAAGAGCCATCCAGTCGTTCGACTTGCGCCAGAAAATTACGAAGCTAACAGCAAAGAAAAAGACTACCGAAATGATGTCTAGAACGACGTTGTAAGCAGCATAGCTAGCAAGAGAAAAACCTCCTGCCTGGAGCGCTGCGGCTTGCTCAGGAGAGAGTTGCCTGTAAGCACATCCAGCACCAGAACAGATTGTCTCAAGCTGTGTAATGTAGACAGGAATAGAGGCGAAGAAAATTACCAGTGTCAGTACGACACAAGCGATCCAGGCAATGCGAGCAATGATGAGCCAACGTCCGTGCAACAGCGTGTTCTCATCACTTCTCAAATTACTGTTTGTAACCGTCTGCATCGTCACAGAGGGAGGATTCACAGACATTCCCCTCTAACGTCCTGTGTGCCCACGAGGGACACACCAGACTTTGGATATTTTAAGTTGTACTCTCATTCATACACATTTCGTACTGGATTGATGTATTCGTATCTTAATTGTACTCGATATGCTCATGTTACCACTACATGTATTTTCCGTTTTCAGGCCGCAATGTTGTTATTAGTGGAGATGCGTGCGGCTCTCCTGGTCTTCTGGACCTCAAACACTGTGACACTAATATAACCAAGACCTGCAAGCAGTCCAAGCACGCCGCCAATTGTTCCCCAACTTCCGGCATAGTCTGGTAGCAAGAGCGCCATACTGCCAAGATAGAGGTAGGTAATGCCGACAATGAAAGCTAATGCTCGCCAGCCTGGTCGCCTGGTGGCTGCCATTGATCCTCCAAGTATGAGAAGGAGAGCCAGGACAACCGAGGTGAGCCAGTGATAGTTTAAGGCGTGTACATCCTGCTGCGTCATGCCTAGGATCTGGTAATTGAGTTCGCGTGCAATAATCGGAGCTAACAGTATTGCTGCAACGACAGTAATTGCGAGCAGTGGGTAACTCAGGGATGCTTTGCTTCTAAAGTTCAGCAGATCGCGAGGTCTGGGATAAGCAAAGGCCAGGATGGCGATGAACACCACACCAATTACCAATACTATGGGCATAAACCCGGCTCCAGTAGCAGTTGCGAAGAAGAGGCACACGATGCCAATGCTGAGCAGAATATATTGCATCAACAAAGGTTTGTTCTGTGGTTTCCAGAGCAAGGCCAACAGGCTTCCGCCTAAAAGGATCGTCATGAAGGCGCCTGATTGAGCCTCATGCCAGCGATGTATGATGGAAGGGAATCCTGATTGACCAGGGAGTAACAAGAGATCGCGACCGCTTCCAAAGAGTATTAGAAGTAGTAGTAGCCCGGCAATGGTATCAAACAAGATGACGTGCCAGCGTTTGACATCGCCTTGAGTTTTCGTTGAGGTAGACATTTGCTTCCTCCTTTCGTGAATGTGAAAAGAAATGTCCAATGTGTTCGTATTCTCATTTCACATGATACGGATAGATCATTCCAAAATCGTTACGGAAAGCGTTACGAAATAGCAATCAAGGCTTTCCACTTTTCCCTTGTGCCGCCTGCGGCGGCTGGGAGAAGTGGAGGGTGCGAGGACCCGCTATTGCATCCCCCAGATGCGCGGCCTCGCGCTCCGGCACAGGGCTTTGCCCTCTGCACTCCCCTTTGTGGCAAGCATCGGAAAGCCCTGAAATAGCAATGTTTTCTCTCGACGCGAACGATCAAGTTTGATATAATGTGTGCATGGAATCATAGAACATAGTTTCAAGCAGCAGGAGAACATCATGAGCGAACGTCTCGTCTCACCAAAAATGACGGAAGAAGAAGAGTTCGTCGAGGGCAGTCTGCGACCTCGCCGCCTGTCAGAGTACATCGGGCAGGAGAAAATTAAAGAGAACCTGAGCATCCTGTTAGAAGCTGCACGCCATCGTAACGAATCGGTCGATCACGTGCTTCTTTACGGACCTCCTGGACTGGGTAAAACTACTCTGTGTAACATCATCGCCGTCGAGATGGGCGTCAACCTGAGAACCACTTCTGGCCCTGCGATTGAGCATGCTGGCGACCTGGCCTCCATACTTACATCCCTGCAAGAGGGCGAGGTACTCTTCATCGACGAGATACACCGCCTGGCGCGGGCAGTCGAGGAACGCCTGTATTCAGCGATGGAGGACTTCGCTATAGATGTGGTGATTGGTAAGGGTCCTGGCGCGAGGTCGCTGCGTCTCTCCCTGCCGCCATTCACAGTCGTAGGAGCTACGACGCGTGTCGGTTCGCTGACAGCGCCATTGAGAGACCGTTTCGGCGCTATATATCGCATGGAGTATTATGATCCCGCGGCGCTGAAACTGATTTTGATCCGCTCGGCGCGTATCCTCAAAGTGCCTGCTGACGAAGAGGGCATTGATGAAATTGCTGGACGCGCACGTGGCACACCACGTATTGTGAACCGCCTGCTCAAGCGCGTGCGTGACTATGCTCAGGTGAGAGCCGATGGCGTGATTACGCGGAAAGTAGCTCAAGCGGCCCTGGATGCGCTGGAGATCGACCATATCGGCCTCGATCAGACCGATCGCAACCTGCTGCTGACGATCATCCAGAAGTTCGATGGTGGCCCTGTTGGGCTGGATACGCTGGCCGCGAGCACGAGTGAGGACTCGGAGACAATTGAGGATGTGTACGAGCCATACTTGCTGCAACTTGGTTTCATTGCGCGTACACCGAGAGGGCGTGTTGTGACGCGCTTTGCTTATCAACATTTGGGGTTGGCCGCGCCTGGTGGGGGGAATGGGGTGGGGCCGGGGTTGTGGGGGATGGAGTGAATGATGGTGACGTGGGGATGATGAGATTGATGAGAATGAAAGGTTAGGGTGTAGGTACCGGGAGGGCACAAAGGTTGACACAGGACTTGTAGGAGCGAAGATTGGGTCGACAGACGATCGGCACAGTACGGCGCAAGCGCCTTTACATCTATTCCTCCCCCAACATGTCACGCAACAATTTCTCTGTCTCCTCTACGCTTGCACCCAGGATGGTTGCGACAGCGGCAGGAAGGTTAGCATCACCGCTGGCTTTCCATAAGCGGGCAAGATTTCTGATAGTAACGCCTATGTAAAGATCGTCTTGGAAGGCTATAAAAATCTCCAAAGCACGTAGGAGGTAATCACGCGCCTGCTCCCATTGCTGCTGCTCCTGGGCCACTATACCCAACTGGTGGTAGGTTCTGGCCTGCGCGTAGCGGTCGTTGTACTCAATCTTGATCTGCAAGGCTTGCTGGTAGTACTGCTCCGCCTGCTCCCACTGCCGCTGCTCCTCGGCCACCATGCCCAATTATGATATGTGGTAGCCATGAGCTTACCACGTTCTTTTTCGTCAATATTTCCAATCTGAGTCGCCAGCGTTAACACCTCTTGATAGGCTGTTTCTGCTTCTGTATATTGTCTTAACTTTCTCAGCCGTGTCGCAATTGTGCCAAAAATGCGGATGAATTCATCACTTAACTGAACCAGTCCGAATGTCAATTGGGTATGTTTCCAATGATTCATAACAGTTCGATCCAAATCTTGCCCACGCTGTTGGTCCTGTATAGCATTCAGATAATTAGACAGGGAAAAGTAGATGATTGTAAAACGAGACCTGTGCATCCAACACCAAGTTCAAAGCAGTCACCAGATTTTCATATTCCAATCCCGTAGTAGCTGACCTATTTGCCGCTCCTGTGGCTCTTTGGAATTGAGCAACTGGTTTAGCGCACTCCCTAATTGATCAAAATGTTCACGGAAAGCGGTTTCCACGGCACTTCGCACTTCTCTCTGCTCCAGTTCATAAAGGCGGTTGCGCAGGAAGTAAGGAAAAATGGGCTGCAGGCGCAGGAAGCGAGGGATATTAGGATAAGGACTGAGTAAGCCCCAGTTCACTGCCTCCTGCAATACCTCCGGCCATCGTTCAAACTGTAGAGCTGCCAGAACGGGTTGCTGCCGGAGGTGCTTAGTGTAGTTGTCGAGCATACCAGTATCAATTACCGACGTAAAGGGAGCCAGGCAGAGGAGTAGTTGTTGTGCTTCAGGTGAGAGGTTGCTATGAGAGTAATCGATGCAGCGTAGGATACTCTCAGTTTTATCCTGGCTATCGCTTTTCGGATCGATACTCACATCACCTGCCTGCAACGCTGCAAGCACCTCAGTTGGTGTTTGATGTGTGAGATTGGCGAGTACGACTTCCAACGCAAGTGGGAAGCCATCCAACACTTTGATGAGTTTCCTTAGATTTTCATCCTGGCGATATTTGGTGACATTGTTGCGTTCCAGGATGCGGTCGGCAAGGGTGGTAGCTGCTTCTGGGTCCAGGCCGGGTAGTTCGTAGATGTTGTCGTCGAAGGCGCCTTTCGCCAGCCAATCTTCGCCGCCACGCGAGCCGAGCAAGACAAGGGTGTGGCCTTTGGTAAGGTCGGTGAGGAAACTGCGCAGGGCGGCCTGATCCTCTGGAGGCAGAGTGTGCTGGATGGCAAGGTGCGCTCCGGTGATGGATTCCAGGTTGTCCAGGATCAGCAGGTGGTTCTTGCCTCGCAGTTCCTGGGAGAGCATAGCCTGTTGGGCTGGTAGCGAGAGCGGCTGGAAATCGGTGTAGTATTTCGGGCCGTAGAGTTTGTTGCGCGATGCTGGTCATGATTTGCTGGAGCGTCCAGGCTTTTTCGTCGTAGCCAAAATAGAAGACGCGCTGCACGAAGCCAGTGGTATGCCACCAGGCGGCAAGATGACGTAAGAGTGTGGTTTTGCCAGCACCACCCATGCCGCGTACCAGTAGCACGTTGCGTTTGGTGAGCAAGCGTTTCTCGATCTGGAGGATGTCGATGTCTCTGCCGACAAAACCGTATTGCGGGTCTGGTGGGGTGTAGCGTTTCTCTTCTGCCTTGTGTTCAAACCAGGCGGTTCTTTCCTCTGGTGTGAAATCGCGTGGCTGTAACGTGACCGACTGATTCTGATAGACGACGGGTAATAGCCAGTCTTCCAGGTTGATTTTCTGGTCAAAGTAGGCTTGGCGCTCTTTATTGTTGTAGAGTTCTGTGCGCGCGTGACGGATTGCTACAGCGAGATCATCACCGGCGAAGAGGTGCTGGTAGAGAGTGCTCATCAGTAATTCGGCTGCGCTGACGGTGACTGAATAGCCCATGGCAAGTACCATTTGTACTCCGGCTTGCATCAGTCGACTGCCCAGGCTGGTTTCGCTGGCACCTATCTGCTTGCCCGATTGGCAGGCATTCAGGATAGTTATTGGGACGTGATGTTTGACAAGCAGGCCAGCCAGTTCTGAGGCCTCAACAAGATCTGATGTGTTCTCATGTTCCTCGTTGTCAGCTTCGAATGAGAGGAAGGCCTTGACACCTTCATAGGGCTGGATTTCGCCGCGAGCATAGCGCTGATATTTCATAGGATTGCCAGCGGGTTCTTTTTGAATGTGCTGGAATTGCTCATAAGTTAGGACTGCTCCATGTACGTCAAAGTGGATGACATGGTAGTAGCCTTCTCCGCGTTTCGCTGTTACGTTGCCCAGGTGATTATCTAATGATTTGTAGGTGCCAGGGCGCAAGATTTCGACCTGAATTGGTATACTCGTCTGGCGCAAGGCTTCGACTAAGGGACGGGAGATGGTGCGATAGCCAACATCGTGAGCGCCAGAAGGACGAGCGGTGACGATGAGCAGGTTAATCGTAGGAGCAGTACGCACTGATGCTGGCAGTGCTTGAGCTGTCAGATTTTTGCGAAACATTGCCGCCTGGAGGGCTAATGGCTGTGCTAGTTTTGGATCTTTCATGGATTCCCAGTGGAATGCGTGAATCTTCGGCGAGCCAGCAATTTCTATCTGCAAATCGTGCAGGCCAGCTTTGAGCTGGTCTCGATATTCGGCATAGATATCTGGGTCGCCAAAAACTTGTTTGAAAAGTTCTTCGCCATAGGTTTTGATGCTGGCGGCGGCGTTTTGTGCGCGTACTTTTTTGGTGAATGGGAATTCCAGGTGTTCTTCGAAATACCATTCTAGTTCTTGCTCTTGTTGCTCTTCGAATGGGTTGGTGATGGTGATGGGGTATTCGGGGCCGTTTTTGAAGCTGACGATGGCGTTGGGGCCATCTGGGCCACCGGGACGTTCCTGGATGCGTATTAGTGGCATGTGTTTGCCTCCTGGATGATTCCCATGTTATCGTGTTGGGTTTTTGGATAGCCCATTTATAGTGTCTTAAACCAAGGATTACGCTAACCGGCGCGTGAGATCCTTCGCTCACGCTCAGGATGACAGTGGCGAGAGGATGACAATCAAGCTATTCATTCAGTAAGTGCCAGAGTGACAATCAACATGATTCATTTATTAAACGCCACAATTACACAATACTGTTGATCAGGATTCGTCGACGTCTACGACCAGCATTTCGGTGCCATCGGGCAACTTTACGTACTCGGTACGTGTATGTTTGTGTGCTATAGGGCCTGTTCTGCTCTGCACACCTTTTTTGTTCCGAAGTTCCTTGACGACCCCTTCGATAATGTCGGTAAGCAAATTGCTTGCGACTCCTGCACCTACACTGAGTAGTACTGTAACCAGCATCGGGTCAAAAAATTGCGTACCTTTGGCCTGAGAGAGGTGAGCTTCGGCGAAGGTTCGGGCTACGTCGTCTTCATTCCAGGCGTTTGCGAATTCTTCAGAGCTTATATGAAGGTCGGGCGAGAGTGCGATTTGATATGTCTGGTCGTCCATGGTTGTTCCCTTTTTGTTCAAGTTGAGTTTTTTACTCTAAGTGACTCGCCGCCTACGGCGGCGAGGAAAAAGAAATTTGGGGACACCCCAAACCCCGGCAAAGGGCTTTGCCCTCTGCACTCCCTTTAGTTGGGATTACTATGGATAGGGTATCATATTTACGCGAAAATGCAAGATTGACAATTGAATGCTTTCTTTGTACAGTGAGTGAAGTTGTAGAGAATAATAGTTAATGATGGTTGATGATTTGACTTATAACATTAGGGATTTTGATTATGAGCTGCCACAGGAGTTGATTGCTCAGACGCCGATTGAGCCGAGGGATGCTTCGCGTTTGCTGGTGGTTCATCGCGATAGTGGGATTTTCGAGCATAGACATTTTCGGGATGTGGGGGATTATTTGCGGCCTGGGGATTTGTTGATCGCCAATCAGAGCCGGGTGTTGCCTGCAAGGCTGTTGGGGCACCGAGCTGAGACTGGAGGAGCTGTCGAGGTTTTGTTGCTGGCGGAGCGTCTCGATCTTGGTCGCGATTACTGGGAGACGCTGGTGCGTCCCGGGCGCAGGTTGCGTGAGGGGTCTCGTATTGTGTTTGGGAACGAGTCTGTTGATAGCGCTGAGACGATGCAGGGGGCGTTTTTGCAAGCGGAGGTGCTTGAACGGACTGATGCGGGTGGGAGGATTGTGCGATTTACGGTTGAGGGTGGGAACTCTGTGACGGTGCGAGATTTGATTGAGCAGTTGGGGAGGATGCCGTTGCCTCCTTATATTCACGAGACATTGCAGGACCCGGAGCGGTATCAGACGGTGTATGCGCGAATTAGCGGTTCGGCGGCGGCGCCTACGGCGGGGTTGCATTTTACACCACACCTTTTGGAGCGACTACGGGGACAGGGAGTGCGGGTTGGTTTTGTGACGCTGCACGTGGGGCTTGATACGTTCCGGCCTATCGAGTCTGAGGATGTGCGCGATCATAAGATGCATAGCGAGGAGATTGATCTGGATGCTGCGACTGCCGAGTTAATCAATGAGACGCGGCGCGCTGGCGGGCGGGTCGTGGCTGTTGGCACAACTGCTGTGCGTGTTTTGGAGAGCGTAGCCAGTTTTTACGAGGGACGTATCGAGCCATATCATGGGGCTACGCGCTTATTTATAATGCCGGGGTATCGCTTTCAGGTTGTGGATGCGATGATTACCAATTTTCATTTGCCGCGCTCGTCGCTGATGCTGCTTGTGAGTGCGTTCGCCAGTAAAGCGTTAATCGAGAAAGCGTATCAGGAGGCTATTCGAGAGCGCTATCGCTTCTTTAGTTTTGGGGATGCAATGCTGATGTTGTAACATCAGTCAGGTTATGATTGCCTCTGCCTCGATCTCTACCAGGATGTCGGGGGAGATGAGACGCCTGACCTCTACCATGGTTGCGGCTGGACGGATGTCGCTAAAAAATTCTCCGTGGGCTTTGCCAATATGCTGCCAGTCGTCGATGTTGGTGACGTACATGCGCGTGCGAACTACGTCTTTGAGGCTGGCGCCAGCGCGTTGGAGGGCTGATTCGATATTTTTGAGAATTTGTATGGTTTGCGCGTATGGGTCTCCGATGCCGACGATCTGGCCGTTTGCGTCGGTGGCGGTTGTGCCGGCTATGTGTACGGTGTTGCCCACACGGACGGCTCGCGAGTAGCCGACGATGGGTTCCCAGGGTGTGCCCGTGGAGATGTTTTGGCGTTGCATGTTGTTTTTCCTTTCTACTCTTCCACAGCTTCAAAAAATTCGTTTCGACCTTCTTTGAGTGTAGTTAGCACATCATCAACGACTTTAGGAGAGATACGTCCAGTTTCTCCTAACCAATTGAAGAACTTCTTGAATGAGGCGATGTTCGATTTTACGCTAGTTACTGATGACCACATCGCTTTACGAGGGAACCAATCTGTTAAAAACATCCAGATATCACTTCCATCGGCCTCATCGAGTTTTGTCAACGGTTCATAATACACGAGATAATGAGTAAAGAAATCGATGTTATCAACATGGTTTTCGACTGTTTTCTCGGACAGGCCGGATTGCTTAAGCCAGGCTCGGAAATCCTCGAGAATAGGTTGGTTATAGGAATTAATAGCTCGAACTCGTTTATCATATGAAAGGGTGTCATTCATAAAATACCTCTCTACATCTGAGATTCACTCATAGTTTTATTCGCGGGCCTGCGGCCCGCGAGATATTAAAGGAAGCGAGGGACACCCTCGCGCTCCTGGCAAAGGGCTTCGCCCTCTGCACTCCTAATTAGGAATGGATGTCCGTCTACATGCGTTGAAAAATTATGTAAGAACTGTTACCATGGTCATGTGCTATTTTAACAGTTTTCGAGTACGTTAGCGACAAAGGAGTTTTGCATGCAGTCTAATCCGTATCCGAATGATCCAAATTATATGCCACCTATTCAGGAGAATCCGCAGGGAGTTCCTACTTATCAACCTGCACAACCGGTGTACCAGAATCAGCCGGGGGTTCCATATGGGACTCCGCCCAATCAATATGGAGTTCCTCCTGCGCAGTATGTTCCGAATCCAGCTCAGGTAAAGGACCAGAAGCGGAAATATGGCGTCGCTAAGGTTATGGACTATCTTCAGTGGGTGCTTTTAGCTCTTGAGTTGTTGTTCCTATTGCGTTTTGTCTTGAAGCTAATTGGGGCAGACCCTAACAATGCGTTCGCACAGGCCCTTTATAATTTTACCGGGTTTTTTCTGTATCCGTTCCTTGGGATTGTTCCGTCTACTACAATCGGGCCTAATGGGAATGGGGTTATTGAGTGGTCTACCCTTATTGGTATGGCGGTGTACGCTTTGGTATTCTATCTTATTAAGCTGCTTTTGCGTGTGACAATTTCTAAGCCACAGGAGCCTATTAATTAGGAAGTTTATATGACAGGATGTGCCGCGGCACATCCTGTCATATTGATATTGAACTTCTAAGGATATTACACGCCGGTTTGGGCTTGGACACGCCCTTCTTTGATGGCAGCGAGGAGAGCTGCATAGTCACGTTCGGCCTGGTCCGCGTAGGTCTCGGCGAATGTGGCAATGGCACGATCAAAGGTGTCCTTGCTACCCAGGTAGCCACTGATCTTTGACGGGTCACTGGTACGCGCATGCGCTCGCGCCAGGGCTGTCGCACATAACTCGACGTACGCAGTAAAGCCTACTGGGACCAACGTCTCGATATCCGCCGACAACTTCATGTCGCGCAACTGCCTGGCATAGAAGTCCATACCATTGAACGTCGACCAGCCCAGGAAGATATCACTGGCTGCCTGCATCATACGCTGACCCGTCACCACCCGCTCCCCATGGTTGGCATAGGGACTCGCCTCCAGGTATGACTCGAGCACCGACGGACCAGCTTCTTTGATCTGCATAATCAACGGGTCATCGCCCTCTGCTCCTCCCAGGCACAACACGATGGAGCAGCGCGTGCCCACGCTACCCACTCCCACCACTTTTTGCGCGAGATCGACCGCGCGATACTGCATGACGATCACGCGCCGCTCCTCCGACAAGGACTCCAGGAATCCTCTCACCATCGCTCTCCACTGTCCGGTATCCAGATTGTCCTTGCTGGCATCCAGCTGGTCGTAGTGATAGATCAAGGGTGGCTCATCCTTGATGAGATACTGCCCATTCACAGCCTCAGCCAGTTTCGGAAAGGTTTCGATGCGTGTGCGTTTGCTGGCTTTTGCTGCCCCTGCTTCCACTTGTTTTTGTAGCCTTTTGCCACCTGACATACCACGTAGCATGGCGAGAATGGTCTCCACGTCGATGTGGTAGTACCACACATCCAGGTGGTTCATCAGGGCAAACTGTTGCATACTCTCACGGTAGCGTTGCACGCACCTGAGCGCAGCCTGCCTGCTCTCCTGAGCGGTGTAGCCTTTCTGTCGACCAGCTAAGACAACACTGGCCGCCATGCGCTTCACATCCCATTCCCAAGGCCCGACAAGTGTCTCGTCGAAGTCGTTCACATCGAAGACCTGCCTGCGCTCGGGGGAGGCAAAGACACCGAAGTTGCTGATATGGGCATCACCACACAGCTGCGCCTGGATGCCTGAGACGGGTGTCTTCGAAAGATCGTAGGCCATGATGTCTGCTGTTCCACGATAGAATGCGAACGCTGACGTCGACATGCGTCCAAAGCGGATGGGCACCAGGTTTTGCAGCCGTGTCTTATTGGCATCTTCCAAAATACTAATTGGGTCGGGACGCTCAGAGTCTGGCGCCCACTCGGCATGGCTGGAACGAGACGCCTCGTTACGCAATGCCTTCCCTGCAGCATAACGTTCGGCTCGTGTTGTCAAATTCCGATCCCATTCAGCCGGTATGCTGGATGGATTGGTTGTGGTGGTCATAAGATTCCTCCAATTTCTGTTGCTGTGCATGGAAGTTTACAAATCGTTGTTCATAGTATACGACGTGGGGGACGAAAACACATCCTGTAAACGCACTAATTTTGCATATATGAAGCAGTCAACAGGAGATAGTTCCCCAAACCATAGACTCTAATTGCTCTCAAAGTTCATTTTTCTACATAAGCTTAGCCGATCAATCCACCCAGGCCCTGGCCTAACAATAACATGCCTAATACCAAAAACAAGATAAACATCACTGTTGCGTTATTGACCGTCAACCACGCCTTCCAACTGTTGAGCATTTTTTCCGCTGACTGCCCCGCAAACAGGTAGTACAATACTGGAATGGCAACTGTGAGACTGGCGAGGATCACGAAGACAGCCAGAACAATCCAGGGTTGAACACCACTCAATCCCGATTGTGCAATCGACAGCGCCGCAGCAAGCGTCAATGCCAAATTTTTAGGATTCACACCTGCCAGTAAAGCAGCCAATCCAAATGCTTTTGCTGCAGTAAACTGGTCAATGGTCTCCATCCATTTGGGCATGTGCGGCTCTTCGCCTTCTTTGGGACGGCCTCTCCACTGGCGGAATGACATGAAAAGGAACAACAGTCCGAGCAACAGCTTGAGTACGTATGCCAGAGTGGATGGTGTGCCGTTAGTCGAGACCTTACCGAGATTAGCCAGGACCAGCACAATACTGCCAACCACAACCAGGGCAAGCACCCAGCCAATCAGAAAAGCGGGGCCGTTGCTCCTGGCCCGCTTGCTGAACAGCATCAATATAACTGCGATGATTGGCACTGGACTAATGGCGACGCCGATGGCTTGAGGCAGAATACTGCCGAGAGCGCTTTCCATTTCTTCTTTCCTTCACAGGAATGTATGCAGATTAACAAATTAATTCGGACATCGTATCACCGACCGCGAGGGCCGATAAATCGGCACCTACGGGTGTCCAGGTTATTGTGTTTATCAACATAAATTAGGACGGAAAACCTTGTTTTTCGATCATGGTTGATGAAGTTGTGCAAATTCAAGTGAAACGGGTGGTCCACCAACTAATGGAAAAGGGGCCAGGACAGCGCAAGCGCCCCCACACCACATCCGCACAACCTCTGTCCCTACACGAGGAATATCTGGCGCCCGACAGTTGGTATAACCTGAAACGGGCAGAAGGTTGTTAAGTCAACTCCTGCCCGTGCACGATCCGTTATATTTGTTTCCTTTATGGCCGATTTGATTGTCTACGCTTGCATGCGCGCGCGTTCTGTAATCGCATACTGGGAACCCGGTTTAGCCGGTAAGATCGCGCCGATGAGCCAGAGAAAAGGAATGAAGATCCCGATGATCCCCAGCAAGAAGTATCCCTTCCGGAATGTGAGAAAACACACGGTGAAGAGTAAGAAAATGTAAAGGATTATAAAGAAAGAGGTGAAAATCCAATCGAGTACAGACATGTGAGAAACTCCGATCTTGTATTATATGTTCGAACTATGTAACTCAATCGTCCCTACGTCTTGTAGAGGTAAGGGAGGAACGAGCACTTGTGAACGCACCCCAATGAGTGCGTTGATGGTTCTATCAATTATCTGGTGTCACATTCCCATTCAGCACCAACAGCAGCCCCCCCCCCCCACCCCTCCTATTAAAGTATCACACGAGACGAGCAGGGTGATGGCCCTTTGCGGAGTCATCACCTTGCCTGTGTGCTTAATCACGCGAGAGCAACTTGCTGCAACGTTACTCACGCATGAGCATCATTTGCGCTTCGACTTCGAGATTGATGCCGCCTTGCTCACTGACATCCACGACCACCCGCTTGACTGTACCGGTGAACGGCCAGGGATACTCGCCCGGATAATCACCTGTGACAGGTTCGCCACCATCGCGCCCAATGTTTAGCCCCTCGCCTGCAATCGAGAACTTGCCTGGCTGGGTCATCATCTTCATCTCGCCCACTTTCTCGTCGTCAATGTAGATAGCAAGCGTCCCGTTGGAAACGTGTGGTGGATTCTCTCCCTCTTTGGTGAAGATGGCTGAGAGCGTCGAGGCCCCGGTCGGCACCGTTTTGTTCGAAATGACCTGTTGCTTGATATCGCCGAGCCAGTTGTAGATGTAATGCATCTTGCCATCCTTCATATAGATGGCATGCCCGCCAAAACGGCTCCCGTGTGCGAACACCACCCCCTCAGCGCCAGCGTCGGGAATCTCGACCTCGGCTCGAATCGCAAATGAGCGGTTGCGGATATTGACCGCCTGGGATTCGGGTATCTCGGCTGTATCAGAGTAGTAGACATAGCGATCGCGCGGCTTCGTCATTTGCGGACGCGGTGTGGTTAAAATTTCGAGCGCAGAGCGGTCATCAAGCGGAAAGCCCTTGTATTTGCCGGCTTCATGGAACCACAAACTGATCAGTTCCTGGAGCTTCTCCGGATACTGCGCGGCGAGATTGTGGCTCTCAGAACGATCCTCGACCGTATTATAGAGCTCCCAGATATCCTTGCCGTAGTTGCCCCAGCCCGCGATCGTCGGGTGCGTGGTGACTGCCTTCCAACCCTGGTGCCAGATGCCACGCGAGCCTAACATCGAGTAGTACTGGGTCTGCCTGGCCGAGGGAGCCTTGGAGTCGTCAAAGCTCGAGCGCATGCTGACACCCTCAATAGGACTCTGGGTGTACCCCAGGACGACATCGGGAGCTTCGACACCCACCACATCGAGGATCGTCGGCACGATGTCGATAGCGTGGTGGTACTGGTGGCGCACCTCGCCACGGCTCTTGATCCCCTTCGGCCAGTGAATCAGAAACGGGTCGCAGATGCCGCCATTGTAGCTATAGCGCTTCCACATCTTGAACGGCGTATTGAAGGCCATGGCCCAGCCGGTGGGGTAGTGATTGTACGTCCGGGGGCTGCCCAGCACATCCAGGAACTTGAGGTTCTGCTCCAGATTATCAGGAACGCCATTGGCTATTTTGTTCTCGTTAACTGAGCCGGTCGGGCCACCTTCACCACTGGCGCCGTTGTCAGAGATCACAATGACCAGCGTATTGTCGAGTTGACCTGACTCTTCCAGAAAGTCGATGATCCGTCCGATCTGGTGGTCGGTATAGCTTAAGAAGCCAGCGTACACCTCGGCCATGCGCCGGTACAACTGCTTTTCCTCCTCAGGCAGTGCGTCCCACGGCTTCACATAATCTAATGGAGGAAATGGCAGACCTGTGGGGCTTTTTGTATCGGCAGTGGTACCAATCGGGTTGATTGGCGAAAGCTCGGTGTTTTCTGGCACAATGCCCATTTTCTTCTGACGCTCAAGCACGATTTCACGATAGCGCTCATAGCCCATGTCGAACTTGCCTTTGTACTTGTCGGCCCACTCCTTAGGTGAGTGATGCGGCGCGTGGGCAGCGCCTGGGCAGAAGTACATGAAGAAAGGACGATCGGGAGCCACGGCTTTGGCGTCCTTGATGAACTCTAGCGCCTTGTCTGTCAGGTCTCGCGACAGGTGGTAGCCCTTTTCCGATCCATCTTCCGTCGGAGTGCTTGGCTGGTCGACCGGGTGGTTATCGTGAATCAAGTCGGGATACCAGTTGTTGGTCTCGGCGCCCAGGAAGCCATAGAAACGCTCGAAGCCGCGTCCCACCGGCCAGTTGCGTTTGCTGGAGGCCATGTTCATCTCGTCCTCGGCACACAGATGCCATTTACCGAGCATATAGGTGTTGAAGCCGTTCTCATTGAGCACCTCAGCGATGGTCGCGTTCTCGAACGGAATGTGGCCGTTGGCATTGGGAAAGCCAATCGCTGCCTCTGAAATACATGCCATACCATTGCTGGTATGGTTGCGCCCCGTCATCAAGCAGGCACGCGTCGGCGAACACAGGGCTGTGGTGTGCATGTTGGTGTAGGTGAGACCTTCTTTGGCCAGGCGATTCATGGTAGGGGTCTCGATGAGCCCGCCCCATGGTTCCATGGCGGCAAAGCCCACATCATCCCACACAATGAAGAGGACATTGGGTGCGCCTTCTGGCGCCTTGGGCTGCAGATACGGCTCCCAATCTGGCTTAGAGTCGCGAATATCCAGATTGACGACCCCCTTAAATGGTTTGGTCATAGTACGTTCTCCTTTAATTGATCGTACGTCGTTGAACTACGATTGTGAGAAATAAAATACAAAAGGGTGGTTTTGTGCAAATGTACACGGAAACAATGCAGTTGAGTTGCTGGCGATACTTGCTCACCTACCATCTGGCTTCGTTTCG
The DNA here is from genome assembly GCA_963702765.1 of uncultured Chloroflexia bacterium. GTDB lineage: Bacteria > Chloroflexota > Ktedonobacteria > Ktedonobacterales > Ktedonobacteraceae > DATMNR01. The sequence continues at coordinate 210,191 of CAVPEB010000055.1, forward strand.
TTTGCTAAGAATGCAAAGTTCCAATATCTCCATGTTAAGTATACTCACATTTAGAACGAAAACACATCCTTTAAATGCACCATTTTTGCATGTGGTGATAATCGGGAAGGACTTGAATTGAGGGTATCGCCTACAGCGGTAAGGGAAATTTGGCTCTTATCCCTCGAATACTTCCCTCCAATCGTTCTTCATGCTGACTACTGTCCATCCATACTCCTGGGCGAGTTCCAAAGATTTTTCCGCGCCCTCCACATAGTCGAACTCACGCACGGGGTCATCGTGGAGCAGCAGCAAACGCAGCGCGGGACGAGACGCCCCTCGCGCAAACTGGAGCATTGGAATGTCCCCATTCGAGTTACCCCCCGCCACAATCGGACGTCGACCGATGCGGCTCCAGATGCGCACAGGTTTGGCAGGACCATCGTCCAACACATCCGCCTCTGCTTTGTGGATAAGGTCGCCGCCGTCGCCGTGCTCGCGATAACTCAACGAGACTGTGCTGCCAATAATGCGCTCGGGTGGGATGCCATACATCTCTTGTGTGATGGGCCGTATGAAATCGCGTCCGCCGCCCGAGGCAATATAGTTGGTAAAACCATGTGCTTCGAGATAGCGCAGGAGTTCGACCATCGGCTTGTATCCGCACGCGAGATAGGGGCGAAGAAGCGTCGGGTGCTTTTCACTGCGAAGGAACGCGCCTGATTGTTGTTCAAATGCCTCGATGGAAATTCCCTCGAATGCCTTGAGCACTCCACCAAGCAACACTCTTACGTCGCTTTCGTCGCCGCGATAATGTTTGACGATTACGCCGTTCAACCACGCGTAATCCTTTTCGTAGGCCGCCTTCCAGGGCTGTTGATTGCGCAATGCAGGATCCTGGTCTGCCATCGCTGCCAGGCGGCGCAGGATAAAATCTGCCTGGATAGGCATGGGCTTTTCGCACCACAGAGTGCCGTCGTTGTCATAGACCGCAATGCGTGCCTCGGGCGGCACATAACTGAGACTTGATTCATCGGTCACTTGTGAGACGAAATCTACGATAGCCTTTTTGCTGGATGTATCATTCCAGGATGCAAGATGGGTTGTCATTTCAACTCCTTTCGAGCATAGAGTAAGGCATCATTAGCCGCTCTGCTGGTTTCCGTGGCACCCCTGGGTGTGCCGTTGTTGCTACTCAATGTTTCGGTCATAGGATATTCTCCTTCTATTCAAAATATACTGTTAAACTACAAGAGTCAGATGATCTAGACGAAAGAACAAGCATCGTTCAGCAAACCTGCGTCACGGCGGCTCTCCTCACACAGTTCTCCCCCTGGCGATGCCGGGGAAGGTAGCAGCCTGGAACTGATCGAAGTACGCAAGCGCCTCTCTTCCAGTCGCCTGGTTCACGTTTATCTCTGGCGCGTGGCCGATCATCAACTTTTCGAGAGTGAGCGCCGTTCCCAGGAGATATTTGCCCAGCGGTGGTAGTGGTCGTTCAAGGCGGAAGAGCGTTTCCGCCAGTAACGGAACGGGCCGGGCCACCACATCTGGCCAGTCCTCCGGAGGACGTGGTGTCTCGCGATTGAGGATGGGGGCGATATCTGCTGCGATCGCATCGCGGGCGGTGAGCGGGTCTCCAAGCGACCAGCGTTCACGTAGCGTGCGGATCAGCGAAGTGCTGCGGAACTCCTCGTTGACGACCGTACTGCTGTCGATGTAGGCGGAGATCGCCAGTATGGGTAGGCGGATACCAGAACGGTTGAAGCGGAACCCCATCTGTCCAACAGGGGCAGTGGGATCGGGTGAAGGTGCTGGCGGCGGCGGGACATGATCGTACGTGCCGCCGTGTTCATCGAAGGCCACGAGCAGCAGGGTATTCGCGAAGTTCGAACCGCCTGACGTCGAGGATGCTCTGATCGCGTCGTAGATCTTCGCCAGGTAGGCTTCGCCGCCGAGCAGCGATGAGGGCGGGTCGATGGAGAGCCCACCAAAGAGCGCATTGACGGGTGGGTGCATGTCGTTGTGCCCATGCAGCATGTTCGGCTCGATGAACGCATAGGCGGGCAGCGTCCCCCGCTCGGCGTCCTCGTAGAAGTCGTCGATCGAGGAGAAGTGCGTCATGAAGAACGGGAATAGTCGTCTAGCGTGGATCAATCCGGTGAAGCTGATGCGCATGTCGGGATCAACGTAGACACGCCAGGGCACACCTGCCGCTTCGAGCCGCTCGAAGATGGTCTCCGCAGTGTTGTGGGCTGGGAAATTCTCATAGGGCGCGTTGACGACGAAACCGGACGCCGACGCAGCGTGGAAGAACGAGCGGTTTGTGAATGTCTGCGAAGGCACTTCACAGAACCAGTGATCGAAGCATGCAAACCCCCTGGCGAGCGTCGAGAGGACAGGCATCATCTCGGGTGTGTAGCAGGCCATGATCTGCGCATATTCGTCGTACTGCGGCATGCGGCCTGTTTCGGCGTGGATGGCATTGATGTAGTCGGTGACGAAACCGTCCATGGTCGGCGGGCGAGCAGGGTCGTGGGGCGTGTTGAACGGAGCTGCCATCGCATCGGCCAATTTGAAGCGATTGTCCGGTGGAGACACCGTCCTGAACAACTGGGTGTTGACGTGTTGGTATTCTTCTCCCGGGTCGGGGTTGGGTGTGTTCATATTCTTTGCCGGGTGCACCGGCACAATCCCGAGGTGGGCGTCGGGGGCGTAGTCTGGGATCGGGTTGGAGAGGTTGCGTCCCGCAACACCCTCGAAGGATGCGACCTCTCCAGGCTCGTAGAGATAGCCCAGCAGATTGTCGAAGGAACGGTTCTCAAACATGACCACAACGACATGGTCCATGCGATGTTTCGGGTCTACACCTGACATGGAAATATCCTTTCAAATAGAGTTTTTTTCTGTTCTCCTTGTGCGTGAAGTACTCTCAACTGTTAGATAGATATGCTGCTTGCCTATTATATCAGCAAGACCACTGCGCTGGAGCATATCTCGTACGTTTGCGAGCAGGAGTACTATACCTTCTGCTTTCAGCCCGGTTTCCAGGTTGGTCAACATCTCAAGGCTGTCAATGTCAAGCCCAGCAGTCGCTTGATATACCGGTCTTGTTGGTACAGAGCGAGAAATCAGCACACTTACAAGTACTACCTGGCTAAAATCTATACCCTATGGGGAATAGCTTTCGCGCGCGTTTTCGACTATAATTCTTCTCAGGAGGAGATGCTGATCAGCACTCCACTAACGAATATGTCAACTGACCGTTGTCATGTGTAACCATACAACAGTCACTCTATGGGCTGGAAAGCAGCTCAAACAAAAGGAGTCAGTTATGGCAGATAAAGAGAACCAGGTGGTATTTGTATTCATCGGTAGCTATGGCAGTGTGGACGATGCACTGATGGACTACGCCGCGGTGAAGGATCTATACCATAATGGGGTGATCGACACTTACGACGCCGCAGTTGTGGAAAAGGACGCAGATGGTAATGTGCATGTGCACAAGCACGAAAAGCCTACGCAGAAGGGTGCCTGGACAGGGATTGCCGTCGGCGCCGTCGTGGGGGTGCTCTTTCCACCTTCCATTATCGCCAGTGCGGCCGTGGGAGGTGTCGCGGGCGGACTAATCGGCCACGTCTGGCACGGCATGTCGCGCTCGGACATGAAGGACCTCGGCGAGTACCTCGACGCATGGGACGGCGGCACTCGTCGTCGTCGGCAAATCCAGCCTGGAAGAAAAGATCGCCAAGGCCACCGCCAAGGCGCAAAAGAAGACCGAGAAGCAGTTGAACGTCGATGCGAAGGACTTCGACAAGCAGCTCGAAGCGGAGTCCAAAGCGGTCCAATAACCAGCATTGACGCTCGACAAAGTGATGTCTTCGCTTGGAATACTTTTTGAAAAGAGGCTCCTCGCGGTCTCCAAGGGCTTGCTCCAGGGGAACGCGACCCTCTTTCCAGAAGCAAGGCGCAACGTACTGAGCGCATGCGCGACTTTGTTACGCGACGACAGACAGGGGAAGAGCAGCGAAGCATCTCGATGCCAATCTTGAAATGTGTATTGACAACGACGCTTCGCATCTACTGCTACGAGTCAGTCATGACATAAGGAAGTATCAAGACAGACCCTCGCCGCGGCTCAGGGAGACACCCAATAGAAGTAGCTGCCCTTTCATCTCGTTCACAGCAAGGAGCAGAGGCACGCCGCCCCCAGCCCGGCGGGTGACATCAAGTTCACCCCTACCGATCAGCCTGATGTAGTGTTCTCTTTGGCTGGATCTACCGATCCCTCTGCCGCAGGCGCCTCGTCTGAAGTAGTTGGCTTCTCTGCTTCAACGACTTCCGATGAGGCAGTAGTTGCTTCCTTTTTTAGTGGCTCATCCGAGACGACGTTTCCTGCAGATACGTGCGGAGAAACTGCCCCTTTATTCGAGGCGTATAGAACGCGCAAGGATGGGAAATGTCCAGTGCGTACAAACTGCCAACATACCCATAAGCGTCTTCGTTGTCACATTAGTGACATCGATTACAGCATTGCGCGCATTTGAACGGGCGTACCACACCCCCGCAATCCCTGCCACACTGCTGATTAATCCAAACACTGCTAGTAACATTAAGAGCGCGACCAAAATCCGGCTGACGATATCGAGCCAACGCCTGCCTGCTCTGGGTGACTTTGACGAAACAGCTTCACTCATAAAACGAACCTCCAAATCGCAATGATACCGCAAAATACACTCAAGCGGCCCGATGATAAACTGTCTAAGATTATAGAAATGAATTGAAGTGTCGCGTAGAGGACAAATAAAAGAGACCGAAATTCGTCAATAATAAATATGAACCGCGAGATGGCATCGCAGCAATGCGGTGCCATCTCGCATTCACAAGCTTGACCTACGTCGTGGATTCTTGTGTATTTGTGCCTATTGCCTTGCCATAACCAGGCGCAGCTCGGCTTCAGAATCCTTAATCAGGTCTCCACTGACATCCACCGTCACGCTATAGATCTTGCCTGTGAACTTGAACGGCGATGAGTACTCGGGCGAGACTGGCAGGGCCGGGTTGGCGCCACAGGTCAGGCCGCCAGGGTTGAAGATGAGTGGCGTTGTGATGGGAATTTCAGCATTTCCGACCAGTTTGCCATCGATGTAGAGTTGGCCACGACCAGGAGTGCCCTTCCCATGTGGAATGTCAGGTTTGCCAGTCACTTCGAACTCGAAGCGAAACTGGTGGCGGCCCCCAGGTATTGACTCCGTCGATTCGACGTAATAGATTTCCCTGCTCACCCAGTTATGGGCATACTTCAGCTTGCCATCCTTCACATAGAGCGCATAGCCTCCCGAACCTGTGCCCTGGCATAGTAACACACCTTCTGCGCCACCTGTCGGGATCTCGACATCGGCGGTGATGCTGTGGGAACGGTTGAGCACATGCACCGAGGCGAACCACGGCACCGTTTGTGTGTTCTGGAAGTAGGTATAACTGGTGTGTGCCTGCACGAGTTGTGGACGTTCCTGGGCAAAGCGCTGCAGACCACTCCCGTCAATAGGCAGCACCTTGTATTTACCTGCTTCGACGTACCAGGTCGCGATCATATTAATCACCCTCTCGCGATTGTCAGCAGCGACATTGTGGTTCTCAGCGACGTCCTCTGCCACATGGTAGAGTTCCCACCCATGGGCGTCTAACTCGGCAAGCGTTTCAGCCGAGATGGGCGAACCCAGAGTTTTACCTGATTCGACAAATGAAGCACCAGGCCAGGGACAGACCGCACGCCAGCCGTCGCGATACAGCGAGCGATGACCAAACATCTCGAAGTATTGGGTGGTGTGATTGGTAGGCACTTTGGCATCATTGAAGCTATGGGCGAAGCTGACACCTTCGATGGGCGATTGGGTAACACCCTTGATGACCGCTGGCGGTTCAATGCCAAGCGCGTCGAGCACTGTGGGTACCATGTCGATGGCGTGAGCGTACTGCGTGCGGATTTCACCCTTTGTAGGGATACCTTTGGGCCAGTGGACAATGAACGGGTCGCTGACACCGCCTCGGTAGGTCTCGCGCTTCCAGCGGCGGAATGGTGTATCGCCTGCCCAGGTCCAGCCCCAGGCGTAATGGTTGAAGGTCTCCGGCCCACCTAACTTGTCCAGCTTTGCCAGGCTCTCCTGGAGCGACTCCGGCGCGTTGTTGAAGAATTGACCCTCGTTTGTCGTACCAGTCGGACCGCCCTCGGCGCTGGCACCGTTGTCTGAGATGACCATGATTAGTGTGTTGTCAAACTCTCCGATGCTCTTCAGGAAGTCCAGCAGGCGACCAATATGATAGTCGGTGTGGGTCAGGAAGCCGGCAAAGACCTCCATCATGCGAGCGTAGAGATTCTTCTGCTCCGGTGAAAGCGGATCCCATTCCGGGACGTCCGGGTCGTGCCGCGAGAGTTCAGCGTCGGCCGGAACGATGCCCAACTCTTTTTGACGGGCAAATACCTTTTCGCGATAGGCATCCCAGCCATCATCAAACACCCCTTTGTATTTGTCTGCCCACTCTTTGGGAACATGATGTGGCGCGTGCATAGCGCCAGTGCAGAAATGCAGATAAAACGGCTTGTTCGGCGCGACCTGCTTGGCATCGGCGATGAACTGGATAGCCTTGTCGGCCAGATCTTCGTTCAGGGTGTAGCCCTCTTCGGGGGACTTTGGCGGCTCGACCTGGTGGTTGTCGTAGACCAGGTCGGGATAGTACTGGTGAGTATCGCCACCCATGAAACCATAGAAGCGCTCAAAGCCACGGCCTAACGGCCAGCGGTCGTAAGGTCCCGCAGCGGACTCCAACTCGGACGGTATCAGGTGATACTTACCGACCATGTAGGTGTTATAGCCTTGTTGCTGCAGCATCTCTGAGAGGTAGCCGTTCTCGAATGGGACGTTGCCGTTATAGCCAGGATAGCCAGTGGCGAGTTCAGTGATACATGCCATGCCATTTGAGTGATGGTTACGCCCCGTAATGATACATGCACGTGTAGGCGAACACAACGCTGTTGTGTGCATATTGTTATAACGCAAGCCACCCTCTGCGAGTGAGTCCAGGTTGGGCGTCTCGATGGGACTGCCGTAACAGCCAAGTTGGCCATAGCCAGTGTCATCCAGCACGATAAATAAGACATTGGGCGTCCCTTCTTTGGCGCGCAAGGGTTCGGGCCACGCCGGGCTAGACTGATCTATTGTCAGTCCGATAACGCCGGGAAAAGTTGTTCCAGGTTTGTACTCTTTGATAGCCATATGCTTCTCCTACATTTTGACTAGCGTGTAGCGAGACAATGATCAAAGCATTCCGCTTGCCACTCCCTGTCTCTTCTTAAAACAGCTCAAACATGAACTCTCTATTCTGTCGTAACTGACAGAAGGCCGATAGTTTCACAGTTACCAGTATACAATCTTGTAAATACAAACACATTTTTTGAATGTGCAATTTTTATGCGTCTATCCGCTCACGTAAGTGTGTGATAGGCGCATGTTTCTGCTCATTCTAAAAGTGTATAAAATGGTGTATTCTATAGATGTGTTTTTACCCGCAAACTGTCTATCAGAGAGAAAGGCATAACAAGCTCTATGTTATGACCTGGGGGATAAACATAAGGATATAAAAACAATGATTATATGGAGTTTATTGAGCACCAGAGCAAGCCCATCCAATATTGTTGGGCAGGTAGAATTCCTCATTCTCTTACTCATCGTGACCTTGATCGTAGCGCGCTTGTGGAGACACTTTACTCCCGAATGGCATTCCAGATTTCCTCGCCCACGCCCTGTACCTTCAGCATGGAGACCAGTGATGATGCTTTCGGGACTGCGTGGCGCGCTTTCGCTAGCACTGGTGTTGAGCCTACCAATAGAGCTTGAACAACGAGATCTGTTGACAGACATCGTCTATGGCGTAATCCTGGTGACGCTGCTTGGGCAGGGATTGACCCTACGTGTACTTCTCCCTCGTTGGAAAGAGAAATTGGTACGTGCTGAAACAGAAGAACCTTTGCCATCAGAGGCTTAACCAATCGGCAAGAAAAGTTTAGAATTTAATACATCTGGAGGTAGGAAATGGATACTAAGCATACAGCTGAGATAATTGGCATTGCATTTGAGGTGGCGGGGGTCGCTGTGCTCGTGGTGGGTTCAATCCTCGCGTTTGGACGATACGTTGTTACCCTCATCCGTTTTCGGGATGGCCCGGCGGCTTATCGTGGCTTGCGCCTGTACCTAGGGAGATCGATAGTGCTAGGGCTGGAACTGCTGGTCGCTGCCGACATCATCCACAGCGTAGCCATCGATCCTACCTTCGCGAGTGTTGGCGTGCTTGGGCTTATTGTGCTCGTCCGTACGTTCTTAAGCTGGTCGCTCGAGGTTGAGATCAATGGCGAATGGCCCTGGCAGCGTTCGCGTTTCCACAAGAGCGAATTTCCAGACAAGAACGAACTTTGAAGTACCCATCAGGTTCGATCAGGTTCATGATGACTCGTTAGAGCCAATCATGCCTTTGGCTTCGGGTAGATCGCCACGCAGACTTTCGATGAGGATGAACACGCTAATCACAAATACCCATGCCGGAAAAACAAGAATCAACCAGGAGGTGATGTCGCTGCTTACCAGCAACACCAATGCCAGCGCGTAGGAAAGGAACACATACACTCGCGGCATCACGCCAGTACGCATCCAGAGGGTGGCTAACGCAACCATGAACACGCCGGCCATGCGAACGGCATACACTTTCATGATCGTGTACATCACTGCGCGCCCAAAGATTAGGACTCCGCTCTTCGCCAACGTATTTGGTTCAATGGCATAGCTGGCAAGAATACCGCCCGCGATCGCAGCGGTGGCAAACATCATCGCCAGAAACAGTAACCCGCTACCAGAAAAGACGGTCGAAAAAAATTGGTCTTCCATTTTTCCAAGGCGATCGCGCACCACACCCATGAACCACAGGAATGCAATTCCAGAAAAAGGCACCAGCGTCAACGCCAGCGTCAGCGTCGTCGTATTCCCCTGGAGCCATGAGGCAGTATTCGACCCACTTAATTCTTCGGGGATTGCGAGCCGCATGAGCACCATGCTAATCGTGAACAACACAGTAAAGACGATCCCTGCGACTGCTGCGGCGCGTGGAGTCCTGATGGCTTCACGCGTCACGTTAACACGTTGAGCACGTTGAGCACGTTGATTCATTATTTGCTCCTATTGGTTGTGCCGAGGCCCAGGACCTGACATATTTCTCAACGTTCGTTTCACCTGGGTTCCGAGCGTTGACGACCACTGAGCTTGATCTGAGCGACGCTTCCGCCTTCAAGATGATACTGATTGTTCACAGTATCATCTATTCTCACGGAAAACACATCAATCTCTGTTCTTAAGTATAGCAAACAGAGAACAGAAATACATCTTTAAAACACACTATTTACGCACCGTTGAAAAGGAATATCAGAAAGTTGGTTTATTGGTTCATGTTGGGCAGTGAACATATATCGCTGAGGATAAAAATAGTGTATCATCGTCGAAATCTATTTTATATGCTTCAAAGTGATAATTCTGATTACAGCAATAAAACGTTGATAGTGGATTCGACAGACTCTGCTGTCAACGAAGAGGGAGGGAGCGAATACAATGGCTACAACCAGTAAGCAAAAACCCATCAATACCAATTACGAGTTGTTTATCATGGCGCTGTCTGTTTTGTCGATTTTCAATCTGATAGTGGAGTTTCTCCCGATTGATCCGTATGTACAAAACCTCGTCGTAATCTTTGACTGGGCAATTACTCCGATATTTCTGGGTGACTTTTGTTATCGACTCTTCAGCGCACCCAGCAAAGTAGGATATTTTTTTAAGGGTGGGGGCTGGCTGGATTTTATCGGTAGTCTGCCCTTCCCAGCCCTGCGGCTCGCGCGACTGTTTCGTATGTGGCGAGTTTACAGAGTAATGCGCCGAGTCGGGATGCGGAACATGTGGGCAGCATATCGTAAGAGTCGCGCGGAAAGCGCTCTGCTGACCGTCATCTTCCTGACGATTGTGGTGCTCGAATTTGCCTCGATCTTCGTATTAGTGACAGAAAAAAATGCCCCTAATGCCAACATCAAAACCGCTTCAGATGCCCTGTGGTGGGCGTATGTGACAGTGACCACGGTCGGTTATGGGGATGAATATCCGGTTACGAACTCGGGCCGGGTTGTAGGGGTTCTGCTGATGACGATCGGTGTCGGGCTATTCGGAGTGATCACGGGTTACCTGGCGAATGCGTTCCTGAAGCCCAAATCTGCGGAGCAAGACGAGCAGGAAGTAGTCAATGTCTCTCAAGATACTCTTCAAGTTGGCTTGCAGGAGATCAAACGCATCATTGCGGAGCAAGAACAATACACGGCTATACTTAAAAAGAGATTAGAAACGATCGAGGGACTTCTGCTTGAGAAGGTCGACTAAGCCTGTGTGTATTGTGTCATGGTTTTTCCATTCATAGGTATGATTTTTGGGGTAAAAACTGTTCATCGCACGATTATGTTCCTAATGTGTCCGTGATGAACATAATCGTGCGATGAACTTCAAATGATGTTGATTGCACGTGAGACAACGAACCCAATAAGAATCAAGGCAAAAACTGACTCTATCATCATGAGAAATTTCACACGATGCGACAAGGGCATGGTATCGGTTGGACTAAAAGCCGTTGCTGCGGTAAAGGCCAGGTAGAGGTAATCAAAAAATTGTGGCACCCAGTTCTCATCAAGCCCGCCCATCTGCAGGGGAAACAGGAAGTCAGCCTGATGGTCGGACTTCCGGCGCTGCTCTGGACCTCCTCCATCAATTGCCCAGTACCATAATGCGAACACGAGGATGTTGAAAGCATACAACAACAGCCCGGAGTAAATCAAGACAAACCCTTTTTGTCGTGGCAAGTTAAACATCAAATTTGCAATCCCCACCGCAAAGGCAATGGTCACGATCCCAAGCAGGATTCTGAGAACCGACGCGGAACGTGGCAGGCGAAACTCTTCGCCTGATCAATATGGCAATCACCAGGGGGAGTACAAGCACTCCTTCAAATGGCCATAAGAGCCAGCTCGGGCCGATACTAATTCTAAACGGAAGGAGCGCATACAGCACACCAATAACGACGAGAGCCAGAATTGCGGCCCAATGTGGAGGTGGAGCTCTCCTTCCCCTTTTAGGTCCAGCGCCAGGTTGTTGCTCATGTTCCCCGGAGGTATGCGCTCCGTTCTGATCGGTCGTTCTCATATGTAAGACTGCTCCAATTTCCAATACTAGCAAGATCACTTCGCTCGAGATGTGAAATGCTCTCTCTACTCCATCAATGTACCATACTCAAGAAGAGAGGTATTTGGCCCCTGGATTGAACCAATGTTACCAGACCGATCCCCGGTCAGACACGACTGGTATGAACGTATACCTCCTAACATTCCGCTGGGAGTATACAGTCGAGGCTAGAGCGTAATCGTTCCATCATTGTACCCGTCCTCTATGAATTGCGCAATCTGTTAATTAGCACCGATTCTACCAACAATCGGTTGCTGAATGGGAAAAGAAACCAGGACAGTGCTAGCACCTACCGGCCTTGCCAACGACGCTCGCGAAGCTTGAGAGCATCTCTGCAACGACGCTTACGCGTCAGTTCTTCTCCGTTCTGACAACGCTGTTGCACAGCGAGCTGACGCTCAGTCAGAACGAACGGCAACTGCTACGCAATCAGCAGAGATGCAAGGAGAAGCGCCCCCCAGCATTCTCACTGCCATCGTTCCTACATGTGGAGCACCTTGCACCCGATAGGTTGTGGAACTATACATACCTATATATTGTATGATTATGCACTTGGGGTTATACTACATACGGAAGAGAAACAAAGGGTCTAGCGAAAACAAATATGACCGTTTCTTTCTCCCGATAAGCATAAAATGTAGAATAGTAAAAAGGAGAAGTGTTATGACCCTGGGACCTTTAGAATACGTCATGATTGCCTTTGAAGGCAATCGATTTTCGGGGCAGATTATCACTGCATTGCATGATGCGCAGGAGAAAGGCATCATCCGAGTCATCGATCTACTCGTGATCAAAAAAGATGAGCAGGGCAATGTGATGGCACTTGAATTGAGCGATCTCAGCGAGGAAGAAGCCCGCCCATTCGGCTTTCTTGCAGGTAAATTGCTAAGCATATTTGAGCCAGATGATGTCGAGGCGACAGCCGAAAAGATACCTAACAACAGTGCAGCAGGCCTCCTGTTGATTGAGGATACCTGGGCAATTCCATTAAAGGAAGCCATCTTAAGCGCAGGTGCTGTAGCCAGAGATGGCGGCCTGCTAGCTTATGAAGTACAACAAGCAATCGAGGCAGAAATTGAAGCGGAAGCTGCCGAGAAACAACAATCAGCAGCTAAAGCTGCTGAGTAGAAGGAGAAGAACAATTATGCTGAGAAGACGAGTCATGCGCCGGGCAGTAGTACGAACCGCAGTGGTCGGAGGTACTGCTTATGCAGTGGGACATCATGCAGCTAATAAATCAGCGCAGCAACAACAGATGGATGCCCAGCAGAACGCACAGATTGCCGATATGCAGGATCAGCAAGCTGCGCAACAGCAACAGGCAGCACAACCAGTATACCAGCAGGCACCTCCGCCAGTTTACGCACCTCCACCACAGGCGGCTGCACCAGCACCTTCTACAGGCTTGAGTGCTGATGACATTTCCCAATTAAAGCAACTCGGGCAGTTACACGAGTCAGGGGTCCTGACCGACGCCGAGTTTGAAGCCGCAAAGGCGAAGATTCTTGGGATCTAATAAGCGCGATTTGTCGGCTTGTTTTGAACTTTAACTAATAAATATGGATGTCTTGCAAGCTACGGAAGGTCGATAATGGAAATGAACAAAATAACAGGGGTGTTGTAAAAGTTACGAAGGCCGATAAATCGGCACCTACGGGTGTCCAGGTTATTTTGCTAATCACCATTATCGGCGGTGTACGCATCAATCTAAGCCCCAATCGAGGATTCCGTATGGGCATGGGTGGACGGGTGGTGGGCCTTCATGGTCCCCCATGGATGGGGGATTCGGCTTATTCATCGATGAGCCGATGACTTCAGGCGAAACACAGCGGGCGACCATAAAGGCCCACCCAGCCACTCCTCACTCTGTTCTCTAGCCAGCACTGCAACGACGCTGATGCGTCTAGTGCTGCGCACTCAGCAGTGCTGCAAGGACTCCACTCGCACCTACAGATGGTGATGGGCTTTTCCTTCGGCTGATGCTTATTGGGCGACCACAAAGGTCGTCTCTACTAGTTGTCGCATACACATATACGCAGTCGGGCTTTGCAGCAAGCAGAATACGAAGAGGACATCAGGATTGGAAACAGAGAGATCAAAGGAGAGGCAGCTATCCTGGCCCAGTACCCTGCATCTCATCGAAACGGTTATCCCAGGAATTAGACTGGCACGCACTTATCAGCGACGTTGGCTGCGAACTGATTTGATTGCAGGGGTAACCATTTTCGCAGTTCTTGTCCCCCAGGGAATGGCCTACGGTCAACTCGCCGGAGTTACGCCGGTTGCTGGCCTGTACACCGCGTACATCGCGATGATTTTCTATGCATTGTTTGCCAGTTCAAGATATGTGATGATTGGGCCGGATTCAACAACAGCCATCCTGGTAGCAGCATCTGTGGCGCCACTGGTAGCGGGAGGAGATCCTGCACGTTATGCGGGATTAGTAGCGATGCTAACGATTATGGTTGGAGTGATTGCTATCATTGCCGGTATCGTCAGAATAGGCTTCATTGCGGACTTCGTCTCCAAACCCATTCTTATTGGCTACATGGACGGTGCCGCTTTGATCATCATCGAAAGCCAGTTGGGAAAGCTCTTTGGAATTAAGACGCCAGGCAATACTTTTTGGAAAAGCTCTGGAGTATCATCATACAGCTTGGTCAAACTCAGTGGCTGACATTCGCAATCGGGTTGACGCTGATCGCCTTGCTGCTCATCCTCCGTCGTATTTCTCCGAAGATTCCTGGTGCAATTATTGTTGTCGTGCTCTCGACCTTTGCATCATGGCTGTTTCACCTGGATGCGTATGGCGTAAGCATTCTCGGTCAGATTCCTGCTGGATTGCCGAAACCCACCATCCCGAATATCCAATTCGGGGACATAGGAAACCTCTTGCCTGCGGCCTTTAGCCTGACGCTGCTAGCATATGTCGCTGGAATTATCCCAGCGAGGGTTATTGCGGAGAAAAAGCGCGAAAGGCTTGACGCCAATCAAGAATTTATCGCTATGGGAGTGGCCAACCTGACCGCTGGTTTCAGTCAAGGATTTATTGCCGCCGGTAGTCAAGCAAGAACTGGCGTCAATGACGCTGCTGGTGGTAAAACGCAGCTTGTCAGTCTCGTCGCCGCTGTGCTGTTGATCATTTTTTTGCTCTGGTTTACTCCGTTGCTTCAAACACTTCCACTCGTAGCGCTGGCTGCCATCGTAATCGTTGCTGCAGCTGTAACGCTTCAGATCAATCCAGTGCGAAACCTGTTTAAGGTACGGGCAACTGAAGGATATCTCGCCCTTGCGACATTCATCGGGGTACTCGTCGTTGGCGTGCTCGGAGGTATCATACTTGCTGTGATTCTTTCACTCTTGCTCATCATCCAAAAGTTGATGCGCCCGAACGATGCGGTTCTTGGTGCGATAGAAGGCATCGACGGGTTCCACGCAATTGATCAACATGAGAACAGCGAGACGATTCCTGGTCTAATTGTGTATCGTTTTGATGCGCCACTCTTCTTCGCAAACGCGAACTACTTCGTCAAGCATATTCGCCAACTAATCGCGGAAGCCGAAACTCCGGTCGAGTGGTTCCTGGTCGACGCAGAAAGGGTTTTCGATATGGACATAACCGCAGCCGATATATTTCGGACCCTGCTGGATGAGTTCGAGCGCGAGAAGATCGTGCTGGCAATCGCCAGAGCAAGCCAACCAGTTTATCAAATGCTGGAACGGACTGGCCTGACCGACCGTATTGGCACCGAACACTTCTTCCCGACGGTTCGTACCGGGGTACAAGCCTTTATCGAGCTCAAGAATTTACCAGTCGAAGAAGATCAACCAGACAATGGCATCCAATCCGAGGAAGTTGATGAGTCGATAGATCAAAATACCATCGTAGACTAGGCAACACTATCAACTTGCCTCACAATAAAAATATATCAAATTGCATAACAAGGTGAAGTACGAATAATGAACGTTTTTGAAGAATTTAAGTGGAGAGGCATGCTCTACGACGCCTCTGAGGGACTGGAAGAAGCACTTGCTACCCACAGCATTACAGGCTATATTGGCTTTGACCCAACGGCAGCGAGCTTACATGTCGGCTCATTGTTGCCCATCATGGGGCTGGTGCGACTGCAACAGCATGGCCATACACCAATCGCCCTCGTTGGCGGTGGCACTGGCATGATTGGCGACCCTAGTGGCAAAACGCAGGAACGGCAACTCCTATCGAAAGAGCAAATTGAGTTCAACGTTGAAGGCATCAGGGCACAACTCTCACTTTTTCTTGATTTTAAGGAAAAGTCAAATCGAGCCATGCTCATCAATAATGCAGACTGGCTAGCTCCTATACCCATGGTTGATTTCCTGCGTGATGTTGGCAAGCACTTTACCGTAAACTACATGCTAGCCAAAGAATCGGTGAAACGTCGTTTTGAAGAGGGAGATGGCATTTCTTTCACCGAATTCAGTTATATGCTTCTGCAATCTTATGATTTCCTGGTTCTGCATGACCGCTATGGATGTACGCTACAGATGGGGGGCAGCGATCAGTGGGGCAATATTGTAGCTGGCACGGAACTCATTCGCAAAATGCGAGGGTCTAAAGCGTATGGCCTGGTTTTTCCGCTCGTGACAACTTCTGCCGGGGTTAAATTTGGAAAGACCGAAGCTGGATCGGTCTGGCTCGATCCAAAGCTTACCTCGCCGTATCAATTCTATCAGTTCTGGATCAACACTGAAGACATTGACGTCGTCAAGTATCTGAAATTCTTTACTATGCTTGATCAAGAAGCAATTGCAGAGTTGGAGCAAGCGGTTCTTACAGCGCCAGAGAAACGCGAGGCGCAGAAACGCCTCGCCGAAGAAGTGACACGCAAAGTGCATGGTGAAAGTAATCTACGCAAAGCGATACAGGCATCGCGAGTACTGTTCGGCGGTGAGATAGAAGATCTGAGCGCCAGCGATATACTGGACATTTTCGCGGAAGTACCCTCAAGCGAAGTAGCCAGGGATGCATTTACTGGAGATGGCATACCACTTGTGGATCTCGTGATAGCCTGCGATTTTGCTCCATCGAAAGGTGCCGCACGACGCTTGATCGAGGATGGAGGTATCTACATTAACAACCGACGTGTATCGGATGTTCAAGCAACTATCGACCTCTCAACATTTATCGATGGACAATTTCTTGTTTTACGCAAAGGTGCAAGAAAATATCACCTGGTAAAGGCAAAGTGAGCATCTTAAACCTTTAAGCTTTAGCTACTTTCTCCTTACCTCGCACCAGCGATGCAAAAATGCCAAAAGCGGCCACACAAGCACATGTGATAAAGGCAGCGTGAAAACCATTGATGAATGCCTGTTGAAGATAAATGACCTGTGCAGGCGGCAACGACTGTGAGGATTGATTAGAGCTAAGGATAAGACCAGCTGTTGCTCCTCCAAAGGCAGCAAAAATAGCTCCCGCAAGCGCCACACTCAAGCTTTGACCGACAACACGCCCGGTTGCCAGAAAACCGGAGGCGGTGCCCTGTTGATTACGTGGAGCGGCGCCCATGAGCGCACTGTTATTCGGCGACTGAAAGATAGCCTGGCCTGCTCCTGTGACAACTAATCTCCAGACGATATCCCAAACCGGAGTATGGGCATTAAGCTGACTAATGAGAACCAGCCCGATACAGGCAATTGTTAGTCCACTCGCGGCCAGCCAGCGAGTGCCAATTCTGTCTGCAAGCGCACCACTAAATGGTGCGATCACAGCAATTGTCAGCGGCAAAGGTGTGAGTAACAAACCTGCTTCGGCTGTTGAAAACCCGCGTAACTCTTCCAGATAAAACGGCAGCATGAAGCTCACAGCGAAGAGCGCCAGAAAACTCAAAATCAGGCTAATATTGGCAGAAAGGAAGACACGTCGCTTCAGCAATGAGAAGTCAATGATAGGATTCGCTACACGTCTTTCAACAATGACCAGTGTGACTATGGCAAGTATGCTGACAATAAGTGTGCCAATCAGCAAAGGCGAATTCCAACCCCATTCCTGCCCAAATGAAAGTCCCAGCGTAAGAGCCACGAGACCAATTCCAAGTAATACAGCACCTACGGGATCAAAACGACCGGGGTTCCTATGCATACGCTCGGTGAGAACGCGTAAGGTTGCGATTACACCAATAATGCCAAAGGGAACATTCACGTAGAAAATCCAGCGCCATGTAAAACTTTCAGTGATAAGACCACCAAGTGTTGGACCAACACTTACACCAAGCGCAACAATGACCGCATTCATACCAAGCGCTCGTCCGCGTTCACTCGCCGGGAATGCATTGGTAAGCATAGCAGGACTAACCGCCATAATGAATGCACCTCCCAGGCCTTGTACCGCTCGCGCAGCAATCAACATGCCAAGCGAGACTGAGGCGCCACAAATAGCTGATCCGGTCGTGAAAATAATGAGTCCAGCGATCCATATCGGCTTGCGACCAATCATGTCTGCAAGGCGTCCTGTAGTCAACAACACTCCCGCAATGACCACGAGATACGCGATAATGACCCACTCAATAGCGCCATTCAAGGGAACGCCAAAATAGTGAGCAATAGTAGGAAGGCTGATGTTCACAATAGATGTATCGAGCGTTGCCATAAAGATGCCAATGGCCAGTATGGCCAGTACCGCCCATTTATTGGCATGTTCCTGCCCATCATCTTTATTGGGAAGAGCATCACTCTTGCGTGATGAATATCGCTTCGCTTTTTTCCTGGGTCGTGGAAGCGCCGGTAGAAAGGTTCTGTTTTTCCAGTTCGGTTTCTTTTTGTTGCATATCAATTCTTTTTAGAGGACAGCATCGTTAGATGTTACATTATCTAGGTTAACAAAATAAGTGGGATATCGTGAAAGGCCACGCATGGCCGATAAATCGGCACCTACGGATTACCCAATTAAATTGTTAAACACTATTATATAACGGTATCAATAATAACAAAGAATACACATAATCTTATTTCACAAAGAAATAGATCGTCAAAACGGTACCCACCAGGATTACAAAGCCACGCACTATACGTGGATCGAGTCGACGAGCAAGTGAAGCACCAGAGAAGCCCCCTACTATTGCTCCCACTATCATGACAATTGCTTCCGGCCAGTAAACAGCGCCCGCGATGATGAAAGTGATTACCGCGACACCGTTGATACAACTTTGGAGCACAGTCTTCATTCCATTCATTTCGTGAATATTCTCCATACCCATAATGCCCAACGAAGCCAGCATCATAATACCTATACCTCCACCGAAGTAGCCTCCATAAATGGCAATGATCAACTGGAGAAGTGAGATACCCGCGAGTCTTAGCAAAGAGATGTGGGTCTCTTTTGTCGTAGGCTCTCGTTTACGCAGGCGTGCTGTGATGAATGGACTAAATGCAAATAAGACGGTTGCCAGTAATAAGAGATAGGGAATGAGTCGCACAAAGGTTGATTGTGAAGTACGAAGCAGTAAGACAGCGCCAAGGATGCCGCCAATCAGGCTAGTGCCAACGAGCACCAGCATCAACACACGATTCTGCTTTGCAATTTCTTTACGATACGCGCCTACACTGGCCAGGGAACCAGGCCATAGCGCCACAGTGCTTGTCGCATTGGCCTGAATAGGTGGAACGCCTGAAAAGATCAGAGTGGGGAATGTGATGAAGCTGCCGCCTCCGGCAACGGAGTTAAGTGCGCCACCAAGCATGGCGGCAATGAAGAGAATGAGGCCTGATAAGAATGTCATTAAAAGTTCGCGCCTTACATCACGCACCGCATCGACAGCATTGACTTCAGCAGGCCAATGGCACTGATTTCTGCTGCCAGACGTTCCAGGTCAGTCCAAACATGCATCACTGTGTTGGTTTTCAACAGATTGTTGTCGTTACGAACAGGTACTAAGTATGCTAATGGTTTCACCAGGTTAGATCACCTCGACGGTCTCGCCTTCTTCCTCAACCAAACGTAAAACTTCACCGATATTCTTTGTAATTCATTCGCACCGAACGTCTTCATAGCGCCTTCTAATGTGCACATTAGAAGTAACCTTATCAGTCACCCGCCGTTGGCTCTTGCAGACTTTTCAACTCTGCTTTGTTTCATCGCCAAACGAGGAAAGATACTGGAGCTTCTTCGGATGTCTACACTGTGCTCATTATGATCTACTCTTCCACGTATTTTCATTCTATTTGGAAGTTGTAACTATATCGCGAATTGGCCTGTCGAGGCTTACACCTCTCCAAACACTACCTTTCCTCCTAGAATGGTCGCCTGTACACCGTTCTCGTGCATCTTCTCTTGAGGCACACTCAGGATATCTTCGCGCAACACTACAGCGTCGCCTAACTTACCTACCGTCAAAGATCCTTTGCTGTCTTCCTCAGCGCCAGCGTATGCTGCTCCCATGGTGTAATCCCATATTGCCTGCGCAACGGGTAAAGCCTGGTCTGGCAGCCAGGGCGGGCGATGTTGCGCAGTAGCAGGTTCATTACGCGTGGTAGCAGCAAAGAGAATATGCAGTGGATCAAACGTTTCTACAGGGGCATCTGAGCCTAAAGCGAGAGGAATGCCCATCTGCTGCATAGTGCGATAGGCGTAGGCGCGGCGGTGACGCTTGCCCCAATAGCGTTCGGCAATATCGCGGTCGGAGACTGCATGGTATGGTTGCACTGAGGCGACAACGCCGAGACGGCGCATACGTTCCAGGTCTTCGGGAGTAATCAACTGCACATGCTCGAGGCGGTAGCGAAGACGTGGCGCTTTTGTGGTTTGTGTTGCATCAAGGTGACGCTGTGCCAGCTCAAATGAATTGAGCGCGACATGGGCGGCACGATCGCCTATGGCGTGGATGGCAACACTCATGCCGAGTTCAGCAGCAGCACGCACCGTCTCATTCATCTCCTGCTCTGGCAGCACTAGTATACCGTGATTGTCGGGGTTGCCTTCAAAGCCATCGAGCATAGCCGCAGTTTGCGAACCGAGCGTGCCATCCGCAAAGATTTTGATGCCACCCAGGCGTAGCATGTCATCACCGAACCCGGTTCGCAAGCCAAGTTCTCGAAGTTCTGGAAGCATCTTGCGTGGCAGAATCATATGAACGCGCATGCCCAATGCCCCTTCTTCGCGTAGTTGCTGAAAAAGGGCCAGTGTATCGCTTTCCTCCATATCGTGAATAGTAGTCAGGCCTGATTTTTGTAACTCTTTCAGTTTTGCTTGAACGAGATGACGAGTCAACTCAGGATCGCGCCTGTCTATGATGTCATATACCAGGGAGGTTGCGCCTTCTTCTTGCAAAATACCAGTAGGTTCTCCCGCGCTGTCCCTTAAAATGGCACCATTCGAGGGGTCGGGTGTCTCCGCTGTGATTCCTGCTCGTTGCAGAGCTAACGAGTTTACCCATAGCAGGTGACCATCTTTGCTAGCAAGAGCCACAGGATGTTCCGGCGCCGCGTTATCTAAAGACACTTTCGTGGGAAACTGCTCGCCAGGCCAGACATTTTTGTTCCACTGCCCACCCTGTATCCATTGACCTACCGGAGTCTGGGCCGCTCGCTGGCGCACAAGGTTTGCAACTTCATCCTCACTTGAGCAAGTTCCAGCATTAACGTAATAGGAACGATAGGCAGCATACGTCAAGTGGATATGGGCATCAATAAAGCCTGGTAATAAGGTTTTTCCGCGCAAATCAACCAGTTCGGCATGCCTGTCTCCAGCGCGGCGCACTTCGTCGTTGTCACCCACAGCCAGAATACGCCCACTCATGGTATCGATAGCTAATGCCTGCGCACGTGGTTGGGCGGCATCCATGGTGTAGATATTTCCATTGAGAAAGAGAATGGTGCTCATTTTGATCAATACCTCGAAATCAAATAGACACTGACAATGATAAGAAACCCACCTATGATAGTAGTGGGTAAGATCTGATCGTTCAACAACACGATGGCAAGAATTGTGCCAAGCAATGGTTGCACAAAGAGTGTAGAAGCCGCGGCTGAACCCTCTATCTTTTCCAGGCCCTTAAACCAGGCAAGATAGGCAACGACGGTCGACATGATGGCCAGCCAACCCAGGCCCAGCCATGCCGTTACACTCAATGGATGCCAACCACTAAATAAAACCTCGCCACCCGCAATGGGTATCCAGACAAGAGCGCTACCTACAATTGCGGCGGATGTAATCAATAAAGGTGGATGCTTCACAAGCAATGACTTTCCACGCACAGTATAAAACGCCTCACATACCAACCCCAATATAACCAGTACGTCGCCGAGGATGCGCAGGGCACCTCCTCCCGAAGGAATATTTGGCACAAGACTACGCTCTACGATGAGATACACCCCAAACATGCCGAGGAGAAGCGCAAATACAGTCAGGATCTTAAAACGCTCGCGCAGCAGCAACCAGGAGAGTACAGCGGTAAATAGAGACTCGCTGGTGATTAGGAGCGCCACATCCGAAGCTGAGGAGAACGCGAGTCCCCAAAATTCAAATGTTTTAGCCAGGACAATGCCGATTACTGCCAGCACAGCAAGCTGCGGAAGGTCTCGACGGGTTAAATTCAGGTCTTTGCGCCGGGCAATGAGTAAAGGGAGCAGCACCAAAGCTGCGATAATCATCCTCAGCGCATTCATCATATTGGCTGAAATGTCTCGCAGAACATATTTGGCTGCAACGTAGCTACATGCCCAGAGCACATTAGCCAGAATGAGTAATATCCATGAGGTCGTTGGGCGGGAATGGCTGGCGGAACCGAGGGACATGCAGAACTCCTATTTCCTACTCATTATCGGATTCGTCGCCAGTAAAACCTTATAACGTGTATTCCCTCCAACCTCTTCTACGGAATGAAAACAGGCCCGCAATGTTGGCTCATACTTCAGGAAGCGATTTGCTACCAGATAAAATCGTCCTCGCGGACGCAAAACCTGCGCAGCCTCGCGGATAAAGCGTTCGCCAATCTCGGTGGTCTGTATGCCTCCTAGATGAAAGGGTGGATTTGTTGCAATGAGGTCAAAACGCTGCGCCTTCACTGCTTGAATTCCATCACTTGCAAGTACCTGTACATTGGTTATGCCACTCTGTTCGATCATTTGCCGGGCAGCATCCACGGCGACTAAGCTGGCATCGACCATTGTTACATGTCCTTTACTGGCTTCATGTGCGATGTGCATGCCTATATACCCGGTCCCACAGCCAATATCTAAAGCTATATCCGTTGCATGCACTTCCAAAGTTTCGATCAGCAGGCGCGTGCCCTCATCCAATTTACCCTCGGCAAAGGTGGTAGGCAACAAGTTAAGAATTGGGTTAGCAAGACTAGCATGTCTTGCGGGCGCCACTCGTGGCATGGCACCTGCAAGGGGTGCCACTACATTTTGTGTTTCTGATTTATTATTTACTTGTTGCGGCTCTTCTTGCGAATGCAGGTCGAGCGAATTGTTCTGCTTGTGGGAACAAACAACACGTTGCCCTTTGCTAATATCAAGTGTCTCAAGATTCCCAAAAAGGGATTGCAGGCGCTTTGCTATGGACAACACACCACGATCTTTGGCCCCTACTACATAAAGGCGACCTCCAGGTTTCAGTGCAAAGGCTGCTACCTGTAACCCGTATATCATCCAGGCATTGCTAGGCTGATAGAGTAAATTTAGGATTGCAACATCGATGGTCGCAGGCGCTTCATGTAGGGTATACTCATGGAAGGGAACGTGTCGCACTCGCAATTGAGTTTTGGAGTGTGCGCGTGCGAGCAGCGGAGGCCGATAAATCGGCGATGGGCGCGATAAATCGGCCCCTACGGATGGTTGTATTTTTGTGTTCCCATCCACAATCGGCGATGAGAGTAATAGATCAGCACCAACAAGTTTGTTAAACTGTTGTAACGAGGCGAGATTGTCTTCGGCGAGTATGAGTTCGCCTGTGCTCAGGCTTTGCGCGGCTTCAAGCATGAATGGTTCCGCTGCTGAGTTCAAAATTAGTACGCGATCATCGATAGCAAGCTGTACAGTTTCATGAAGTAAAGAAGAATGGAGCATACATATGGCCCTTTATATTGATAGTGCTTTTCTCAATGATATCATGGATGTCACGCAAACAGTGCCACTGGCAGGCATCACTACCAATCCATCGATCTTGTTAGCGGCACGCGAACGCGGGCAAGATGAAAGTCCCCATGCATTACTTGAAGCGTTCTTGCGTACGACAAACGGCATTATTTTCATGCAACCGGGCGCCAGTGAGGAAGAAGAGATGTACGCTGAAGCGCTTACATACATTCAAGCTGCTCCTAAGCGTGTTATTCCCAAGATTCCCATGACGCATACCGGCATGCGTGTAGCACGTCAACTTAAGCAGCAACAGCATCGACTCGCATTCACAGCAGTCGCTTCTGTAGCGCAGGCATATAACGCCGCGATGGTCGGAGCTGATTTCATTATTCCTTACTACGGTCGCCTGGAACGTTCGGGTATCGATGCAGGCCAGCGTATAGCTGAGATGGCAAAGTTGCTACATGATGCTCGTCCGTCTACGCGCATCCTCGTAGCTAGCATCAAGTCACCTGGCGATGCAGCCACTGCCCTGCTGGCAGGAGCTCATGATCTGACCGTGACGCCATCTGTATTGTTGGAAATGGTTATAGACCCTCTAACGGAAGATGCAGTTGAGCGTTTTACGCAAGACTGGCAAAAGATGAACAAATTGTAATCCTGTTGTGGTGGCACACAAGGCAAAAAATGACTGCTTTTTCATTTTTCTCCTACCTTTTTTCATACGTTTGTCAGTTGAGCATGTTATATTTGCTTTTGTGGTGGAAAGAGGGAGTACGGGGGTAGTCCTTGGGGATGGTTGAAGAGTAGGAATACGTGGAGAAGAAGCTAGTTGGTAGACGAAGAGGAAGAAATTATTTCTTAGCAAGCTTATGAAATTTACGTGGCGGGGGGAAGCCTGAAGGGTACGTTCCTTCAGGCTTTTTTGTTTTCCAGTAATTTAGGTTACAATCAAAGGGGATGCACGTAGAAATGACTCCACAAATCTTCTCTCACTACATGTTGTACACCAAGTGAGGTAAATGCTACCATCGGCGATCCCTCAGCGTTCCAAATTACGGTTTGCGTCCACTCAGCAGGAAGGTGAGATCGGGCAGGAAGGGTTGTATTACCACATCTGCGAAGCCTGCATCCTGCATAGCTGTGCCGAGTTCTTCCACCGTGTAGGATTGGACCTGGGCCGAAACGGTCAACTCACCAAAAAGGAAGAGCGCTGTATTGCGGGGAGCACTCCGATCTGCATACAGCGCGAAATCATGGATCAGCAGACCACCTCCGCTTGGTAGATACGCCAGACAGCGCTTCAGGAGATCTCGCAGCGTCTCGGGCTCATAGCAACTAACGATATACGACAGCAGGATCAGGTCTGCACCGCAGGGCCACGAATTGGTGAGCAAATCGCCGCCTGCGCAGGAGATCCTCTTCTCCAACCCGCTTTCCTGGATGATCTTTTCAGTTACCACGACCACCTGGGGCAGATCGAACACCACCGCCGATAGCTCAGGATAACGTTTGACCGCCTCGATTGCGAACGCCCCCGATCCTCCTCCCAGGTCGAGGAAGCGAGTGTACCTGGAGAGATCCATAGTGCGAGCGAGCCGAGAAGCGGGTGCCAGTGAACCACCATGCTGTCCACGAATAAACTCCTCAGTTATTTGGGGGCTATCCAGTGTTGTGTCATACGACAACGCTTGGTCGCGTTCACCGCGCAGCAGCGCGCGTACGAGGTGCATACGATCATAGAGCACCGTGCTAAGCTGGCGCAGGTAGTAGTCGCCAACATAGCTGTGCGAGGTGCTGACGAGAAAGTGTTGGGCAGCAAGACTATTGGAGTAGCGCTGTCCATCCCAGGTCAGCAGATCCAGGGCCAAACAGGTGGAGAGCAATACGCTCAGGGGACCTGCGGGCGTGCCGAGCCTCTTCGCCAGCTCATCGAGTCCGCACGGCTCATCTGACAGAGTCGTGAACAGACCAAGCTCTAAGGCAGCGAACAAGGCTTGAGAACCCATGAAGCCGTAGGCAATCGCGGAAAGACTCCTGATCGGATAGGTACTCTTCGGAGGCATCGGGTAGTCAATCGATGGAGTATCCTGTAACATCATCCCTTTCTTTCCTGTTGCAAAACGCATCTTGCCGATCGCCTCTCGTCGGCGATTGAAGAGTTGAGCTGATCTGGCCAGTATTCGCTCGCGTGTCTGTTCCTCTTTCATTATCTACTCATTCCTTTCTACAACCCGGGAAGAGTCTCTGAATAGAGTAGGTGCTGGAAAAAGCGGTTTATGCTCTCTTCGGTAAGGCAACTACCCAGGCGAGCCAGCATGATGTTCGCAGGGTCCATGCGAATATTTTGGTCGGAGGTGAGATATTCACTAAAACCATGAGCCGCAAAGAGCCTGGCGATCAGCTCTCGATAGTCAAAGGGTGTTATGCCTAGCCCTGTATAATCCCAATGCCAGGAGAGGCCGAACGCAATGATCAGGGACTCTTCTAAAGACTTATAGTTAAGCGTCAAGGCGAGTAGTTGCTGCGCAATGCCCATCCTGCGCCAACCTGTACTGACCTCAACCGCAATCTCGTAGGCATTCTCGAGATCTTGCCATTGACTATCCAACGGCGCGAGGGTGACCTGACCAATAATAATACCTGTAGCAGTGTAGGCCAGCGTCAGCCTGTTTTCTGGCTTCCCGGAAAGGGTGAGCAGCAGCTGATGTTCGCGTTCGGGAAGACGGGCGAAGGCTCGCAGACCTTCGTCCACCTTCAGATCTGCTACAAAGGCAGGTGAACAGCTACTACGCAGGAACACTGTCCCTGCGGGTGTTTTATATGTTTGTACAGGAGAATTGCGAGTGTTACCCGACAACTCGTCAGTTGGTGAATATCTTTGTTCTTTTTGCATAACCCATACCTTTCTTTTCTCTCATAGCTATCTTCTTCACCGCTTCAAACGAAGCGATGATTGACCAGGGCATGTACATCACTGATAATCTTCA
This sequence comes from uncultured Chloroflexia bacterium, assembly GCA_963702765.1. Classification (GTDB taxonomy): domain Bacteria; phylum Chloroflexota; class Ktedonobacteria; order Ktedonobacterales; family Ktedonobacteraceae; genus DATMNR01. The sequence goes on from CAVPEB010000055.1 coordinate 236,535, forward strand.
AGCGGAGTCTGTGTCAGCTCAAATTGTTTCAGCCTTGTGCCGAGTCGTAGCAACAATACTCCAATCTTTCCGGCAGTATGTGCGATCACATGGTGGCGATGCCGTGGTAATTGTGCCAGCAGCCTTCTCTTTTCCGCCTCACGCAGAAGATCCTGGTAATGTGCTTGCTGTACCTTTCTATCGAGGTATACTTTGGAATCCATAGGAATGTCTCCTCTAAAACTTGTTCGCTTCACTGAGGGCAACATGTTCTTTAACATGAACCTCTTCGAGTGAAACAACTTCCATTTCTATGAATGAGAGATACGATGTGCCAGCTGGATGGCGTCTTCTGACCAAGCAAACACAAGACCGAATTATCTTGATGGCTTTTCGGTCAGAGCTTCCATAATCTTTGCTGTCAAAAGCATGCCCATCTCAACGCCCACAAGATAAGGCGTGAAGACTCTGGGAAAGGGAGAAATGACTTCCTGTCAGACGAGGTCCATATGTTCGCGGTTGACGGTAAAAAGAGGGTTCCATCCTGGACTCTTGCTCTTAGCTAAGAGCTACCGTACGCATGCACTCCTAACGATGGAGTGGCATTCCTACCACCTGCATCCTCAATGTTGCAAGACGAGGTCCCACACATCATGCACATCTATCGTTTTTTCTCCTCATAAACTTCATATCTTTCATTTAATAAGTATGTACGCAGGGACGTTACAGTTCAGGTCAAACGAGATTTAAAGGAGAGGCTGAATGCAACAGGAACGATAGATTTCAAAATGTGCCGATTATGATGATATACTTTGACTATATTATTAGTATGTGTCTGGAAAAAGAATATGGAACAAATCATACACTCTAATGAGCATAAATCAGCATTTGATGTTGTTGGGCCGCAGAACGCTTTCCCTATTGTATTAGTGCATGGGGTATCCTGGACACGGAAGATGTGGATGCCTCAAATGGAAGCTCTCTCAGATGAGTTTCGAGTAATTGCCATAGATCTACCTGGCCATGGAGTACTGCATGAGCAATCATTTCAGCTAAAAGCTGCGGTCCAGGCGGTGATGGAAAGCCTCAGGCAACAAACAGACGATCGTGCGCTCATTGTGGGACTATCGCTTGGAGGATATGTCGCGATGGCGTACGCTCACGATCATATCCTCAGGAGATTGCCGGGCTGGTGTTGTCTGGCTGCTGTATTGATTATCATGGCCCTATTGGTATTCTTTCCTGGCTCGATAGTTCGCTTGTTACGACTCTCTTTTCAGAAAGCAGACTCAGCCGCATGCAGGGAAAAACTCTTCGGAGCATGTTTCCAGAAGATGTAGTCCAGCCTCAAATCGAAGCAGGATTATCGTGGAAGGTAGTGCCACGAGTCTATCGCGAACTGGCATCTCACGACTTCCCTGCCATGCTGCGGGGCTTTCCAGGCCCAATACTCATTATCAATGGGGAAAATGACAAGCTAAATCGGAAAAGAGAGGCGGCACTGTTGAAGTCGCCCAGGATGGTCAGTTTCAGATCATCAAACAAGCAGGGCATTTGTGCAATTTAGGGCAGCCAGAAGCGTTTAACCAACATGTCCGGACCTTTGCAAAACGGCTCAGTGTAGCATCCGGTTAGCTTTGGTATGCCCTGACAAAACCTGCTCCTGGGAAAGCGGAATTCGTAAGGGCTGCATCTCCTCCATTTCAAGATGTTCGAAACCGGCGTCCGAGATCATCGCAGCCAAATCTTGCATGCTGCTTCCCCCGGCATGAAATCGTGCGAGCTGGCCCTGGCGATCTTTCTTGCGCTTGAAATCCGCAATGACCAGACGCCCTCCGGGTTTGAGCACACGCGCAATTTCAGAAAGCCCCTGACGTTTGAGACTATCAGGCAAATGATGCATCATCAAGGTAGAGAGCACAACATCGAATGTCTGATCAGGGAAAGGGAGACGCTCAATCACTCCGATCTGGAAATCAATGGGTAAGTTGCGCCTAGCAGCTTTCGAGCGAGCACGAGCAATCTGCTGGGTACCAGGGTCAACGCCTGCGACGCGGCCTGCACTGCCAACACGCAGTGACACTTCAATCGCAAGCGTTCCCGTGCCGCAGCCCACATCTAACACATGCTCTCCAGGTTGAATGTGGGCCAGGTTAACAGTCTTGTGCCTCAGTTCCAACCATTGGCCACGAAACAAAAAGGTGTCGCAGAACCATCCCAGCAGATCGTAGCGCCAGCCCCCGTTGAGGATCAACCCTTTTGTCTCTTTAGCCGACGCTTCTCCCGAGAGCTGTGAAGGCGTCGTGTGAATGAATGCATAATTCTGACTCCTTTCAGAGAAAACCTTTGTCCTGTTATGAATACATCGTTTGTATGAACGGGTGGCAGCCACCTCCCATTATTCATTAATGG
>CAVPEB010000056.1:0-11099 GCA_963702765.1 uncultured Chloroflexia bacterium
TCGAATTTGAAATTCTGGCACATGGCGTCTATCGCCCAGAACAACTTGAGATAATCTATAATCCATCTCTGCGCATGCCCACAAGTCCACCTATTCAAGTATGGATGGATACTCTCTGGGAACAGAAGTTGGCGACTGCATACGAACAACATATCCCACTTTTCGATGCGCCCCTCTTTCGCTTTGTAGCAGTCGAAGCACAACATGATGGAACACTTCATCTTCTGCTTGGAAATACTGGATACAAAGAATACGTCACGACACGCGTTCCAGAGTTTGCGCAAGGTCGTAAACGAGAAGAACTCGGAAATGCGCTCTCGGTATGCTCAGTTGTTGAAACGAGCGACGGCTATATTTTACTTGACAGGCGGCAAGGGGTAGATGTCTATGTTGGCCGCTATCATGTCATCGGTGGCTTTTTCGAACGTGATCGCGACAGTACTGTTACGAAACAACCTGACCCATTTGGAGCCATGCGCCGCGAAATCCGCGAGGAAACAGGCGTTCTGCAATCAGATATACGCGAACAATTTTGTCTTGGGGTGGTGTACGACACAGCAACTCCTCATGCAGAGATGTGCTTTCTCACATGTCTTTCTATTCCATTAGCTGAGGTTTATAATAGGAAACCCGAGGAGGATGAAATCAAGCAATTAGAGACGCTCTTCGTCACAAAAGAAAGCTTACGGGATTTCCTACTGAAGAATCATGGAAATATTTCAGCATCAGGTGAACCGAATTTGCTGATGTATGGTGGTATAAAATTTGGGGAAAAGTGGTTTGAGGAGATGATGAAAGATCTCATTGAAACAGGTCCTGATTCCTCAAAACTAGAGCTAACCTGACGAACTTTTATACTCATTATGGGATGGCAACTCCCTCCGCGATTGGAACAAGAGTAGTAATATAAGCAATGTTTATCGAATTCGCGTCGTTCGGCAGCGTATTATCGTTGTTAGAGATGTTGATGCTCACTGATTGCACACCTTTCTGATCTGTCAGAATAGATTGCGCATCTTGCTTATCCTTACCTGTAATCAGCCGAGCAAGCTGATTTACGCGGGTACTACTGAATTGATAAGTCCACAAACCAGAAGCTACAACCGTGATGAGTGTGCCATGTTTTACATCGGTAGCTATATGCGTAATCTCGGTTTTTATACCACCAGTAAGAGTATAGTTTGGTCCGAAAAGTGCCTGAGCGCGCTCGTTTAGCATTTGATCCGATCGGGCTAAGATTTCGTGAGGAGTATACACCTCGGCTGTACAGGTAACTGTAGCTGTCACAGCCACTTCAGTAGCAACGTCGTTTACCTGGTGATCAGATGTTACCTTCGATTTACATATTGGGGAAGAGACAAACTGCTCGTTTGAGTGTAGTTGCTTGCGTAGAGCATTGAGTGTTCCTTGCTTCAATCGTGCTTCTATGCTACTAGCAGCCTGGTTTATATCACTTTGTTGCACCGTTGTGTAGCTTAGATCAAACTGTCCTCCGGCGAATGCCGCTAGATTGTCCACAATGATGGTCGTATGGTAGGTTTGTTTGATATCGTGTGCGCCAATATTTCCAGCCGGACCTATTTTTACTGCATGAGCGGGTACAGTAGCGATGCACGATGTTCCAAAAGTAGAAATATGATCAGTCACTACTGAGATTCCATGAGAGTCAGTAAAAACAGTTCCAGCAGGAATGACACGTGTGGCGGTACACGGATTTTGCGTGTTGTGGAACGTCAATATTCCCGTTGCATTCCTGCCAGGGATCAATACTACATTTGTCGCAGGTACAGTGATCGATTGCGTTTTCGCCTGAGAGATTGAATGGGTCACTCCTGTGAAAATGTAATTGTCTGTTAACCCATAGGCTGCCTGAGTCATTGTCACTTTCGCAGAAGAAGAGCCAAAAAAGGCGAAGGCTGGTTTTCCGAAGAAAAGAAACCCTGCCAATAGACATAGTGTTCCTGCTAATAATAATGACAGGAGCAGCAGGCCGCCCAGAGCCCAAAACCATCTTCCTGACCTGCGAGTAGTGCTGCCACCTGAAGAAGTCATTGGGGTAGCATCAGCCCCTCTCGTGGCAGTTGATGCAAATATAGTTTTGTGCAGAAGCTTCGTATCGTTCTCTTTCTGCCCTTGCAGGTCTTGAACGAAGCGCTCTTTCTCTTCCTCTGCCAGTATCAGACGATTTCTTTCTCCTTCTCTCTGCGCCTGTAACTCCAGGGCTAAACGCTCTTTCTCTTCTTCAAGCTCGCGTAAATTACGCTGAAGTAGTGCCTTCTCTTCCTCGGACATTACCAGTCGCCTCTCTAAAATGTGGAGTGGTGATTCTAAGCCGTCTGGATGCTCCATCACCGTTTCCTCAACATTTTGGTTGAGAAGTTTTTCCATATTCTTCAATGCATTCTGATCTTCAGCAAAAGCTTGCTTTCTTCTAACTTCATCCTTTCGAATGCTCTCGGTTTTTAGAACTGCTAATAAGAAGTCATTGAGAAGCACTCTTGGACGATCAGAGTTTCCTGTTTCCTGCCCCAGGAAACTGGATAGCTCAATGTTCAGATGAGCAACCCCTAACGTATGCAATACTTCTACAGCCTCACCTGCCTGGCGCATGATTTCATCTACATCTTGTTGAGAAAGAGGATTAGTATTGCCCGCAGCTGCACCCATTCTTTGAGTGAAACAGATTTGAAGCAGGTAGTTCTCAAATAAACAGTAATTTTTGCCTTTTATTTGAGCAAAATCAATTTTTAGAATTGGGATAATATGAGGAGAATTCATCGCACGTATAGCTTCAACTTTTTGCTTGAGACGTGTGCGGCTTTCTTTCTTATTTAGCTTTCCTTCGAGCTTCGCAAGCTGGATAATTCGCTCTTTGGAGCTTCGTATATGAACTGCTTGATAGATCTTATAGTCCTGTTTAGCATAAAGTTTGTGGACTAGACGATAAGAACCTGCTCGCTGATTTACTAAGGACATAGTTACACCTCTTCTCTTACCTGGATGTAGCCAGTTTCTGAGGGTATTGGTGGATTTATATTCTGCCAGTTTGCTATGAATATCTTAGTCTCGCAATGTTTTAAATTGCTCTGCCCCCTGTCACCTCTAACACAATCCCAGAAACATAATTCGATAATGGAGAAGCAAGAAATAACACCGGTCCGGTCAAAATAGCTACTTTACCGTTAATCAAACCCATGGTTAACATCCAATCGCTTCTTCTACATACGACGAGATAACGCCGCTACAAACCTCCCAGCAACTTTCACCTCGTCATTCTGATCAGCGGCATGAACTCTCCCCGCTATGCGTGCTTCGCCGTCAACTTCGTACTTTTCAGTGATTGTGCCAGTGCAAGTGATAACGTCATCGAGACGAGTCATACCTTTGAAGCGCACGTCAAACTTGCGCAGCGCAGTTGGTCCTACATAATCGCTCAACATCTGCCCTACAAAGCCCATAATCAACATTCCGTGGCCGATAATGCCTCCTATGCCGACTAATTCTCCAATCTTGGGATCGGTGTGCAGCGGATTAAAGTCACCGGATGCGCCTGCATATCTCACCAATTGAAGGTGTGAAATAGGCGATTTAACCAACTTTGGGATAGTATCACCAATCTCTACATCTTCATAATAAAGCTTTCCTGGAATCTGGGCATCGGTTGCCATATGTTTATCTCCTTTGTATAGAGGTTTACTTCGCACTTTACTCTCGCACTATCACGACCTGGCGAGCTTTGAGTACAAGCGTATTGTGCTGGTTGGTGTAGTCTATTTCCAAATTGAGGATATCCATAGAACCACCCTGCGTGTGCCGCGATTTGGCGTCGACCAGCCTCATTACTCCTGTGAGTATATCGCCGGGATAGATTGGTGCAAGGTATTCGTAGTCTTCTTCTCCGTGCAGAACACGCATCAAGTTAATGCCAAGGCTGGCAAGCTGATCAATCATATTTCTATTGCCCCAGAAAGCAAATGTAGTAGGTGAAGTAGGATACAACGGCACATCTGGGTACCCCGCGGCCTGGGCATTTTCTTTGCTCTGATAAATAGAGTTATCATCGCCAATAGCGAGGGCTAATTCGCGTATTTTGCCCCGCTCAATTTCGAAGGTAAATGGGGCAAAGCTCTGCCCGATCTTGCTTTTATCGAACATACGGAAACTCCTTCACTGTTTGAAACTTTTGCTTTGGCATTCGGAATAGCTTTATTGTAAGCATAGTATCTGGTTTAGTTGATGGGATTGTCAAGAGTGAGGCCTTTAACCTCATTCCTGAATACTCGTAATTATCACTTCGACTCCAACTTACAAAGAGTCTTACACAAGGATGATGACTTGAACGCCATGGGTGAATGAAGCACATCAATTTGTCACTCCCTCAGCTTTGTTTTATAATAGATAAAACTGTACAGAAGCTTTGAATTGTTGAGAGGATAGAGCACGATGGAATTTTCCAGCGAAGAACTCGTAACACGGATTAATAGTACGCGTGAGGGGTCCGTTTGGGATGTCCTTGATATCAAACTCGTTTCGGCGGAGAAAGATAAAGTAGTGGCCACAATGCCTATAGGACCAAATCATCTCCAGCAAGTCGGCTATTTGCATGGTGGTGTCTCAGTCGTATTGGCTGAGTCGGTGGCCTCATTAGGCACAGTTTTGAATATTGACCCGAGCAGGCAGATGGCATTTGGACTTGAGATTAATGCTAATCACCTGCGACCAAAGCGAGATGGCCAGCTCACTGCTATTGCTACGCCAATTCATCGAGGACGCACAACACATGTCTGGGATATCCGAATCAGCGATGAAAATGATAAACTCGTCTGCATATCACGCTGCACTGTAGCTGTTGTTGATCGTCCGCCGGATAATGGCAATCCATTACTCAGGGATATACCCAGCTTTGGCTAAGAAAATTCAATTTTGGGTAAGCCTCTTGCAAGTAATCCTTACAAGTCATATGCTACGTATTATCTTCAATGGGTACCTGCGTAAGTTGTCTACAGCCTTAATTTTTACTGCCTCATGAAGGAGGATTGAATGGGCATGAGCAACGATGGCCTGTCATACTGGCAGTCCGAATCTGATGGCATACCTTTACTCGAAATTTCGATTGGTAACCTCTTAGATTGCCGCGCCGAGGAGATTCCAACTCAAGAGGCGATTGTCTACTCGTGTTACCCAGAGTTTGGTGGTACGCTTGACATTCGTTTGACTTACTACGAGTACCGCGAACGTGTCAATGCAATAGCGCGAGGCTTGTTAGCTCTCGGGCTCAACAAAGGTGATCACATTGCTGTATGGGCAGTCAATCTTCCTGAATGGCCGCTACTCGAGTTGGCCGCATTTAAAACGGGCCTGGTATTGATAACGATTAACCCTGTTCTCCGCGCGCACGAAGTTGAGTATATCCTCAAACAGGGTGATGTTATGGCGCTGTTCTTCATGGCACGTATACGTGATCATGACTGCCTGGAAACTGTGCGCTCATTGATCACTTCTGGTGCAAAAAATGGTGAAGTCAAGAGCGATATTCTACCCAAACTGCGATATATGAGCCTGTTAGGTGCTCCTCCCAGTGGGCTAGTAGAACAAGAAGGTTGGAGACCAACGCTTTTCCGTGAGATGGTTGCAGAAGGTGCTCAGATCAGTGTTGATGCGCTTCGCGAACGACAATCGTCGGTAGAGTCAACAGATCCTGGACAAATTCTTTATACTTCGGGCACAACTGGTTTTCCAAAAGGTGCCGTCCAATCGCAACGTGCCATCCTCAATAACGGCGCAATCTTCGCGCGCCGTTGGGGGATGCAGCAGGGCGATCGTATTTGTACTGCTATGCCATTCTTCCATGCTGGTGGCTGCGTCTTAGGCATCCTCGCTGCTCTTGGCGCGGGAGCCACATTACATCCCCTGATCGCTTTCGATCCATTGAAAACATTGCAGATCATTAGTAGTGAACGCTGCAGCATGCTTGGTGGTGTGCCCACCATGTTGCTTGCGATGATGCAACATACTGATTTTGGTATGTATGATCTCTCTTGCTTGAGAAGTGTAGTCAGTGGTGGATCGCCCGTGCCTGTATACCTGATGGAGCAGGTGAAAGAGCGTATGGGAGCAGATGTGGCTATAGTTTTCGGCCAGACTGAGGCTAGCGCAGCTATTTCATTAACGTTGCAAGACGACACATTCGCACTGAAATCCGCAACAGTGGGCATACCCATGCCTCACGGGGAAGTTAAAATCATCGATCCTGCTACAGGTAAGGCTGTTCCGTGTGAAGAGCGAGGAGAATTGTGCTGTCGAGGATACCTTGTTATGGATGGCTACTACAACATGCCTGAAAAGACTGCAGAAGCTATCGATAGCGAGGGTTGGCTCCATTCTGGAGATCTGGCGACTATGAATGCTAATGGCTATGTTAATATCGTTGGTCGTCTTAAGGATATGATTATTCGAGGTGGTGAAAATATCTTTCCACGCGAAATCGAAGAGTTCCTTATCCGCCATCCTAAAGTAGCCGATGTACAGATAGTAGGAATACCGGACAAGTTCTTTGGTGAAGAACTACTGGCTGTAGTAATTCCAAAAGATGGTGAACTACTTACTGAACAAGAGTTGAGCGAGTACTGTAAGGGCCAGATCAGTCATCAGAAAATTCCTCGCTACTACCAGTTTGTTGCATCATACCCATTGACAGCCAGTGGCAAAGTACAAAAGTTTGTCTTGCTACAAAACGCGATTGAAGCATTCGGATTAGAAGAGGCTGCAAATATCAAAACAGCCTGACTTTCCTTTTAGATCCAGGGAGGACACGTATGGGCATAACTAATGATGGTCTGTCATACTGGCAGGCTGAATCCGAGGGAAGAGTACTGCTTGAAACGACAATTGGAGATCTCCTAGACAAGCATGCTGATGAAATTCCTGAACAAGAAGCGGTTGTCTATTCTTGTTATCCTGAATTCGGTGGAGCCCTTGATATCCGCTGGAGCTATGCGGAGTTTCGCGAGCGAGTAAACGCGGTGGCACGGGGTTTGATAGCGCTGGGTTTGCAAAAAGGCGAACATATAGCGGTCTGGGCTGCGAATTTACCGGAGTGGGTTTTGCTTCAGTTCGCTGCTGCGAAAGTCGGGCTGGTCCTTGTAACTATCAATCCTGTCTATCGGCAAAACGAACTTGAATATGTACTCAAACAGGGTGATGTGGCGGCGCTGTTCTTTATGGCGCGTGTACGCGATCATGATTGTCTGGCCACGATACGTTCTATGGTTACGCCCGGAGTAAAGAACGGGGAAGTCAGCAGTGAACGCTTGCCCGCACTACGATATGTGAATCTGATCGGTGCGCCTCCCCCTGGAATGTTAGAACAAGAGGAATGGCGTCCGGCGCTCTTCCGTGAAATGGTTGCTGGAGGGCAAGCAGTCAGCGAAGAGTCGTTACACGAACGACAGGCGTCTGTAAAACCAACAGAACCTGCCTTAATTCTCTATACATCTGGCACGACAGGATTCCCCAAAGGCGCCATGCTCTCTCATCGAAGCGTCATTAATGACACGACGATTGCGATGCATCGTCTTGGAAAAGAAGCAGGACCAGGCGATCATTATTGTTTGCCTCTACCATTTTTCCATATAGCTGGTGCTGGTATTGTCGTAGCTATCATAGCTAATAAAATGACTCTGCACCCCTTGTTAGCTTTTGATCCATTGAAGACTCTGCAAATTATTAAACAAGAAAATTGTGCCCTGCTCTTTGCCGTCCCTACAATGCTGATTGCTATGCTCCAGCATCCTGAGTTTGAGACATATAGACCAACAACTTTAAGAGCTGTTACTAGCGGAGGGGCGCCAGTACCTGTTGCTGTGATGGAGCAAGTAAGTGAGCGCATGGGCACCGATGTGGCGATTGTCTTCGGTCAAACCGAATCAACAGGTGGTATTACATTGACCCTACCAGATGACTCGTTTGAACTGAAATCTTCCACGGTGGGTATACCTTATCCTCATGTGGATGTCAAGATTATCAATCCCGCGACAGGTACGGTTTTGCCTCTTGGAGAACCCGGGGAACTTTGCTGCAGAGGATTTTTGGTCATGACAGGCTACTATAATATGCCTGAGAAAACTGCCGAGGCCATAGATAGTGAGGAGTGGCTGCATACAGGCGATCTGGCTACAATGAATGAGCGAGGCTATATTAATATAGTTGGACGCTTGAAAGAAATGGTAATTCGTGGCGGCGAAAATATCTTTCCTCGAGAGATCGAAGAATTACTAATTAGATATCCCAAAGTGGCAGACGCGCAAGTTTTAGGGGTACCTGATGCGTTCTTTGGCGAAGAGTTGCTGGCTGTGGTGTTGCCAAAAGAGGGTGAGCAACTTACCGAGGAAGAGCTACGCGAATACTGCAAAGGTCAGATCAGTCATCAAAAGATCCCGCGTTACTTCCAGTTTGTGACTGCTTATCCAATGACCGCGAGTGGCAAAGTACAAAAATTTGTCTTGCGACAAAACGCAATCGAAGTACTGAGATTGGAAGAGGCCGCAAAGACCAAAACGGCATGACTTTTATATAGATTTGTATGAAATAACGCGCCCCTAAGTATTGCTAAACGTTCTATACTTAAGAGGCGCCTATTTTTTGCAGATCAGACACTATGAAAGTAAATCCTGGTAAGTTGTGCAATTCATGAATCAGTTTGACAAGATATTTCGATTTGCGAAGGCCATTAGTAGAAAATCCCCTGGTAGAGGCAAGCACTACTACACTTTTCATGAGGCTTTTTTTTCTAGTCGCTTGATGTCATTACCAGCATTTGCTCTCATTCTGTGTTGTATGCTGGTAATATTGAGCAGTTGCGTTTCATTGTTCTCGGGTGTTACTGGCAACGCTGTTCAGCCAACTCCTGTAATCATATTAAAACCATCGCCTTTACCTTCCCCTACTCCTACACCTCTAACCAACAGTCAATTAGCACAAAAAATAGTTCAGGGAATGACCCTGGATCAAAAACTTGGGCAAATGGTGATTGTTGAATTTTATGGTTCAACACTGAATTCTGACTTGATCCAGATGATCCAGGGCAATCGAATCAGTGGAGTTTTGATTGAGAACAAGAACGGCAACGCTCAGACAAGAAATCAACTTACAACACTTAATGCGGGAATGCAGGCACAGGCACACATACCACTCTTCATTACCACCGATTTTGAGGGTGGGCTGGTAAACGAATTACGTCTCATAACTGGCGAGCGTCCTTCCGAGGCAGCTATCGGAGCAACAGGAAATCCACAGGTGGCATATAATGCCGGGCGCAATGCAGCGACAGACCTGACTTCACTTGGATTGAATGTAAATTTCATGCCAATTGTTGATGTCTTAACAAATCCGAACAATCCCGGGTTACCAGACCGCACCTTTGGCTCTGACCCTACGCTGGTCACTACTATGGGGCGCGCTTATCTCAAAGGTTTGACTGATGGAGGTGTAATTGGCTGTCTCAAGCACTTTCCTGGTCTAGGTAGCGCCAGCATCGATCCCCACTTTTCGCTACCTCAAATGAATCGTAGCCTTGCCACATTGAATGCAGTTGATTTTGTGCCCTATCGAACATTGATCAACGAGGGTATTGTGCCAATGGTAATGGTAACGCATATCCTTAATCCGCAACTAGATCCCACTTTGCCGACTTCACTCTCACCGAATGTTGTGACGAAACTATTGCGACAGCAACTAAAGTTCAATGGAGTTATTATTAGTGATACCCTTTGGATGGGTGGTATCAGCAACACGTATAGCCTTGCGCAAGCGGCTGTTCTGGCCGTAAAGGCAGGAACAGACTTATTGCTTGGACCAAGAGGGCTGTCTGATACACAGAATATGATTTTTGGATTACACCAGGCAGTGACGAGCGGGCAAATCTCGATGGCACAGATCAATGCCTCTGTGCAGCGCATTATTGAAATGAAACTGCAATATAAGATTCTAACTCGGGATAAAGCTATGCAGTTGATTGATTCTGGTGAGGCATTGACCGCTCAAGCAAACTAACAATTCTTACTTTTTAAGCAAAGAGCCTTGAGGCTTTACAAATGGTCCTGCACGGTACAAATCATCATAGTTCCATGCAGCCTGGAAAGAAGCCGCTGTCAGTGCAATCATGAGCCAGATGAAAAGCGTTGCCAGTGATAAAGCTACAATTGTATCTTTGAGCTTAAAGATAGCTACAAAACCACTTAGAATCGTCAACACAAACATCATGAATGTTAACACGAGAGCATTGATGGGAGAACGTAGGCTGAAGTAGGCAGCACTAAAAGTTACGAAATTCAGCCACGAAGCGCCTTGCAATGCCAAAAAGGAAGAGCGTCCTGGGGTATCCTTGGGTTTATTCAGCACGCGCCATGTTCCCCAAATCACGGAGATGTTGTTGACGAGCCAGGCTGGTCCAAATACCCACGATGGCGGAGCGAAAATTGATTGTTTAAGTTCGTTAAAATAAGCTGGATTACCGAAGATATTTTCTCGCAGGTCTTTGCCAGTAGGGCCTTTGATTGCACTGACTAATCCAGATAGGCCAAAGGTAAGCACCTGAACTATTACGTAGAATGCGATCCCATGATACCAGCGCCATTGCTGCTGCCCGGGGATTATATCGAAGGGTTGATTCGTGCGATGTATTATCGCCATGTATATACCTCCAGTCCTATTCTCTTCATAACTGCTATTCTTACTCTTGTCTATTATCAAGTACGTTTTTATGCACAAAAAACGTTACAATGATAAGATATGAACCAGAGGTAGTTCAGGTAAGATACGATGTTGGTTATTACTTCAGCAGATCTTGCACAAAGGAGATAATTATCGCCTGAATCTCGTCAAGGTGCCCTTGAAAGAAGTGGTCTGCACCCTGAACTGCTACCAAACTTTTAGGCGCTGGCACCTGCTCAAACCATTGAGCCGTCAGTGCATATGGAGCGAGTTCATCTTTCGTTCCTTGAATAATGAGTTTATCTTTGTGGCTGCCCTGGAGATGCTCTCCTTCGAATGTTCGCGCAGGCACGCCCAGACCGATCATTGCCTGTACTCGATCATCGATG
>CAVPEB010000057.1:0-50868 GCA_963702765.1 uncultured Chloroflexia bacterium
ATCGAAGGTAAAAGTACTACATTGGTTGCATTAGTTGTACCCAAGTTAAGTATACTAGAAGCGCTTCAATATGCTCGTAAAGACGTATTTTCGTGTAATAAGCATTTTCGTACACATCTTGTAATGATAATCTGTTAATAAAGAACTTTATGCAGAGGCATTTGGCAAGTGAGGATTTAATGTATTCAGTAGAAGATCGTGATTTAGTAGCGAGTGAATTTAGTAAAGAGATCACAGTATCAAGAATCTCTCTGCGCGGACAACTTGTTCTCAATACGCTTTGGTTTGGTCTTAATGCACAATCTTCGGCTTTATTGCCTATAGTCATTCCGACTCAAATTGTGCTATTCATTACTTCGAACCAAGTGGGAAGCGCGCAACAAGTATTATTTCTAAGCTGGCTTTTGATAGCAGCTTCAGTTATTTCATTATTCATGCCACCCCTCATTGGGACACTTTCCGATCAGACTCCCAGTATTTTTGGACGTCGACGCCCTTATATTGTGATTGGTGGTTTACTACTCGTATTGAGTACCCCGTTACTTGTAAATGCAAGCAGTATGGTGATTTTTGTAGCTGGACTTGCACTCTTATTGCTAGGAAAAAATATTTTGACTCCTGCATATCAGGGCTTGATGCCTGATCGCGTACCGGAGGAGCAGAGAGGAGTGACTGCAGGCTTCGTGGGTGGGATGACGATCCTGGGAAACGTAGTCGGACTGGGCCTTGCAGCATTGTTACTTGGCGGGATAAATCAGCATGCATTTAGTCTGGGTTTGATTAGAACCAATGCAGGCATTTACTATATTGTGACTGCTTTTCTTGTACTAGCAGGTGTTCTAATAACAGTGTTTGGAGTACGTGAAATTCCTCTCTTGACACACAAGTCTGTAAATAGCAGCAAAAGAGAGAAGACACTGTTCGAACATGCTTACAATTTCTTGCACGAGTGTACCGAACCCTGGAGTAATCATAATTTTAGAATGGTGTTTCTGGCCCGTGTTTCGCTTATACTCGGGTTAACACTATTTATGACATTTATTGAGTACTATTTCGCTAGAGTGCAACATATAGCTAATTTTGTCCTGGTAACAGGAATCATTGCGATGCTGGCATTAGGCGGCGCGATAGTAAGTGGTTTAATATCCGGGATTCTGTCTGACCGCTTCAAACGACGCGCTCCAGTAGTCTGTGTAGCTACATTGTGTATGAGCCTGGCTTCGTTAGCATTCGTCATCTTCCCAAATACTCTCGTAACCTGGCTCTGGTTGTTGGGCATACTGTTTGGGTTGGGGTACGGAGCTTATACCAGTGTGAACTGGGCTTTGTCAATCGATGTGTTACCATCCCTTGAGAAAGCAGGGAAAGATCTAGGAGTTTGGAATGCATCAACAACATTACCTACGATTGTTGCTCCGTTGCTGGGAAGCATTATTATCAATGTAGCTGCTGGAGCGGGGCAAACAGCGTTAGGTTATAGAGTGGTCTTTGGAGCAGCAGCGCTATTCTTTTTTCTAGCCGCCGCTGCTATGTTATTTGTAAAGAAATAGCCTGTTACGATAATTGTTGAATGTTACCTCATTTGGCCCTGCTTATTTCTGCAAATGGCTGTACTTTTCTTGTAGCTTTTACTGTAATATATCTATTATGCTTAGTCACTTAAAGAGCAGAGGAGATAGAAAGATGAATAACTTACTCGAGACAGTGAAAGCGGTTCTCTCGACAACGACAACACATTGGTTGAGTTTGACTGAAAGTGTGCCTGAAGACTTGCTCGCTCGAAAGCCATTGCCAAATGAATGGTCAGCTATGGATTGCTTGTGCCATTTGTTAGATACCGAACGCTGGATTTTTCCGCAACGTGTGCGGGCGTTGTTGACGGGAGAAAATTTTGTTGGATTTGATCCAGACAAACAAGGAACACATTACACAACACAAGACTCGAAACAACTCTCCAAGGAGTTTGCACAGTTACGTAAAAGCAGTCTCATCGAACTGGAGCGGGTGACTCCGCATGACTTATCGCGTATAGCCCGGCATAGCGAGCTTGGTGTCGTCACATTAGAACAGCTATTGCATGAATGGGCAGCACATGACCTTATGCATACAGTACAAGCAGAACGAGCCATATTACAGCCTCTTATTCTAGGCTCTGGACCGTGGCGTCCATATTTCAAGGATCACGATGTGAGTTAACGATGTTGGATGAACGAACGCATTTGGAGTGCTATATTGAGGCTGTTCCTAAGGCTGAATTGCATGTACATCTGGAAGGTTCAATACAACCTGCTACACTATTAAAGCTTGCACAGCAAAACAATGTGGAACTTCCGGCGCAAACAGTTGAAGATTTACAAAACTGGTTTACATTCCGCGATTTTGACCATTTCATTGAGATTTATTTTGAAATTTCAAGGTGCTTGAAAACGAGCGATGATTATGAGTTAATTGCTTACGAATTTGGCGCTCAAATGGCCAGACAAAACATACGCTACGCCGAGGTGACGTTCTCACCAAGTACCCATCAGTACTCACTAGGAATTCCTTTTGACGTGTTTTTTAGCGGATTGACTAAAGGACGTCTGAGAGCACAGAAGGATTTTGGTGTCGAGATTAGATGGGTATTCGATATTGTTCGTGATATTCCTGAATTGTTGCTCAATCAGAGACGTGCGGAGTATACCCTGGAAGTCGCAGAGGAGGGGATGCATGATGGCGTAGTCGCGCTGGGGCTTGGTGGAGGAGAGGTTGGAAATCCACCTGAACGATATGCAAAATGGTTTGAGAAAGCTCTTGAGAGAGGATTACATAGCGCTCCACATGCAGGGGAGACAGTTGGACCTGAAAGTGTCTGGGGAGCAATCCGAGTGTTGCATGCAGAACGACTTGGCCATGGGGTTAGATCGATTGAAGATTCTGAGCTTATTGATTATCTAGCCGAACGGCGAATCCCTCTCGAAATATGTCCGACAAGTAATATTAGATTGGGAATTTATCCTGATCTTGCAGTGCATCCAATACGTAGACTCTATGAGGCAGGTGTGCCTGTAACTATAAACTCCGATGATCCACCTCTCTTCAACACGACTTTAAATGGCGAAGCAAAATTGCTATTTGCTCCTTTCGATTTTGAAATCAATACAATCAACGAAATACTACTCAACGGCATTCGTTATAGCTTTATGCCAGTAGATGAGAGGCAAACACTCGAAGCTCTGTTTCGAACTGAAATGACGAGGTTACAACGGGAGCTTTGATGGTATGTTCGTTCTTAAGGATTTTCAATGTTTCATGAACTCAGCACAGTAGCTTTTGCTCTTTCTGCGTCAATCTCATGGGGAGCAGGTGATTTCAGTGGAGGTATAGCGACACGCCGTGCTCAAGTATTGAGTGTTGTATTTGGTTCGTATACAGTTGGCGTTTGTATACTAGTTCTGCTTGCATTGATATGGTCCGAGCCTTTTCCAACAACCCTTGATTTGATGTGGGGTGGAATTGCAGGGCTAGCAGGGGCTGTAGGTCTGGTAGCGTTCTACCAGTCACTATCTGTTGGCCGTATGGGTATTGTAGCACCGATTGCCGCTATGCTTTCTGCTGCTATCCCCGTTCTTTTTGGTTCGTTGACTGAAGGGTTACCTGGACCCCTACAACTCATTGGCTTTGTACTTGCATTTATTGCTGTAGGACTTATTTCGGGTCTAGGGGTTGTAAAAGGACGGCCTAAGGGATTGGGACTGGCATTGCTTGCAGGAGTAGGATTCGGAAGTTTTTTTATTCTGATTAGTCGAGTTAGCCAAGGTTCAATATTTTGGCCACTGGCCGTTGCAAGGCTCTCTTCTCTTCTTTTTTTATTTGCTGTAATACTTATTCGACGCCAGAGAGTTCTCCCAGAGAAATCAGTTTGGCCTATAGTGTTTTTAGCAGGAGCGCTTGACGCGGCTGGTAATGTATTTTTCGTGCTGGCAACTCATTCGGGGCGGCTTGATGTCGCTGCAATACTCTCATCTTTGTATCCTGCTGTAACCGTTCTGTTGGCGACTATTATTCTCAAAGAACGAGTGACCCGATTTCAGGCTATTGGTATAGTTGTTGCTTTGGTAGCGATTCCATTGATCTCGATATGAGGTGGACAGGTAGAACATGCGGGCCTCCATACTCCAAGAGGAAGATGGTCCACATGTATCTTTGCATAATGATTAATTTCGGTTTACCCTTGCTGGCGCAACCTGTAGCGTTGTATTTTGCCGGTACCTGCTCTTGGTAATGCATCACAGAACTCAATGGCACGTGGATATTTATACGGGGCAATGCTTTGTTTGACGAAATCCTGCAACGTTTTTATCAGAGCAGCATCTCCGACTATGCCCGGTTTGAGTACGACAAATGCTTTGATGATAGTGCCTCGTTCTGCATCAGGGGCACCTACTACAGCACATTCCGCAACGGTAGGATGCATAAGCAGAGCTCCTTCGACCTCTGGCCCGGCGACATTATACCCTGCTGTGACAATCATGTCGTCTGTACGAGCCTGAAACCAGAAATAACCATCCTCATCCATTAGATAAGCATCACCAGTAAGGTTCCAGCCATGCTGGACGTAGGTGCGTTGGCGCTCGTCTGCCAGGTAACGACATCCCGTTGGCCCCTTCACACCAAGCCTTCCAATTGTGCCGGATGGCAATTGTTGCCCATTCTCGTCAAGGATACATGCCTTATAGCCTGGCACCACTTTGCCAGTAGCGCCAGGACGAACTTCATCGCCCGCTGATGAAATAAAGATATGTAGCATCTCGGTAGATCCAATACCATCGACCATTTCGATACCAGTTGCTTCACGCCACATGCTGCGCGTTGAAACAGGCAGCCATTCACCAGCGGAAACACTTTGGCGAAGCGTCGAGATGTCAAATTTGCTTGCGATTTCCGACATCTGGCGATAGAAGAGGGGAGTTGACCAGACGATTGTCGCATGGTATTCACCAATGGCTGCGAGAAGACCTTCGGGGGCCAGTTTCTCAAGTAAGACTGTCGCAGCACCCAGACGCATCGAGAAGATGAGCAACGCTCCGAGGCCAAAGGTAAAAGCCAATGGAGGCGTTCCAATGCAGATATCGTCCGAAGTCATATGAAGAATTGACTTCGGAAAACAATCACAAGCTGCAATAATATCACGGTGAAAATGCACACTTGCTTTTGGCTGGCCAGTCGAACCAGAAGTGAAGGCGATCAACACAGTATCTTCAGCAGCAGTATCTACTGCTTTGAAAGGCTCATTCCATTTAGACATATGTGCTTCAAGTCCTGCTGAGGTTGGATCGTTGAAATATATCACCTGTTTCAGTACCGGACAACGTTGTTGAGCGGCCTTTAGTTCGGTATCGAGGCGCAGGTCGCATATGGCAGCACTGATTTGCCCCTTCTCAATGATGTCTACCAGTTCCTTTTCACGTAGTAACGGCATCGTTGCTACCACGATAAGTCCGGCTTTGGCTACGGCACACCAGCAGATAGCCAGCATCGCATTATTAGCACTGCGTAGGAGTACACGATTGCCTGGTACAAGACCCATATCATGCATTAACACATGAGCAACTTTATCAACCTGCGCTTGCAATTGTGAATAGGTCAGGACACCATCAGCACCTAAAATCGCCGTGTGGTCGCCATATCCTTGCTGGATATTCTTTTCCAACAGTTCAACTATGCAATTCATGCGTTCGGGGTATTGTAATTCGGGAAGCGTAAAGATCAGATCGGGCCACTGATCGCGTGGTGGTAAATTGTCATGTGCAAAGGTATCAACGTGAGCTGAATACGCACTCATTATGTTCCCTCCTTTGGAAACAAGAATACAATATCGACATACAATACCAAGGTTTATCTGCTACGTCCGACCAATTCACGCGCAATAATGATACGCTGTATCTGGCTGGTTCCCTCATAGATCTGCAGGCCTTTAATATCGCGGTAATAGCGTTCCACAGGGTATTCATTTGAATAGCCACGATTGCCATGCATCAGAACAGCTTCTGACGCTGCTTTCATTGCAGCCTCTGTTGCGAAGAGCTTGGCGATAGAAGTAGCTTTGGTTGTGGGTAGTCCCTGATCTTTCAACCACGCAGCACGATAAACAAGTAACCGTGCTGCCTCTACGTCAGCAGCCATATTAGCCAGTGACGCCTGAATCATTTGAAAGTCCGCAATACGTTGACCGAACTGGTGGCGCTGTTTTGTATAGTCAATACATGCATCGAGACAGGCCTGCGCTATCCCAAGTGCGCCTGCTGCTACTCCCAACCGACCACGATCCAGAGCCGACATTGCTACTTTGAAACCTTCTCCAGGTGCGCCCAGCAGGGTACTCTTAAGTACCCGGCAATTTTTAAGAATGATATGTACGTGTTCTGATGCACGATGTCCTAATTCCTTACCTGGCATAGGCTCTCGATGAAAACCAGGTGCGTCAGTTGCGACAAGAAAAGCGCAGATGCCTTTATGACGGGCTGAAAGATCTCGACTTGCGAATACGATTGCAATGTGAGCACTTGTACCATTGGTGATCCAGATTTTCTCACCATTTAAGACGTAATAGTCTCCTTCTTCAGTGGCAGTGCTTTCCATGCTTGCCACATCTGAACCTGCATTTGGCTCTGTCAGAGCATAACAGCCGATCCACTCACCTTTTGCTAAACGTGGCAAATAGTAACGCTTCTGTTCTTCGGTGCCCCATTCACGAATACAAAGTGAGACGAGACTTGTATGAACGGTTAAAAAACCGCGTACAGATGAATCGACTCTCCCCAGTTCCTCGCAAAGTAGAGCATAACTGACGTAGTCCATGCCTGATCCGCCATAATCAGGCTCTATCGGACCTGCCAGAAAGCCCAATTCACCCATCCGTTTGACCAGGTGAAGGGGAAATTCGCCTTTCTCGTCTGCTTCACGGGCAACAGGGGCTACCTCTTGTAGAGCAAACTGGCGTGCCTGTTGTTGGACGCTCTTTTGTTCTGGCGCAAGTTCAAAGTCCATTAGAAACCTTTTCGTATTTGAATGAAAAAACAATCAGAGGTTTTATAGCGATCGGGAGGGTAGCTCCCATAGTTATCAGTTAATAACTGCAAAGCCCTCGATTTCGACTAGGGTTTCAGCCTGGAAAAAGCCTGTAACTTCGAATAGAGCCATAGCCGGATAATAGGCACCAAAGAATGATCGATGCACAATGCCCAAGGTCTTGAGATGAGCTAGATAGTCATCTCTGTTGCGAACATAAATGTTTAGCTTTGAAATATCCTGTATTTTGCCACCTGCTGATTCGACAACGGTTTGGAGATTGCGGAGTGTTTGTTCGTATTGCGCAACCAAATCACCAGGCGCCATAATTTGCCCTTCAGCATTACTACCAGTTTGTCCTGCTAAGAAGAGGAGGCGTCCACCAGTCACAAGGATGCCATGACTAAAGCCAACTGCGGGAGCAAGAGTTGGTGGATTGACGATAGTTTTTTCCATAATGTACACTCTACCTTCCAGTAAACTTCGGCTTTTCCCTGGCCTTGAAAGCTTCAAAGAAGCGCTGATGATCGTTACCCATGAGCATAAGTGCCTGCGCCTGAGCTTCTGCTTCAATTGCGGAGACAAGATCCATGCTCAATTCGTGATTTATCAAATGCTTCGTCATTGAGATAGCGAGTGTTGGTCCCTGTGCGAGTCGTTTGGCCCAAGCGTTTGCAGAGGATAACAGTTCATCATGAGATACTACCCGATTCACCAGCCCATAGCGTTCGGCGGAGATAACGTCGATGGTATCGCCGAGCATCAATAGTTCTGAAGCACGACCCAAACCAACAACACGTGGCAGTAAATAGGCTGCTCCCATATCGGCTCCTGTCAGACCCACTTTTGTGAAGAGGAAAGCAAAGCGAGCTCTGTCAGAGGCAATACGCAAATCAGCAGCAAGTGCTATTACAGCTCCTGCTCCAGCAGTCATGCCATTGAGGGCAGCGATAATCGGTTTATCGAGTAATCGCATATTCTGCACTACTGCTCCGGTCATACGAGTGAATTCAAGGTGGCCTTTCATATCACGTTTGAGTAATTCACCAATGATTTCATATACATCACCACCTGAGCAGAAATTGTCACCTGAGCCAGTAATTACGATTGCATGAACATTATCGTCATATCGTAAAGCTTCAAAGAGATCTCTTAGCTGGGAGTAGATCTCGAACGTCAGCGCATTCATCACTTCGGGACGATTAAAGGTGAGCGTCGCAACATTCTCGTTCACTTCATATAAAAAGTCGAAGCTCAAAACATGCCTCCTCTCAAGAAATTATGACATCAAGCCGCCGCCATCAATGTTAATGGCCTGTCCTGTAATACCCCGATTGATATCCTGTGCCAGGAAGACTGCAATAGCTGCTACCTCCTCCGGTTCAATCAAGCGTTTTTGTGGACTTGTATTTTCTAAGGCCTCGCGTGCCTTTGACTCAGGCATTCCAGTGCGAGCTGCGATATTGCTGACGTTACCATCAGTCATAGGAGTATTCACATAGCCAGGACAGATGGCATTGACTGTGATTTCGTAAGGCATCAATTCAACTGCAAGGGCACGCGTGAGACCAAGCACACCGTGTTTTGCCGCAGTATACGCGGCGATATAGCTTCCTCCAACTCGGGAGGCAATTGAGGCGATATTAATGATGCGGCCGTAACGTTGTTCTATCAATGATGGGACGAAAGCTTTTGTGACGTAGTAAACGCTGGTTAAATTGATGGAGAGCATACGATGCCAAAGTTCATCTGGATGGTTTGAAAACTTGTGACTACCTGCATTTCCTGCGTTATTGACCAGTATATCTACACCACCCAGACCCTCCATAAAAGTTGTCGCCATATGCGTTACCTGCTCGGATTCAGTTACATCGCATGAAACAGCCAGGCTTCGACGTCCTAATGCTTGAATTTCGTTAACGAGCTGTTCAATTTCGTAGTGGGTACGGGCGGTCACGGCTACATCTGCTCCCGCTTGTGCAAGTGCTAAAGCGATACTCCGGCCGATGCCTCTGCCTGCTCCGGTGACTACCGCTCGCTTGCCAGCAAGCAGGTGGCTGTTTTGATTTAGAACATATGAAAGATCCTCCAATCGCAATCTCAGGCAATGAGATCTAAGTAGCCGGAGTAGCACAGTATAGATCGTTTAATTGTGGTGGGTCCAGAATGCATAGATCAGCTCTGCCTGCTGCAATGATAGTGTTGACTTCGTCGCCAGTTGTCAAATATCCTCCAACCATGGTAAGAATTTCTGCCTCGTTACGAATCCGATCGCTGAATGGTGTCAAGAACCCGCGTCCATAGGCTGGTTCACTGTCGATGGTCGTCTGGCCTGTTACAACCGCGATTATATCACACGCATGCTCTTTGAGCATTTGAGCGACTC
Source organism: uncultured Chloroflexia bacterium (assembly GCA_963702765.1). Taxonomy (GTDB): domain Bacteria; phylum Chloroflexota; class Ktedonobacteria; order Ktedonobacterales; family Ktedonobacteraceae; genus DATMNR01. The sequence goes on from CAVPEB010000057.1 coordinate 9,437, forward strand.
TGACAGCGTCATCCACTTCTAATCCACCCTTGACACAGTCACTAGCGGAGATGGTAACAAAGATGGGCTTGTCCTGAGGCCAGGTTTCGCGTACAGCATCGAATATTTCCAGTGGAAAACACATACGATGATGCAAGTCACCACCATATTCATCCTGTCGCAGGTTAGTGAGAGGTGAAATAAAGCTTGCTAATAGATAGCCTTGAGCAAAGTTGAGTTGTAAGACATCGAACCCAGCCTCATGTGCCCTCTGAGTAGCGAGCACAAAATCGTCACGCACTCTGTCCATATCAGCTCGCTTCATCTCAATGGGAACCTGGTTGGATGGTGAGTAGGGTACTGGTGATGATGAGAATAGCGGCCAGTTGTCTTCTTGTAGCGGTCTGTCCAGTCCGTTTGTCCTCGATCGAGTTGAGCCTCGACGTCCTGCATGGTTCAACTGGATGGCGACCTTCGCTGATGTATGGTTATGAATAAATTCGACAACTCGTTTCCAAGCTTCAACGTGGTCAGTATGATATATACCAGCGCAATCTGGCGTGATACGTCCTTGAGCGGAAATTGCAACTTGCTCGGCTTCTACCAGACCAGCACCGCAGCAAGCTGCCCTTTGCATCTGATTTGCATATGCTTCTACAGGGAGACCATTTTGAGCAGCACAATCGGGATATGGTGAAAGTGCTATGCGATTAGGTAGATGCACCCGGCGCAATGTTAGTGGTGTAAATAGAGGTGGGGGTGCAAAAAGCGTTTGAGTTGCTGAGGAGTTTTCAGTGTTGGATTGCGATAGTGCCTTGTTAGTATACCAGCGATCGACAACATCACCGTAGCGCTGATCGCGTAAACGAAGATCGTCGTAGGTAATTCTACCACTGCGAGTGAGTAGATTGAATGTGAATGGTATCGGATCAAGAGTCATGTGACGTTTGAGAGTTTCAAAGTACGATTGGCTTTCTTTTGCAGCTCTTTGGAAGATTTCAACGACTGGCTTACGCTCTAACTCAAATTCATTCAAGGCTGTTTCCAAATCGCTATGCTGTTCCAGGGCACTTGCAAGAGCAATGGCATCTTCCATAGCAAGTTTTGTTCCTGAGCCAATGGAGAAGTGAGCTGTGTGTATGGCGTCGCCAAGTAGAACTATGTTTTTATGGTGCCAGTGCTGTGTCTTGAGCATAGGAAAGCTGATCCATTTTGAATTGTTAGATAGCAGCATTGCTCCTCCAAGGTTTTCCTCGAGAAGTTGCTGACAATAGGCTAGACTTTGTGCCTCATCTGATTCATCAAGACCAGCTTTTAACCAGGAAGCCTCGTCACATTCAATGATAAAGGTACTTGTAGTGCCATTGAATGGATAGGAGTGCACTTGAAACAAGCCATGTTCATTTTCACGGAAAATGAATGTAAATGCATCGAGTACTTTATTGGCACCAAGCCAGATATATCTTGCCTTACCGTATTCTAAACTGGGTTTGAAACTCGACTCATATTTTTTACGAACTATGCTGTTGAGACCATCCGCGGCAATTAGCAAATCGTAGTCTCTCAAGCTCGGCAAGATCGTTGATCTCGTAGCTAAATTTTAGATTGATGCCAAGCTCAAAGCAGCGATTTTGTAAGATGTTGAGCAGGGATTTACGCGAAATGCTAGAGATTACGTGTCCGCCACAACTCATTTTTTGATTTCTATAATATATATCAATAGTATCCCAAATCACAAAATGATCGGTGATTTGTTCGTATGATCTGTTATCAGCTCTCTGGAAGGAAGCCAAGGTGCGATCGGAAAAAACTACACCCCAACCATAGGTAACATCTGCTGCATTGCGCTCGATAATGGTGATATCGTTCGTGGGATTAGCTTTTTTTATGAGCAAACCACAATAAAGCCCTGCCGGACCTCCGCCAAGTATGACTATCTTCATTTTGCTCTCCTCATACCCTGTGCATAAAGAAACTCAACAAGTCGGTCGAGTTGTGCTACATCGGGTACAGTCGGGAAAAGCACAAGCTCATCACAACCTGCATCTTCATAGCCACGAATGAACTGAGCGATGGATTGAGGGCTTGTCAAAAGGCCCGAAGCAATTCTTTCTGCGAAAGGCCCAGTAAAAGCATAGTAATCTCTCAGATAGTGATAACCTGCTTTGATTACATCGTCATCACCGAGTGCGAAGTATCCCTGTGCCCAAATTTGTGGTTTGCCGGAGCGCCCTGCATCACGCCAAGCGGCAAACGCTTTGTCAGCAGCACGAGCAAAAGCTCTAGGTGGACCTCCACCATGCACATACCCATCAGTATAACGGACCATTCGAGCGTAACTCTGGTCACTTAAACCGCCAACCAGGAGGTCTGGACCTCCATGATGAGTCGTTTTGGGGCCAATGTTGTTGTCTTCCCAAATAGATCGCAATGCGGAAAGCTGTTCCGAAAGTCGCTTGCCACGATCTCGATAGTCAACACCAGCAGTGTCATAATCTTCTTTACGAGCCCCTACTGCAAGACCTAGCACAAGTCTGCCTCCAGAGAGGGCATCAAGGGAGGCAGTGGTCTTAGCGAGTAAAGCATTATTGTGGAGCGGGCCAATAATAATGGTGGTAGCCAGTTTGACATGCTGAGTAACACCTGCAACTGTGGCAAGGGTAATGAGTGGATCGTAACTGTCGTAGACCAATCGGTCCAGTACTCCCAGGCTGGAGAAAGGGCCTTCATCTGCTCTGCAAGCCCATTCATTAATGATCTGCCCATTTGCACCTGGGATAGTACTGGGTAGTCCAACACCGACTTGCATAATCACCTACTCTTTGTTAGTAGTGTAAAATATTGATAGCTTGAGCTAAGTATGCATCAAAGTAAGCGCTATTTCAAGGACGCATAGTTTAGTTTTCCTAAGTGGTATCTGAGGATGTTTTTGCAAGGTTTGCGGAGAGATTATTATGAAGAAATATCGAAAGGCTGTAAATGATCATCAGGGATCACTTACAGCCTTGGTTCGGATTCTGAATCCAGGTTTACACGTCGTAGTAGAGGGCAAATTCAATCGGTGCCGGGCGCAAACGTACCTCGTCGGATTGTGATCGTTTCAAGTCGACATAATGTTCGAGTACATCGGTTGTGAAGACACCACCTTCGAGTAAGAAGGAATGATCGTCTTCAAGTGCGTTCAATGCTTCATCAAGTGAGCCAGGAACGGAACGGATCTCACTCAGTTCTTCCTTCGACATATGATAGAGGTCACGATCTACAGGACCATAGCCATGATCACTTGGATCAATGCCGCGACGTATACCATCAAGGCCAGCCATCAACAAGGCGGAGAATGCCAGGTAAGGATTTGCTGTTGGATCGGGTGGGCGGAACTCGACGCGCTTTGCTGACGGACAATCGGTTATGGGAATACGAACGGCAGCGCTGCGGTTGCCTTTTGAGAAGACGAGGTTGACCGGCGCTTCAAACCCGGGAACCAGGCGTTTGTAGCTATTAGTAGTGGAAGCAACAATGGCCAGAAGTGCCGGAGCATGTGTCAGAAGGCCGCCAATGTAATATCGAGCAGTCTGAGAGAGACCAGCATAGCCCTCACCATCGTAGAATAATGGTTTCTCATTCTTCCACAGGCTTTGATGAACATGCATACCTGATCCATTATCGCCAAACACAGGTTTAGGCATGAAAGTGACGGTTTTGCCATGCTTACGAGCTGTATTCTTGACAACATATTTGTAGAGCATCATATTGTCGCTGGTCTTGAGCAGTGTGTTGAAACGAATGTCAATTTCGCCTTGCCCTGGACCTCCAACCTCATGATGTTGCGCCTCGACCAATACACCCAACTCTTCGAGGAGAAGTGCCATTTCGCTACGCATATCTTGTAAGGTATCATTAGGGGCGACTGGGAAGTAGCCTTCCTTTACACGCATGCGATGACCAAGGTTAGGTTTACCATTACGCGCAGTATTCCAATGTGCCTCATCTGAATCAATTTCTGCATACTGGATATTTGCTGTAGAATTATAGAGCACGTTGTCAAAGATAAAGAATTCAGCTTCTGGGCCAAAGTAGCTTGTATCGGCAATGCCAGTTGAACGAAGATATTCTTCAGCCTTATAGGCTATATGGCGCGGATCACGGCTATAGCGTTTCTTGCGTCCTGCCGGGCCAGGATGTGCGACGTCACAGATCAGGCTCAATGTTGGAATGGAAGTAAAGGGATCCATGATGGCAGTAGTTGGATCAGGGAATAAGTAGCATATCGCTTTCATTGATAGTCTGAAATCCACGTACACTGGAGCCGTCGAATGCTTTTCCTTCGACAAAGGTTTCCTCTTCAAGTTCGCGAATTGGCACGGTAAAATGTTGCCACATACCCGGCACATCTACAAATTTGAAGTCAACCATTTTTACGCCGTTTTCGCTTGCGTATCGCAATACCTCTTCTGGGGTCATATCTGTTGCTCTCCTTCGGCATGTCTCCTGTAACCGATCCTTGTACAGGAAGCCTGTTCTGATTGAATAGACATATACACTTTATACAAGATGCGAGGCATTTCACATTCCTTCTTACCTACACTATCTCTCTTATGAGGATACTCTTGTACTGCTCAGGATACTACTGTTAGATTACCTGAAATTCTTGACTTGTTTTTTGTGCATATTGCACAAATTCTCCTCAATAGAGCATGTTATTTAAAGACTTGCATTCATGATATGAAATCTGTAAGATGACCTAAACAAATGCAGGGAGAAATGTATGTCGTATCAGAATCAGCCTTCCTCGTCACCATTGCCTTTACAACAAGAAGCTAAGACTACATTGAATAAACCCCGTTTTGCTCGAGTTCGTGGTTGGTTAAGAAGTCGAACAGGTCGTATAGTTATCCCACTTATAGCGCTACTGGTAGGGGTAGTGCTTGGTGTCACAGCATTATTTCTGTTTGGAGAATCGGGTGTTGGACCAATAATCATCGTACCTGGATCCTCTAAAGGAGACATTATTGTAGAAGCTGATAGGATTTTCATCACTCAACTGGTGACAAAGAATTTGACTAGTTCTGGTATGCCAGGTCAAATCCAAAATGTCAATGTGAACCTGAAAGAGGGTGGTCAAATGATTGTGAGCGGGGAGGATGTGTTACAAATTTTCGGTGTTCAAGTAAACAGACCTTTTACTTTTAATGTGCAGCTATATGTAAGTTCCTGCTTTCTAAAGATACATATTGTACGCGCTGATTTCAGCAATATTCCCGTAACAAGCTTTGCTCAAAGCTTTGAAACACAGATCAATCAGCAGTTGCAGCAAAAGCCTGAAGGGCTGCCCAGTGGCTTTCAGTACTGTACAACGGGTGTGAGAACCGAGCCAACTGGGATCTTTTTGACATATGAGGCGATACCTGTTTAGGATAAGGAGTGTCTACGCCTAGCACATAATCTCGCAAAATTGGTCTCGTCAAGCATGTCGGTCCTCCCTCTGCTTTAAGCGAGATCTCATTTCCCTTATAAGTCATGATTTCACAGCCTGCATCTTCCAATAAGTGTTTCGTTACCGGGTTACCTTCCAGCATCAGACATTTACGGGGTGCAAGCGCCAGGACGTTGGTGCCCATAGTCGGGAACTCTTCTTCAGGTATGACAATCAGGTTGAAATTACGCCGTTGTAACTCATGCCAGAAAGGGACTGCCATGAGTGGTGGGTAGACGACCGCAGTATTTTCATTGACAATACTAATAAATGAGAGCAGATGCAAGCAAGCCTCGGGGCCAGTGTAGTATGGCAATTCTACTGGGATGACCTTTACTCCTATTCCTGATAAAGCCTCGCGAAGCTGGCGTAATCCTTCTGTATTGGTACGAAAACCCAGACCCACTGCAAGCGTATCATGGTCAACCCACAAAAGATCGCCTCCCTCTGCACGTGCATCACCGTGCAATGTGTAGAGTATGGGTATACCCATTTGCTCAAATCGGCGTGCCATCACTGCCTCTTCGCCGCGCCGTTGAGATTTACCCATGCTTAAAATAATTGCACCATGGTCGGTCACGAGGGCTGGGTCAAAAGCGAAGATTGCGTCGGCATGTTCAGGCTGAGGAGCATCGTGATAGACAACTTCTGCGCCGCCTTTTCGCAGCAGATCGACCAGTGCATCATGTTCTAGTTGTGCTATAGTCACATCAGGTCTTCCAGTATAATGCCAGGCTACCGGGTCAGACACAGCAAAAGCTTGTTCGGGACGTTTTACAAGAACAGTACGAAGAGGTGCAACCATGCTCTGGCTACCGTAATTTCTGGCCACTTGATGTCCTCCTACGTTGCTAGTCGAAATACTCAATGACGCGTTCTGGCTTTAAGAGCAAACTCATACGTGTCTCTTTCGAGAACTGATCTTGCATTTGCCTTCTAGCTTTCTCTTCTCCGTGGTAACGTGCTGAAAGGCGGTAGATATCATTCTGTGTTTTTTGGGGATCATCGATCAATTGTACAGTTCCATTGATAGTAAGAAAATTGTAATCATCCTCAATGCAGATAGATATTCGAGGATCACGTCTCAAGTTGCGTTCTTTCAGACGGCCAACTTTTGTATTCATCAAAATCGTACCATCATCTTCAAGCAGATACCACATTGTGGTAAGTTGAGGTGTGCCATCTTGATTAATAGTTGCAAGCACAGCAAAACGTAGCTCCTGTAAAAAAGCTTGAGCTTTTTTTGAAAGATCAACAGTCATAAACAATCTCTTTTCTTTTGTTATTGAGTATCTCTAACTCATCCAGGTCATCGATAGTGTCAATATCAAGAGCCAGACCAATACAACGAAACTTTGAATAACTCAGCTTTTTTTGCTTGGCAGCATCTACATAGTTCTGCAGGCTTCCAGGGCCAAATATATAGGGTAATGCAAGTGGAGGACGAACCAAAATAGCATTCGTTCCGGTTCCATCTCTGGATGGAGCAAGTACTACTTCATGCTGCAAGGATTGCTCATAGAAACAAAGAATTTCCTGGGTTGTCAGTAGGGGGAGGTCTGCAGAAATTGTTAACAATGTAGTTACGCCTTGCGACAACTCTCTTAGAGCAGCGGCATGTAGAGCCTGGTTGTGGCCATGATATTCCTCAACGACTGCCTGTGCTCCCCACAAGTAAGCCTTTTCTAGCACCTGTTTGTCTGAGCTGACCACGGATACTTTTTCAAACAATTCACTATCTACTAACACACACAGAACATGGTGGAGCATATCCAAAACTAATCTTTCTCTTTGGAGCTGGGTAAAAGATGATGCAAGACGGCTTTTGGCTGTCACAAGTGATTTAACTGGAATGAGAGCATTGTATTTCATATAGCCAAACGCTATCCTAATCCTGCAATTTCTAAAACTTTTTGAGCAAGAGCCTTCTTGGCCGCACCATCATGCATGATGGTATTTGTTGCAATTGCAGGAATGCCTAGATCCTCAATCGCACCTAAAAGGTGCTCATCCTGTTGATCTATTACCATCACATCTAGAAAATCTCGATAGCAGCGAGCAACTCCAGCAGGTGAGACTTCCATTTTCAGTCCATGCATCAACTTATCTGCCGGTCCTTTAATTGGAGCGCCGCCAACAATAGGGCTGATTGCGACTATCATCCCACTTGCTTCGTGTAGTGCATCATGAATGCCTGGAATAGCCAGGATACTGCCAATACTGACAATAGGATTGCTTGGAGCGATCAAGATAGCTTCAGCGTCTTTGATAGCATCAAGAACTCCGGGGGCCGGGCGTAAATCACTGGCTCCGACAAAAACAACATCCAGTACTGCATCAGCACATCGTCGTTTGACCATGTATTCCTGGAAATGAAGAAGTCCTACAGGTGTCTGAATATGAGTTGAAACTTCTTGATCTGACATGGGCAAGATACGCAGTGCCAGACCAAGTTGTTTGCGCAATTCATCTGTAATTTCGCTGAGAGATTTGCCCTGGCGTAGGAGGTTGGTACGATGAATATGAGTGGCAAGGTCGCGATCTCCTAACATAAACCAATCTTCATTACCGTAGTTTGTTAACTGCTGCATCGTGTTGTAGGTATCCTTACGAATGCCCCAACCGTGTGCTTCGTCGACTAATCCTGCGAGCGTATACATCACGATATCCAGATCAGGCGATACATGCAGTCCGTAAAAATCACGATCATCTCCAGTATTGACTATGACAGTCAAATTTTCCTGGGGAACAACCTGTACCAGGCCCTGAAGAAAACGTGCAGCACCAACTCCGCCTGCTAGAACAACAATCATACAAACCTCAATTTACCTATTAATCAAAGTGAACAATTAAACTACTCAATGGCAATCGTTCTCGCCGTTGCGGATCGGCAGCAGCATAACCAATTGTAATCAAAGCCTGCGGGATAAGCCGCGGGTCTAAATCAATCGCTTCACAAACAATTTCAGGACAGAAGAGAGGAGCACACATCCAGCCAGCGTCCAATCCCAGGTCGTAGGCCATCAACAACATATTTTGGATTGCTGCTCCAATACTCTGGATTGCCATAGTCTTTTCATCCGCTTGCCTGCGCTCATCGGGATAATAATCAAGATCTTCGAGATAGAGACACGGGATGATGATCACGGGAGCATTGAGAATACGTTGACGTGATTTCTCAAGACGTATATTGACAATTTCTTGAATTTGGCCATCCATTTGCAGATTTTGCTGCCAGGTAGAACCCATCGCATCAGCAAGTCTTAATTTGGGAGATTGTTGAGTTAACACGGCAAAGCGCCAGGGTTGTCGTCCATGTGGGGATGGTGCCCAACGAGCGGCTTCTAAAATCTGTTCTATAAATTCAGGCGAAATAGATCGATGCTGGTATTTTCGTACACTGCGCCTGTTCTGTAATAAAGTTGCCAGGGTATCTGTCCGAACTGGCAATGTTATGGGTCGTTGCTCAGATTGTGTTGTCACGTTGATCTATTACCTTATAGTGCCTTTCAATAGTAGTGGATCATCGAAACATATCGGTAGTGGGATCACGTAAAAGAGTTTTCGCGTTGCCTTCACCTGGCATATACTTATAACCACGAATAAGTGCGACTGGAATGTGATCAATTTTTCCCATTACCAATTCGGCAGCTGATGCTAGTTCGTCTGCAACTGCGAGCACACTAGCATGAAGCTCATATCCATAGTGATCGTATTGCCCACGGTAGTCTACAATCGCTTCCATGCCAGACACCCCTATTGCCATATTGACCTGACCAGTACGCCAGGGGCGCCCCCAGGTATCTGAAATGATTATTGCTATATCGAAAGAAGAGCCTTCACCTGAAAGCTCTTGTAAGTGCGTGCGTAGTTGTTGAGCAGAATAATCGGGATCGACTGGAAGCAAGGTGATTGCTCGCGCTCCATTAACATTCGACTCATCTACACCAGCATTGGCACATATGAAACCATGTTTTGTCTCACAAATTAAGACACCATGATCCATACGCACGATACGACGACTCTCACGAAGTACAACTTCAATATATGAAGCATCCTTATTACTTTCAACAGCAAGCGATCGAGCAAAATCTGATCCCTGAACATCATCAAGGTTGACTACGCTACCCTCTGCTTTTGAGACGATTTTCTGTGTTACAACGAGTACATCACCCTGCTGAAGCTCAATATCCTGGGTTTGCATGGCTTTATAGATGATGAAACCCAGGTCGCTTTCTGGGGAAATATCGCCAATACCTTTGATAGGAATAATACTTAGTTCTTTGCTCACCCAATGCCTCCTGACTAACATTGCTATTATACGGTGTACGACCTGATACTGCAAATTGTGAAGTATCGTATAACTTGTAAGATCTGGCTTAGTGAAAAGGTATTAGTAATCCCCTGTGAAGGTTTGAAATGCTTTTAACCAATAATTATAAGTGATGGTTTATAATACCAGTAGCACGTTAGAAGGAGGTTCAGTCCTTGTATGAGTGACATATCGTTAGTCAGATCGGCAAACACGGCCAGTGGAGGATTACATTACTTCTGGGCAATAGGTGACCTGCACTATTGTGCAAATGATCAGTGGAACGCTTTTCATATTCAGCGTCTTGCTCCGATGTTCTCAGACTTACGATCACTTTGGGCAGAGGAGGGAACACCAGCTTTTTGCGTATCTCCAGGTGATATTATCGAGTTGAATACGCCTGAGAACTTCCAGTTAGCGAAGAAGCAAATGACTACCTTGCTAGGGGAGATACCGTTTTATCCAGGGCTTGGTAATCATGAGTTATATTCTGAAAATTCTGAAAGTGAAGATCACCTTATCGAAGACTTTACAGCATTTTGGGGAAAACCTATACGTTATTATTGGGTGGAAGGGGAAGTGCTTTATATCATGCTTGATCCGATCGGATATCCAGAACCATATTTAACACAAGAATCTCTCGCTTTCCTCCAAACAGCACTTTCAAAGCACCCAGGTTATTTCTCTGTCATCTTTTGCCATTGTCCTCTCTACAATACTGTTTTAGATCGTGATCCTGTAAGAGTACTTGATTATCATTCATTAGATCCTTTTTTCTCACTCAAAAATTCTAAAGATGTGAGAACTATCCTGGGAAAATATAAGCATGTTGGGCTGTTTATTAGTGGACATACACATTCAGGTTGGGGCGCCCCGGATCTTGTGAAAACTGAGACATTGAACGGACATACAGTTAGTTTTGTGAACTTGATGTCACCATGGTATACTGGCTTCCACAAAGGAGCGGCTCTGAATGAAGAGGGAACGATATTTGAATTTGATCCTGATGTTCCTGATTTGATAATTTCATTCGCCTTTCAGATCTACCGTAATCAAGCTCTGATACGATTACGTGACCATAGATCCCGTAGCTGGTTGGCTGAATGGAATATCCCACTCATCTAAGAAGTCTAGTGTATTTGCTGCTATCTTGAAACTTCCTATCCTCCAAATTCGCATACTATTTAGAGTGAAGAGAGTTAGCTATAGTTCCAACTTCAATCGTCGGCCATGCTTTTTGGAAAGAAGAAAATAACGTCAGGACGCCAAAGTCAACTTCCTCAATTCTTCAAAAATCTTGGTTTGCTTGGCGGTCTTTTACTTGTACTTACAGAAAAATAGTGACATACTGAAATTGCTATACCTATGGCACTCCTGCACCAGCCGCGAGGGGTGCCCTTTGTGTTGATATAGTGAGAAAAAGCATTTTTAGAGGAGAAAGAAGATAGACTTTGAGCGAGCTAGAACAACAGCAGAATAAAGTTGCTATGGTGATTGTTGCACATCCTGATGATGCAGAGTTTGCAGTGGCCGGATCTGTCGCTACATGGGTGCGCGATGGATGGGATGTCTATTATGTTATTTGCACAGATGCTACAGGTGGGGGACCAGACGAGGCTACCGATGTTGGTCCAGCTGCAAAGCGTATGATTTCTGAAACCAGGAAGAGTGAGCAACGAGCAGCTGGTGTCGTACTTGGGTTGAAGGGCGTCTTTTTTCTTGATTATCCAGATGGACAATTGCAGCCTTCTATTGAACTGAGACGTGACCTGGTTCGTCTTTTACGTACGTATCGTCCATCTCGTGTCTTTTGCCAATCACCTGAAAGAACTTGGACACCGACACTTATATTAGGTCGTTATCATTCAGATCATCTTGCAGCAGGTCAGGCGACTCTTGCGGCAATTTACCCCATGTCACAGAACCCATGGGACTTTCCAGAACTGCTTGATGAAGGTTTGCTACCTCATAAAATATCTGAAATTTATATTGCAGGCGCGCCAAATATCAATCATTTTGTCGATATCACAAATGTGATGGAGATAAAGATCGAAGCGCTGCTCTGTCACGCAAGCCAGTTCATTGGAAGAACAGAGGATGTGGAGAAGATGGTCAGATCACGTATCGCTGAACTTGGTGCCAAGTATGGTGTGGCATTTGCTGAAGAATTTCACCGAACAGAGAATAGATAAGATTCCCCTTGCTAATTTGTATTCGTATGTGCCATACTTTAAATAGAGACCTTCGGGGCAGGGTGTAATTCCCGACCGGCGGTAATGTAAACATATGATAATGTTTATAAAGCCCGCGAGTCTATAACTGGTTAAATTGATATCTCGCCAGTTGTTTGACAGATTCGGTGTGAATCCGAAGCCGACGGTTAAAGTCCGGATGGGAGAAGGTTTAGCAAAAGTGCGGATCACCATACCTTGTCGTTCTCAACGACAGGGTTGTCAGATTATTATTCAGTGGACTATCCGTATTGCTCTCCTTATGTCTCCCTCTAAGCCTCCCAGGTAAGTTGAATTGATGGTATTTCTATGTCTTTAGAGAATACTTGTCAGTATAGCTTTGACCGAGGGAAGTCAATGAGTGTAACAACAACTACAGAGAATGAATCGTTTGAATTGCAAGAAACAGCATCTAACGGTAGTAGAAAACTATCATCTGGCATCAGACGTTCGCGTACAACGCATATCGCTACACAACGTGCGATGTTGATAGTCCCTCCTCTTGCACTTGCTCTAGTCTTAATAATAAGTTGGTTTGTAGGTACTGCCACGGGAAGAGTACCGGACTTTATATTACCAGCTCCCCGAGATGTGTTTGCTACATTGGTTGATGGCCTCCGATCAGGTCTATTCTTTAGCAATGCACTTGTGACTATTCAAGAAAGTTTGTTGGGATTTTTGCTTGGAGTTATCATAGCCTTGCCGATAGGCTATGCCATAGCGAAATCCCGCTTGCTTGCTGCTACAGTGCAACCATATCTCGTTGCAGGGCAGGCCATTCCAGCAATTGTGATTGCACCGGTGCTTGTGCTCTGGTTAGGTTATGGATTGTTGCCAATCACCATCCTTTGTATGCTGGTAGTGCTTTTTCCCATGGTAATTACAACTGCACTGGGAGTGCAGACCATCGATACAATTTATACAGATGCTGCGCGTGTCGAGGGGGCTTCGGGCTGGTCTATGCTGGCACATATTGAGTTTCCATTAGCATTGCCTGCTATTCTCGCAGCATTACGAATTGGTCTTACTCTGTCCATCACGGGAGCACTTGTTGGAGAATTCGTGAGCAATAGTGGCCAGGGACTTGGCGCATTAGTGTTTGAGGCCAAAGATCAATTTAATGCACCGTTGTTGTTTGCAACACTCATTTTTCTCGCCGGGTTAGCATCTGTATATTATGGCGCATCCTGGCTGCTCATTAAACTGGCCGAAATCGTTTATTAATGATCGTGTGTATCCTGAAAAGGTAGAAACTTTTGAATTGGAGAGTTCACAAATGCAAGTCCGACATCGTCCATCTTTTTTGCAATCAATTTCTTTGTTTTTTTTTCTACTGACATTGGTGCTAGCTGCTTGTGGTGGGGCATCAACCTCAAATAACACGGGATCGTCAACTGATACTTCATTGAAGAATGTTTCTATTGGACTAGGCTATATTCCCGATATTCAATTTGCACCGTTTTATGTAGCCCAGAGTAAGGGGTATTACAAAGCTGCTGGTCTCAATGTGACGTTCCATCATGGCTTTGTGAATGATGTGATTGGCTCAATGGTATTGGGACATGATAACTTTGCCTTTGCCACAGGAGATGAAGAATTGGTAGCACGTAGTAAAAACCTGCCTGTGGTCAACGTCGCAACAATCTATCAACGCTACCCAGTTAGCTTGATCGTTCCTGCTAATTCGTCTATTCATACTTTGGCTGATCTCAAAGGCCATACGATTGGCGAACCAGCTCCTTACGGTGCGACACATATTGGGTTATTGGCACTGCTCTACCAGGCACATCTATCACTCTCTGATGTGCATGTTACAGAGATTGGATTCACCCAGGTAACGGCCCTGCTTACTCATAAATTTGATGCCGTTGTAGGCTATTCAAATAATGAGCCAATCCAATTGAGCAATCACGGCTTGCAGGTTCGCACTTTCGATGTTTCTGACTATCAACCTTTGATCTCTAATGGTATCATTACTACCGAGAGTACCTTACACAACCAACCAGATGTTGTGCGTAGCTTTGTGCAAGCAACTATAAAGGGGCTAAAAGAAGTAATTGCGAATCCGAATGAGGCAGTTCAAATCAGTCAAAGTTATGTGCAAGGTCTGGACACTACCAATGCGATGAGCGTTTTGGAGGCGACAATCCCTATTTGGCAAGGCAATGGCCAGCACCCTCTAGGATACAACGACAAAGCCAACTGGCAATCTATGGAGCAGTTTCTTGTATCTCAAAAAATTATACCGGCTGTCCAAGACATTTCACAGGCATATTCTAATACAAGTTTGTCCTAGAAATGCGCTTGTAAGGTTAAGGCAAGTCCGATTTAGGACTTGGCCTAGAGACAGAGGTGAAAAGACTCAAAGAGGCAGGAAAAAGAATCCTGTGTATTTGGGATGGGAGTGTGGTAGAAAAGCCTGAAAGTAGTGCAGCAGAAGGACTCTGTCCGGTTATCTCAAGTAAAGCCAAACGACTGAATCGCTCAAAAAAAGGACAGGTGTTCAACATGCCAGCAGCACGACCGGTGCTGGTGACGGGAATGCATTGGACAGGCGCATTCATTGCAGGGCTCGAAGGAATTCCTAAAATAGCCTTGATGAGTTGGTGGACAACCAAAGGGACCTATGCAACACAGACCAGAAAGCAGGAAGAGGAGATGCTACGCACATGTATCAGGAAATGGGGTGATCTTCTTCTTCATGTGTTTGATCGCGGATATGCATCTGGTCCATGGATACAGGTGCTTCAGACACTGAAGGTAAAATTCGTGATCAGATGGATCAAAAAGCACACATTTGTTGATAGTAATGGAGTGGAAAAGAAATTATGGGAGATTGGCCGAGGGAAAAAGTATCGTGCGCATACAGAACTCTTTGATGTGGCGACCGGACAAAAAATGCCATGTGATATTTGGTGGACACAGGTCTGGCATGCAAGTTATGCGTATCCCCTGTTTTGCGTCAAAGTCAGAGTGAAGAAAAAGATCTGGTACCTGATTACCAATGAGCCTGTCAAAACGGCAGCGCAGGCGTGGGAGATTGTTTTTACGTATAAGAGACGCTGGCAAATTGAAACGAGTTTTCGCTATGGAAAATGCGAGTTAGCCATGGAAAGTCCGCGCCTGTGGGCGTTTGAAAATCGTCTCAAGCTTCTTTCAATCGTCACACTCGTGTACGCATTCCTTCTTCATCTTCTTGAGCCATTGTATAGAGATTGTGTCCAATCCGTCTTGCGTCTCAAATGCCATCGAACCGGAAAGCGGTGTCGAGATATTCTCGTACCGCTTTCCCGATTACGCTGGGCGATCAGTCGCCTTTGGGACGACTATCACCCCACTCTTGGAGCAATTTGGACTTGCCTGATTTCGGTGAGCTTCTACGATCCTTTTAAACGAGAGTCTTCAGATCAACTGGTGAAATCGGCTTTAGTTGTGCCTCGATTTCTTGCCGATGTGGTTCCAGGAAAGGTGGAAGTGAGAGCCGTTCTCCCAGAGTGGAAACTTCTTCGTCTACATCAAATCCTGGCCCATCCGTAGCAATCTCGAACAACACTCCTCCAGGCTCACGGAAGTAAATTGAGCGAAAGTAGAACCGATCAATCACAGGGGTCACAGATGGATAAACCTCAGCGATATGATTTCTCCATAGTCGATGCTCCTCATCGTTAGGAGTGCGGAAAGCTACATGGTGAACACCGCCGATCCCAACGAAACGTCGAATAGGCCATTCGGGTCTAAGCTCGACGTACACCTCTTTGCCTGGACCACCTATGCCGACTTCAAAGATATTCATTGTTGTTTGATGAGATGTTTGATACGTGCGGCTCAATCTGAAACCAAGCACTTCTGTGAGGAAACGTTTTGTAGGTTCAAGTTTGCCCATAGCAAGCCGAACTGAGGTGAAGCCATGGATAGCCATTTCAAAAGGAACAGGGTTCTTAGGCCATGGAGTGTATTCCAGTTTGCCTTCATCATCTACAAGTTCAAGATGCTGTCCCTCTGGATCGGTAAAGGGAAGTACAAGACGACCATCTTCGCCACTTGTTTGAATGCCTTGATGAGTAATTTGAAAATCGTCCAGACGTTTGACCCACCAATTTAGAGCATCTGAACCAGTTACTCCTAGTGAGATTGCCGAGACTGTCCCAATACCCTGATGATGATGTCCAGCATCAGGCCAATCGAAAAATGTCAGGTCTGTGCCTGGATGACCAAGCTCATCACCGTAAAAGAGGTGGTAAGCCGAAACATCGTCTTGATTCACGGTTTTCTTGGTTAAACGCATGCCAAGAACCTGCGTGTAAAATGCGACATTTAGCGATGCATTTCCTGTAACAGCGGTTATATGATGAATACCATGTAACTCCATATTTATTCAGCCTTTCAAAACGTATGATCCCTGCATGGGTATGGAAACGAAGTCTCTGTATCTTTTACAAAGTAAAACGCACATGCAGCTATCGCACTCTTTGAGTGCATGAGAGTTATTTGACAAAGATAACAATTTTTGTCAGTAGCTTCACAAAGCCAAATTACCCTCAATCATTATACACCACACAGTTATGGATGTGAGGCTTCTACCAATCTTCATTCATGATGGTAACAGGTAAGTTTGTAAACCAAAGTGTTTCGTAGTGTCAATGCTCTTCTCGAAGTAGCTGATAGGAAGGGCCTCACATAATTATTATGGTCATGCTACCCATCGATGACTGATTAAAAGGATAATGTTCACAGCGAATAATGGAAGAATTAATGCGATGACGGCTTGATTAAAGCGAGGCCGTTTACCCCATAATGCAAATATTGCAGTAATAGGGAAAATTGCCATCATATAACGTGGCTGGGAAGCTAATGGCTCTATGCTTTGAGGGAAACTGAGGGAGAAGAGGATTAATGCAAGCGCAAAGAGCGCATAATGGAGAGGTATATATTTCCAACCAAGAACAAGTGTGATAAGTGGAATGAGGGTAAAGCTCAAATCGAGCAAATTTTGTATTTTAACATTATCAAAGTTTGTTGTTGCAAAAACTGTGCTAAACGCAGCAATTATCCCAACCCAGGGGAAGTTGAGGTGGCGATGCCAATGGAAGGTTCCTTCCTGGGAGATGAACATCAAGGGGTTACCTGTAGCATAACCCAAGTAGATCATATATACCAGGACTCCAGCAGGTATCAATATCAACGGAGCTAATGCATTAAGTTTTTCTCTCCAACTGTGTTGTGCCCGTTCAGATATGATCCAGAATCGCTGTACATAGACGACCAGATACGGAATTGCTAAGATCATACCTGACGAACGTGTTAGCATTGCTAAGAAACCAAGCGACCCTGCCAACCACCAATCAAGTGGTTTACCTCGTCGGAGTAGCAAAAAAATGCCAATACTTAGGAGAAGGAAAAGTGACTCTGTATACCCAAGAAAGAAGAATATTGCATAGGGTGAAAATGCGATATAAAAGAGCGCTCTACGGGCTGTATCTGGCTCGAAATCAACCGCCAATAAGCGATAAAGTAAGACCAGAACAAAATAGAAGCAGATATTCGCAATTACAATTCCCGCGAAATAATAGGAATTGGGAAATGAGCTGCCAAGGAGTATCCCACCGAAATGTTCGAGTAATGGCCAGAAAGGGAAAAATGCCGTGTCAGGTAGGTACGTATAACCATGGTGTGCGATATTTACATATGCTACCGCATCCCAACGATACCAGGCTGTGAAGCAAGGATCGAAAGAGGCTCTACAAGCATCCGGCAGAGTTTGTCCAGCCTGAGGCAATAATACAATGCCGATACTGCTCACTAATAATATGATCAGGCGGCTCAGGCTAAATATCCACGCTGCTTCTTTCCAGGCGACTCTTGATCCTTGCATTCTTTTGACTACAATCTTGTTAAAACTACTTCGAGTGTGTAACTCTCAAGTTTTTTAAGTTCGTGAGGAGAGATGTTTTCACGATAGGCTTCACCTTGAATTTGTGCTGCCGGTTGATCTACCCAAATTGACAAATTGTCTGCCAATGTCTCTGACCGCAACGTTGTTTCATGACGATGCAGAATAGAAGCTAGTTCTTGATCTGTGTATAGAGACAGAGAGATATGGTCTTCAATATTGAATCCAGCTTTCTTTCGCATGTCTTGAATGTAATGGGTAAGATCCCTAACTAGCCCTTCTTCACGTAATTCAGATGTAATCGTGGTTTCTAAGGCTACTACATATCCACGCTCTTCGGTGGCTACAAAACCTGGACGGGCAGTTGCTATTACTTCTACTTCATCCGAAGTAAGTTCGATTTGCTGACCGTCGATCGTGAAATTCAATGTACCCGTTTCGTTCAGCAGGTTTGCTGCCTCGTGAGCTCCATGTGTATCCAGGGATTTAAATGCAGCCAGGATTTTCTGCACTAATGGGCCATATTTAGGACCGAGAATCTTCACCTGGGGTTTCAATGTGTATGCGAGCATATCGCTATCGTTGCTCATGAAATGCAGATGCTTTATATTTAACTCTTCCAGTACCTGCTCTGAGTGACGAACCAGGGTGTCTTCTTCAAGACGATTGAGCACACGAACATATAAAGCGTTTAGAGGTTGGCGAACCTTTATTTGTGCTTTTTCACGTGCAGCTCGACCAAGGCTAACGACACGCATTACAAGCTGTGTTTCACTCGATAATCTCTCGTCGAGTAACGCTTCATTTACCTTTGGCCAATCATAGAGATGGACACTCATAGGAGCATTTGTGTCAACACTACGTACAAGATTTTGATACATTTTTTCTGTTATGAAAGGCAAAATTGGAGCAAGTAAGGTGACCAATGTTGTAAGACATTCATACAACGTAAGATAAGCTGCGACTTTATCATTGTCCATACCTGTCTTCCAGAAGCGCTCACGACTACGCCGCAAGTACCAGTTCGATAGATCCTCCAAGAACTCTTGCATCGCATCTGCTGGCTTAGATGTATCGTATTGCTCCAGACTGTTTGTAACAACTTGAATAGTTTGCTGTAACTCAGAGAGGATCCATCGATCAAGCTCGCTACGTTGTGCTACAGGTAGCTGGAATTTCATAGGATCAAATGCATCGATATTTGCATACGTGACAAAGAAACCATAGACATTCCAGAGTTTATCTAACATCCTACGAACAAGCATCCACTTTTCACTCAATCTGACAGGCAAGCCAGTCTGTACAGATTTCTCCATATCTTCATCAGATGGAATGCGGGGGAAGCTGAGGTTCTTTTCTGGATTATGAGTGGCGAAGAGCCAGCGCATTGTATCTGAACCAACTCGTTCAGCAGCATCATCAAAGACGACTAGATTACCTTTCGATTTATGCATTGGTGATCCGTCTTCACCCATGAGTAAAGCATAACCGAAGAGAGTTTTAAAGGGCGCTTCTTTCTCCAGTACAGTACTCATGACCAACATCGAGTAGAACCAGTTTTTAAACTGGCCTGGGAATGACTCAGTTACAAAATCAGCAGGGAACCATTGTTCCCAGTAGTTGTGGTTCGTTCGGTAATGTAGAGTTGAATATGGAACAATACCTGCATCCAGCCAGGGATTACCAACATCTTTTATTCGTGTTACCTCGCCACCACATTTTTTACATTGTATTTTAACGGCATCTACCCAAGGACGATGTGGAGAATGACCTTCAAACTCTTCCCAACCAGAGGTAGCACGCTCTTTTAATTCTTGATCGCTTCCTATGACCTCAAATGTGCCACATTCGGGACAATCATAGATTGGTAATGCCAATCCATAATAGCGCTTTTTTGAGATCATCCAGTCATCCATATTGCGTAGCCAATCGAGTTCACGTTCGAGGCCAAATGCCGGGATCCAATTTATCTGGTGGACAATATCCATTATCTCGTATCGTAATTGGTCCATAGAGATGTACCATTCATCTACCAACCGAAAAATCAGTTCGGTCTTGCAACGCCAGCATATGGGGTAGCGGTGCTTGTAATTCTGTGGGCGGTAGAGCAAACCTTTTTGGACAAGATTCTCTGCAATCTGCTGTCCTACTTCAGCAGCTTTAAGTCCCGTCAGCCAATCGAAGCCTTCAATGTAGACTCCCAAATTGATCGACAGGCGCTATGACGGGCAGATTAAATTCCTTTGAGAGAGCAAAGTCTTCGCGTCCACAACCAGGAGCGATATGCACAATGCCTGTACCTTCAGTTGCGCTTACCTCTTTCCAAGGAATGACGGTATGAACAACGCCCTGTTCAGCAGGAAGTTCATCGAATGGGCCACGATATTTCCAACCGACCAAATCACTCCCTATCAGAGTTTCCACCACATGGTAATCTCCCTTATCGCGTCCTTTGAGAGCTTTTAGCACAGGTAAGAGGGCTTCGGCAATGTAATAATACTCACCATCCTGTTCAACTTTCACATAGGGAAGCTCGGGATGCACTGCCGCAGCAACGTTGGCGGCCAATGTCCATGGAGTCGTTGTCCAGACTATTAAGTACTCGCCAGGCCGATCTAGCAGCGGAAATCGTACATATAGGCTAAGGTGACTCATTTCTTGATAATCCTCTGAGAGGGTTTCCATATTTGAGATGCCTGTAGCACAGCGCGGACACCAGGTCATCACGTCGTGCCCTTTGTAGATTAACCCTCTCTCATAGCATTTTTTGAGGAAATACCAGATGGTATAGTTATTTTCATCCGAAAGTGTATAGTAATCGTTGCCCCAATCCATCCAATATCCCAGGCGGATTGATTGTTCGGTCATACGTTTTGCGAATTTGTAAACCCGCTCTTTACAGAGTTGCACGAATTCAGCAATGCCGAAGACTTCGATATCTAGTTTGGTTTTAAAACCGAGTTCTTTCTCAACCTCAACCTCGACCCATAAACCCTGGCAATCGAATCCATTCTGGTAGCGCTGTTTGTAACCTAGCATGGTTTTATAGCGCTGGTAGATATCTTTATACGTTCTCCCCCAGGCATGGTGTACACCCATTGGATTATTGGCAGTGATTGGACCATCTAGAAATGAATACTGCTTATCACTTTGATCATTGCGATGAAGATATTGTTGAAGTATACCTCGTTCATCCCACCATTTTTGAATAGCTTTTTCAAGCTCTGGGTAATCAACCCGATCTGCAGCAGTGACTGATTGGAATACACTGGTTCTTATTGACACGTATGGTCTCCTCTATTCTATTTGCCTACTCTACTAACCTGATTTCCAGTCGCTTGTTAATCTTGCCTTTATTTTCTGTCTTGGTAATTTTAATAGCGCCGACTTCTTTTGTATGATTGACGTGAGTTCCTCCATCGGCTTGCAAATCGAGCCCTACTATTTCAACAATACGGATTACTTCAATTTCAGGAGGAAGAAGGTTAATTTTTGTACGTATCAAGTCCGGAATTGCAAAGGCTTTCTCACGGGGTAGAGAATAAACTCGAATAGGGTAATCGGCCTCGACAGCTTTATTGATCTTCTCCTCAATATAGGCGATGCGCTCTCTATCCAGATTCTCCATGGCAAAGTCCATTCTAGCCCTGTCAGGATACATCTGCCCTCCAGTTACTTGCACGTTGAATTCTTTAAAAATGGTTCCACAAAGTATGTGGAGAGCTGTATGAGTTCGCATCATGCGATAACGGAAGTCCCAATCAATGGTACTGACAACTTCTGTTCCGACTGAGGGAGGAAGGCAATCCAATGTATGCCAGACAACATCGTCTCGCTTATTGAGCGCAACGACTACACCTTCATTGTGATTATTATTCCAGGCAATTGTACCTCTATCGGGCATTTGACCGCCGCCGCCAGGAAAGAATATCGTAGCGTCAATCGCTATTTCGTCACCTTCGACCGCGACAACTTTCGCAGTGCATTCAAACGTATAACTGTTTTCGTGGTAGAGCAGCTTCGTCTTCATCGTTTTTGCTTGCCCCTTATTACATACTTAATATTGTTCCAATAAAAAACCTCTCGTCCGTCAAAGGGACGAGAGGAACTCCCGCGGTACCACCCTGGTTAGCAGTGTAGAGCCTTGCTACAAATGCTCACTCATTTCGAATTACTTCATGGTAACGGGAAGATTCCGTCCTAGCTTATTCTGTATAACATACATTTCGGTAGGCAGCTTAAGAGTGATTTTCAGTACACGTCTCGTATCCGGTTCCACCAAATCCCGGATTCTCTATAACGAGAGGATTTATTTATCCATACGTGACTTACTCGCTCTATCCTGGCTTTTGCATCGCAATAATACCACAGTTAACCAATTTAGTCTACACCACATATCCTGTAAATGGTAAAATGAAATTAGCAATTACATTGCATATTTGCTTTTCGTAGCATGTTAAGGAATACTAATGTCTGATCTCGAAGCTTTCTATGGTCCGAATGCTGGCTATGTTCTTGAATTATATGAACATTACTTGCAAAATCCGGCTTCTATTGATGCTGCTTCGCGAGCCGTATTTGATAACTGGTCTCCGATTGATCAATTCAATTCGGAGCAAGCAGCGACCGAACTTGTTCCCCCACTTGAAGTTTCTAGAATCGTCGCCGCTTCCGAACTGGCGCATGCTATACGTTCACGCGGGCATCTAGGTGCTCACCTTGATCCTCTGGGTAGCGAACCACTGGGAGACCCGGCTCTTTTAGCTGAAACACATGGCATTAGCGATGAAGACCTCGTTTATCTTCCTCCCAAGGTTGTAGGAGGACATTCAGCTGAGGGTGCTCGAAACGCTCTTGAAGCCATGGATGCTCTACGTGCCCTTTATTCGGGTACGATAAGTTATGAGTTCGATCAGGTGAAAAGTCCGCTTGAACGAGGGTGGTTACGTGACGCAGTAGGCTTGCAACTTTATCGAATACCATCGAATTCAGCTTTTCGACGAGGTGTATTAGAGCGACTTACGCAAGTAGAGGTATTTGAACGCTTCCTTCATCAGACATATCCTGGTCAAAAACGTTTTTCCCTCGAAGGAACGGATGTGCTGGTGCCAATGCTGGATGAAATTATAAAGGCTGCGATAAATAGTGGAACTAGCGAAGTAATTATAGGCATGGCACATCGTGGTCGCCTGAACGTACTTGCGCACGTTCTCGAGAAACCTTATGTTGATATACTCAATGAATTTGGACATATGAAACATGAGGAGGGCGTTCCTCTCACTGATAGTTTTGGCTTTGGATATACCGGTGACGTGAAGTATCATTTAGGAGCTGAAACTATACTCGATGAAGGAGCAACTGTAAACCTCAAGATCACTCTATCTCCCAACCCAAGTCACCTGGAGTTTGTGAACCCAGTTGTTGAGGGCATGACACGTGCCTCGCAGGAAAAGAACGATCAAAGAGGAATCCCCCAACTACATGTAAATCATACTATACCGATCCTGATTCATGGCGATGCAGCTTTTCCCGGTGAGGGTGTTGTAGCTGAGACCTTAAACCTGTGGAATTTAAAAGGATATACAGTAGGCGGCACGATTCATCTTATCGTGAATAATCAACTCGGCTTTACAACTGAGCCGCAGGACTATCGCTCAACATACTTTGCGAGCGATCTGGCGAAAGGTTTCGAAATACCGATTATACATGTGAACGCAGATGATCCTGAGGCTGCTCTGATGGCTGTACGAATAGCACATGCCTACAGGAACCAGTTTCATAAGGATATACTTATTGACCTGGTTGGCTACCGTCGTTGGGGTCATAATGAAGGCGATGAACCAGCCTTCACGCAACCACAGATGTACGAAATCATTCGTACTCATCCAACTGTCAGAGAACTTTATTCACGCTCTTTGCAAGAGCAAGGTGTCATTTCTCGAAAAGAGATTGATATGATGCAGCAAAAGGCTTTCGAGATCCTGGAAGATGCGAAACAAGATGCTGATGCCAGTTTTCAACCTTTTGAGCAGGAAGAATCGAACGGACTGAATGGACATAATGATGAACCAGAAGAACCCTCAAAAATTTCTGCACAAGCATTAAAAAAGTTCAATACTGAGTTGCTCTCCTGGCCAGAAGATTTGTTTCTCAATCCTAAATTGGCACGATTATTACAACGAAGGGAAACGACTCTAGGGGCAGAAGGAGGCATAGACTGGGGGCAGGCAGAGGCACTCGCATTTGCATCCATCCTTGCAGATCGCATTCCCATTCGATTAACCGGTCAAGATGTTGAACGAGGCACATTTAGTCATCGTCATGCAGTATTACATGATCAGCACACTGGACATATATATATACCCTTACAGCATCTTTCCGAAGCGAAAACATCATTTGCAATCTATAATAGTCCGTTAAGCGAAAGTTCAGTACTCGGCTTTGAATATGGCTATAGCGTGCATGCACCAAACTCTCTAGTACTGTGGGAAGCGCAATTTGGTGATTTTGCAAATGTCGCACAGCCAGTTATAGATCAATTTATTGCTTCTGGCCGCTCAAAGTGGAAACAGCAGTCATCTCTTGTTTTATTGCTTCCTCATGGATATGAGGGACAAGGCCCAGAGCATTCAAGCGCGCGTCTTGAGCGGTATCTTGAACTTGCTGCTTTTGACAACTGGCGAGTAGCGAATTGTTCTACCGCAGCTCAATACTTCCATTTGTTACGATTGCAAGCTCACAATTTATTAAAGTATCCACGACCACTTGTAATTATGATGCCTAAAAGCTTGCTGCGCCATCCACTTGCGTCGGCACATTTGCAAGATCTCGAACAGGAAACGTTCAGATCTGTTCTTGATGATCCATCGGCTCTAAACCATGCCGGAGCTATACGTCGAGTAGTGCTTTGCACAGGAAAAATAGCAATCGAAATGCTTGCATACAGGCTGCGGAATGAGGCGCAAGATGTGGCAATTGTACGTGTTGAGATGCTCTATCCTTTCCCCGCGAAAACTTTGAAGGCAATTCTTCAGCAATATCCAGGCGCAAATGAAGTTGTCTGGGTACAGGAAGAGCCGCTCAATATGGGAGCTTGGAGCTATATTTCCCCTCAGTTGACTACCTTACTTGGACCAGATATTGAGTTGAATGTGATTTCTCGTCCTTCTCGTCCAAGTCCTGCAACGGGTTTTTCGGATCTCTTCCAATTTGAGCAAGAACGGATCATCGAGGGTGCATTACGTACCGCAGTAAAGCAATATGGAGGTGAACATGACGGTTGAAATACGTGTCCCTGCATTAGGGGAGTCTATTGTAGATGCGGTGATTGCGACATGGCTTAAAAACGAGGGTGATGAAGTAAAACAAGGGGAAGCCCTAGTAGAATTAGAAACTGATAAGGTTAATGTGGAGGTTAGCGCAGAACAAAGTGGCATACTGCAAAAAATTCTCAAACAGGTAGGTGATGTAGTGAGTGTTGGTGATGTATTAGGTATGGTAGGTGAAAGCGATCGAATTACTTTGAGCATCCCTCAAGAATCTCCTGTATTGGAAAATGTGCCTGACCGACAATCATCTAATGGCCAACAGCAAGGTGCGTCTCAAAAAGTTGATGGGCAGAAGACAGTCTCACCATTAGCACAGCGTATCGCTGATGATTATAATATTGACCTTTCAAGGGTCACCAGTCATGGTTCACATGGTCGCGTGACGAAGGATGATGTAATTAGTTATTTAGAGCAGGCCGCAGCACAGCAAACTCCTGATTTGCCAATGGTTACGCAACAATCGAGAGCTACAGATGAGAATACAACGGTGGAGTCTGCCAGTAAAGAAAGCCCTTTAGATCAAACAGGGTCTCAAGTACAGATTCAATCCATGTCTGGAGGACGCGAGGAGCATGTGCGACTGTCACGACGACGCCAGACCATTGCTCAAAGATTGGTAGAAGCTCAGCACACTGCAGCAATGCTCACAACCTTTAACGAAGTCGATATGAGTGCAGTAATGGAGGTTCGCGCTAGACGGAAAGACTCATTCAAGGAACGTCATGGGATTTCACTTGGCTTTATGTCCTTTTTTACGAAGGCAGTCGTAGGTGCGCTAAAAGCTTTCCCACGCTTGAATGCTGAAATTCAAGATAATGAAATGATCCTGAAATATTATTATGATATTGGAATTGCAGTAGGGGCTGAAGAAGGTCTGGTAGTACCGGTATTACATGATGCTGATCGTAAGAGTTTTGCTGAAATTGAAAGCGAAATTGCTAATCTGGCAAAGAAAGCACGCGAAAATAAACTTACTCTTGCTGAATTAAAAGGAGGAACATTTACCATCACGAATGGGGGGGTATTTGGTTCTTTGCTCTCTACACCAATTTTGAATGCTCCTCAG
Organism: uncultured Chloroflexia bacterium; assembly: GCA_963702765.1. Taxonomy (GTDB): domain Bacteria; phylum Chloroflexota; class Ktedonobacteria; order Ktedonobacterales; family Ktedonobacteraceae; genus DATMNR01. Next base: position 35,716 of record CAVPEB010000057.1, read on the forward strand.
GTAGGTATCCTGGGAATGCATAAGATTGAACAACGTCCGATTGTTGTCAATGGTCAGATAGCAATTCATTCGATGATGTACCTGGCGCTCTCTTATGATCATCGTATAGTAGATGGTCGAGAGGCTGTACAGTTTCTGGTAAAGGTGAAGGAGTTTATAGAAGATCCAGAGACACTTTTATTGGAGGGATAAAAAATCGGACAGTATTGTCTCTCGACATTGGTTTGATCAACCTGTATAATCTAGTGTGACTTAACACCCTGGAATATTTCTGTAAGAGAGCATGGCATTTTTACTTAGAGGCTGGTTCAGTAGGAAAATGAACGGCATTTAGTGTTACGTCACCCGAAAACTTAAAAATCCTTTTGCCAAGGTTATGGTTTCCTTACGAGAAGAGGATAAACCCAGACAGTTGGCAAGAATTGAGGAAGTCAGCTAGCAATGGGATTGGGAAACAACGACGATTTAAACACTCTGGTTGGCAAATCTCTTGGCCAATTTAGAATAGTAGAGCATATAGGAGCGGGTGGTATGGCTTCTGTTTTTAAAGCATACCAACCTACACTTGATCGCTATGTTGCTATCAAAGTTTTGCCTGCTTATCATGCACGAGATCCAATTTTTGTAAAACGGTTTACTCAAGAAGCACGTTCTGTAGCGAAATTAGCACATCCAAATATCGTCCAAATTCATGATTTTGGAGAACAAGATAATATTACCTTTATTGTTATGGAATATGTCGAAAGTGGGACTCTTAAAGATCGTTTGAAAGAACGTCCTTTGACAGTTCCGGAAGCAGTCGATTTTGTAATTCAGGCTGCCGAGGGTTTGGGATGCGCACATAGCCACGGCATTATCCATCGTGATGTGAAACCAGCCAATATGTTACTGCGAAAAGATGGGCATTTACTATTATCAGACTTTGGTATTGCAAAAATTCTTGAGGGCACAGTTAACCTCACACGAGTGGGAACTGGTATTGGCACGCCACAATATATGTCGCCAGAACAGGGAACGGGGCAACCTGTTGATCGGAGAAGCGATATTTACTCATTGGGTATTGTTCTGTATCATGCTTTAACAGGTCGCGTGCCGTTTACGGCGGATAGTCCGCTCTCTATTACAGTCAAACATTTGAATGACCCGATTCCTGTTGAAAATCTACGTGTGAAAGGGGTACCTCAACCAATTGAGCAAGTGCTTCTCAAAATGACAGCCAAAGCACCTGCTGATCGTTATCAAACAACAGATGAGTTAATCGAGGCTCTGACGAGAGCACTTACTGCTTCTCAACTTACCTTACCAAGATGGCGTTCAGGAATACAGCCTGTTGAATCACCCGGGCAAGCAGTAGAACTGCCAGGAGCATTTTCAGCACCATTATCAAATGCAGGTGGAGGGTTGGGACAAGTCTCACAGCCACTTTCTCCCGTTTCTCAGCCGTCAATGTCAAATCTCAGGCAACAACTGGTGACGGTACCATGTTTTCGTTGCGGAGCAGCAAATCAAAGTGATCGCTTGTTTTGTACATCTTGTGGGTATGAATTATCTGATAAGTGGGCCAGTGCGGACCGTTATCTCGCACCCAATGGTCGGCCTTTGCTAGCCCGACTTAGCCTACAGAATGGGCAAATGGCTGGTCGTTCGTATCTGTTTCACCAGGTTGTAACGACCATTGGACGTACGAATGGTAACGATCTCATCATCTCCGGTCGAACTGTTTCCAGGCGCCATGCACGGCTCTGGTTTGAGGGAGGACGCTGGTATTTGGCGGATATGCAGAGTGCAAATGGAACGTTAGTAAATAATATGCGGCTACAGCCAAATCAGGCTGTTCTTTTGAATGATGGGGACATAATCAATTTTGGTGATGAAATAGTAGTGTTTACTATTGTCTACTAGTAAGGAAAATACGGATGAGTTCTATAAATCCAGTTGTGCAAGTTGCACAGCAATTTCTGTTGGGAGGGGCTGTCAAACAAAATCACGCACTTGAGCATGCAACTATTGTATTGTTGAGCAGGGAATATCCCGATGTGCGTTTTGCGGGAATTTCATTTGCAGCGGGATTTTTCGTGTTTGGAGACGTGCCAACGGAAGCTATTTTACCAGCAGCTCAGGAAGCTTTGACTTTATTGCGAACAACTTCACCTGAATTAGCGATCCACGAACGATGTGGAACAAATCTAGCTGTAACTGCAATGTTGACCGGTCTTTCTGCCATGACAGTTGCCAGAATGCGCCGACCATATGGTAGCGCAAACAATGTAATTTTGGCAACTATGGCAGCTATGATCGTATCACGTCCTCTTGGACTAACTGTTCAACGGTATGTTACTACCCAGACACCTAATCCATCTATGAGCATTACTGACGTCAGACCGCTTACTGTTTTTGGTACGCCAGCTCATTTTGTGAGTACAGATAATCCCGAGGCTGCGGGCTTATTTTCCTAATGGAGTAGAAGAATAGTAATGGATCGTAACAGGTTTTTAGTTGAAACGTCATGGCTGGCTGAACATGTACAAGACCCCGATTTGCGTATAGTTGATATGCGTGGCTATGTACGAACAGTGGAAAATGAAGGTATTCAGGAAGCACACTATGAGGGTGCTCGTAATGAATATGAGCAGTCACATATTCCCGGCGCTGTGTACATCGATTGGACAAGAGATATTGTTAATCTTCATGATACGATAAAAGCTCAGATAGCATCGACTGAGCAATTTGCCCAAATGATGAGCAGTATTGGTATTGGCGATCAACATCTTGTTGTAGCTTATGACGCGCACCCTGCCTCCCAATTTGCAACCCGATTGTGGTGGGCACTCAATTATTACGGACATAACAAGGTCGTGGTGTTAAATGGTGGACTTCCCAAGTGGCAGCTTGAAAATCTGCCATTGAATAATACTATTCCGATCTACCCCCATACTACATTTACACCTGTTCTTCAACCAGAACTTCGTGCCACTGCCATAGATGTATTGAATTTATTGGGTCAACCAGATGTGGCGCTCATCGATGCTCGTGATCAAGGGCAATATTCAGGCCAGACAGTGCGTAAGCCTGGTCGGCCTGGGCATATCCCAGGCGCACTCAATATTCCCCGCGAAGAACTCATAGATCCGAAAACTGGAACTTTCCGTGGTAACGAAGAACTGGAACAAGTTTTTTCCAAAGCGCATATTTTACCTGAACAACATATAGTTGCTTATTGCAATGGAGGTGTTGCCGCAACATCAGTACTTTTCGCACTTGCGATGTTGGGTTATCCAACGTTAACAAACTATGATGGTTCATGGAATGAATGGGGCGAACGCCGGGATTTGCCTGTTGAGCTTTAATACGAAAAGAATTATATGCTTCGTAGTCGTTGAATCGTGATAAGGTCGCTGAGTACCCCATATGCTGTTTGCACTACTGCTGGTTCGTGTTCGACCAAAGTGATTGTGCCCATGGCTTCGGTTTTGATGGAGATTACTCCTGTTGTGCCTTTACCTACATGTAACGTGTCATCTGAATTAATACGACGTGGTCGTACCTCAGCAAAGAGTACACCGTTTTTACGATGTGCTTGACTAACTAAGCGGTAAGGTGAACCTGCCATTGCTGCCGCGCAAATTTCATCGGTAGTGAGTTTGCGAATACCCTCACGTTCGACCATTTGAGGGGTAAAGTTACCATCAAGAAGTGAATTAGCTAAAATTGTAGTTTTCATCACCGCATCCCAGCCATCCAGGTCGTACCAGGGATCAGTTTCGGCTACGCCGATTTCCTGAGCTTTAACAATTGCCTCCTCAAGTGAATATCCATGCTCAATCATGTTTAATACCAGCGTGCTGGTTGAGTTCAACGTTGCCTTGAAGGATTGTATTCCAACTGCAGGGAGAGTAAATTCTGCCAAATTTATTAGAGGGAGCCCATCCATAACAGCCGATTCAAATCGAAACTGTACATCATACCGCCGAGCCAATGATTGAAGTTCTTTTTGTGCAAATGCTACAGGACCTTTGTTTGCAGTAATTACATCCATACCTGATTCGAGAGCTTTACGAATATGCCTGAGTGCTGGTTGACCATTCTGAGGATTGAGGGTAGTAAGCTCGACGAATAACGAAGCGCCTGCTTTTTTCCCATCCTGGATAAATGTCTCAAAATTTTCAATACGGGTTCCTGAGCTGCTAAGCCAGTTCAGTGCGTCTTGTTCACGAACAAGCAAATCTGCATTGATCCCATCGCTATAAATATAAAGACCACGACTACGTGAGCCAATTCCGATAATCACCGGGCGTATGCCAGATTCGCGTGCTAACCATTCGCTCCGAGATGCTAATAGTGGAAGGAACGCCTGTGCGACGTGTCCATAGCCCAATATGAGGATGCGGAGTGGTGGAAGTAATGCAGAGAGAGATGTTTTGTTCATAGAAATCCCCGCTTTTCTGTATCTCGCCCCGTTGAGGTCTGGGAGGGAGCAGGCGTTTCTTTTGATGCCGTGGCAATGGGCGCAAGCCGCGTCTTCCACCGTAACACCTCGATCAACCTACAATCAGCTACCTTCGCCGATTGGGTGAGCCGCTTGCCTGTCTGAGGATCGTGCAGGCTCAGTTTCCCATCCATCGTGCCGCCCACATAGGCTTTCCCCCACTTCGGGTGCTTGACCAGCGTGCCCCGCTTGATGCCTTGCGAGAATGTGCCACCGTAGAGCTTCCTCTTGCCGCCTTTCTCTGGCTCGAAGCGATGCAGTTGGCGGTGGTGCCAGGTCAGTGGGCTGATGCAAACCAGCCTCGTGTTATCTGGCTTCTTCCGCCCCCCCACAGCAGTGTATGCCAACACCCAGGCGTCTATGCAGTGCGCTTCCCAGACTTCTGCCAACTTCTTCCCGGTTTTCTTGAGCCCAAACCGCTCGCGCATTTCCTTCGTTTCATAGCCCTGTTTGGTCTGCACTGGAGCCAACTTACCGAGTTCAACGTAGAACCATTGCTTGCCCACTTGTAGGGGAGAAAAACGGCTATTCCAGCGGCGCTTGTTCGGTTTGGTCAGGGCTTTGATGTCTTCGACCACAAAGACGCTCACCGGGAAGAGTCGGCACAGAAACGTCGCCAGTCGCAATTTCCAGTGCCAGCGCGCTCTGGTGGAAGGCGGAAGCCTCTTCTTGCTCTGCTTGCGGTTCTGACGCGGCTTGCGACAAGGGGTGTTCCGCCCTCTGCGGGTACGGCGCCTCTGGGTGCTGCGCTTCTCCGCTTCCTTCACGCCGTCTCTGGCCTCCGCCTGGATGTTGGTATAGGTGTGGGCCGCTGAGGTCACGCTATAACCTTCGCGCTTGCTACCCGGGTCAATCCCCACCGCTATGGGCTGCGACACGCGTTCCGACGGTTCGACATTCAATCGGACGCAAAAGAGCCCTCCTTTCCAGAAATGCGTTGCCTTGCCGCTCTTGATCCACTTTCTGGCTCTGGACGGAGTCGTGGGCATGAGTGGTGTGCATTCCTGATCGACCACAGGGACAAAGATGTGCGACATTGTGCTGTAAGCCTCTTTCGAGTGTGCTATTTTCCCTTCGCTGCTGACCAACGGAGCGGTTGCAAATTAGGGAGGCGTTCGCAACGTCCTGTGGGCTGCCATGCCCAGATGATTCAGCTACCTTCAGGCACCCCGTTGCCGGAGCTTGGACAAGCTAGTTTCGCAGTTGCCCTCGTGAGTTCCCCAGTGGCAAACTGGATTCCATCACAAGCCCATCCCGTAGAACAGCATGGGTGCTTGACAATTACATACCTGAGCCACAATCGCATAACGCTGATCGCTCATACTACCTGATGAATGATGCACCATGGTTTATCAGGACGATAAACAGAACGATCAGCAAAACCACAAGAAAGACGATTATCATGTAAAGAAGTATTTTACGCGCTTCTTTTGGAGCGGCGTTGATCGTAGATTTCGTGATTGATTCCTCAGTTGGAGCTTGTGTGATCGGTGTAACTTGCACAAGGGTAGGAACTGACGTCTTTATGAACGAATTAGGCGTAGCCTGCGAAGGAGCAGCTGAAAAGGTCCTCTCTTGTGTTATTGGTTTTGATTGTGTCTGCAACATATTTTGCCCAGGATTAGTGGACATTGTAATTGGTGAACCAGTAGATAGTTGTTGCGGAGTCCCAGTTGGATTAGAAGAGGATTCAGGTAACTTTGGTATTGCAGACATTCTGGTTTCATCTAAAGATCCAGGTGGTACTCTACTATTTTCTTGTGATTGATTGATTGAGTTTTTGTTCATAATAGCGGGTGTTTGTGATGAGGCTGAATCCAGATTATTCGGAGCTTTATTTGCTAGTGAAAAACCACATTGTGGACAAAACGTGGCCTGTCTACGTACTTCAACATTGCATCGAGGACAACGAGTGGGTGAGGCCGATGCTATCAATGGTTGCGGTTGTTGCGAGGGTACAGAGGCAGAAGCATCTCGCGATGACTGATCTATAGCAGCCTGCGCATTTTGCATGCTTTCAAAAAGCTGGGGTAAATCAGGTTGAGTGCTATGAGGGTCTACCGGTCGATTCGTATTCGTTGTCGTTGGTTGTGTAGATAAAGGCACTGAACGCAGTACCAACTTTAGGTTATTGCTCATTTCCGCAACGGATTGATATCGATCTTTAGGCTTCATTGCCATGGATTTTTTGATAATCATGTTGAGACGCTCAAGGATTTCCGGTGGAAGAATATCCAACTGTGCGAGGTGTCTTGAGTGACGTGGCGCTGGTTTTGCTGGCTTCGTGACACCGAGTCGAAATTGTCGTCCAGAACCTGAGGTCAGGCTTGTTTCAGGAGGGTTATGTGCAAGCTGCTCTTGTAATGAAGGTAAGTCAGGGAGGTTTTGTTGCATCGATTGATTGCGAGTAGATACGTTAGGTGGCTCGTGAGTAGTGAGCGCAAAATACAATGTTCCACCAAGTGCATAGACATCTGAACGTGTGTCAGTACCACTGCCGCCAGGATATTGTTCTAGAGGAGCATAGCCAGGAGTACCTTGATGACGGATAAAAAAAAGTGTACGAGCTCCGTCTGCCGTTGCCTTTGCATTCCCCAGATCTACCAAGATAGCCATTCCATTTGATGTTATCCGAATATTGTCTGGTTTTATATCACGATGTATAACTGGAGGATTATGGTTATGCAGAAATGTAACGGCATCGCAAATTGAAATAATCCATTCTAAAATTCGAATTAACGGTATTACATCATTACGTTGTCGAACAGTACGAATGAGATCAGTTAAGTCGCTTCCTTCAATATAACCGAGAACAATATAGTAGCGACCTCGCTCGTCAAAAGCATCCTGAAAGGCAGGCAAGTTTGGATGATGCAACTGACTGAGAACGCGTGCCTCGTGTTCAAGTTGAGCTTTACCATTAGCTCCTGTAACCAGATATTCTTTAATCGCGAATTGTTGATTAGTTCTTAAGTCAACAGATAAATATACATGACCAAAGCCTCCGCTGCCAAGAGCACGCTCAATACGGTAATGTCCCTTCAGTACTGTGCCTTGAGGAAGCGTTTCCATTACCATACAAGGTGTCTCCTTTTTGTTCTCCAGAACAATATACCGGCAGCGGGGTGACTTAGAAAATGAAATGCAACACAACTGACTATGTTTTAGCCCTCGCAGGCATTATACACTAGATTTCATTGGTCTGTCATGTACTAGGAGCATGCCTAATCGGTCTTTGAATGAGGTTGTATAGGTGGGCTTGCAGGGGAAAGACGAGCCTGAGAAAGAAAAGCCCAGTTATTTTGTTTACAGACACGCAAGTACATAAATGTCTCCGTTTGTTGCACGCCCTGCACTTTGTATAGCTTCTCAGTCAAAAAATCGAGGAGATGATCATTATCTCGACAAACAACTTCTGCTAACAGATCAAAGCTTCCCGCACAAATAATGAGGTAGATAACTTCTTCGAAGGCAGATATTTGGTTTGCGACTTCAAAAAGACGATCACCTGAAACACGTATGCCTATCATACTAGCATGTGAAAACCCAAGTTTTACAGGATTCGTAATTGCCACTATCTGCATAACTCGTGTATTGATCAAGTTTGCAACACGTTGACGAACACTGGCTTCGGAAATACCAAGTTCAGCGGCTAATTTGGTAAAAGGTCGCCGTCCATCAATTTGTAATGCATCTATAATTTTTTGATCGATTTCATCTATCGAATTTTTGTTTGCGTTTTGGTCCATGATTGGCTTATAGTACCATCTTAAGCTGCTGTATGCAATAATTCACTGACCTTTTATATAATGAACAAATAAACTCTCTCATAGCGCAAACTCCAATCCCCTTTGCAGAAAGGATTTTTATCATGTCAAATAAACTCACAGGCCTCATTTATGATAAACGTTATCTGAATCATGATACAGGTGTACAAACAGCAGTTGCTATGCGTGAGGGTTCATTTCAACTGGGACCAGAACCGCACCCTTCATCAGTCTATATTACCCAACGCATTAAGCAGTTTCTTGATGGTTCAGGTTTAACAGCAAAGATGAAACATATCGTTGCTCGAGCTGCAGATGAGGAAGAGCTTGCTGTGTATCATACACGCGAATTTATTGCTGGAGTACGAAAACATATGGAGGGAGGTCCGAGCAAGGGTGATTGGGGAGAGATAGAAATTGATACTCCTCTTAGCCAGGGATCTTTTGATGCAGCTGTATTTGCGGCTGGCGGAGCAATAAACGCGGTGCAGGCAGTAATGAGCGGTGAAGTAAGCAATGCATATGCACTCTTACGACCACCTGGCCACCATGCTTTAAGCAATCGGGCGATGGGATTCTGTATATTCAATAATGCAGTAGTAGCAGCTCACTCTGCACGAAATATCTATGGTCTCGAACGTATCATGATCGTGGATTGGGATGTGCATCATGGTAATGGAACCCAGGATGCTTTCTATAGTGATCCGGGGGTACTCTTTGTCTCTTTACATCAACAAGACTGGTATCCCAAGCTGTCTGGAGAATTAGATCAAGTAGGAACTGGTGCGGGTGCGGGCTTTACAGTTAATATTCCACTTCCTGCTGGTACTGGGGATAGAGGTTATCGTGCGGCATTTGAACAACTTGTTGTCCCTATTGGATTGCTGTATCGTCCTGAATTGATAATAATCTCGGCTGGTCAAGATGCGAACTGGCTTGATCCTCTCGCTCAGATGATGGTCACTCAATCGGGTTTCCGTAAAATGTCTGAACTGGTACTAGGACTTGCTGAGGAAGTCAGTGAAGGTAAATTACTTATGTTGCAAGAAGGAGGATATAGTGCTGCTTATGTTCCATATTGCACTGTTGCTGCGGTTGAGCCGCTATTGGATGTTGATCTGGGCATTATTGATTTGAATGCTGGTACTGCTGAGGTTGAACGGTGCGAGACTATTTTCACTACGGAGACGCTAAATGCACTGGAAGTGGCAAGGAAATGGCATAAGAACTGGTGGAAGATATAGCAATAGAATTGATAGTTGTGCTATCATAGGGCGCACATATTATGGCAGATCAAGCTATCTTCGTTAAGATACTTGTCGAATACTTCTGCTTAATTTGAAGGAAGAGAAGTATGAGTGATGAAATTAGCCAGCCAATGCGGACAGAGCTTTTCGCTGCTTCTATACGTGCAGACAAGACTGAATTAAAGACATTTCTAGATGCTCTTGCCATCAAGTTGGAGGGATCATTGCCTGATCATACTAGAGTAATCCGACAAGGGAATTTTTTTTCACGTGAGCGACCAGTGAAGGAAATAGTAGTATCTTTAGGTGAGTATCAGTATCGAATTGGCAGAGAGAAACAGGGATTTCTAATAGCGGCACGGGAACATATAGTGCGGGGTATTATTCTTAAAACTGAGCAAACTACTGTAGATCAATGGATTAATGAACTTTCGGAGGCTTTAGCTCAGCTTGCAAGCCATAGTGCCCAATCTCGTGCTGCTCTAGAGAGATTTCTACTTCAATGAAATATTCATCCTAACCTTATGCGTAATTTCCTTGATTTGCTATTTGGATATACAACCCAGAGAATATTAGAGTAGAAGGAGTATTTTTATGTCTAACCAGATGCCTCCCCAGCAAGGCAGCGATTTACCAGTACATGCGCGCGAACGTCTCAGTATAATGCGTGGTGATGCGACACGTCGCGGGCTTTTCACTAGCGATTTAAGTGTGAACGAATTTTTATTAGTGCGCGAAGCTGGTTTTGATCCAATTGGTCTAGTAGTTGGAAGTTCAATCTATCATATCGGGTTCCAGTTTTCGAATTGGAAACAGAACATGGAGGTGAATGTTCTAACCCAGGCTATGTACCATGCCCGCGGCTTAGCCATGACACGTATGGAGGAGGAGGCCAATGCGCTTGGTGCAGATGGTATTGTTGGTGTGCGATTGGTGATTACATCGTATGAGTGGGGCGAGTCAATGGCCGAATTTATGGCTATTGGTACTGCGATCCGTTCGCGAAGTGGCCAGCCCTATCGCAATGTTTTAGGTAAGCCATTTACCTCGGATCTTTCTGGACAAGATTTCTGGACATTGTTAAAGGCAGGATATCGTCCAGTGGGTATGGTAATGGGTAACTGTGTCTATCATGTTGCACATCAGAGTTTTGGTCAGGTGATGAGACAAATCGGTCAGAACGTCGAGTATGCTAACTTTACCCAAGCCATTTATGATGCACGCGAGCTAGCGATGGAGCGAATGCAAGCTGAGGCTGCTGGTCTTGGTGCTCAAGGCGTTGTCGGTGTGAATATTACTGAGGACAGCCGCGATTGGGGTTCGCATGTTATCGAATTCTTCGCAGTTGGTACAGCTATTATGCCTATTTCAGCCGAACATCAGATACAACCTCCTGCACTTACACTCTCGCTCAATAGCTAAATCACAGAAAGCATCTTTCTTGATGGGGCGCCCTCGTCTTCTTTATACTCGGTATAAAGAAGACGAGGGCGTCTTTTCTGAATCACTCTATTCAAACGATTTTTTGTGAAATGCCATTTCCTAATAGAATGCCGATTTTAGCAAATGAGATTTTGAGCGCCGCGCTTATGCCCTTGAAGCAGCATTAGTTCAGACTCATTAACAGATGTATACAATAGTTGAAATCATGCTCTGAAGCGGTGTTAGATATGATATACTCTACGTCATAGAACATATTTAAGAAGGGGATGTTAGCTTGTTATGGATGATGAAAGCACTCAGGAAGAACAAAGCATAATTGAAGACGAGCCTACGCTTGATGCCAATAGAACATTAGAGGACGAAAATTTGGTGGGTGGAAATGAATTGCTAGACAAGGAAAATGTAAGTTCACAAGCTCAAACACTTGGTTCACCCGTTGAAGCTCAATATGCTGTTGGAGGAATTTCATCTCCATCACGTCACCGGTCTGTGACCCGTATTGTATTGTATGCTGTCTTTCTATTAATTGGAATTGTACTGGGAGTGGTAGGGATGCTGTTATTTCAACTATCAATTGGTGGCTCAAGATCCCCTATTCCTGTTACTCTAACACCTGTTGCTTCTGGGAATGTCACTGTGCATGCTGACCAATCTATTATTACTCCTCTACTTCAAAATAGTGTTCAGACAATAGATTTACCCGCTAACGGTAGTATTAGCAACGTACAAATTCAATTTACTAATGGTACACAGATGAACATTACTGGTGATTACCAGGTATCTGTATTAGGTGTACCAGTGACACAACCTTTTTCACTTGACGCTCAATTGTTAGTGGATAACTGCCAGGCACAAGTACATATCCTTCAGGCCAATTTCTCCAACATTTCCGTAACGGGCCTGGTATCTTTATTCGAAGATAGGATAAATCAAAAATTGGCACAGTTGATTCCTCAAAACAATTTACCTGGTAATATTGAATTTTGTTTGATTAACATTGCTACTGACGAACAAGGCGTTAATGCCACCTTCAATCTCGTAGTGCCTTCTTCTAGCACACCTACTGCGTATATAGCAAAATCGATTGCCTTGTTGTAGCCTCATCGGAGGTGTTGTATCCATAATAAACCCAGGCGAAATACTACTTATACCCTCGTCGGCTACCTCATGGTAATGACCGCAGCAGTTTTATTCGGTCTCAATGGAAGTCTCTCACGTTTACTCTTCAATGATGGTATAACACCTCTTACGTTAATTGAGTTTCGTATGCTCATTGGTGGATTGTGTTTGATGACCGTACTTGTAATTGGGCAACGTAAGGGGTTGAAGGTGAAACGGCGTTACTGGGGTTGGATTATAGCCTTTGGTATATCTCTTGCCTTTACTACCTATACCTACCTTTTGTCGATCAGTCGGCTGCCGATAGCTGTTGCTTTAATTATCATTTTCACTGCTGCAACCTGGATGGCACTATGGGAAGCTATCTGGCATAGACACATGCCCTCGAAACATGTGTTGGTAGCTTTGGGTTTAACCCTTGGAGGCGTTATACTTTTAACCGGTGTCTGGCATGAAAAACTGATTGGTCTGGATCCGCTTGGATTATTATTTGCATTCTTTGGAATCATTGCCTATATTACTTATCTCGTACTTGGGCGTCGGGTTGGCCAGTATGTACCATCTATCACTGCGACAGGCTATGGAGCGCTTGTGGCTTGCCTTTTCTGGTTTATTTTTCAGCCTCCCTGGGCTATTCCTGCCAATACATGGACCCCGTATCATCTATTCTTGATTGCTCTGATAGGTATTTTAGGTATGGCTATTCCATTTTCTCTTATTTTAGGCTCGTTACGGCGTATTGATACAATGCATGTTGGTATTGTAAGTATGCTTGAACTTCCTGCGGCCGGAATTATAGCATTTTTCTGGTTAGGTCAACGTCTAGACGTCTGGCAGATAACAGGATGTGTGTTAGTACTCATTGGTGTAGCTATTCTCCAATACGAAAAGAAAGAAGAGATTCAATTAATAGAATAGACTTCTTATAGCCATTGAATATGTGACAAAAGGAGTATAACCTTGGAACTAAGATGGAATACGTTCAGCCTCTCAGAAGAAGCTACACTGATAACGACACTGGATGTACATGCCGCAGGTGAGCCATTGCGTATTATCACAGGTGGGTTGCCAGAGTTAAAGGGTAGTACCATCCTGGAACGAAGACGTTACATGCAAGAGCACCTTGACTATATACGTCGAGCATTAATGTGGGAGCCAAGAGGACATTACGATATGTATGGCTGCGTGATTACTGAGCCTGTTAGCTCGGAAGGTGATGTAGGTGTATTGTTCATGCATAACGAAGGTTACAGCACCATGTGTGGCCATGGAATTATTGCCCTGGTGACTGCTCTTCTGGAGACGGGCTCATTTCCAGCGAAGGGACAATATACACCTGTAAACCTTGATACACCAGCAGGACTAGTACGTGCTACTGCATGTCTCGATGGAAGTGGACATGTTGAACGAGTATCATTCCTCAATGTACCCTCTTTTGTATATGCTCGAGATGTTGAGCTTACATTGCCAAAATATGGAAAATTACTTGTCGATGTTGCTTATGGTGGTGCATTCTACGCTTTTATATCCTCCGAAGAGGTTGGTTTGAAAGTCAGGCCAGAAAACACAGGGCAATTGGTCGAAGCGGCTCAAGCAATTAAATCGGCTGTTAATGATGCCATTTTAATCGAGCACCCGCTAGAACCTGATTTAAGCTTTGTTTATGGCTCTATTTTGATTGATGCTCCTGAAAATCCATCTCACCATAGTCGCAATATTTGTGTATTTGCTGATGCAGAAGTGGATCGCTCACCAACGGGTACAGGTGTTTCGGCTCGTTTAGCGCTACACCATGCCCGGAATGAAATAGCAGACGGACAGGAAATTATCATTGAAAGTATCCTGGGCTCTGCAAGTACGTTCTATGGAAAAGTAGCAGGAAGAGCGAGAGTCGGTTCTTACGATGCAATTGTGCCTGAAGTGAGCGGTAAAGCCTTCATTACCGGTCGGCATGAATTCATCATTGATCAACGAGATGTACTGGGAAAAGGATTTTTGTTGTCATAAGTATAATAGTACTCGAGTCTTCTTATAGCCATCGGATATTACACACTATTCGAAATCCTAAGCAAAGGAGATATAAAACATGGAAGAACGATGTACAGGCGGAGATATCATTGTTCGAATATTGAAAGCTGCGGGGGTCGAGTGTATATTTGGCATAATTAGCATACATAACATACCTATCTATGACGCTATTGCCAGGCAAGGCGGTATTAGAACAATTACAAACCGTAGTGAACCAGGAGCGGTCAATATGGCTGACGGTTATGCGAAGGCGATTGGCAAACTCGGAGTAGTGATCACGAGTACGGGAGCGGGAGCAGGTAACGCTGCAGGGTCGCTTATAGAAGCTCAAACAAATGGCACCCCTCTCTTGCATATAACTGGACAGATTGATTCTCCTTATCTTGATCGGGCAAAGGGATTTATTCACGAGTGTAAAGACCAGCTAGGTATGCTTAAAGCGATTTCCAAAGAGGCCTTCAGGATACGCTCCATAGAATCATTAACTTCGACTATATTACAAGCAATCGAGGTAGCCTTAACTGCGCCAACTGGGGTAGTTAGTGTCGAAATACCAATTGATATCCAGAAGATGATGCTAACTGCTCCTGAAATTTCATTCGAATCTCGTTCCAGCCCTGCTCCTGCTCTGTTATCTATAAAAGAAGCTGCCAGTATTCTCGCCTCTGCTAAACGCCCGCTCATTTGGTCTGGTAATGGCGTTATTCAAGCAGATGCAGTTGATGAATTAACCGATATTGCCGAGATGTGGGGTGCGGGAGTGATCACGAGCCAGGCAGGACGTGGTGCTATTCGCGAGGATCACATTCAATGCATTGGAAATTTTGCTTACAATTCGGCTATTAGGGATTTTTTAGCATCATGTGATGTGCTGCTCGCAGTTGGAACTCGCTTCCGAGGATCAGAAACGAGAGTCTGGCAATTACCACTCCCCAGGACTATTATTCAGATCGATGTAGACAGGCTTGCAATCGGCCGCAATTACCCTGCTACGGTTGGATGTGTCGCAGATGCTAAATTTGCTTTGCAAGCTCTTATTAATGAACTGGCTGGCAAAGTAAAT
>CAVPEB010000058.1:0-23494 GCA_963702765.1 uncultured Chloroflexia bacterium
TACCCATCTCGACACCCTTGTCCATACAGTAGAGGCATCTAGCATCTAAGAGTTGATGGAATTTGGAAAAATTACCCCTTGACAGACCACGGCTTTCTTTATATAATTTCTGAAGAACAAAAGTTCTAAATACTTTATCCGCCTTCCAATGTCTAACCCTGGTATAAGGGAATATTTCAATAAGCTAGGAGTTCATTGCCAGTGCCATCTCTCCTGGTCATCCTTCTCACAATCTCACTCGTAGTTGTAGGAGCTGGTCTTCTTTTATCTTACAAACCTTATGCGCAAAGCCAGCGCATCGCGCCTACTGCTCACATGAGACAACGTGTTATCGTAGTAGATTTATTGCCACCGAGGGATCACTCAGTTGTTCGATCGAAACAACTCATAGTGACTCGTTCAGCTATGGAAGTAGATCGCTATGTCGGAGCTTCAGTTGCAATACCTGTAACAATTGATCATATTCTTGAACAGGACCGGAGAGATAAACCTGTTCCATGGATGCGCATGAGCATTGGCTTACTCGCAATTGTTCTTATTGGACTTTTTTCCCTAAATGTCTTGTTTCCTCGCCATGCAAATTGGAATCTGATCATGTGGTATGACAATTCACCTTCGACAGCCCAGTCAAGTACACAGTCGAGCCAATTTAATCCTCAATTGAATGCATCAAAGAGCCTGGTACGCTTGAGTCAACTTGATCCAACCCAGTATGTGTCAAGCCAGCAATTTTCTATGTGGGCATATTCAGCATGCTCAACTACTTCTTTAACGGAAGTCCTTGACGCGTATGGACGCCATTTTCGCATTGCGGATGTGTTAAAAGTAGAAGCTGGTATAGGTGAAATTACACCACAACTTGGTTTGCTGGATGAAGCGGGAATCCAAAAAACTGCAGCACAGTTTGGTTTCAATACTATCTGGGGGCATAATCTATCACTCAATCAAATTATCGCGATTGCAAATCAGGGACGGCCGGTAATTGTGAGTTTCCCACCGGATAGATATGCTGGTGGACACTTGCTGGTTGTGACTGGCGGAAATAGCAGTATTGTCAAACTGGCTGACTCATCCTTATGGAATCGGCAATCACTTTCACGAGCGCAATTCCTCCAATGGTGGGAAGGTTTTTATGCAATCGTAACTCCAAAGTGAATGTGACAGTTTCTCATCAACGGAAAGATCCAGTTTTGTCATCCTGAGCGTCAGCGAAGGATGACATTTTGTTATCATGCTCCCCAAATGTAGAGCAAATATTTATCTCACCTTGAGGTATTCTTGAGTTTTGGGTAGTAGACTTCATTCTTGTAAGAGATCGAGGAATGTAAACCTCGTTCCATTTTCAATCTCTGTGCAAAAAATTCTGAAGGAGAAACACATGAACAGCATAACCCGATTACGACAGCGATCTACATGGTTACTGTTACTCGGCGCGCTTGTGCTTTCACTATCACTTGTGGCCTGTGGCAAACAGGCGAACGCAAGCAACTCTAACGTCCCAAATTCCAATACCGTTTCGCAGCAACAACAATATCAGCCCAATCCACCTGCACACACAAGTAATGCGAATAGCAATACTAATACCAATACCAATCTTCAGAGTACTGATCAACAGGTGCAAAGTATTCTTGGCCAGCTTGATAACGCCCGCAATGACGTTAACAGTAGCAACGCGTCATCTTCCCAGGATAATGGACAACAACCCTGAATGATGCGATTTAGCTACTGCCTCGAATTTTAAGTAAACATGTAATTTTGTTTTGTAATGGAGGAAATAGTACATGAACCCTTTAACCCGTCTACAACATATCCCAAAACGTTTTGCCACATTCACAATCCTGAGCATTCTAGGACTTGGTATACTCGTTCCATCGACAGCTTTCGCGGCATCTAATTCTACGCATACATGTGCCCCAACCGATACACAATGCTTCATCACCGCGGGTGACCAATTTATTGCTTTACGTCAAACTGCTCTGACAACCTTGAGCGGCAAAGTTACAGCGCGTGAGAATCAGCATTTGATTACAAGCGACCAATCAAATGTTCTTCAGTCTGACATAAGCACCAACCAGAGTGGCCTTGCTGCGCTAAAGTCAAAGCTCGAAGCTGAGACTGATCCTAAAGCAGCACGCCAGGATATAGTGAACATCTTCTTCCAATTCCGCATTTTTGCTGTTGTGCTACCACGAGATTATCGACGGCTCTACCTCGATATAGCTGTCAATGTTGATATCAAATTGAGAAGCCTCGGCCCTAAAGTTCAGGATGCTATCAGCAATGCGCCTGCTGGAGAGCAAGCACAACTCAACACGCTCTTCAACGATTATAAAAATCAGCTTTCCACAGCGGAATCCCAATTCGACGTGGCACAGGCGGCTTTTCCGGCCCTGACACCTGCGAATTTCAATTACAACCGTTCCACCTATCAGACAACTCTGAACAATCTTGATGCAGCAGAACATACAATCCATACTGCTCTCAAGCAGGCTGGTAACGATCTGCACCAAATAGCGCAAATTCTCAAGAGTAAATAGAGTAGATCTTGATCTCGTCAATAAGGCCATCTACCTGGCAGCGCTACATAGCCACCTGATAGATGGCCGCATCTACTATCCAGGCCACCCCGTGTCAGGAACATACGCTAAGCCTGCATTACAATTCCATGGTTCCGATCATCAGTCAAAATTTCAAAAGCAGCCCGACTGTTGGTGACCAGTATTTCTTGCTTGCCGGTTCGTTTATCTTTTAGTATTAGCTGGCAAGAAGCAATCTTCGTATTGAGACAGTATTTGTTTCCGCCCGGTGGATTGTAGTAATTCAAACCCACAAATGCTTTTGACGGGGCCGAAATCGATCCCGCTAGACCAATTTCCTTTGTTTCTGATTTGAAGTTCCAGGAGAAGTACTCAAAAGAACCCTTTGCTCTCAGCGACTGAGAGAGCGAGTTAAGCTCGAATTCTTGCCCGTCGTGCCGTAGAACTGCCAGGGTCATGTAAGGCGTCCAGAGCGGTCCGATTTTCAGTCGTGCAGTAGCGACTTCTAAAAAACTCTGCGGATGTGAATCGAAACCTGCCACCTGGCCCCAGGCATACAAATCGGTATGTTTCGAGCCCCAGTTGTGATTTTGGCTCCCAACCCAATCCACAACTTCGACTGTCTCACCATTCACTGTAAGCGACCCGTTAAAAGTTGCCATTGGAGCGCTTACCAGACTTTTAGCGGACGGAAGTTTGGTCTTATAGAGATTAAACGGCAAAAGTAGTAGAGGCTTTGCATTCGCATCAAAAGTGAGATCCCAGGCAAACGAGCGGTCTTTGGCGCTTACCACTCCGTGTAGTTCACCTGGCTTAAGTTGTGCTCTATTGATCTCTACGAAAAATGCAGTTGAACTGAATGTGCAGTGTCTGAAAGGTACTTCTTGTTTTACCGTGACGTGGTTGTTCGATTCTCCGTTGAAGTAAATTGCCCAGAGTTCGCCCAACGCATCCTGATTGCGGTTTTTAGGGCTAAAGATGGTGTAGCGAATCCAAAATGCCAGGGGGCGAGTGGGGTGGTTAGCGCGCAGAAAAAAGCTTTCGTAATGACCTGTTGATTGATTATGATAACGCGTATCATTTACTTGCTGTGCAAAAGCATCCAATGTCTTTCATGGCCCTCCGGAAGGTGCTAAAAGTATAGTTTAACACAAGCAATTATATGCTTTATAGAAGCCACATATCAATTCATGAGCCATGACTATTACAGCCCATGAATTTTAGAAAAAGGAAACGATGCTAGTTGTTCAAAAACTGGTCGATCCTATGACGGATGCCTTCGGGGGTTAAGCCAAGCTCCTCATCGTGTTGTTCCGGTTGGCCGTAGTGTGACAGCACTTTGTGCGGTACGCCTATAGCCTCCACTCGAATCGGTACCTGCTTCATTGCCTTGCACACATCAGGCACAAGCACGCCTTCATAGTAAGGTTCCACGATGATGATATTGTTGCTCTCACTTGTGGCACGTAGCGTCTCAGCATCAAATGGTACAACTGTAGTGCAATATAAGACGGTCACATCCATCTCTTCAACTGCTGATAAGACAGCAGCCAGCATTGGTCCCACAGCAATCACAGTGGCCTGTTTTCCGCGTTTTACGATCAACATCTCTCCAAAATGTACGGGATACTCAACGGGATTGCTTTTGGCTGATAGGCGGTAATAGGTTGGAGATCCATTCGCGTACGATTCTCGGAAAAGGTTGTCAAACTCACTCGCTGTACCGGGAACGACGATCTGCATTCCTGGTAGGCTATGCAGAATCTGTACATCTCCTGGTCCATGATGTGTCATACCCTCAACACTATAGTCGTAGGAAGCTCCGCTACTGATGAAATTACCGCCCAGTTGCTGAAAACAAAAATCGTCTTTAAGTTGCTCGAAAGGGCGCTCTACAAGAAATGGTGCAAAGGAATGGACTGCCGGAATGAAACCCTCCATCGCCAGTCCCGCTGCCGTGCTGACCACGGTTTGTTCGAGGATACCCAGGTTCAGGATACGCTGCGAAAATAGCGCATTATCTTGATCGAAAAGACTGTAGCTTATGTCTGCAAGCAACACGACCAGTCGCTCGTCGGTAACCATGAGTTCTTCAAGTGTCTTTGCCATGTGTTGACGCATATTCATTGTGTTTATATACTCCTATGCTAACCGATTATGCAGTTTGCTATTTCATTAGGATAGAGAGAAAGTCAGTGAGGGCCGATACATCGGCGATGTGCGCGATAAATCGGCACCTACAAGGCCAAATTTCAGTGAACATTAGTCCGTTACTGCGACAACTGCTGTTGGGCGCGTGTTATCCCTGCTCGAAAGAGACTCAAAGATCTGTTCATGGTCGTGACCGTTGATTGTTGTGGCAACCCACCCAAAAGCCTCGAACTTAGCGGCAAGATCACCCAGTTCCCGCGAGCTTGAATGGTTGTTGATGGCGATACAAGTAAGGTTAGAGAGTTGCAGATTACCTGCCAGCAGGGCCGCTTCCCAAATACTACCCTCGTTACATTCTCCATCGCCAACGAGAGCAAAGACACTTCTATCGCTCTTCTTCAAACGAAGTGCAATTGCTATGCCGACAGCCATTGGAAGCCCATGTCCCAGTGAGCCTGTTGAAGCTTCTACTCCTGGCACCAGGTTGCGATCTGGGTGCGCTCCCAAAATGCTATCGTATTGCATAAATGTCTTGAGCGTAGAGGTTGGAAAGAAGCCTTTATCCGCGAGAATTGCGTAATAAGAGACGCAGCCATGCCCCTTACTGAGTACGAAGCGGTCCCGGTTTTCCCACCTGGGATTCTTAGGATCAAAACGCAGGATACGATCATAGAGTACCCATATTACGTCCAATGTAGAAAGGGAGCTTGAACCGTGTTTTTCGTCACCCGTGGCAAGCGACATGAGACGCTTAATGCGAGCGATATCAGTTGATGTCATTACTTGTTCACCTCAATTGGTACGAATTGCATGTAGATCGGATAGTTTCCAATATGACAAGCTTACTCTACCAGAGAGAACTAAACAATGACCCTAGGTTCAGTAATGAGCCTGTACCACAGAACAGGAGGAATAAAAAAGGGAGGGCTCAAGATTGCTCTTGAGCACCCCTTACAATTCAAATTACCTTCCTACAGCTACCTTTTCAGCTTTTGCTTTTAACTGTGGCAAGACATCTCCTCTATCTATTTGAAAATAGCATCTCGAGATATCTTCAGGGGTTCAATTTTGACGATGACGCGCGTTTCCTTTTGTTTTTGTTCTACAGGGTAAATGTCGCCGTAGAAGCGTTGTTTGCCTGTGTAGAGTTGCGTGAGTTTGTCGGCATGGACTTCCGCACCATCCTGGCTTATCTCTACCACATTGCCTCGTATTTCGATCCAACGGCTGGCATCTTTTGGATCAATCACAAGAAGCGCCACCTTTGGATTGGAACACATATTGCGACCTTTCTGTCTTTCCAGTGTTGTATTAATGAGTATATAGGCACCATCATAGTCTGTCCAGACAATACTGGATTGAGGCTGCCCATCTGGCATCATGGTCGATAAGACACCATGTATAGGCTCAGCCAGTAAATCGCGATGGGAGTCAGGAATAGGAACTGCCACGATGCGCTACCCTTCTATCCTAATAGAGTTAGGAGCAATCTTGATCTTGACCGGAATGTAGGATGTTTGCAACTCAGCAGGGATACTATCACCGAAAAACCTGGCATCTGGCTTGTGCATGTACAATTGGGTAAGTTGATCGAGATGTTCTAAAGCACCCTCTTCCGTCATTTCGATGACAATTCCACGAATCTCGATGGAATGTAGTGGCTGTTTTGGATTGAAGGCCAGGAGCGTCACTTTCGGATTCGCTCGCATGTTCTTTTCTTTGCGAAATCCGCGCATCGTGTTGATCAATACGTAATCTCGATCAAGGTTGCACCAAACAGGGAGTAATTTGAGGCTGCCCATCAGGCATAATAGTTGTCAGTGCCACGCAGGCATCTCCATCAAACAAACTTCGGTGCGAGTCAGGTATGAGAATGGGTTGCATATGTAACCTCACCTTCTCAGAGACCATAGCCACTCTCGATCAACACTTTCAGTCGCCCGGTAAAGCGTGTTGCTGGAGCGCCATCGATCTGATCGATGTAACGAAATTTATCTAGCCTGTCTTATTGCTGCCCTTACCAGTCTGATTTCTTCATAAGAATACTCATCCCCAAGATATTCTTTGACAGGCTTCAATAGATCATCACCAACTTGATGAAGAGCATCGACTATCACAACATAATGCTCTGGCTGCACCAACCTATCAATATCAAGAGCTTCACCTGATTCTACAAGCTCGATGAGATGGCTTAGAATAGTATTTGATTTGAGATTGCGCTCGTTCGCGATCTCATCTATACTTAGCCCCTGGCGATACAACGACAAAGTCAGCTGATAAGTCATTCCTCCATTTACAGAAGGCGCGAAATTCTTTGGTCTCTGCGATGCTGTTTCCAGACGATAAGCCCGAATCTCGTTAATGAAAGCTTCGGAATACAAATCCAGTTTGTTGCTACCAACTCCCGGAATCTGTGCGAATTGTGATCGGCTTTGAGGTCTGCGTTGAGCCATGGAACGCAGGCTCAAATCTGCGAATACAACATATGGTGGTACGTTCAGTTCGTCTGCAATGCGTTTGCGTAATGTCACGCAGGCGCTGGAACAATTCCTCTTCGTTTGCTGTCAGATCTGGTGCATCTTTGCTTTTGAGCTGGCGTTTTTGCTCAGGTTTGGCATGTGCTATCATCTCGACTGTGCGTTCTTTTCGCAATACCTCCATTGATAGCTCATTCAGTCTAAGAACGGGATAGCCGTCTGTTGTTTCCGTCAAAAGCCCCTGGTGGATGAGCGAGCGACCGATACGTTGCCATTCATCGGCGCTCTGATCTTTTCCGATACCGTAGATTGGAAGCTGGTCGTGGCGATAATCCCGAATCTTCTGATTGTTTGCGCCGCGTAACACGTCGACTATGTGGCGAAACCCAAAACGTTGTCCTGTTTTCGCGACAGTATAGAGAAATTTCCTGGCATCGCCGGTTCGATCTTCTGTTGTCGATTCGCTTTGACAGTTGTCGCAGTTACCGCAATTATCACCTCGCAATGTTTCCCCGAAATAGCCAAGTAGCACGCGGCGGCGACAGATGCTACTTTCACTGTAAGCCACCATTTGCTGTAGCTGCTGGCGAGCGATGCGTTGCTCCTGTTCGTCGGTTTTTTGTCCGATCATAAACTCAATTTTGGTCCTGTCACCATGGTTGAAGAAAATGATGCACTGTGCGGGGAGTCCATCGCGGCCTGCTCGTCCTGATTCCTGGTAAAAGCCCTCAAGATTACGAGGCAGATCATAGTGTATGACTGCGCGCACATCTGGTTTACCTATGCCCATACCAAAGGCGATGGTTGCTACCAGGACAGATACATCGTCGCGGATGAAGCGCGACTGGTTTTCAGTGCGTTGCTCGTTGGTCATACCAGCATGATAGGGGAGTGCGCGAATACCTTGATTTCGTAAAGATTCGCTTAGTTCGTCGACGCTCTTGCGACTCTGGCAATAAATGATGACAGGTTCATCGGGCTTTTCGCGCAAGAGTTGCACTAACTCACCAAATGATGTTTTGGTTTTTTGGCGAACTTCATAATAGAGATTGGGACGGTTGAAGCTAGCGATATGAATATGGGGATCGCTCAACTGCAGTTGTTCCAGAATATCCTGGCGAACCCGTTCGGTGGCTGTGGCTGTCAAAGCCATCATTGGAACCTGGGGGTAGCGAAGACGCAATTGGCCCAACTGCCTGTACTCAGGTCGAAAATCGTGTCCCCATTCACTCACACAATGTGCCTCATCTACAGCGATTAAAGATAAGCCTACTGTACGCTCGACCTGGTCTAAAAACGATAGGAAATTTCCGCTTACAAGTCTCTCTGGAGCTACGTAGAGCAGCTTTAGCTGGCCATTCAAAGCTGCTCGTTCCCTCTCAACTCTTTGGCCGGAACTTAGTGTGCTATTGACGAATGAGGCGGGGAGGCCGTTTGCTCTCATGCGGTCTACCTGGTCTTGCATCAGTGCAATCAGCGGCGAGATCACCACGGTCAGTCCGCGCATCAATAAAGCTGGAAGCTGGTAGACGAGCGACTTTCCACCGCCGGTAGGCATTAAAACAAAGGCATCGCACCCATCCAATGCATACTCAATGATCTCGCGTTGACCAGCTCGAAACGATTCGTGCCCAAAATATTGTTTCAGTGCCTGCTCAATCTTATCCAAAGTTAAACGGTTCCTTAATCACTTAGTATTATCTGATGATGATATATACCATACTTATACTGCTCTTGTATGCAAAATAGGAAATTCTGAGCAACCAATTGATAGATTGTTCACTAACTTTTCATTGAGGCAAGCAGTTCAGCACAGATAAGTTGGTCACCTGAAATAATGCCACTCACAGTTTATGAGGATGTTGGGGAGCCGTTCGATCCAGGCTTCCTCTTTGGAAAGAACCGGAGAAACTTCTAAAAAGTGATTTCCCACTACCTGTTATTTCGCAAGGCCAATAAAGGAGAAAGGAGTAGCGCCTGCTCGTAATTGTTTGCGACGTAAAGCAATCAGAATGATCCCCAGGAGGAGTATGAGCAATCATTATACTTGCCGTGATAGCGATCATGGGAGTGGGGATATTCTTCACAAGAATTGCTGAATAGGCCCAGACGACAGTAGCGATATAGGCAATGTCAACGCGAGTAATTCCAACGCTCAGCGCAATCACGGTTCCCACGACGAGCAGGATCGTGGTCCATATCTCAGGTGATATTCCCAGTCCATCCCAGCCAAGATTAAAAAGTACCACTGTAACGTTCACGATCGTTGCAACCGTGATCCAGCCCATATAAATACCAAAGGGGATATTCACACACCAGCGTTCAACACGGGCAATGTTCGTGCGGTTCATATCTGCTCGCAGATAAAGTGTGATGAGCGAGAGTAGAAGTACAACCATTGCAACCAGGCTCAGTGTTATCTGCTCGTTGACCCAGAGAAAGAGCCAGGCGATATTCGCCACGCAACTTAGCAGGTACCAGTATCCAATACGACGAAGTCGAGGGTTGGTGCGCTGTGCAGGAAGTGCCTGGTAGATGGCGAAAGCAATCAAGCCAGTATAGATGATACCCCAGACACTAAAAGCCCAACCAGCGGGAGTAACCGGCACAGGAAACCTGTTAGAAATGGCTGCCACACTTTTTCCTGTAATAAGATTACTGAAAAGGTTCACAATAATGGTGATAAACGTAGCAATAATGATAGTGATTTGTCTGGTAATATCTTTTAACATGTGCCTGGTCTCTCGCAATCTTTGCATAGTTTTAGTCGTCATACACGAGGTTTTAATAATTTCTTTAAGTATGAGACGCGCGATCACAGAAAATCGGGTAAAATTCAACGTTGGCCAGAATATTATTCAGGGCAAGTATGTGCAATCGCCAGTCTTCTCTATCGGATGATATAATGTGCATCGAAGCACATACATACGGTGTCAGAACACATCCGTGTTAGAACTCAACGAGGAGATATTAGCATGTCAATTTCAAGTCCCTCAACGCAGCAGGGTGAAATCTATCAGAACTTCATTGGTGGCGAATGGCGCAACTCACGAGGTAGTGAGACATTCACCAGCACTAATCCCGCTCGCACCTCAGAGGTCATTGGACGGTACCAGAGGTCAAATGCCGCTGATATTGAGGATGCTGTCGAAGCAGCAGTCAAGGCTCAACCGGGTTGGGCTGCAATTCCTGCGCCCGAACGCGGCGAGATTCTACTGCGTGCGGCATTGCTCTTAGAACAAGAGAAAGAAGAGCTTGCCGCTCTGATGACGCGCGAAATGGGCAAGATTTTAAGGGAAACACGGGGTGATGTACAGACAGCTATCGATGTCGCTAAATATATCGCGGGTGAGGGACGTCGTGCCGAGGGTGAAACTGTCCCATCTGCAATTCTAAATAAATTCAATATGACCGTTCGTCAGCCAGTGGGTATTGTTGGCATCATCACTCCATGGAACTTTCCAATGGCTATTCCCGCCTGGAAGACTCTTCCGGCCCTACAAGCGGGTAATGCGGTAGTCCTTAAACCAGCCAGCGATACACCCTTACTGGCGCTCAAACTTGCTGAAGTCTTACACAAAGCTGGATTGCCTGCTGGCGTGTTGAATGTCGTCACTGGTCCTGGCGGATCGCTTGGCGATGTGCTGGTCAGCCACCCTGACGTCAATATGATCTCACTCACTGGCTCAACCGAGGTAGGGCGGCATGTCGCGGAAATTTGCGGTCGCGATCTGCGTCGCTGCGCTCTTGAACTGGGGGGTAAAAATGCTGTCATCGTACTCGAAGATGCGGACCTTGATCTCGCTGCCGAAAGCGTGACCTCGGGCGCATTTGGCACTACGGGACAGCGCTGTACAGCCACAAGCCGCGTAATTGTGCAAAAATCTGTGCAGCAAGCGTTCACCGATCGGCTTGTAGCAGCAGCGGAGAAATTGAGCGTTGGTGATGGTCTGGATCCCAAGATTGACATGGGGCCACTTGTAAACACCGGACGCGTCAAAGTAGTACATGAATACACCGAGATTGGCAAATTGGAAGGGGCAAAGCTCATTCTGGGAGGCTCGCCTCTAACAGGCGATGGATATAGCGGAGGTGCATTCTACAAACCTACCATCTTTACCGATGTTGGCCCATCAATGCGCATTGCTACTGAAGAGATCTTTGGTCCATTTGTCTCAATAGTGCCAGTCGCGACATACGAAGAAGCCATCAAGGTTGCTAACTCAACAGAGTATGGCCTTTCAACTGCCCTCTTCACCGAAAGCGTTCGCTGACACATTTCGAGCAATACGTGACATCCAATCGGGCCTGGTCTACTTCAATGCCCCTACTACAGGTGCTGAAATCCACATGCCCTTTGGTGGTATGAAGGCCAGTGGTAATGGCCACAGGGAGCTAGGAGCCGGGGCCGTAGAAGAGTTCAGCGAAACCAAGTCCATCTTTGTCTCCTTTCCCACGCGCAAATAATAAATCAAATACATGAACCAGGAAGCGGTTGTATGGCGACGCCACACAACCGCTTCCTGGTTCATGTATTTTTGGTATAATGGAGAAAAACATATCAAAAGAGTGAATTTAATGAAAAAACATCACTTGTTAAAAACCCTGTCTCGTTTCCTCCTCTGGTCACATGTCATTAGCGTGGTGGGATTTTATCTCGTACTGTGGATGCGCAGTACACCAGCTAAAAAGGACCGCGTCAAGAAGTCTGTTTCCAGGCTTGAAAATTCTGAGCAGTATGCAAAGTCTGCAAACTATCCTCTAGTCTCTATTATTGTGCCTGCCCGCAACGAGGAACGCAATATTCGGCGTTGCGTCGAGTCACTCCTCGAACAGAGCTATCCCAACTTTGAAGTCATTGTTGTCGATGATGGTTCCACAGATGATACTCCTAACATCCTTGAAAATATCATACAGACACATCCTCAAAGTAATCGCCTGTGGGTGCAGCGCTTGCGCGATGAATTGCCCGAGGGCTGGGCAGGCAAACCGCACGCGATCCATGCAGGCGTACAGGAATCTCATGGAGAATGGTTGTTATTCACCGATGCTGATACCTGGCATGCTCCGAATGCATTGCGTTGCGCTCTGACTGCGGCACTACATAGTGGCAGTGATTTATACACTCTGGGTACGGCGCAGGAACTACCGGGTTTCTGGGAAAAGGTGATGATGCCTATGGCCTATCTTGGTATCTCTATGATGTATCCCATCAAGAAAGTTAATGATCCTCTGAGTTCAATCGCAATTGCCAATGGACAGTTCATTCTCATCCGTCGTACTGTTTATGACATACTGGGTGGTTACGCTCGTCCAGAACTTCGTAACACCCTGCTAGATGATCGCGACCTGGCTAACACGGTAAAGCAGCAAGGTTTCAAGCTCAGGCTTGAGGATGGACGTGACCTGGTGCGTGTGCAAATGTATCGCGGACTGCGAGATGCCTGGCAGGGATGGCGTAAGAATGCCTTTTTAGGTAGTCGGGGAGGTGTTGCTTTTGTGTTATTAGAACTGATCGGATTGCCTATGGTGGCTATTGTGCCTTTTCTCCTGCCGTTAGTAGCCTGGATAAGCAGACAAAAGCTCGTACGAGAAAAGGTCATTTCTTCTTCTGAGATTGGGGCAGCAACGCTTCTTGAGTTGGGGCCGCTACTTTCGTACCACATGTCGATAGACAGAGAGCTGAATGTGCCGTGGTACTATGCATTCGCTTACCCATTGGCAGCTTCCTTATTCGAATGTATCCTGGCTGAGTCGGCCTGGCGCGTGCTGCGACGCAAAGGCATTGATTGGCGCGGACGACAGTATTACAAATGAATGTATTGCTGTCTCCCACCTCTCCTTTTCTATTAATGCTCGCTCTCTTCTTGATCTCGCTTCTGATAGTGTTGAGTGCCGCGGCATGGTTTACACGCAGATTGGAGGCTCTCTGTGATAGGTTGGACCTTTCCGCTGGCATGCTGAGTATTCTCAGCGCGCTTGGCGCAAACATTCCCAACTATTTTGCTTCAATTGTAGCGATTGCTAATGGCCAACAGGATGTTGGATTAGGTATTATCATCGGTTCCAATATTTATAACCTGGCCATCATTCTTGGCATATCAGCTCTGGCCGCCCCTGGCTCACATGGAATCCACCTGCGACTCAAAGAGAAACATGACGTGCTGATTATTGCCTACTATGCCTTTGCCATCACTCTGACTACCCTGGTAGCAATCTGGTTACTACCACGTTCACCAATTGGTGTCCCTGTCTCTACGCAATTATTGACTCTCGTACCCCTCGTTCTTGCGCTGATTTTTGTAGTAGCAATATTTGGCTCATTGGTGCTTCATATAGTCAGAAGACCTCATCCTCCTCATGTCGAGACCATACCTAAACAAGAGGAGTCCAAACCTGGTACTTCATCTGTCTCCCTTCAGCGATTAATCGCAGAGGTTCTATTTGCGCTGGTCGTAGCTTTAGGCGGGGTCATTGTAATGGTGCAATCGGGAGAACAATTAACGGCAGATTTGCATATGCCTTCTGTGTTGGCAGGTTTATTGGTTCTGGCTGTTGCAACATCATTGCCGAATACTGTGGTTGCAGTTATTCTTGTGCGTACTGGACGGATGGCTGCGTGTGTCGAGGAAATTTATAGCAGCAATAGCATCAATGCAGCACTTGGAATCGCATTGCCTTTGTTGTTATGGCATACTCTTGTGCAAGATCATCTTTTACTTGTCCTGGATGGGCCATTCATAGTCGTGCTGACAGTGGGTACGATCGTATGCATTCGTATGAGCCGCCTGCAACGTATCACTGGCTTCTTACTATTACTGAGCTATGTTATGTGGGTTGGCTTACATCTGTTGCTAAATGTAAGAGCATAATAAAAACGGACGGGGATGTGGTTGGAGAAGAGAAAAACAGATGAAACAAAAAAAAGAAGAAGAGGAAACAGCATGACAGAAACCAGTGAAATTTGGACTGGCAAAGCCAGCAGCTACGATCGGGCGCGCCCTACACCGCCATCGGTTTTGCTCGATCTGCTGACGCAGTTGATTCACTTTCCTCATCCCGCCCTGGTGGTGGATGTGGGCAGCGGTACCGGACTGTCCACCGCGATCTGGGGTGAGCGGGCCGAGCGCGTAATTGGGATCGAACCCAACGCCGATATGCGGAAAGAGGCCGTCCACAAAGTCGAGGATCATCCCTACGCGGCACATATCGAGTATCGAGAGGGGGTTGCTCATCAGACAAGCCTGCCTGATGGGTGCGCTAACATCGTCACTGCTGCCCAATCTTTCCACTGGATGGAACCGACTGCGACCCTGGCCGAGATCGCTCGGATTCTCCGACCCGGAGGACTCTTTGCAGCGTATGACTATGATTGGCCACCAGCAATCCATTGGGAGCTTGATCGGCTCGCCCAGGAGGTTGGTAAGCGCTTAGTGGAACTTGTCCGGGAGCGCGGGCTGGCTCAGAGCCTCAAGATCTGGCCGAAGAACAAATCTCTCGACCCCCTGCGCGAGAGCGCTCACTTCCGTTTCACCCGCGAGGTGTTGCTTCATCATATCGAACTGGGAGACGCGGCACGGTTTCTTGAGATGATGCAGAGCAGTGCGCTCAGCCATCAGTTCCAGTTCACCGAACAAGAGATCGGTTTTGATCGCCTCAGACAGGCTGCGCTCCAACATATCGGGTCCGAACCCATTCCCTGGTATTTTAGTTACCGAGTCCGCATCGGGATCAAGTGAGTGTGGGGATGTGAAAAAGCAAGCCCATCATGCTTTGCACGCATGGCGGGCTTTTCTCTCTTCTTTCCTTATTTACAGTCAACTAGAAACTACCATTCGGTATATAAGCGGACGGCATGCAACTTTGCAGTCTGATCAAGGCCATTTTCTTCGGCTGGTGGCAACGAGGCATCCTCTTGCTTATGCTGTAAGGAACCCTCTGGCGTGTGTATAGATTGACCAGTAGTAGGCTGAGCATCTCTTTGTACCTGGACAAACCGCTCATATGCTGCTCGCGCAGTATCTTGAGCTTTCAGTAGTTCTCTGTTCGCATCAGCCTGTTTGCGCACCAGTTCTTTCATGAATTCACTACTTAACCCATCAGTTTGAGAGAGGAATGCAATACTCGTAGCTATACTGTTTGCCGCGTTACGTATATTCTGCATTGCAGACTCGGCGGCTATCCAGGCTTCTTTAGCCGATTGGATATTTGAAGCATATAACTCGGCAGCATGAAGATCTGGTTGCTCTAATTGCAGGGGTTGGGTGGGTTTACGTTCCGAGTTTGTTTCTGAGGAAATGTCATTGTTATCAATGACCTCAGATTCCGATTCGGTTGCTGTAGAGTCTAGAGTAGCTACAGGTTCTTGCTCTTGTGGGGATAGCATAGAGGACTCGATAGAGGGTGGAGAACTGGCTTCAAACTCTTGAGCTGCCTCGTGTTCTGATTCACTTGTGTTTGAGAAGTCAACTTCGGCATTAGAAGGGGATACTTCTGGCTCAGGCGTAGTTTCGAAAGGTATAGATGAAGAGGGTACAGAGGAGAAGGTCTCTTGCTCTGGCGCGAAGAGTTCCTCGTCACTTGTCACTTCCGAAGTAGTTCCAGGTTCTGGCTCGACTATAGCCTCAATTGGCTCGTAAGTGAAGGTCGGGGGGGATGTAGTTTCTTGCTCAGGTAAAGAGAATTCTTGTTCAATTGCCAATTCTTTGTTGCCATCAACGGCTGAAACATCGCTCGCATCCATATACATGGATGTCTGCTCCTGATCCGCAGCCCTTGTGTCGGGAGCAGGGTATTCTGTATAA
This sequence comes from uncultured Chloroflexia bacterium, assembly GCA_963702765.1. GTDB lineage: Bacteria > Chloroflexota > Ktedonobacteria > Ktedonobacterales > Ktedonobacteraceae > DATMNR01. The sequence continues at coordinate 15,970 of CAVPEB010000058.1, forward strand.
GCTGGTGAAAGATCGTCAGGTTCTTGAGCAATCTCGTTATTTTGTTCGGGCTGAACAAGCGTGACTTCTTCGAAATCGACAAGTGTGGTTGATTCCTGCATAGAAATTATTACAAGCTCATTCTCACTATACACGGGTTGATGTTCTATAATTTGTAACTCAGCCAGTTGTGCTCGAACATGCACTAGTTTGCCTTGAATTCGCTCTAAACGCTTTCTTCTTCGCTGCAAGCGTTTCTGTGCTTGTTGAAAACGCTCTTGCGCTATTGCTTCAGCTTCTTGCTCTTCATGCAATCGCTCGATTAAGCGGTGTTCTTTCTTAAGCAACTTCTTGAATGGATTCTCGTCGGATGATACTTCCTCCATTGAATCGACATGTAAAATCTGGTCTTCCAAAACAACCTCCATTACATTTGTAAAATAGTCCTGGTTCTCTACATCACCTAACGAAAGGTGATAAAGATGTATCGAAGGAAAGCATAAAGTACTAGTCCTTTGCTTGACATGTCATGCCAGATAAGCATTCAATGAAAGAGCAAGCAATAAGCGAAAGAGGAGTTTCTATACATGGTAGCAGTATCTATACAAATTGAGGGTCAGAATGGCCTTACCTGGCCTTATTGGAAAAGGCTGGTTACAGAAGTAGAAGACCTGGGCTTCGCTGGACTCTTCCGCTCTGACCACTTCACAAATGCGCGACCGCCTGACAAGGATTTACTCGAAATGATCGTGTCACTTGCATACCTGGCCGATCATTCACAGCATATTCATTTTGGACCATTGGTTTCTCCAATCTCTTTCCGAGATCCGACATTGCTGGTTCGCCAGGCCGCGGCTCTGGATGATCTGAGCAATGGGCGAATGATTCTTGGCCTTGGAGCGGGTTGGCAGGAACGTGAACATCGCTTATTTGGTCACGATCTGGGTGATATACCAACGCGTATGGCACGCTTTGAAGAAGGACTCGAGGTCATCACACGCTTATTGAACAGCGACGAACCTGTCACCTACGAGGGAAAATTCTTCCAGTTGCGATGAGGCGCTATTATTACCCCGTCCACTTCGACCGCGAGGGCCTGAAATCATGATCGGCGGTAATGGCACCAAACGCACATTCCCACTCGTCGTACGCTTCGCCGACATCTGGAACGGGGGCTTTCTCTCACCATCAGCATTCGAGGAACGTTCAGTCATGCTGGATCAAATGTTGCGCACGGCCGGACGAAACCCCTCGGAAGTCAAGCGAACGGTGATGTTGAGTTTCACATTTGGACGCGACATGACGGAGCTTGATAGCCGTTTGGGATGGCGTTTAGACGATCCACACTATGCTGGTAAATCCCTCGATACAGTAATCGAAGAATTGAGTATGGATGGCACAATCGTTGGCACGCCGGACATGATCGTCGAACAGATCAATGCGTATAGCAAAGTAGGAGCCGATGAGCTGGTTTTGCAATGGTTTGATCTAGACGATATTGAGGGACTCCGTGCTTTCGCCAGCAGTGTCTTGCCGAGAATATAGCTGTCCCTCAAGTGAGATTCTTCGCTGGCGCTAAGAATGACACAGTGGGAGCGATATTTGTGCCTGGATTGTCATCCTGAGTCGCAACGAAGGATCTCGTGACTGGGACGAGACCCTTCGCAGCAGCTCAGGGTGACACTAAGGCTCAGGGTACCAATTCAACAAGTAGCCAGGGATACAACAAAATGAGGCACCAGTAGATGAGGCACTACTACGTCTATATCATGACTAATCGCTCTCAAACACTCTACACAGGCGTCACCAATAACCTGCAGCGACGTATGTACGAACATAAACATCATCTGGTTGCGGGCTTTACTAGCAAATACCAAATTAGCTGCTTAGTCTACTTTGAAGAAACATTTGATGTGTACGCTGCTATCGCGAGGGAAAAGGAGATAAAGGGCTGGTTGCGTGCAAAGAAGATTGCTCTGATTGAGTCAGTGAATCCTGATTGGCGAGACTTGAGTGATGAATGGCAAGAAGCATGACTGTGGGAGATGAGGACGAGATCCTTCGCTGCGGCTCAGGATGGCATAGGGAAACATCGTACGTGACCCAACGCTTGATATTCTTCGCTCGACGCTCAGAATGACAATCGAGGGAGTGTCGTACATAGCAGCCTTGTCATCCTGAGTCGCAACGAAGGATCTCGTGACCCAGCGAGTGAGATTCTTCGCTGGTGCTCAGAATGACAATGCCAAGTTGGGAACGCGCCTGTCAATCGTCCAGTTCTAGCGCTTCTGTGACTTCCATCAAACGGCGATTCAGAAACGCTTGTTCTTTCTCATTCAGGCACAACTTTAGCGCCTGAGTGTAAGCATCCTGTGCTTTGCGCATGCTTCCTGCTCGCCGCAATAAATCTGCGCGTGCTGCGTGATACAGGTAATAGTCGCTTAATTCCTGTCTCAGATCTGTTTGATCAAGCAATGCAAGGCCTTTCAAGGGGCCATCTGCCATGGCAATAGCTACAGCACGATTGAGTTCGATGATTGGTGAAGGAGTCATCCTCATAAGTGCATCATATAATGCTGCAATCTGTGGCCAATCTGTATCTTCGGGATGTTTTGCCTGGGCGTGCAGCGCACTGATTGCAGCTTGAACCTGGTAAGGCCCTGGTTGTCTCATCTGGAGAGCGCGATCCAGGATGCTAAGCCCTTCATTGATCTTGCTTCTGTCCCAACGCGAACGATCCTGGTCTTCGAGCAGTATAAGCTCTCCATTTGCTCCTACACGCGCTTCACGCCGAGAATCGTGCAGCAGGACTAATGCAAGGAGACCTAATGCTTCAGGAACTTCACGATCCAGTGATTCCTGGTTAAGCAGCACTGCCAGAAGACGAGCCAACCGGATTGATTCATCGCATAGTTCTCGACGAATTAATTCATTACCAGTCATGGCCATATATCCCTCATTAAATATGAGGTATAGAACACACAGAACGGCATCGACGCGCTCACCTAAAACATGCGCTTCTGGTACGCGATACGGAATGCCGGCATCTCGAATCTTCCTTTTTGCTCGTACCAGGCGCTGTGCCATGGTTGGAATAGGTACAAGGAAAGCACTGGCAATCTCAGCAGTTGAAAGACCTCCCAGCGTATGTAATGTGAGGGCGACCTGGGCTTCTAATGCAAGGGCAGGGTGACAGCAGGTGAACATGAGCTTGAGCCGTTCGTCGGGGATAGAAGTCTCTTCCATATCCACTTCTCCTGTTTGCTCCTCATGCTCAAGTAGTGTTTGTAATATAATCTGTTTGCGCGCAAACGTGTTTTCACGGCGCAAGCGATCGATAGCCCTGTGCCTTGCTGTGGTGGTAATCCACGCGCCAGGATTATGGGGAATGCCATCGATAGACCAGCGCTCGAGCGCTACGAGCAGCGCATCTTGAAGGGCATCCTCGGCCAGCTCGAAATCTCTCACAGTGCCAATCAGAGCAGCGAGAATGCGGTCTGCTTCACGTGAAAACGTTTCAGATACAACCTGCTGTATTGTATCCATCTGCTTATTGCATTTGCTCGAATTCCATTATTGGCCGAATCTCGATAGAGCCATGCTTAGCGCCAGGAATCTTGGCTGCAATACGGATAGCTTCGTCTAGATCATTGCAATCGAGCAGGTAATACCCGCCAAGTTGCTCTTTCGTCTCGGCGAATGGGCCGTCAGTCGTCATAATTTTGCCACTGCGAAGGCGCACAGTTGTCGCGGTATTCGTAGGCATGAGCGCATTGCCGTCCTTTATTCCCAGTTTCTCAGTCTCAGCGCCAAAAGTAAAATAGTCACGGAACTCAGCCTCCAATTCTTCTTCACTCCATTGCGATCGGGCGACATCATCTTGATAGATCAATAGCAAGTAACGCATTATATTTTCCTTTCTTGAAGCTTCTTCTATTGTAACGACGAATAGGGTAAAAGCAATTCGACAGATGAATTGTCTTCCTCTGCTAACACTTCCCATTATCGCACCACCATTCCCAGATGTTGTCGGTCTCGAAAGCGCCAGTAGGTTCGGGCTGGAAGTTGTGTATTCCCGTATGTACCAAATATATATCCTTCTGGCCAAAGAGAACAACGATAGGGAAATCCGTCAGGTAGATGTTGTGGATTTGCTCGAAAATCTTCTGCCGTACACCAGCATCCGGTGTCGTCACTTCCTGCTTGTAGAGGGCATCCAGTGCAGGATTACAATACGAGCCAGCATTGTCTCCTCCATAAGATAAAGACTGATCACACCCCAGCAATGCGGAGTCATCTGGATCATAGAAAAAATTGACAGCGAACTCGGCGATATCGTACCTATCCGCTAGCGCTCCCGTGAGTGGCGATGGCTTTGCTCCAACAATCCAGCTAAAGTATTGAATCTCCGGATAGTTCTGGATATCGAGCTTGATACCGATCGCTTGCAAGTCTAACTGAATGATTTTCTCAACAGTGAAGCGAATCGGTTCGACAGGTGCGATTGGCAACGAGTACTCGAATTCCAGGCGCTGACCTCCTTTTGAGCGTACGCCATCAGGGCCTTTTACCCAACCGTTATCATCCAGCAACTGATTTGCAGACGCCGGGTCATAGATTGGGCAAGGAGCAATGGGATCATAGCCGGGATGATAAAACGAACTATGATCGGTACATTGCTGGTTCGCCTGTAGTGGTATTGCGTCAATCAGGGCCTGATAGTTGATCGCTTTTGCAATCGCCTGGCGCACTTCAGGATGGCTAGACAGCACTGGGTTGTGAAAGTTGAAGAACAACGCCTCAAAGTAGACATTCGTAGGTGGATTGACTAGTGAATAAGCGTGCAGGCTTTTGTAGTTCTGCAGGTGTGTCACATCCAGTAACGATTCATCTGTAGAATCAACGGCGTTTGCTTGCAATTCCCCGAAGACGGTGCTTGGCGAGAGATCGAGGAAGACCACTTTGTCCAGGTAAGGCAATCCCTGGCTGTCAAGATAGTACCTGGGGTTTCGCACCAGGGTGAAGTGGTTCCCTGGTGCACTCTCAGCCATCAAGAAAGGCCCACTAGTGACCAATGGGTCCAGATTATCTGAAGATTTGAGAATCTGCTCAGGTGCCATCGTGCTGAAATGGTGCGCAGGCAGTGGGGCCTGTAACCCATCCTCCCAGTACTGAAGGAACGGGACATAGGGCTGCTTAAGGTGAAAGGTAATCGTCAGATGGTCGCTTGAGACGACTGCTGAGCTAATTATCTGTAAACCAGTAGGAGTATTAGCAATTTGGGCTCCAAACTTGGGGTTGAGCCACAACTTCCAGGTGAAGTCGACGTCGCGCGCATCATAAGGTTGACCGTCCGACCAAAGCAGGTGAGGTCGTAGGTGAAATGTCCAGGTAGTGGCGTCCGCGTTAATACCTCCGTTCTGAACCGTTGGGACCACGCTGGCCGCTCCAGGGTGAATTACCCCTAGCGCATCTCCATAGAAGAGAGGCAAGTACAGCCCCTGGTCGATCTCAGATGCTTGTATTAATGTCGAGCCATTGGGAATGAGTGAGTCAATTGTACACAGGCAGCCTATCGTCCAGGTGCCTCCGCGAACCGGAGTGAGCGTAGAGGTCTCACTATGCGCACTTAGAGCCCCAAAATGAGTGAGCAGGCTCACACTGCCTAAAACGCCTCCTGCAATGATTACAGCAACCAATCCAATCAACAGCGCAGCACTCCTTCTTGATAGACGCCTGTCCTTACTCGTGACCGGAATCGTCGCCTCCAGAGGAGGTGCAAGCAATGAACCAGGCTTTGGCCTATCGGAAGGGGGCGTATCGGCACTATGTGGTGTCGAGACCTCTGGGTAGATGGTTGGCTCTAGCTCTCCCAAGGGAAGGTCAGCAGGTGGAGTAAATTCTGCTTGTGGTTTATGCTGATCCGGCGCAACAACCACCATCTCATAACTAGTTGCGGCAGCCGACACTGCAGCAGGTTGTTCGCTGGCAATCTGCGCAGTAGGGGAGAGTGCTCGTTGGCTGGCCTGCTCCAACGCTGCACTAAAAGCTGCCACCGAGGCAAAGCGCGCTTTAGGGTCTTTAGCTAATGCTTGAAACACAACTTGCTCGACCTCGGGTGGGATTTCCGGCATACGCTCGCGCAGTGATGGGGGAGACATGCTCAGGTGTTGAGCCATCACTTCGCTCGCCGATCCTTCAAACGGGCGCTCGCCACACAGCCATTCGTAGACCACTACCCCCAGCGCATACTGATCGCTCGCCGGGCGTGGGTGTCCCTCGATTTGCTCCGGAGCCATGTAGGCCAGGGTGCCGGACGTGCCCTCGGCACCAACATTGAGCGAGGAGGTGCTATGAGCGATGGTAGCAATGCCAAAATCAGAGAGCAGCACCTCCTGGTGTTGTCCAATTAGCATATTCTCTGGTTTGACATCGCGATGGATAAACTTCTTGTCATGTGCATACTGCAAAGCTGCCGACATCTGTTTCACAAAGGAAACGATCTGAGGAATGGGCACCAGGCTACCCTTAGGATAACGCTGTCGTAAGGAGCCATTGGGGGCATAATCCATGACTAAAAAAGGCGTGCCATCCTGCACGTCAAAATCGAACACTCGTATTATCGAGGGGTGAGACAATCTGGCAATGGTCTGGGCTTCTTGCTGGAAATGCTCGGCCTCGCTATCTGTCAGGTGGGTATGCAGCACCTTAATGGCTGCTTGCAGATCTAGCCGTACATGCTGCCCGAGGTAGACTTCAGCATAGCCACCCTGTCCTAACAGGCTGACCAATCGGTAATTGCCAAATTGCTGTCCAAGTCGGTCTGCCACCCTCGGCCTCCTGACGTCCAATATGAGGCAATGAATGAAGTGAAAGTTGATCGATTGTTCAGGTAAGTATGAGTGTATTGTATAGATGGAAATTAGATACGTCAAGCGTGTATGAATGAGATTCACTCATGAATTTTCTTGCAGGCCTGCGGCCTGCTTTTAGAGGAAGAAGTTGGGGCGCAGCCCCAAACCGCAGGTGAAGGGCTGACGCCCTTCGCAATCCTGCTTCTTTTAGCACTTCTGATGTAAGAGTGGATATCAGAGAGCGTAGGAACTGATTATGTGGATCAGGCAAGGTTCAATTCTAGAGAAAAGTTCTTGTGTGTTAAACTGTCACGCGGTGTCATTCTAATCTCAATAAGTGTCATTCTGAGCGCCAGCGAAGAATCTCACGCGCTGGCGCTCAGAATGACACTCGTACACACGGAATGGCACTTCTGCGCTCAGAATGACACCTCTTTACTCTGGATGGTACCCTTACACTCAGAATGATGGTTCTGGATCTGTCTAAAAGGGATTCGCCATTTGTATTTGTAACAGTTGCATCACTTGTATCAATTGTATCAGGTAATATTGCAAATCTTTGATTATTCAGCATACAGGCTTTATGTTTGAGCACATATTTGATTGTGGAGGAGCGGAAAGATTGTAATTTCTGGTAGAGCGTTATGCTAGTTCGCGCTTGACCCGCGCTCAATCGCTTCCGGCAACAGCGT